>DAOVER010000049.1 GCA_030668875.1 Candidatus Heimdallarchaeota archaeon
ATGATAAAAGTGGTTTAAGATGATATGGGAGTGAGAATTTCACTTTTGAAGAAAAACCAAACTCATTAGTTATTCTTTTAATAGAATCCAACAATTTATGTGAATAAATAGTAGGTTTTCTCAATGCTGGAATGATTGTTCTAAGTTCAATTACATCAATTGTTACCCCTTTTTCTTCAATTTCTTGAACAATATCTATTAGAAAACTGAAATCCTCTTCATCTTCCTTGCAATTGAATCGAATTTTAAAGTGAGCATCTTCTAAATTACTGCTTATAAGTAATATATTATCTAGAATGGTTCCAAGTGTTGAGCTAGAGGGATCTTCTCTTAATATTCTAGTTCTACGGTGTTGTTCCTCTGATACACCTATAGTTACGCTGAAGCGCCATTTAAATGATGGAAATGATGAAAAGAGAGCTAAATAACGGTTTAAATTGTAACCATTTGTTGTCACCATCAGTTCAATATTGGGCATCATCTCATGAACTCGCTTTAGAATTCTTTCAATAGTTTCAAAAGCGTGTTTATTATTCAGTAAAGGTTCTCCTCCATACAGGTGAATTTGTCTGGGAGGATTATTTCCATTGCTTGATTTTTTTTCTATAACTGATAATGATTTTTCTACATCTAAGCAATCTTGATCATCACCGGTTTTTTGAAATGATTCATATTGTTGATAGCAATATGGGCACTTAAAGTTACAATCATACCACAATGTTAAGTAAACAATTTCTTCACCATTAAATAACGTGTATAGATCAATTGATTTGTTCAATTCTGATAAAATCCTATCACTAAGTTTTTTATTGAATTCATATAGTTCTTCTTCTTTTTTTGCGAAAAATAGTTCTTCCTTCTGTTCTTGTGTTAAGTAATTGGTTAAACTTTCTGGATCACTGTCAGTTTCTATTAGCATCTGTGTAATAATGTTATAATATAGCCAACTACCACTTTTTTGTTTTCTATGAATCAATATAGTATTATTCAATTTCATACCGTCCTAAAATATTTGTAATATATTCCATAAGAATTGAATACTCTGGGTCCTTCTCTTTGAAAAACAAATCATTAAACACTTGATCTCTATAAGATATCTCGATCGAATAATCAAGAAAAATACACCTTTCTATGCCCAATTCAATAAAATTACTTTTCAATTTGTCCAACATCTTCTCTCTATCAATCGTGTATCTAGGAGTAACCATTGACACAAAGAGGTCGAATCTCTTTGACATGATTCTTCCCCTTAGTATCTTGACAATGCGTTTTATCCCTTCAATATTTGCTTTTGTTGGAGTGATACTACCTATGACTAAATCAGCAAGAATTATTGCATGGAGAGAGTAGTAATTGAGCTGAGCAGGAGTATCAAAGATAATAATATCATAAGATGTTTTTAATTTCGCACTAAAATCTAACATAAAAGGGAATAAATCATGCTCAATATTTGTTGAGTGTAGTATTAGGTCTTCTTGTAAAGAGAGTTCAGGATCAGAGAGAATTAAATCCAAATTCGAAAACGAACTTTGTATTATAATCTCATTCAAATCTGCACTTCTTCCTCTCTTCGCTTTTAATTCAGGTAATCTGTTGCTGTAATAATCATTAAGGTATGTCTTAGGCGCTAAATCAAACATATATAATAATTGAGGAGAGTATAAATCAAGGTCAACTAATATTGTCTTTAAACCCATTTTACTAAATAGAATTCCCATATTGGCAGCTAGTGTGGACTTTCCTGTTCCACCCCTATAGGAAAAAACTGTTATGGTTAGGGGTTCTTCTTTCGTAGCCATATTAATTCACATATATCACTCTTTTTTCTTTCTCATATCTTATTTTTATAACCAAATGCTTCTTTAGCCACTCAATAGCCTCCATTATGATTTCATCATCAACATTGTTTTTTTTCGCAATTTCTGATTTCAACTCGTCAACAGAAATTTTCTCAATATTGAAAACCAACATTTTTTGAATGGTTTCGGTTATAACAACATATTCTGATGGGATAGAATATTGAAATTTTATATTGTAAAGATTGCTCTTTTTCTTAAATTCTGTTCTAAACATAAATAATAACTCTGAAATTTGGGTTTGAATCTTGTTAGTTATTTCTTTGATTTTTTCTTGTGTATATGCTGAAACCCCAACATAATCACGAAGAAAGAAGTCTAAATTTCTTACAATGGTCGGTGCTAGAATATACCCCAAATACTGGGGTTTTGTTATTATTAAGAAACAATAAGGAACATAGGTTTGGTACAGTATTTTCATTTCTTCTTTTGGTTTCTTCAATTCTAATATGTCGCTCCTACTAATTCCCCGCTTCGTGCCAAGGAACCTCACAACGGCTAGATGGTCGTATCTTTGTGCATTATAAATAATATGATCATCTTTAGGAAGTTCTCCGCCATTTTCTTCCAAAATCTGAAAACTATCCTTAATATATTCAAAATTCAATAAATCAGGATATGTTTGTGATAATGTGTCTTTATCTTCATAGGAATGTACAATCTTCTGATTTTCAAATGAATAAAGGAAAATAATACGACAAAATCTTGTAGGAAAGAACTTATCTTTTTCTTCATCCAATATCTCAGAAGAATAAATTGCAGAAATATCATCGTAAATTTGTTCCAGTATGGTTATTTCAAGAGTGTCTCTTGCTTTAAAGATCTCTGATTTAGTCCCTACAAAAAAATACTTTCCCTTATTACCCCTTCTAGTTCTAATTTCTTTTTCTAAATTTGAATATGAAATGCTAGAGTTCTTGTTATAAATGTTGAAGAGATATTTCTTTCCAGGATAGATATTTATCCAATAAGGAATAGTTACACATCCTTCCTTATCTACATTTTTCTCATATTTTATTGGTAAAGATGTTTGTTCTTCTATCTCTTCATCCTTTTGCATTATTCCTCTACTCGATTTCAGCTAGTTATTGAATATCAGTTACGAATAGCAATTAGCCCTTCACATATTATTCTTTAAATTGGTTTATAAATATAGCACAAAAAAAGCAATTTATTCAAGTGAATCACTAAATATTTATAAGAAAAATTCGCTAAATCTAGTTATGCATCAGGACAGTCTCAAAGAGATATCGATATTAGAACAAAAATCAGCTCTACAAATACTTGTCCAATTGCTAGAATATGGGGGAACGATGCAGATAAGTTTCCTAGAACAATCTGTCGATGGCGGTCAATCTGCTGTTGAAACAGCAATTAGAAAACTCTCTTCTATAAAGATAGTTCAAGATTACCAAATGTACGAAAAGGGTCCAAGGTACATCATGTTGACTAGTAAAGGTGAGAGTATAGCTTATGATCTAATTTCTATTCAAGAAAAAATAAATCAAGAATATCCTGATGAGAAAGATGTTAAGGATAAAATAGATTTAGTAGTACAACTATCAGAGAAACAAAAAAAGCATGGTTTGGCAAGAAAAACCATTTATCTGAAAGATGAAAGAAGAAAGATACTAACAAAAGAGAAGTAAGTTGAAATTACAAAAACCATATCTATTAACGGAAGAGGAGATACAATGCCAGAAGAAGAAACCACGATAGATGAGGAATATTGTAAAACTCACAATGAAGATAAATCAATGTATGAGAAACCTTTAGGTAAACTGCTCTTAACCATCATAACGGTTTATTCGTTTTTGATAGCAATACTAGCATTAACATATGATAAAGATATTTTTTTCTTCTTACCTGTATCAACTATAATAATTGGATTAGACTGTGCTTATCTATTCTACATAGTTGTAAGTGCTAATTTGAATTATTTTGGCGAGAAACTACCAAAAATCGTAAAGAGTAATTTAGAAGGTTATTCACTGAATATAATAATTATTATTGTATGCTGGTTCTCTTTATCCTTTCTTTATGAGATATATTTTGTTAAAGAATCAGTTTCTAGACCTTGGTTGATAGTTCTATTTATCATATCACAGATAATCTTTGGCGTACCTATAATTATAAGTCAATTAAGAGCAACATTACATAGTCTTTCTGCACTGTATTTTAAAAACAAAAAGATATACCAATCAATTCAATCTGTCAGAGTTTGGTTAAATAAGTATAATAAACAGACAATTTTCTTGATATTTCTTTTTCATATGACATTTACATCATTCAATTTTGTAATCCTGATGGGGACATCTTGCAGCATTATTTTTTTAGATTGGTTCTTTTTTGGTGAATTATGTATCACACTTATTCTTCCTCTGGGTCTTTATACCATCATTAATTTTTGTAGCTGGTGTAAAAATAAGTGTAAAAGTAAAAAGGAAAAAAGGGAACTCCTTGGAGAAGATTAGCTGTCATTTGGTCTTCATTAATCTCCTCGTCTCATCCCTAATTCCATATTGAACATAATTCTACTATATTTTCTTAAATCATTTCCTATTTTCTTAGTTTACCGTATTGATCTAATCTTAACCCACATTTTGGACAAAATAATTCCTTTGGAGGAGTGATTTTTCTACAAACAGGACACACTCGTTTTTGTTCTGCTAGGTTTTTCACCTTAACTCGTGGTACAGTTTTAGTGCTTCTATTTAATATCATTGTAATTATAGGAAAAATCACTGTTGCTGCTATACTCAAGAGAATGGGTAGTATCGTTACAGCATGAACTTTGATTATGCTTCCAAAATAATTTCCTTCATGAATCCGAATAAGTAAATAAGTGGCATCCTTAAACCACACTTTACTATGCTTCCCTATACTGAAAATTTTCTCCCATACCACCTCTCCTCCAGAAGTAGAAGTTAATGCCGTTATCTTTAGTTTAGCTGTTGATGAAGAACCTGGAAGATCATTTCGTATTTCAACTACTATCTTATAAGCTGCTGGATTTGCCAAATTTGGAGAGATTGTTGTCCCCATTGTATAGCCATCTAATCGGTAATCCCTAATTCCTGAGACATAAGTCAGCAATACTTTTGATTGTGCGAAAGAAGTATAACAACCATAACTTAAAGCCCCACCGATTAAAATGATTAAAAAATAAGTAGTTCCTTTCTTCATTTATTCTCACTCCTGAATGTCTGATTTAATGTTCTTTTTCCTCTTCCTTTGGTTCTACACAGAAGAAACCATTTGCAAATATCTTTTTGAAATTATGAGTTTCCAATTCTTCCTTTTTAATATTGTATATTCTGAAATTATAAGGCTCTTTTCAAAAGCAACACCCATCTAATATAATAACTGCTTCTTGAGCTTTCATTCCTTTCTTAACATTTTTTTCTATCCACAAACTTATCTCTTCAAAATCTTGACCATTTTTTGGATAGACTATTGCTAATACTATCTTTGATTTGGAATTAAGGAGTTTATTTTCTAATGTCTCCTGAATTATTATCTCTTTATCTGTTACATTCTCGTGTTCCACATGAAGTATCATTTCATCTTTCTTTTGTTCTAGTGAATAATCCCACCAAGTAAGATCGTATCTTTCTAGTTCATACTGCACAAGATGACCTAACATCCTACCTAATCTATCAAAGTAGTCAAGGATTCTATGAGTCCAAGTAGTATTAGTATTATCCCCCACTAACTGAAAAGAATGATAATTTTCAGTAAAGCCATATATTAAATCGTTGCTATCAATTGTCATAAGTAATAACCATCTTATTTGTTCTTCATCATCCTTTTTGTTTCTTTCTCTGAGTAGGCATTGAACAAGTCTCTGTAGATAGCTTTCTGAAACTTCTTCTTATTCTCTCTTTCCACCGTATCTCTGCTGACTATCTGTTTGTAAAGAATAATTTCATCATAGAGTTTGACCAATCCTTCTTTTTCACATCTCTTTTCCAATAAGGTTAATTTCTGAAACATTACCTTGTTACTCACTCCTTGAAGATAGGAGTAGATATATGCAAACGCTTCTGCCATGATTTTCAACGAACTGTTCTCTATCTGTTCTATCTTCCCCAGATACATCTCCATTATCTGCATGAATTCCCCATAATTTCCTGTGGAAAGCAAGAGTTTAGCGATTAGTAGATTAGCAAAGATGTTCTCCGTCTTCTCCTCTTCTTTGCTGTTGTTCAGCCTCTCCATCGTCTTTTCTACTTTCTTTCTATATCCTCCTGAACTGTGAGAATTGATCTCTATTAAGTAATCTATGACTTTCCTCAAACGTTCCTCGATATATTTCTCATCTTTCTCTATTACACCTTCCAGTGTCTCTACTTTTATCCCAGAATAAACGATTAATTCTCCCAAGATTTGCTCCCACCAGATTTCAAGATAAATATTAATTTTAGTATCAATGCTTCTCCTTGTTACGATGTGTTTGTAGATAGGTCTGTGAAAGCATTATTCTACGCTTTCTTCCATTCTTCCTTATTTTCAATAAGATTTATTAATAGTTCATCAATATTAATACTAATGTTTCAAAGTTTAAAGAGGAAAATTATTGCTTTTTTGTTCTCTTCCCTAATCCTCCTAGGACATATTAATCTTTGTTCGGGGGAGGAGCATTTAGTTGTAAGAATTGTTGACGCGGAGTACCCTCCTTACGTGAGAATATATGAAAATGAGAATTACACTATTTTCAGCATTGACGTAGACTTACAAATAGAAAACCCAACAGAATCTACATTTAATCTTACATTTATTTGTTCCCCCATCCCATATCCGCATTTAGAATCAAATCTAATAAATAAGAGTCTTGAAGTTGGGACAACAATTCTTTATGAATGGATTGCAGGGGAAGGCATAATCCCGCCTGGTACAAAAAATCAGAGTTATGATTTTACAATCTTGATAGCTGATTACGAAAATAAGCAACTTCCTTTAGGAGAGTATACTCTCTGGTTTGATTATACCAATTGCAGTTATGTTTCTATCCCAGTTATAACAGAAAAAATGCATATTAGTGTGTCTGAAACAAACATCACTTATTACTTTGAATGTAACAACACTACGAAAACATTTACAATAGAAAAAGCAAATTATAAACTGTGGTTCTCTATTAGTTCTATTTTCTTATTAGTAGTAGGTTTCAGATTTTTAAAAGCCACTAAGAGCAAAGAGAGAAAGTTGTAAGAGGAAAAAAATAGAAGCCAGAAAAAAAGTGAAAATTTTAGTAGTTTAGTTTGAAGTATTTCCACATCTCATATCCATCTATAATTCCCCATCCACAATTAGAAGTTGTATAAATAGCATGTTCATAATCCGCTACATATGGATAGCCAGGATAAGCGTTTTGTAACCAGCTATAAGAACCAAAAATATATTCACCTTGCTGACTTGGTGCACTACCTAATGCATCTCCCGTCTTTTGAAATAATAATTGTACCAATGAAACAGTTAGATCTTCATTAGGTCTGTAACTGTCTTGATATTCTTCAAGTAGTGCAATAATTCCAGCCACCATTGGACATGCATTGCTTGTTCCTGCAAACTCATCAAAGCTTGGAACGGGAGCCCAATCTAATATTGTGCCTGCAAAACTAGCAGCTATGTCCACTCCCCAACCTGAATTTGCTCTTATATCTCTATTCCATCTGCTTCCAGAACCTAGAGTTGTGTCACTGTCAATAACTCCAGTAACACCAATAACAGATTCAAAAGAACAGGGGTAGAAAGCTTCGTAATATAGATAGAAAACTGATCCTTCAGTTTCCGGAGGAACACATTGTCCAGCAGCACATACAGGAATCACTCCAGCATTTGTCAATGTTTGAAATTCATCCTCCAAAGGAACATAGTAACCTTCACCATGTTGCTCTGACCAAGACATCGATATAATATCAATTCCTAAGAATTCAAATGGAGCTTTATTGCCGTAGACAGGATCATTCCTATCTTCTACTAACCACTCAATTGCATCAACTGTTTTATATTTATTACCTAGAGTTTCTATGAAAATATAGTTAGCTGCAGGTGCTATATGTCTTAAAACTGCCATACAATAAGTACCATGAACCTCAGAAGGGAGGTCATAATTACCCTTACCTTCGTCATATATCTCCTGCCATTTCTCTTCTTTGGTAGGGTTTTCTACATCCCATTCTTCATAAAAATCTCCATCAGAATGAGTGAAATATTTTATATCTATATATCTATTCTCTGTTGCTCCCCCGTAACATGTTCTCCACAAGGATTCATGAAAGAAAGAAAGACTGTCATCACAACCTATGAGATCATCGATGATGCAGATTGTGACACCACTTCCATCTAAATAATATTTTCCAGTTTCATAGTCATGTAGCTTATCTATCCTAAAATCCTCCAAATCTGTAGTATCATCAATATTATTAATAGTGAAATATTTAATTTCTTCAATATCACGTCTTTCTGGTGGCCAACCAAATTTAGAAAAGTAAGCAGTAACTCTTACAGTATGGCTTCCAGCATAAGCTTGTGGATAATATTGCTTCTCAAAAGGTGAGCCTTCCCCTCCAGATGTTCGTTCAACGAAGATTCCACTGATATATATATCAGTGTAGTCATACCTCCAAGGAAAATTATCAGTAACTGAGAATTTAACCGTTATTTTGTTATAGAACAAAACTTCCTCATTTGTTGTTGGTTTAAGTATTGTTATTGTACCAGGATTTTCTGCCTTCGATACTAATGTTGAAAGTCCTAAGGCTAATATTAACAAAACAACGATCGACACTGACTTAATTTTCTTCATAAATTATCACTCATTTTCGTGAAACAACTAATAATAGGAATAATTCTATATCAATCTTTCGGAGCGAGAAGGCTGAAGAGAAAAAGCTGAAAAAAAAGTTTAATAATTTCAACAAACATATCGATTCATTTAGTAAGTTACTGCAACTTGGACAAGATATATTATTAGTTAATCTCCTCGATTATCAAACCTTAGATAATTTACTGAGCTATGTTTTGAAAGAATTACAAGATTGTATAAGATTTTCTTAAATTAAGAACATAAGTAACGTTATATCTACTAGAAAGAAGTTTTAAATTGTTATGGAAGTCTTTATTACTAAGCAATTCATAACCAGAAAATATACGAAACATGATTTCACTTTTCCCTTAAATTTAGATGATAAAATCAATCTTTTTGAAGATTTGATTTTAGGTTGGCAGTTAGAGATTGCAGAACAGCTAATAAATGGTTATAAAGATGAATGTAACAATATTCACAGTGGGATTCCTCATTCAGGTTTTGCTACTTTAAGCATTATTCTTTTTGTTTCTTTCTCTGAGTAGGCGTTAAACAAGTCTCTGTAGATAGCTCTTTGAAACTTCTTCTTATTTTCTCTTTCAACTGTATCTCTACTAACTATTTGTTTGTAAAGGATAATCTCATCATAGAGTTTTACTAAACCTTCTTGTTGACATTTCTTTTCCAATGCAGTTAGTTTCTGAAAGATTACCTTGTTACTCACTCCTTGCAGATAGGAGTAGATATATGCAAATGCTTCCGCCATTATTCTTAACGAACTATTTTCTATCTGTTCTATCTTCCCCAGATACATCTCCATTATTTGCATGAACTCACCATAATTTCCTGTGGAAAGCAAGAGTTTAGCGATTAAGAGATTAGCAAAGATATTCTCCGTTTTATCTTCTTCTTTTCCATTAACGAAATTTTCCATCGTCTTCTCTACTTTCTTTCTATATCCTCCTGAACTATGAGAATTAATCTCTATCAAATAGTCTATGACATTCTTCAAACGTTTCTCGATATATTTCTCATCTTTCTCTATTATGGCTTCCAGTGTCTCTACTTTTATCCCAGAATAAACGAGTAATTCTCCCAAGATTTGCGAACTTACAGTTAGATTCTTGGTAAATGGGATCAATGAGAGAATACTTTCCTCATTTGTCATCATCATTAGTCCTTTATGAACAGAGTAATAGAGCAAAGAGATGTTTAAGGAAGTGATAAGGAAAGAGTATAAATCTTTGGTCAACATCATTTTGGTTCTACGATGATTAACCACTGATTGAAGATCTATTATGGTTTCTTTTATTCCTTCAAAATCCCCTCTCTCAGCATAGATTCTTGCCAGTAGTTGGAGACTACCAATATAAAAGAAAACATTTTGTCCTAGATGCACTCTGTCTTTATTCAACTCTTTGGAAGTTAAGAGATGCATCTCAGCTTGAGTTCTAAAAGAATTGTAGAGAAACAGGTTGCCTAACATGTTGTGTGCTAATGCTCGACTATCATCTGAAAGAGTAGAAAAGAGGTGTGTTTGACTTCTACATTCGACGAGTATTTCACTCATTTTTTCCTCTTGATTAGTCCTCGAATAGATTTTAGTCAAATGTAGACAAGTTTTGAAGAGAGGGACCATCATTTTTTCCTCAATAAAGTATTTTCTACATTCTTCAAAATGTTCTGCAACTGTAAAATCTCCTTCTTCAGTGAACACACCATAAGCAAAAGAAAATAGTATGGCATGATAATTCATTTTTGATGGGTCAGGGAGTGTATTCATTATCTCCATAGCTTTCTCTCTTGCTTCAATTGCTTCATCGTAATTTTTCTTCAGTTTCTCTACTTGCCAGATGAGGATTAAAGCTAGAGCCTTCCCCTCTGGAAAACTGTTCTGATCAGCTAATCGTTCCATACGAGAGATAATACCTTCGACTTCAGGTAGAAGATCAATCCTACCAAAAAATAGTCCTTGTTTAGTATAAAGTAGATCAATATGAGAACCATAATCACCTAATTCTTGGCTTTTCTCAATAGTTTTATTGATAATCTCTAAAGCTTCTTTCTCTTCCCAATTCCTGTAACTCTTTCTAATTTCCAGAACAATTTCATGTAATTCTTCTACTGTATTTATCTCTTCTACCTGTTCTCCCAAAGGGTGAGAATAGTTTTTTACTGCTAAACTTTTTTCCACTTCGTACACCTTTACCATGTCTAAAAGTGGGATTATTGAACAAAAAGGGTAAACTATGATTCACAAATTCGTATAAATATCTTTAGGAAAGAAAACAATTTGTAATATCACTTTTTTTCTTGCCTTCTGCTACATAGATAATATTTTTCTCTATATGACAAATACTTATAAAATTAGAGACTGAAATTCATGAGATGAAATAGAATGGAATATGATACAATTATATATCTGCCATTTTCAAATAAGAAAGATATAGTAGATGCCTTAAATATACTTTTATCACGCAATAATGGAAAATTATATGTGATTCGAACTTTACTAATTGAACAAGTAATTGATGGTATTGATTTGAAGATTCGAGAAATTCAAGATGAAATTCAAAATTCAAAAGTAGATCTAGAGCAAATAGAATGCATGGGTACATCTCAAGAGATGACCATTCAGCTTTACAAGCATATAAATAAGGTAGGGAAAAGAAAAACTTTCTTTGAAACCCCTCCATTAATAATAATATGGTTTCCTGTGATGAGTGAAGCATCATTGATTTTTGCTTTAACAATTGCAGGTTCTCATTTTGATCACGTTTACTTCATGACTAAGGAAGATGGAATATATTCTCCAAACAATATTATGAAACCTCCCTTGCAGAAAATACCTCTAGATTTTAATGAATTGGAACTTCTAAAAATGCTAGAAGATGGGAAATCTCTAACTGTGAAAGAATTAGCTGAAGAAATAGGTGTTACATCAAGTAGTATCTATCCAACAATTGAAAAACTCAAACGCAATGCTCCACTTCTCTCAATTAGAAAAGAAGGTCGTACAAAAAACTATAGTATTAGTGATTTAGGAAGATTTGTATTGAAACTCAGTTATCCTGACTCATCTCCAAAAAGAATAAAAATAGATTAGATTGAAAATCATATTCATCCTGAATTGGCACTAGTATGTTCACTAGACAGTAATGAAATTTATTCAATCATTGGATACCCAAGGTTCTACTGTATCTTCTTGAATTTTATTAATTTCTTCTTTGCTAAAAGCAAAAAGCTCTAATGCCAAGGAATCAATTTCTCTTTCTACTTTTTCTTTTGTTGCTTTATTTTCTTTGACCGTCATAAAGAATTTCTCAATTTTTTCTATAAAGAACTTAGCATCTTTTTCAGTTTTTGGTATTTTGAGTACAAGTAAATCTTCTATTGGTGTTTCTGATTCTTCCCATTTTCTTCCTTTTAATATCAAAAATATGCCTTTTGCAATAATATCTGAAGTGCATGTAATTTCACCTTGTCCTACTTTTACAACTTTCTCTTCTAATAAAAGAGAGGGCTCACTTATTGAATCGAGATTTGTTATTTGTGAAATTAATGCAGATTGCACCATTGGTTGTAAGTCGATTTGATTTAAAGTTTGATTGGTGTGTTGATAAATGTCAATCTCTTCTTCATGAGATAATCTTATCTTTACAAGTTCTGTAATTCTCGATACAAGTTTATTTTGATCTTCTGTTTGTGGTATTAAAATAGGGATATCATCAAGAATGCTTCCATCTAATTGATAGTATCCTCCTCGCTTAACTGCACCTTTGTGTCTAAAATAGTAAGAGAATGCAGATGAATTTAATAATCCGAGAATATAAAATCTTGAAATTCCTAAACTTAAAAGATTTTTTTCATTAAGTATAATGCCATAAACCCCTGCTGTTCCTCCAACATAAGCATACCCTCCCTTATTAAGGGTGAAATTTGGATAATTGTTTAAAGCAGGAGTTATAATAATTCCTTTTTTGTAGATTTGGAACTCTCTTGGTCGAGTAAGACGATGCCATTGAACTGTGTCTCCAAAAGATTGTGTTCTAGAAATCTTTCGTGAACTGATATCATTTTTATGTGCTGATAGATATTCATAGCATTTGGGGTAGTTTCTCCTTATATCATCAATGGGGATGACATTTGTTTTAGTTCCATCTTGCTTATAATAAAAAAGAACATACTTATCATAATCTATTTTTGAAAAACGTTTTACATTCCTGCCGTGAATAATTGGTTTTAATAGTTTTTGTTCTATTTCAATTTCAGTAAAATTTCTTCTTTTGATTTCTATTAATGGAATAATTCTTCTAAGTCCTTTCTTGTCTGTAGTTGAACCTTCTTTTCCTATAAAAACTGAATCATTTCCAGTTAATATTCCTTGTTTTGATTCTCCTCCAATAGAACTCAGTGTTTTAGAACAGCTATTTACTATCTTCGATATAATGGGATTATCAATAGATGTTTCATATTTCCATTTTTCTTTACTTTTAAGATTCTTTTGTGATAACTTTAATGTGGTGATCTCTGGAACCACAGTTTTATTTCGAAGAATCTCAAGAATATTAAGTATTTCTTCTTTCATATAATTATAATTGACTTCATTTTCATTTCTCTCTATCTCATTCAAGCATTTTTCTACTATGATAATGGACGTATAATTAGTAGCATCAAGAAATTGTCCGAATTTTTGAAAATCTGTTATTTCTAAGATTTTAGTTTTCTTCAAGAATTCCTCTTTAATTCCTTCTCCTGCCTTCTTAATTAGAAATTGATCGGATACTATATAGCCAAGCTTCCCTCCTGCTTTCAACAGATCTAAGCCAAGTTTCAAAAAAAGAATATAAAGATCTGTTCTACCTATAGCTACATTAGGGTAATTTGCCTTGTAGATTGAGTAGAGCTCATTTGGTATAGAAGTTAAATGGACATATGGAGGGTTTCCTATGACATAGTCATATTTTGTTTCCTTTAATTTTGTAATTTGTTTTTGTTCATCAGCATAAATTTTAACTCTTTCATTTATTCTAAAAAAATCATCCAGTGTTTTCTTTGCATTTTTTGAAATAGGTCCTATTAGTGAATCAGTATGAAATATATTGATTCTTCTAAATTTAAATGATGGTTCATCTTTTGCAACTTTTATTAGGTCTATTAATTGAAATAGAATATTCATTTCAGCTATATGGCAGGCAAAAGGATTTATGTCCCATCCAACTAAATTATCAATTACCACTGTTAAAATTTCATTGGCTTCACTTGGACTAAGTTCGTTAATTGATTTTTTTCCAAAGAGATCTAAAAACGATTTGACTAATCTCTTTGTTGCTTGTATGAGAAAACCTCCACTACCACAAGCTGGATCTAAAATTTTTTTTCCTCTAATGTTTTGACCTTCATATCCAATAGAATCCAATATGTAGTTTATAACCTGAACTGGTGTATAAAACTCACCTAGTTCTTTTCTTTCTTCTTTTGGTAGATATTTCTCGTAAAGATTGCCTAATATATCTTGGTTTACATCTGAAAAATCAAATTGATTTAAAATCCATAACATTCTATTGAGAAGTCTATCTAACTCTCCATCGCCTGCAATATACCAGTCCAATATTCCTGGTTCGTAGAAGTGGCTATAAAGATCTTTCGCATTATTAAATGCAAAATTAATTACACTTTTGTATTTCTGTTTTTTTTCTGTAATAAACTCTCGGAGAGTTTCAATTCCTCCATTTGATAAATGTGGTTTAATTAGTTCCTTATCTTCTGATATTCTTATGAAAAGAATTTTATTTAGTAGAACATATATTGTCTCCTTGCAAAATAATATTTTGTTAGCTTCAGAACTGTCTTTTACTCTTCCTGAATAAATTTTCCATGCTTCAAAACCAAAATCCTTGTATTGAATGTAATCTGAATTAAGTTTCATTAAAGAACGTTCGAGTAGTGCTAATTCTTCACCACCAGAACTCTGATTCTTTTGACTTTTTATGCTCTCTCTTATCGTGGAATACTCTTGGTATCTTTTATAATAGATATCAAAAGATCTAAGAGCATATTCCATTAATATTTCGTTAATCATTCTATTAGTTTGAAAAAGCAGATGTTCAAATCCCTCTGGTTCAGAAATCTTTACCTTATGATAAAGTATCCCAAAATCCTCATAAATTTCACTATCATATATAATGTACTTTCTAAGCTTGTAAATAAATAATAATTGTTGTATTTCTTTACTTGTTAATATGTTCTCTATTTTCCCTCCCTTTTCTAATTTTTTCTTCAGCTCATCTAAACTGAATTTTACTCTTAGTATAATCTTTTTACTTGTGGAGTCAATTTCCCATACCCATACAAAATTGATGTTTGTTCCAACCAGATACCTTGTTGCCGATTTTGCATATCTTTTAAGTTGTTCTAGTATTTTTTTTTCGTTTTCCTTATTCAATGCTTTTGTTTCAACAATTATTACTGGATTTTTTTCTTTATCATAGATTACAACATCACAAAAATTCTGTTCAACTGAATATTCCTCGTCAGTATATTTCCATAAACCTGCTATTATCTCATTTATCCATCTATATCTACAATCCATTTCAGAATCTGTAGGAGTTGTTGAATTATAGACTTTCATTAGACTCTTAAAAACCACTATTTCATTAGAGACAATTTTCTTTGCCAATTGAACCACTTCAATCCAAATATATACTTAAGATATTTAAATGAATCACATTAAATTTTTTGGGATAATAGAAGACGAAATCTAAAATTTATGTAAAAATGCTTCAAGCACCTAAAAATATGAACTTTTGCTAGTATCACAGAAATGTGGTAAGAGTGTTTTAACATAAAGGTCGTGTCCATAAGACGACATAGAACTTCTAAGTAGTGTGTTGTATACTACTAGCTTAATCAAAGTCGTTCTTAAAAAGCGACAATTGAAAAGAAACTCTTTTTCATACTCTTAAAAGATTTAGCTTAGATGGATCCATTCGTTTTTTGAGATTGACAAGTTTCAAGCATTGCCTGATTAGGATATCTTTGCATCCAAACTTTCCTTGTAGCACTCTTTCAAGTTTTTTATTTTGAAATATCCCTTTTATTCACCCATATCTATCTTTATCATCTCTTCTATTCCTAATCCTTTCCTCTTTTTATCATCTAGAAACATTCCTAATAATGTGAAAACAGGTGACTCTGTTTTCCCTGTTTCATGAATGTCAAAATACTCCTTCATATCAAGTAATGCATCCTTAAAAGATTTAGTTTCTAAACCTGCATCTTTACATTTTAGTAAAACTTCTTTCCTTTTTTCTTCTGTTCGATAAGTATAGAAGTAAAATATTATTTTTCTTATTTTCTTCTTGGTCATCCACTTATAGTGCTCAGTCTCTTTCAGATATTTTTCAGCTAAATCAAAGAAAAACTTTGTATTTCCCCATTCTTTTGTAGCCACCTTAGTTGCTAATTCTGTTGTTACACTTACTATCAACAACTCTTCTTCATTTATGGCTAAAACATCTAAATCTCTATATCCTCGCTGTTTCTTGTTTTCCAATTTGCTCCAAAAGAATCTAGTAGTTGTAGTAATATAACCTAACATATCCAACCATATTTGAACAATTTTTTCATAAGCTTCAGGATAGCCAGAAACTGCAGGATAATCCATTATATCTTCAATCATTCTTTTACCTTACCTTGTAGAATTTCTTGAATAGTAGAAATATTCACATTTTTTATACTTTTTCCCCATTTACTTCAATGAGTAGATATGGCTTTCAGTCTATGGGGTGGTTCTGAAGAATCTAGAGATGCTTCTTGGAGTTCGTTTGAGAACAGAGTGGAGTTAATTCTTAAGGAAAGGAAAACTATCCATTTAGATCAGTTACTCAAACTCATGTGGGGAGGTTACAATCTTCTTACTAACTATCAGGGTATTCTTGAAGGTTTAAAACATCTTGCTGAAGAGGGGAAGATTATCTTCAACAATAAACAACTCTCTCTTGCCACTATCACTGTTTTCGAAGATGGGGAGTTTGTTGAACGAGCTGTTTGGGATATCATCCACAAGGAAAAGGAAATTGAGAAGAAGAAAGAGATCATTCGTAGGTATAACCAAGCTAACGATTTTGAGTAAAGAATAAGGTGGGTTTGCCTTCATGGCAAACCCATAGGGAAGTGAGTAAGTACTTGCATGAAATACTTACACTTGAAGCAGATAAACTACTTCAAATTATATTAATTCAACAGAATAAATAAATGTAATTGTTATATTCAACGTTCAACAAAATCTATCAGTTTTCCTCTATTGACTACTCCACAGTTTCTGCAAACTATCTCTCCTCTTATTTCATCTATTAGGAAGGAGTTTTTCCCACATTCTGTACAAGATTCTTCTTCTCTCCGATTTATTTGTCTCTGTTCTACTTCTGTCATTATAACTCACCTTGCAGTGATAAAGTGGTTTACTACCACATAGATCATTCCTCCTAGAACAAGGACTATCCCTGCTCTGTAAAACAGTAAAGCTATGGAAGTTTTTCTTATCTTGGTTGTTTCTATTCTCTCTATCTGTTTCTCGTCTAATCTTACTTTTCTGAACAGTTCCATTACTGGTTTGATATATACGACTATTCCTATAAAGCAGATTACTGCTCCTGCAAAGACTGCAAAGATGATGTTCATTCTCTGCTCAAAATTCTCTTGATTGATCCTTAGAAATATCGGTTCTGTTAGTGTCGCTAAGAGAAAGATTACTAATAGCACTCCTTGACTTTGGATCAATTTCAAATATTCTCTGTTAGACTTTGTATGAATTGTTTTCTCTTTCTTTTTTTCCACGATTTTCTCTTTTTTACCCACTTCTTTTCACCTTTTATCAAAGTGGGATGATTGAACAAGAAGGGTGATGTTCAAACACATATCAGCAAAATGGTTTAAATACCGTGTAGTGTTCATGTAATACCAGAGATTTTTAACAGATAGTCTTCTAAGTTAAATTATGAAAAAGATTAAGATTGATTTTAAACATCCATGCATTCAGTGTGGGAATCAGACTAATTCTTATTGTACAACATGTAAAAGATCCTTATGCGGAAAATGCAGAACAAAGAAACCTTTTTTGATTCCGTTATCTTCTAATCGCATTCCTTCTGGCATATGTCATGACTGCAATCGTCTTCTTTTATCGTTTTCTGCGATAAGTTTTGGTCTTGATTTTACTACATTTATATCAAAACTCCCTGAAAAAAATTGAAGAATTGAAAAAACGATATCTCTAATTGATGTATTTGATGAAGATGAGGACTATTAGTATCTTCAGTCAATGTCCTTTAGTTTCTTACACAAATCTATAATTCTATTAAAATCGTCTATTTTATATCGTTCACTCTTGTTTTCAAATTCTTTATCAGCATAATTCTGATTGTTTATACTAGGGCTGATACTTATTGAAATTCCTAATGCGTAGAGTTCTTTGAGCTCACCATGTACTGTTTTAGTAAGAGCTTCCTCAAAAGGCAAGATTTCGTCCAATAGATATTTAGCTATATTTCGCAATGGGTTCTCCAATGATTTATACCCATTTTCAAAAAGAAAGAGATAACTACCTATCATCGCTCTTAGTTTTTTTAATTTGTTGGAGTGCTCTCTCATTGCTAAAAAGAAGCTATCTCCCATCTTTGTTATAATTACAGTTAGAAGTATTATTCCAACTGTAGTTAGAATCTGATTATTTATTATAGGACCTACAATTAACACAGCAAACGTTGTTCCAAAGATTATAATGAATAGGATTGTGCGAAGGATAGTTCTCTTACTTGCATTTCTTCTTAGATAATTTCTTATTTTTTCTAACAATTTCATGTTATTGAACCCATTCCTTATAATCTTAATAAAACATGGCTCCTTAATTTTTTCTGTTACTTGCACTGAATTAAGCTAATTTCAATAATATTAAGAAAAGTAAATTCATAAAATAAAGGGAATAATCATTAGGTAAAAGGAGTGAATGTGCGACATTGTGTCTCAGGTTATAACCACCTTTTTCAATGAGAACAAATTTGAAGAAGAACAGATCATCTGCATTGATGATTCCTTTTAATTCTTCTTCTCTAAATAAATGGTGAATATCCTTCTCCATTACAACATCTCTATTCCTAGGAATATAAGTAGTAGAGATATTCGAGAACTTGCACAAATCTCTAATTATACCTTCAATTTTCAGTATTAATGAATCAATGCATAGAACGTAGTTGGGATTAAATGAATTATCTTCAAGACATTTGGTAGTATGTTCAAAATAACTTTTGAGGGAAGGTGTGAGTAATGACAACCAATTGAATTCTATTATGTGGTCATTTGCATAAGTTCTAGGTAAACTTTTTCCCAACCAGCTGTAATTCTTTAGATATTTTTCTAATACTGTGAAATTTAGCTTTTCATTTTTTAAGGCTGCAATGATTACCTCATTCAAAAATACATAGCGCATTTTAAGCTCAACCCTATAATTGCGTAATAATTCAAATTTCTTTTTTTCTTCCTTTGTGTGGAATATTTCAGCTTTATGCCCCTGACGGTCTATTAAATGAACAGGTAAAAGTTGAGAAAATATCCTCTTCTTCATATCTTGAACAGTTATATGTTCAACTTCATCTAATTTAGGAACAAATGATTTATCATAAATTAAAATGTTGATAATCTCTTCAGAACTCTTCTCTTTGACTAGTCTTTCTGCTACAGTTCTACAGTCTTTTTCATACATCTCTATTCCGTCTAAATAATCCTGCTTTGTTTTTTTACTAAAGGGAGGTGCAATTTCCATAAATTTTTGTTGCTTTTTCAATTGGGTAAATTGTTTTTCTAACTCCTTTACTTTTTCTTCATCTCCCGCGTCTCTGTAATTCCTTATTGCTGATTCACAGAAATCTAAAGCAAGATTAGTATTCTTTTTCTTATGATTTTGCATAAGGTTTTCATAACAAGTTGCAATCATACCTACCCAATTGATAGAACACCTTTTTAATATCGAGCTTACTTTTTTACCAATTTCAAGAATATCAATTGCAAGTATAAACTTAGCCTTTTTAGATAGAACAACTGAATATGATTCACAAAATTGATCTACACCGTCTAGATCAGTGTTTGTGAAGTTTTTCCTATCTTGAATCATTAATTCAATAAGTTTTAGTTTAATAACTGCGACTGATTCATCATTTTGCTTGTAATCTTTAACCAAACTAATGAGAACACATTTTGCTTCTTCTGTTTTATACTTAATTTGGAACGAGATTCTATAAGCGTTTATTATGACGTTGAGAATTGTTAATGTAATAAATTTCAAACCAGTTTCTTGATTATTGGAATAATATTCAGATAACCACAAATATGAATCTACAGCATCTCTTGCAAATTCTATCTCTTTCTTTGGACTTAACCATAGAATGTGTGAATAATGTGCTTTTAACATCTTATTCTTTACTGTTTTTTGTCTTTCCATCAAATATGTAAATTGCTTTTCTTCGTATCTATCCCAAGGAATCTTTTCTTTATATTCTAGATTTCCTATTGGACAACTGTCATAAAAGAAGAAGGTTATCTCCCACTGAGCAATTTTAGATACAGTTAAATTTCCTTCTTCTTCCTTCTTATCCCTCAGAACTTTGAATAATCCAGCAATTTGCATTGTCTCTAGATGCAAAGCATTATTTTCTAATTGCTCATAAAGTTCTTCCAATTCTTGATCTTTAGGCGTGGAATAATTCTTTTTTATTTTTATCACCTTTTATACCATTACATCAACAATCCTTCTGAATCTTAAATTATTTTACCACCTTTATAAACCAAATCTTTGATTATCTTTACAGATTAGTACTTACCCTTCTTGTTGTTCGTCCCACAAAACTATCAGAGATGAACAATATGAGTCAGAAACAGATACCAGAACTTGAACTTAATAATCTTAAATTCTTCCTTTCTCAATTTGAAGAATTGTATAATGATATTGAATTATTGAAAAAGCAGCGAGCTATTCTTGAACTTCCTTTAGATCTTTCTATTAATCTTGCTCCTGTCGATATGAATGATGAAAATTCTTATCTC
>DAOVER010000090.1 GCA_030668875.1 Candidatus Heimdallarchaeota archaeon
ATTTCATTGCGAAAAAAGAGGGGAGAGGAGAAGAAAAGTATAGCAAAAGACGACTATTTTGATAATATCACCAGAAGTGTGATAAATCTAGGAGAAAAATGTCTTGATCTTATTGAACATTAGTCATCAGTAATTAAGTGATTACTAAATATCCTAATAGATTATAGAATTGCTTCAAATTAGCATAAAACAGGTCTATTTAAAACAAATTTCGATTTAGTGAGTTGCATGCTCTTTAGGGATTAAATAATTATACTGTTATACTCTCTTTTGACAAGAATAATTCGTAGGTTTATAAGGAAGGAGAATAAAGTGTCAGAATGTTCCTTAGCATAACAGTGTATGAAGTCAGGAGAGCGAGAAAAAGAACCAGAATCAAACATCTGATCTAACTCTGAAAAGGTTATCCTATTGTAGAAAACTTGCCAAGGTTCGTTTCCATAGTATCTGTTCCATACATAATGAAAATATTTTTCACCTTTTTCGCCATGAGCATATGCTTCAGAAAAATTAGGCGTGGTAGTTAATCGCACTTCTTGAAAAACTGTGCCATTATATTTCCCTAAGAAGAGGTCTGTATGGGAATCCAGAAGAGAGGGAAAGCGAGAGTAGATGAAAAGATAACTTTCTTTATCTAATTCAAATATAGATTCCTCAATAAAAAACCATTGACCTGGAAAAGTAGTAATCTCTTTAGTGACAGAATAGGTTGAATTAAGAAAGGTTGTAACAAAAAGCCTACTAATATTATTAACCCTACCGCTTTCATAATGAAATACATCAAATCCCTCATTTCTTGGAATTATAGCAATTGGGAACCTGGGAGGATAGCACTCTCCCAATATATACAGTCGCCAACCTTCAACAGGCCAACAAATTGCGAGATAAGTATAGCTTTGTACACTATCGATTCTTCTTTCCCAAAGAAGAGCAATAGTTGAATTCATGATTTTAAAATCTCCAGGAGCTTGTACATCGTGATCAGTTATTTCTGGAAAAATCTCATGCATGAAAGTAGCTTGTTTAGAACTGGAATTGTATATAACAGGTGTATTAACCTTAGGAGTGGTACCATCATCAATATATGGAGGTTGATAGATAAAAGCAATTACTATATCACCAGTTCCTGAAAAAAACCAATTTAGCAGAGCACTTCGAGCTAATGTACTAATGTTAAGAGGTAAATAATCAAAATCTGGATGATCTTCCCAAGAGTTATTGGTTATTTTTAGAATTTCTCCTAATTGAAAATCGAAACCACTGTATGCATAGATGTAAATAATGGGGCATTTTTCAGAGTCCAAAGCTATTCGAACCTGGTAGAAATCACCTGCAATTCCCCACTCAAATCTAGGTAAACCATAGAACGAATCATTGTTAAAATTTAAAATTCCATAAATAAGATTGTCATTTACAACTACATCTCCATATTTTGAAGAATTCGTTGAGCAGAAATGAATTATATCATCACTTTCTAAGATTATGTCAGAAACTGAACCATTCCATAGTGGATTAGGATAAATACGATTGATAAGAGCATCATAAAAACCATTGGTGTTGTTTATATGATTGTTGTTGTTATTTTGTGGAGGTGGTTGAAAATAGTAGTGCAAAGAGACAGCTATAACACTAAGACTCACAACTATACAGCTAGTAATGATGATCTTCCATCTCTTTCGCATTCAGTCACCTATATTATTATATTTGTTTAAATACATTAAAGTATTTTGAGTCTTAAATTGAACTAAGTTAAATCTTGTTATTTCACTCATTTAATATCTACATTTAGCTGTTATTCAGATTTCAACCCTCTAGTCTTTTAGGAAAGACCTGCAATATATTCAAGCATATCGTATACGTCAAGAGAACCGTATCCAACTCTATAGGTTAACAATTTTCTACAGTCATATCAGATATGATACTAGTATCCTATAATGAATTAGGATAAAGGTATAAATCGCCATCAGTTTTTCTTCTTAAAAGAGATAATGGTAAAACTACTGCAATCACTAGTACAACTACTCTCACAATCGTAGTTCTTTCTAACTCCTTTTTGCATTCATCCACCTTGACTTAATTATATATTTTTAATATTTGAGAGTTTGTATAATAATTTCCTATCTATTTGAAGCGAATTTGTTGGTGCACTTGAATTTGCGAAAAACAAAGAAAAAAGAAAAAAGAGAAAAGTATTTCTTTTCTCATTTTATTACGAAAGATTGTTAACATATTCTAGCATATCATATACATCAAGTGATCCATAACCAACTCTATATGAATAAAATGTCGTATATTGCCCCAAATTACCAACTATAGGTTCGCCAACCTTGTTCCAAATTAATTTGTCTGGATCATTTCTTCCATTAGGATCGTTTTCACAAGAATATTTTATACATGCAAAGAAATCAAATTTTGTTAGCGGACTGCTAGGGGTATTTCTATATTTTATTCTTGAAGTCAAATATGCGGCTGCAGCAACTTGAGGTACTGCGTAACTTGTACCAGTATCTTCATAGAACTCTAAATATCCATTATTGTCAGAATCACACATAAGATCAATTTCAAATCCTGGAGTCGCTAGATTAACTGTTGCGTGGGAAAAACCTTGGCCTTGCAGATAACGACTACCTACATATAGTCCACCAGTTGTTTCTGAGATACATGTTGACATCCTATCAATTTTGTGTGAAGATGTGTGAGCATCATAAGAGTATATGCCACCTACCCCAAATACATCACTATCCCCTGCTGGATAAGCTAATAAGTTTTCTAATTGATGTGCACCTTCAGGACTGTTTCGTGTCTCACTATCTGCATTTCCAGATATTGAAACAAGAATACATTTTTGTTGATTTACTAGAACATCAATTTCTTCTGACCAGTGATTTGTGTTACCATCAAATGACATTGAAATTACTTTGTATTTTCCAGAGGAATGTTGATTATTCCAATTGATAATTCTTTGTAGCTGTTGTTTAATAATATTTGAATCAGGAGCACCATATTGAGTTCCAATAAACATAGTAATGCTGATTTCAATGTTTCCATAGCTTTCAAGCAATTGAATCATCAAACTTGTAATCATTGTTCCATGATGATAATTATAATTTCTATCTATAGCATTATTTCTGTTCCTATAAGCCCCGTTATAATCAACAAGCATTAAATTTACCCAATCTCCATATTCGTTATAAAAATGTGTCCAAGTTGTTTTATCTAATCCTGAATCTATAATTGCTATTCTCTCTGCATTCAGGTTATATCTTAGTTTTGAATTGTGTTTTTGAATTGCTTTATCTATATTGATCCAATTAACTACTTCATCTGGATCTCCTTCACCATCACTTGGTATACGTGTTGAACCTGCATACTGAATTTCATCTTCTGAATATCCATGGATTCCTATAGGGCTAATGTCTAAGATTGTCATACTTCCATAAATCATCAGAACTAATACAATAGTTATTGTTTTATTTCTCTTCATAATTCATCTCCTTCTCTTTTGATTCACTGAAATTGTGAATCTAAAATATTAGGTTTTTTAAATATTTAAACTTTACTTGACAACTTGATATTAAAGATTCTCTCTGGGTGGAAGAGCAGAATCAACATCTCTGTCTCTTAACCATTCTTGATGACTATTCCCGCTTCCTCTTGGAGAGTAGACTCTACCCCCATCCTATCACCCAGCAAGAGATCTTGACGAGGTTACACCACTGCTTACAGTTTTATAGTCGTCCCAAGCAAGTTCCAACCGATAATGGGGCACAGTTCCACTCTATGCAGAGAGGAACAAGTACCTTCACCCGTGTGCTCGCTCAAAAGGAGTGAAACATATCCGCAACCGTGTCTTCCATCCTGAGACTTGTGGGAAAGTAGAGTGTCAGCATGGGACTACCGTCAGAGAGCTGAAGAGGTTAAGGTTAAAGTATTGCAACACTGACCTCCGACGCTATAAGGACTACTATAACTCCTTCCGCCCTCATCAAGGAATAGGTCTGCAAACCCCAGGTGAAAGATTTATGAACCACTCACCAAAAGATACCTTCCCCAAAAGTGTAACCGATCTTAGTTGAGTTAACAAAACTGTAGATTGCAGAAAAAAATATATAAATGTATTGAGAGATTATTATTGAGTGAGGTAATGCAGAAGAATCTGAGAATGGCTATCGCAATTATGATTATGATAGGTATAAGTCTTGCGATTGCTTTGCCAATATATTACCTAGTTATAGTACAACCAGAAAAACCATTTACTGATAAATATCTATATCCCAATGCATTATGGAATGCAAGTATTCAATCTGATATGTATGTAGAAAATGATGACAAGATTCATTTCTGTTTCTCTAACACTATAACTGATTTCGGAGACGACATAGACTTGATCTATACCAGATTAAATCTCAAGGAAGACACCATAGCTTTCATTCCAAGATACAATTCAATAATGTTAGTTACTTTTCTAGATATAAGAATAGGATTAGACCCACAAGACAATCCTTTCATTTATAGTTATACAAGGGATGGATTTGGATTCTATATGGGGGAGGTTTTAACTGTAATTAATAATACCTGGGAGGAATATCCAGTTCTAGTAAATGTTCCCTATAATTGTAGTTCAGGGGTAAGAGAATACGTCTATAACTGGCAATTTTTGGATTCCGGTGATGTTATGTTAGCATTCATCTCCCGACAACTATTCCAAGTAAATGGAAGTACCACCCTAGTTCAAACACCAGTTATTTACAATGGCACAGAAAACAATGGAATATTCATGCATACTGTTTTTCCTGAAATCGTTGAGGATTTTTCGGTATCTCCTGGGGATTTCAAAGTTGTGAATTCTACGATAGCTTTGTTATGGGGGAACTATATAAATGAAATGAATATGCACCCTTATTTAGCTATAAATTGGCCGGAAAACGGTTGGGAGCTTTATAAATTGGGAATTGGTAATACTCTCCAATATCCTATTGCGATAATCCCTTCTGATAATACATTTAATGTGTTTTATTATGAAAGTGGGCATTCAAATAATATCAGTCGACTTTATCAAACACGAGTTTTCAACTCTACTTACTCTACTACTCAAGAGATTGCAAGTTTTTACGGTAACCTAATTTTTCATGATGATGCTATTTGCATTCTTAAAGATAATATTTTCCTTTTTGTGTATTCAAGAAGAACCTTTCTAAATTATAATACTCAAACTGACCTCTACTTGGGAAAATATGATGGAGAGAAATTTGAGGAAATTAGATTGACACATACATTGAATCACTCTGAATTTTATGCTCACTGTGATATAAGTGAGAACTATTTCCATTATGCGTGGTCTAGTTTCAATGATGAAGCTAAAACTGATCTCACTTGGGGACCTAGTTCGATTTACTACAATCGTATTCCAATATCTGAAATAGATTCTTTTATTATTAACGGATCTAGTCTTCGTTTAACTCCTGATTTGAATTCTTTATTTCAGAAGAAATACAGCACCATTTCAATCTCTTTAATTGTATTGGTTCTCTCTACTAAGAACTCAGAAAAAATCTCCTTGAATTCCTATAATACAAAAACAAGCAGTGAATAATTCGGTTATACATAGTATAAAGTAGGAAAGAACAAAATTTACACAATTATTAATATAATTGTGTCATGATTCCTGCTCTGTTAACTCAACAGACATGGGTTACACTTGAGGGCATATGGAGAGTCAAGGGCACATTCATGAATCTTTCACCAGGAGTTTGAAGGTTTATTCCTTGATGAGGGCGGGAGAAGTTATAATAGTCACGATAGCGACGGAGGTCAGCGTTACAATAAGCTAATCCTAACCGGTTCACCTCCCTGATGATTGTACCATGGAGACGTTCGACTTTCCCACAAGTTTCGGGATGATACACTCTTGCTCTGATATGGTCAATAATATTCGTCTGACACCAACGGGTGAAGGAACTTATTCCTCCTCTTTGCGGGTGGAAGATGGCACCATTATCGGTTAAAATCTGACGGGGAGTGCCATAGGTTTGCATAGCCTGGTCCAAGAGCTGGAGAATGTCCCAAGTCTTAACAGGACGGGGAAAGAACTTTGCTCCTACACAGAACCTTGAGTGGTCATCAATAACACTCACAAGGTGAAGGTGTTGTCCTTGCTCTTCTACCCAGAAAGGTCCCTTGATGTCAATCTGCCAGAGGTCGTTAGATTCTTCTCGTTCGAACCTTTTCACCCTCTTATAAGCTTTCTTTGTTGTTCTTCACTTCTCCTCCCCCTCTTGTTGGAGCGTCTTCTACACTGTCGTGTGAGAAAGGTTTATCCCTTCGAGTGTTAGGAGATAGGCTATCTTAATAATATTGAAGCCATAAGCTCTCCTGAGAGCGAGAATACGGCTTTTATTCTCTTCTGTCACTTTCCTCCTAATGTTCTTGGGTCGTGAGGACCTTTCTTTGTACCATTCTCCTGCGGGGTTCTCATTATGCCTTCTCATCCACTTATGGATGAATTTCCTGCTGACCATATACGCTTTAGCTAGTTGGGTAACTTTCGACCCATTCAAAGCTTTTTTAACCACAATTTTTCTAAGTTTTACCAGGTTACGGTTGGGATTCATGTTTGATCACATACCCTCCGTAACCCAATATTTTAAACTGTTACCAAGGTGGGTTTAGTTAACAGTCATGATTCCTGCTCGATATAAGATATATACTAAAAAATACAGTAGTAAAATAAGGCAGAATAGGCAAGGAAGGTGAACAACAATCGCTTCCAGCGTCTTATTTCTTAGGAATACCAAAGCTTCTTATTTCTTGTAATAATCCTTGGAAAGAATGCTCCTGCTTCTTCATGGACTTTCCACATTGGAGTTTTTGTTAATCCCATAATTATAACCTACTAATTTTATTTTAGTATCTGGTATCGATTTTTCTTTGCAGATAAAAATGTTATCCATTGTAGTTATTCTTCCGAATAACCTTTTATTTTTCAATTGTTTCTACAACTTATTCAAGTGTTGTTAATTCATGCTCTGCTTTTAGCGCTTCCTCAAAATGTAATGCAATATCTCTAAAGTGTAAATTTCTTGTCAAGGAGCTGTAAGCTAACAATCCAATTTGTGATTGCTTCACATATTCCTTCAGCAATTTTTTTGGTACACCTATTGTTTCCACTGTATAAGTAAATTCCTTTTTGGGATCATTTCCTCCTCTAAACATCATCGTTTGAATTATTATCGGCCATAATTTATATTCTAGTATCTCTTTCCATCTATCTTTTACTACTACTATATAGAACCAGTATATTTCTTGATTTCCCTTCAGAGTAATTGTCTTTTTCTCTCTAAAGATGTTCACTGATAAGTAGTTTAATGAATGAAATATTGTTTCTATCACTTCTGCTTTCTCTTTTGATATTTTCCCTTTGTTTAAATAATTTCTATATTTTACCAATAGCTCAATCATCTTCTCCTGTAGTCCCTCATTGTCAACACCATCACCTATCATATGTAGTTGATTAAGTAATGTAACGGAAATAATATTCGCGCTTTTGAAATCCTTCTTGTTAATGTGTTCTATTGCTAAAGAAATATTGTTCTCCAATGCTTCTGACA
>DAOVER010000015.1 GCA_030668875.1 Candidatus Heimdallarchaeota archaeon
AGTTATCTTCACCAACCAACAAGCGCGGATAGTTAACGGTTGGTTGGTTCTACCCAAGAAAGTAGGATACAGTTACAAAACGAGACTAACAGAGCACACAGAATTAAGAGAAGTGAGAATCATCCCTCGCAGACCAGGATATACATTGGAGATAGTTTATAGGAAGAGTTTACCCAAACTCCTGAAGAAGAGGATAAGAAAAGGTGGTGTCGATTTAGGGATGGATAACCTTGCAGCTTTTGTGGATAACCAAGGTGGAAAACCGATTGTTATCAAAGATGCAGGGAAAGGGATAAAGAGCATAACACAGTATTATTTGAAAGAACAGAAAAAACTACAAATGCAATATAGTCAGCAGCAGAGAAAGCAACTGAAAGGAAACAATCGATTGGTATATGGTCAAACTTATTATAAACTGAAGGAGAAGTGGAGGAGGAAATTGAAAGATGGGATTCATAAATTAACGAGTTATTTGGTTGACTTGTGGGTCGAACGCGATCTCCATGAAGTAATTATAGGCTATAACACTCTGTGGAAACAAGGATTACATTTCTGGAAGAAAGTTACCCAGATGTTTGTCACCATCCCTTTTCTAAGAATTATCAATATTCTAAAGTATAAGGGAGCAGAGAGGGGGATAAAGGTTGAGACCATCCTCGAAGAATACACCTCTAAATGCAGTTTCCTTGACAATGAGTTTCCTAAATTTCACAGGAAGTATAAGGGGAAAAGAATCTATCGAGGGTTGTTCCGAACTGCTCAAGGACACTTGATTAATGCTGATGTCAATGCTGCATATAATATCTTAATTAAAAGCGATCCGAAAGCCTTGCCTAAACGCACGGTGAACGGGGTAGGAGGATACGTGATGTATCCCCAGAGAGTTAGTATAGAACTACTCTAGTTGTATATGCCGACCTCTATGAAACTAGCTCAACCAATGTAGTCTACTATGACTACATGACAAAAACCCATCATTTACAAAGATATATATTATACAGAATCTAATATGAATCTTGATGGCTTACTTACCTGTTTATCAGATTATACTTCTTCTTATTGGTGTTATTATACTCTTAACGGCTGTGTTACAATTATTCCTTTCTATGAAGAGGCGTGGAAAGATGAAATTTACTAAATATATAAAACCTCGCGAAATAACACCTAGACACTTGTACTTTCCTGCTGGTCTTCGAACTGGTCTTGCTATAAGAGAAAGTAGTGAAGCTGATTATTATGAAACTTATTCTGATTATGCTGATTCAGAGTCATATCAAAAAAAAGGTAAGATATATTCAGCAAGAACTGAAAGTTATGTTAATCCCAACAGTGAATTTAAATCAAAAAACTCTTTGAAATCCAAAATGCTAAGATACCAGGAAATTCTATTTCATGCTGCAAAAGAGCAAGAAATAGATCAACTTAATGATGAGTTATTTTCCAAATTTGCTTCAGCTCATCCGTGGTTAATAGAAAAGATTCCCTATAGACAAGGCCTGATTTTCAATTTTCATCCTAAGAACCCTTTAACAGATGTTAAAGGGTCTCTAATGGCTTTTACAAAAGAGAAGAACTTAATGTATATTGGCTACTTAAAAAAGCCATTTTCCATGTCATTTGATATTCAAAAGGTAGCAAGCGAGAAAAAGAAATTTGTAAATATTTCTGAGTTTCAGAATATTCTTGGAGATGATCATTTCATCCAATCAAACATTCCTGCTGCATTTCTAGAGCTTATTCAAGATTCAGATGTTGGTAAGAAGTTGAAAGAGATTGTTCCTTTTATCATAAGATTAACTGTTGAGGATGAAATCATTTTTGCAATTATTAACGAGAATGCCCCGGTAAACAATCTAATTGAACTGATTATTTTAATGCAATCTAGATTGAAACAAATAGAAAAATTTGGGTCCAAAACCTCTTTAGTGAGATGTTATGAATGTGGAAAACTTTTTGCAGCTGCTGAAATGAACTGCAAGAAATGTTCAGCTCCAAGGCCTACTTGTGTGGTTTGTTTATTAAATATAGTTCCATCTGAAAAAGAAGGCATCATGAGATTACCTTGTTGCGGTGTTTATGCTCATATTCATCATATTGACCAATGGCTTGAGAAAAATTCCAAGTGTCCTAATTGTCATCAAAATTTAAACAGAATATTTAGAAAAATGTAATTGTGGAATATCAAATTTTACTGCTGATTCTAGATTATCTAACCTTTTTTCTAGCAATTTATCTTATTCAAGTATTGATTGAACTCTACCTACTTTCCCACTCTCCAATCTAACCTTGATTCCATGTGGATGGCTACCTGAGTTGGTGAGAATAGTTTTTACCACACCTGAGGTTAATTTTCCAGTTCTTTGATTATGTTTCTCAACAATTGATACCTTTGCACCAATGTGAATACTTTTTCTTTTTATTGAAGGCATTAATTGTATCTTGTTCTCTCTCTTTTTAATATTTAACATTCTACGTTAAAACTTTGATTATGAAAAGTGCTGTGCAGAATAAATTGAAAAAATGCTGAAAATTGTAGAAAACACTACCCTGAGGTAGTGTGACCATCAATTGTTAAAGTTGGAGTGTCTATTGGTAAGTAAGATGGAGTTATGTCTGAACCAATATGAATCAAATCTTTGAGAGATTTGTAGAAGTTACCTGCAATAGAAATAGGTTTGATTGGTTTGACTATTTCTCCTTTTTCTACGAGAAAAGCGTTAATTGCTTGTATAGAAAAATCACCAGATATGAAATTGCTGTGACCTACTCCCATCAATCCTCCTTCCATGTAAATTGCTTTATCAAATTCTTCAATTTGTTCCTCAAGATTCTTTGTTCCTGGTGTCATTACGAATTTAGTTGGGCTAATAGTTGGCAAAGCTTCAAATTCAGCATTTCCTTGACGATTAGCATTACCAGTACTTCCTATACCAAAGATTTTACCATAGTAATCATTGAATAGAAATGACTTTAGTACTCCATTTTCAATGACTTTTGTTTTTCTTCTACCAGTTCCTTCATAATCTATAGCTGTAGTTGAAATTTTAGTAGGGTCTTGTCCATCATCAACAAGATTGAGTTCCTTAACTGCTATTTCCTCATTTAATTTTTCTCCAAGAGGGTTGCGTTTTTCTACAACAGTTGCACCATTCAGACCTGCTTGTAAAACTGCTCCTAGAAAATTTCCAGCGGTAAGCGGATGCCATATTGTTGGAACCTTAATGGTTTCTCCTAACTCTACAGACCCTAAATGCTTCATTGCCATATCTACTGAACTGCTAACAACTCCTGAAATATCTTGAACAGAACGACCAATTTTTACGTCGAATGCTGTTGAACGCTCTCCTTTATCTAAAACAACAGGATTAGCATAACAGTAATTCAATGTGTTTAAACTAGCTTCAAAAACTCCATTAGTATTAGCAATAGCATGACCACCCCAAATATTATTTGAAGCGATAGTCATACCGATTAGACGTTCATCGTATTTTTCAGTTAGTTTAACAGCATCAGAAATTTGACTAAGCATATCTTCGCCAGTATGATCAAGAATACCTTTATCTAGCTCTCCATTTTTACCTGGTTGATTTACTTCAACAAAACCAGTAAACCTGGGGTCAGCAGGACGATTTTTTGCAATTTTAAAAGCTTGTTCAAGAGTACTTTTGATAGAATCTTCTGCGAAGCCAGCACAAGAAGCAAAACCAACCTTCTGATTATCAGCTACTTGAATACCAATTCCACTAACAAGACCATCACGACTCTTAACCTTACCTTTAGTATATTGAATCTCTGTCAAAGATCCTTTAGATACAAAGAATTCAGCGGAAGGAATTTTCATTTCTTTAGCGTATTTCAAACAAGATTCTGCAATAGAAAGCAGTTCATTTTTTAATTCATCTAAACTCATTATTTTTCTCCTCCTACCATTACTTCATCAGCGTAGAGAATCGGTCCACCCATACCTACAGGTAAAGGATATTGACCACCTTTTCCACAGCCTCCGAAATAGCCTGTGAACATTTCAATGTTTTTTGTAGCTCCTTGGATATGTTTAATGAACTCTAGAATGTTTCCAGTTAGAGCTGCATCTTTGATGGTTTTTGTTATCTCACCTTTTTCTACTAGGTACCCTCTACTGCATTTAAACAGAAAGGATCCATCCATATCTGCTTGTCCTCCTGATGTACCTACTGCGTAAATACCGTTGCCCATTAATTCTATAGCTTCTTCTTCTGTAAGATCTCCAGCTCCAAAGAAAGTGTTTTTCATTCTTGGTATGGGATCAAACATGTATGTGATTGCTCTTGAATTTCCTGTAGGTTTTGTGTTCATTTTTTTTGCAGAAACTCTGTTGTGAAGATATCCTACCAAAATACCTTTATCAAGAATGACAGTATCGTCGGCAGGTATTCCTGAATCATCATAAGGTAGCCACAATCCTCCATTAGGTGTTAATCCAGTATCATGTATTGTTGCATGTTCTGAGCCTAATGTAGCACCTATTCGGTCAGCGATTGGACTCATTCCTGACAATACGAAATCTGATTCACTCAAATGCCCAAATGATTCGTGAGCGAGTACTCCTCCTAGGCGAGGTCCTATCAGTGCTGCACCTTTTCCTGCTGGAGCACTTACTGCACTTTCTTGTTCTTTACAGTACTTTCCAGCATTGATACCAAAGGTTTCCGGAGTATAAGGTTCCTTTTCGAAGAATTCAAGACCTTGAGATGATCCACATCCATCGTTACCTCTTGCCATAAAACCATTGACTTTTTTGGTTGCTACTGTTCTCATATCAACAATCATGGGGTTCCAATAAATTTCGCTTCCTTCTGAGTTGACAAAGAATTTGTCTCCCCACAGCTCTCCATATACAGCTGTTGTAGATGTTGGTTCGATTTTCTCTTTTATTGAGTCAATACTTCTTTTCAACATCTCAATTTTTTCATCAAATTCAACATCTTTAGGATGTTTGACAACTTTTCTTTCAGCTATATCTCTAATTGCATCTCTTTCATCGAATGTTTCCTTTTCCTTGCTAAGAAAAGCTGAAGCTTTAGCAATCTTTGCTGCTCTTTTTGTTGTTTCCTTTATTGCTTCAGGTGTAAGAACTGGAGTAAAACTATACCCAACTGTATCATCAACATAAACAACTATACCAATACCTTTTCTTTCTCGTGTAGAAGATTCTGTTATGATCTCATTAGTATAGTTAATCGTTGTTAGGTTTAAATTATCCATTCTTGCTTCGATGAATGATGCACCAATTTCTTCTCCGTGCTTTACAGCTTTGTGAAGAAGGTAAAATATAAATTCATTATCCAACTGTTTCTCACCATTCCGTTAAAATTGTTGCTGTGACGTTTATAAAAATTACCCTTCCACTTTTCTCTAGAAAATCCTTAAAAGGATTAATTTGTTTAATTAATTTACCGAAGAAGTAGGAAAGACTTATAACTGTCTCTCAATATAGTGATATTGTGATATATGCTTCGTCTTCTGTTGAAAATGTCATAAAGGGACATAAAGGTTAGTTAAATGGAGAAAAACATTCAATCAGTACCACGGAATAACGTTTATGCATTTCAGTTGAAGATTTTGGCAAGAAGGTTATTTTTTTCGCTCATCATCTTCTTCCTTCTATCTGTCACACTAGCTCTAATTTTTCTTATTGGAGGATTAGACCATTATGATTACTTTGAAATAATACTGACTTCAGCTCCATTTCTTATCATAAGTTTGATTTTCGTCCTCTATTTCTTCTTTCAATTACTACTTAAGTTCAGGTTTTTGGGCATAAATGAACCATCTGCTAAATACTCAAGTAAGTATTCTATATTGATGGTTATTGGTTTCATAGTTTGTATCAATTCATCGTTCTTTTCATTTGTTGAGGTTAACGACGAGTGGTACTATTTTCAACATTGTCTAGCAATATTAGGAATAGTACTCCTTTTAACAGGTGCTATCAATTTCTCACTAACTTTAAGTATTTTCAAAAACAAAAATAAAATTCGATCATCAACAACCACTCACCTGCGTTTTATCTTTCCATTCGTATTTATTTTTATTATAGAGATCATCAATGCAATTGCAAGAAAAACTATTTTTCTAAATCTAGATTATGATGGCTATCGTTGGAGGACTGCTCAAGCTGAAGCATGTCAAGCTCTTAATTATACAACTTTCTTCATAATTTTTTCTTCTGTTATACTCTTTCTTTATGCGCTTTTTGCTATGAGTAAGGCGCTTGGTACCTTAGATCTTTCAGTATCTGAACATTATACTGAACAACTACTAGAAACACCTTCAGAAAGAGTAGAACGAATCTGTAAAATGTTATCTACGTTTTTGATTTTTACAACAATCACAGTATCTTTAGTCGTATTATTTGTATTATCTGAGATTTACTGGGGTTTTTGGCGTTTTGATGACTATGGGACGATTGTTTTAATTATAGAATTTATTTTCTTGATATCTATTGGAATGACATTAGTCTATGTTAATACATTCAGATTTCTACTTCAAATAAAAGAATTCTCTAATTACTTTCCTAATCTGAAGAAGATTACTAGTTGGACTATATTCTTAATTGGTGGAGGTGTTCTGGTGATAACTTTAGCGTGTTACTTGTTTTTCTTGTCATTTGCATTACCTATATTAGATACTCATCAACTCGTATCTAAAATAATCATCCTCGTTGGTTTGCTTCTTGTAACAAGTGGTATGTTCTGCTTGAGAAGATTCTTTAAGTTCTTTGTAACCAAGGGATATCTCTCAAATAGTCAGTTAACTGGAAGTAACATCTTATTTTATACCTCGTTGTCTATACCTTTTGTACTCTTAGCTGAGATAATCACCACAAATATTGTTAATGCTAAATTAACAGAACTTCGTTGTACCGTTTATGATTATTGTCGTGTTGTTCTAACTCCATTAGGTGAATTAATCATGAAGTGGTTATCTTTTTCTATTCTATTTCTTTTCACTCTATTAGTAATCATCTTCTCGATAGGGTTATCCAAAATAAGTAAAAATCTCCCCCAAATCCATTCAATCTTGGATGAAAAAAGTATTTCTGAAATAAATACAATTTCTTTAAGAAATAAAATAATTATTGGTTTATTAAAAGGTAAAGATAGAGTTGCATATAACAAAGCTGCCTCCTATGATTTTGTTTTAAGACAAAGGAAGACAATGAATTCTTCAAGAAATTTCATAATGCTCTTTTGTGCTGGATTGCTTCTGAACTTACTTGTAAAAATAATAATTATAATTCACGCAACAGATATGTCTTTTATTTTCTATAATACAGTTGTAGTCAGCCTCAAGTATGGCAGAAGTTTTACCATTATAGCAGCCTATATTTTTCTGTTCATTTTTCTAGAGGAACTACGCCAAGTAACGAGGAACACAAAAGCAAAATCATTCTCTTTAGGAACTTTGATAACATTTTCTATAGGGATGATTCTTTCCATTGGATTTAGAGAGTTATCTTTTATATATAGCATGATTTTTGATCTGGATACAGTTTTCTCTATAATTAATATATTTATCAGCTTAAGCTTTGTCCTTGGCTGTGTTTTTCTAATGCTAACCTTAAATAAAGCAATTTCAAAAGAGAAAAATCTAATAACTAAACTATCTTATTATGGATTAATATTTTCAAGTTCTTTGATATTACTTAGAACAATTGTTTTTGCAGTTATGACCCCCATTGATAGCATTAAGACTGTTATTCTACTATATTCTGTAGAAATAGTACTGTCTGCTATTGTCGGTGTATTGATGATTGTTTGCATTATCAGAATTAGGTCTGGATTGCCTGAGCTTGATCCCTTCCAACTGCAAGAAGTGAAGGAAGGAAAAATTGACCAGAATAGAATTGAAACGGTTCATCCATCAGTTGTTTATGATCCTATCAACTCAAAACCTGAAGTTGCTTTCTGCGTTAATTGTGGACAAAGGATAGAATATGATTCGAAATTCTGCGTTTCCTGTGGAGTAAATATAGAAAGAGAGTAAGCATTCTACTTTCTTACTTTGCTTTAAGAAATTTACTTATATAGTAGTTAGATAAATTATATAGGTAGATGTTTAACATTAAAATCTCCTTAGTGACTTCATCAGGTCTTCTACTAGCTTCTAAACCTGAATCGGTAGACGATACTCAGCAGATTTTAGCTACTGAGTTGATGACTGCATTAATTTCCTTTTCCAAAGAAGTCCATCATCGAGAATTACAATCTATTTCTTACCATGATAGAACTATTTCTTTTATCAGACTATTCGATTTTGTAATAATTATTGAGACTCTAGCTGAAGACGACGCTTTATCAGAAAAACAAATTAGTCAGTTGCTTGAGCATCTACAAAAATGTATCTCTCCTCTCTTAGAAAATGTGGACGTTGATACTCTCACTGAGGGACAAGCAGAGTTAATTCTTGAGAGCAGTTTGCAAGAGATCTCTCAATTACAATATAGTATTACAGAAAAACCGTTTGCAGCGGGAGAGAAGGCCACTTTCAAATTAAACCATCTTTCAAAAGGATGGGAGATACTTGATAAAGAGGGAGAAGGCTCACACATTCCTATTATCGCTCTCATGTTGGAAACATTAAAAGTTAATAAAACAATGCAAAATGGCATTAGTTGTATTGTTAATCAGATTCCTAATGAAAACTGTAGTACATTTACAATAACCATAACTGAATATAAGATTACAGAAGTAGGTATTCTTAAACTTCCTATAAAATCAGATTTAACGCTGTTTAGATTGTTCCCATTAATGAAGAAAAACATTGAAAGACTTTATGATGAAGATGAAAGGAATTTTGATTATATTCTTACTTCTCTTATGGATATTGAAGATCCGGGTTCAAGGATTTCTAAATTTAATCTTGAAGATCTCTCACCTTCTTTCCTTGATAAAACTTTAGGAAAAAATCTTGACAAAGTAATATACAGCACGATTGTTGGTGATGGAATATTAGTTGTTGGAGATAAGCCAACAGTTAGATTGATTATTGATGCTCTTTCAATCATGAATCAACATCTACATACTACAGTTAATGTCTGGATTAGTCCTACTGATCTGACTTCAGAAGAAAAATGCATGTTGGAAACTCGTATTTGCGGAATGAATTCTCAGATTTATGACAGAATAAAAGAAAATGAAAAACTCTTAGAAAATATGATAATTGTCAACTTAGATACAGGAAAAGTTATAGCAACAAAATCAAGTATTTACTTCAAAAAATTATTTGACACAGTTAAGAAGCTGAAAGTGGATGAGATAAGTACAAAAATGAGCCAAGAGTTAGACAAACTCGCATTAGCTGCTTTAACTATTACTTCCTTTGGTCTAATAGGTAAGAATAAGGGAAAAGAGAAACTTAAAGCGTTTATATCAAGTTCTGAATATCCAGCTAGTTTCATAAAAAAAGCTCTTGAATTAGCAATAAAAATGAATCCGCTTCTAGATTACTTACAGTAAATAGTCCTTTTTCCTCTGTTAACTCCACCCACATTGGTGACAGTTAAATAAGAGGGGTTACAGTGGGCATGTGACCAAACATGAACCCAAACAGTAACCCGATGCTTATAAGGAAACGTGTAGTTAAAAAGGCTTTGAAAAGAATACCAATCACCCACATAGCAAGACAACACATGGTGTCAAGGAAATTCGTCTACAAGTGGATTAGACGGCATAGTGAAAATCCTGAAGGAGAATGGTGGGAAGAACGCTCTCGGCGACCAAGGAGAATAAGGAGAAAGGTAACACCACAGATAAGAGAGAAGATCATCAAGCTCAGGAGAGCTTATGGCTTGAACATCATGCAGACTGAACAATGGTTCAGGAGGAAGGGACTAGTGCTCTCCCACACCACCATCTGGAAGACCCTCCAACGAGAAGGAGAACCCCCTTGGAGAAAGAAACCGTACAAGAAGAAGGCGAGAAAGAGATTCGAACGCCCACGTCCCAATGACCTCTGGCAACTGGATATCAAAGGTCCCTTCTGGGTAGAAGAGCAGGGACAACACCTCTACCTCTTGACGGTGATTGATGACCACTCCCGCTTCCTGCTGGAGAGTAGACTCTACCCCCATCCTATCAGTCAGCAAGAGATCTTGACAAGGTTACAGCAGTGCTTCCAGCTTTATAGTCGTCCCAAGCAAGTTCTAACAGACAATGGTGCACAGTTCCACGCTATGCGAGGGGGGACAAGTACCTTCACTCGAGTGCTCGCTCAGGAAGGAATAAAACATATCCGCAGCCGTGTCTTCCACCCTGAGACTTGTGGGAAGGTCGAGCGTCAGCATGGTACAACTGTCAGAGAGCTGAAGAGGTTAAGATTAAAATATTGTAATGCCGACCTCCGGCACTATAAGGACTACTACAACTTCTTCCGTCCTCATCAAGGAATCAACCTCCAAACTCCAGGTGAAAGATTTATGAACCAAGCTCCCAAAGATATCCTGCCCAAAAGTGTAACCGATCTTAGTTGAGTTAACAATAGTCCTTTTTCCTCCAATAAGCTTTTAAATCTATTAAATTTTAATATCTTTTGTTAATTGAAAAAGTGATTAGAGATGATAGCAACGCCAAAGGAGATACAAGAAGAAAACAAACCCAAAATGAAAAGAATAGCTTCTTTAGATTTTCAAAGAGGTTTGGCGATATGGATGATGGTTTTCTTACATGTTTTCGATCACATATGGGACTTCTCAAGTGTCGGACTTAATGATCTTTTTACAACCTTAAACTTTGGACTATCTTTAGTCATGGTAATAATGGCTTTTTTTGGTGGATTTGCAGGTTACTTTATCTTAATCTCCTCTGTTGTAAACAGTCTAGCAACAACAAAAAGTGCTATAAAAAGAACACCCCCCGGGAAATTATTATTCAAAAGAATTCTAACTGGCGTTGGTATTTTAATAGCTGGAAGAATAACTGAAACTTTTGGATATTACGGTTATTTTGGAAGAGTACTTCGTTCTGGTGATTCAATACTTGCAGCTTCAACTTGGACAGATCCTTTTGCACTCTCATTTTTCTGGAGAAGGATATTCATGATGGAAGCCCTCCAGATTATAGGCTGGTGTCAAATTATTACAGGTGTAGTAGCTTTCTTCCTTGTTAGGAATGGTGGTGCAAAGAAATTAGCTCGTAACTTGATTATTTACTCTGGTTTAGCGGTTGTTATTTTAGTGGCAACTCCATTCATGTGGAACTGGATTGATAATCTAAATTGGTCTAATCTTCCTTCTGCAGGATTACTCGCAGATTGGGATTTAAATAATGCTGATCTTTATCATAACGCGTGGCCTAGCGAAGCTTTACAGTCAGAAAATGCTTCATTTCTAGCATATCTTTGTGTGATATTAACAGGAGATTTGTACCCCATTTTCCCATTCTTAGCAACTTCTTTTATAGGCTCAGCATGGGGATTACTACTCGCCAAACCTAAACCTTCGAAAAAACTACCTCTTTATGGGGGACTGGTAACTTTAGGTATCTTTGTAATAGGAGCAGTGCTAAATATCATCCTTGGTTTTGATTTAAACTTCCAACGCCCACCTATGCAATACTTCTTCCTTCTGTTAGGAGCACAATTTGGAATAATGATACTTCTACTATGGTTAGTAGAATATAGAGGAAAAGCACAGAAATTTGGTAACAACATTATTGTGAAATATTTCAGGTTATGGGGAACAATAGCTCTCTCAGTATTTAGTTTGCAAATTTGGTCACTTGTGCCGAGAGCAATTTTGAACCCTATCTTCAATATTAATCTGATGAATGAGAAGTTTCCACTAAAATATGGCTGGTGGGTTATATTATTTGCAGTGTTGACCATTCTCTGTTATGACCTGTTGTTCTGGTTGTGGGCTCAAATAAATTTCATTTTCAGTTTCGAATGGTTCATAATTAAATTGGGAAGTTTGCCTACCAAAAGTGTCTCAAGAAGATTAAATGTAAAAGAGATATTGCATGGCGTAGAATGGATGGATTATAAAGAAATGTCAGAATGACCCCATTTAGTATTTACGACTAGTAGAAAAGAAATTTACTTATAGAGATTATTGGTAAACATACTAAATGGATAATATCAAGCTCTCTTTAGTATCATATTCTGGTCTTCTGCTTGCGTCTAAGCCTGAAACAGCTGATGATACTCAGCAGATACTTGCATCGGGTCTTATTTCAGCAATAATCACTTATGCTAAAGAGGTGCATCATGAAGATTTGCAATCTATTTCCTATCACGACAGAACAATTTCTTTTGTTAAGTTTCAGGAATTTGTTTTTATTGTTGAGACCTTAGATAAAGAATTCACATTTACAGAAAGACAATCAAAACAGCTGCTAGAACAAATCAAATTGAGTGCGTTTTCCCTACTTGATGAACGTAATTCTGACCTAATTTCAGAAGGAGAGGCGCAATTGATACTAGAACACTGTTTTCACGATATTAATAGTTTGAATATTATCTTAACCCGTTACCCTCTGAAAAATCTTATTCCAGAGATATTTACTATTCAACATAAAGTTAAGGGTGTTGAGTTTATTGAAAATAGTTCAGATAGAGCTTATCATAGATCTATTGCTAAGATTATAGATAAAAATATCCTCAGTGTAAATCAAGAAATAAAAGCTCATAGTTTTTTAACTCTAATTCCTGAACATAAAAAAACATTTTACGTGATTTTTAATACAGACGGTTTTACAACAAAAGTTGGCTATTTTATTATTCCACAAGAATTAGATTATACAATGTTTAGAATCTATTCTATGTTAGAGCGATTGATTAAGAGTTACACTGGAAGTAGACAGAATTTTGAGTTTATAGATTTACTTGTAGAATTACAAGAATATGAAGATTCTGGTAATAAATTTTCTATGATTGATTTGGATGAGATCTCTCTCTCAACACTTTCAAATATGACTCGTAAAGACTTAGATATTGTTTTATTTGCTGCTCTTTCAGGTAACCCTATTTATGTTGTAGGAGGTAAATCTGTCTCAAAGTTGCTTGTTGATACACTTTCCATCTTTACTCAACATCTTAGCTTCAATGTTGCCGGCTGGATCACAGAGGATGATTTATCCAAAGTAGATTTCAATATATTTCTTCGAGGAATTGTTGGAATGTCTTCGAGTACTTATCAATCGATATTACCCCTTATTCATAACAAGGAAATGATAACTGTGATAGATCTTGAAGAAGATGAAATAAAAGGTCCAAGCGCTAGTTCATATTTCATTCAGTTTTTTGATAAAATCAAAAAGAAAGATCCTACAAAAGCTTCAGTTATAATTTTTCAAGAATTGAAAAAACTTGTATCTTTGGCATATATTATCACATCAATAGGTATGAAGGAAAGAAGAGATTATCAAACTCTTTTGAAAGAATTGAGTATTCAATTTCCGTATCCCATTAGTTTCATTGAGAAAGCTCTAAATCTTGCAAAGCAAAGAAACAAGTTTCTGGAATAATGTCTTTAGTTTCAATAAGTTCACAGTTATTGCATTATTTTTGAGGAGGAGGTCTAAAGACTTGTATTCTCTTTTTTTAGACACATTTAGTTAAATTAATAAGTAGAGAAATGAAATAAAGTTTCGGTAAGCCAAAATTTGTGAAGTCCTTACACTAGGTTTCAAATTTGTATTTACTAAGAAAGAGTGACATTAGAAATAATAATGGGTGAAATAATGCTAGATATTAGGAATCTTAATGTTTCAGTTGAAGGAAAGGAGATCTTGCGTAATGTGAATATCACTTTACGCGATGGAGAAGTTCATGCACTTTTTGGTCCAAATGGTAGTGGTAAGACTACATTAATTATGACAATTATTGGTTATCCTCAATTTGAAGTAACTAAAGGTGAGATAATCTTTGAAGGAGAAAATTTGCTTGAACTAGAAATTGATGAAAGAGCTAGATTAGGAATTGGTGTAGCTCAACAGAGACCACCCACAATTAAAGGTGTAAAATTAAGAAATATAATTGATTTCTACTTAAGAAATAATCCTGAGAAGGTAGACTATATTTCTAAACAAATAGAAAAATTTGAAATGCAAGATTTCATAGATAGAGAAGTTAACGCTAATCTGTCAGGTGGAGAGATAAAAAGATCAGAAATTTTCCAAATGGTTTTATCATCGCCTAAGTTCTTTATACTTGATGAACCAGATTCAGGAATCGATCCGGAGTTTTTAGGTAAAATCGGAGCGATGCTTACTGAAATATTACGATCAGAAAAGAAACAAGATCAAATAATTACTAGATCTTCGGGATTAATTATAACTCACACAGGAGACATATTGAATTATTTTAATGCGGATTTAGCACACTTAATGATGAATGGCACTATTGGTTGTACAGGAAATCCACAAGAGATGCTGGAACAAATACAACAACATGGTTATGAATATTGTATAAAATGCAATAGAAGGAAAAAAGGGGTTTGTGATTAAATGTATAATAATAGACATAAAAGAGGAATACAATCAAACAAAGAGCAATTTGACATTATAGATCTAGATGAAGAGGATGTTCATAAACTAAAAGAAAATCTTCCATCCGAGATTCGTTCATTAGATGAAATGAAAGCAAAAGATGTCCAAACCTTGGCAGAGGTAGGAATGTTGATGGATGAAAGTAATCGTTCAGGAACTTATTTGTGTTATGGACAGTATGGTTTTGTTACTGCACAATTCATTGAGGGACTTGAGTGCATCCCAATAGCAGAAGCATTAGAAAGATATCTTTGGTTGAAAGAAAAATATTGGTTCAAAGCAATAAGAAAAAATGAAGATAAAATTGTTGAAACCATTTCTAACTCAATTCCAAGAGGCTTTTTCATAAGAGTAAGAAAGGGTTACAAAATAAAAAAACCCTTCCAAGCTGCATTATATATGACAAGGAGTACTAGGGTACATGGTCTTCATAATATTATAATACTAGAAGAAGACTCAGAATTGACACTTCTTACCGGATGCACAAGAGCACATGATGCCAAGAAGGGTCTGCACCTAGCTATTTCAGAGATATATATCGGAAAAAATGCTAAACTTGTTAGTACAATGATTCATAATTGGGGACCAAACTTTGATATTGAGCCTAGAACCTGTACCATTGTTGAAGAGGGTGGTATATTTATAAATACGTATTGTTCAACCAACCCTCCAAGAACAGTCCAGATGTATCCATTCACACATTTACAAGGAGATAATTCTTCAGCGAAGTATGCGTCTATAATTTTGGGAACACCTAATACCTATTGCGATATTGGGGGAACAATTTTGATGGAAGGGACCAACAGTGGTGCAGAGATATGTGCTAGAGCTGTTTGCAAAGGAGGAAATATTGTTCAAACAGGTTTAATCATAGGGAAAGGGGAAAATTGTCGCGCACATGTTGATTGTGCAGGACTTATGATGAGTAATGAAGGAATGATAGAGGCAACACCAGCGTTACGAGCACTCAATCCTAATGCTAGAATGAGTCATGAGGCTTCTATTGGACGAATTGCTCCAGGAGAGTTGGTCTATTTGATGTCGAAGGGTTTCACAGAAGAAAAAGCATTATCGACAATAATTAGAGGGTTCATAGATCCAGGAATTGAAGGCATATCCCCAGAATTAGATGCTGCTTTAACAGAAGTAGCAGAGATTTCAGGTCATGGTGAAGAATGGGATGTGATTCCGATTAGAAATAGATGAAAATAACAAAGGTAAGGAGAATAAAAGAAAGGTTGTGATAAGAAATGAATGTAACGATAATAGATTATGTAATGTACATGTTGTTGAGAATGAGAGATATCGTTGGTTATCCCTTTAAACCTAAAAAAGAATTGAAAAAACTTAAAATCAGAAAAGATGACACTATACTTGATTTTGGATGTGGAGTAGGGTCTTTTACGATTCCATTAGCACAGATCATAACAAAGGGAACAATCTATGCTTTAGATAAACAGCGATATGCTACAGAAACTGTTGAAAGAAGAGCAATAAGGAAAGGAATTCAAAATATTGAAACAATAATATCTAATGGAGAAACAAGTCTAGAAAATGAAACTGTTGATGTTGTTATGCTTTTTGGAGTGTTACCAGAAATTAAAGACAAAGAGAGAGTTCTTAATGAGATGTATAGGATTTTAAAACCCAAAGGTTTTTTATCTACTCGATTTTGTTTCCACATCTCAAAAGAAGAAATAATTGAATTAATGGAAAAAACAGGCTTATTCACATTTATTGAACAGAAAGGAAAAATCCTCAATTATAGGAAGAAAGAGATCATAAAAGAAATAGACTTATCTGTTGGATAAAGTGAATGAATAACATAATCAAGCTTTTTCTTTTAATTCATTTCATTAATACTAAGATTTAATTAAAGTCTCAATCTCTTCTATTCTGTAGCATTTGCCATTTCTAAGTTGATAAACACAATCAACATGAGCAAGGCTTGAAAGTCTATGGGTAACAAGAATAACAGTTTTATTCTTACATACCTCATTCAAAGTTTTTTGAATGGCATTCTCGTTCAGAGTATCTAAGTTAGAAACAGGTTCATCTAAAATTAGTATAGGGGTGTTTTTCATTAATGCTCTAGCAATAAGTATTCTCTGTTTTTCTCCACTAGATAATCTGTCCCCAATCTCTCCTATCTGTGTTTCATATCCTCTAGGCAATGTTTCAATGAAATCATGAATATAAACCATCTTTGCATATTTTATGATTTCATCCATACTTCCGCTAGGATTACCCAATTGTATATTTTCTTTAATTGTAGTATTGAATAAAAATGAGTCATAAGAGACAACAGCTATCATTTGATAGAGTGTTTTTTGGCAGATATTATTGATATTTCGCTTACCAATAATGATTTCACCTGAATCTAAATTCCAAAAACGAAGTAATAACCTCAAAGAAGTACTTTTACCACACCCGCTTTCCCCTACAAGAGCAATAGTAGTTCCTTGTTGCACACTCATACTAAAACCATCTAAAACATTCGATTCATTTGGGGAATACCTAAAACACACATTATTAAACTCAATATCATAATCTGAAGGGATTTTTGAAGAGCATTCTGGAATGTCTTTAACAACAGGTTTTTCATCAATAATTCTGAATAATCTTTCTGCTGCAGCAAATGTTAAAGCTAAGTAATGAGAAACTGAACTTACTGACAATAAAGGACCAAATGAACTGATAGCTATAGCAACAACTATTATTAGTCCCTGAATACTTAATATTCCAGCTTGAAATCCTATTACTGAAACAACAACTATTACGATATCTGCAGTTAGAACAATTGCATTTATAATCCCTTTTAGAAAACCTTCAGCTGTAGAATATTTTCCCTTAGCTTTGTTCAATACTAATCCTTTGTTAGCAATTTCTTCCTTTCTTTTCTTACCATAGTTAAAAAGAAGGATAGTTTTCAATCCTTGTAATGAATCAGTTAAATGAGCGTTATTTTCTCCAAGGATAGCTTGAATTGTTTGCCCCCTACTTCTAACAATGCGCTCCCAAATAAGAGGAATGATCATTCCTAAAACAAACTGGAAAGGCAATATTACTAGAGCAATAATACCCCACCATGATGATAGAAAAATAGTTACTGTCAAAGATACTATAGCTGCAATTACAACTGGTGAGATTGTATGAGCAAAAAAAACTTCAATTAGTTCTATATCTCCCGAAATAGTTGAAATTATGTCACCACTACGTTTGTTTATTAGCTTTGCTGGAGCTAATGGCTCTAATTTCTTGTAAAGTTTTGTACGTAAATTTGCTAATAAACGGAAAGCTACATTATGATTTTCTGCTTGCTCTAGATATGAACTAAAGGATTTAATTAGTGCAAATATAAAAAGTAAAACTATTTCCCAAACTGCAGGAGAAGTCTTCAAAACAAATATTTTAGAAATTAACCAAGCTCCCCAACCGATAAGAGCAATGTTAGATAGATTGTTCAAAATACCAAAAATAGTTGCAATGGTCATTGGAACAAAGAGTGGTTTAGCCATTCTAAGCAATCTTATAATAATTTGAAATCTGGACATATCTTTTTTACACAAAACAGGAGCTGAAGCTTTTTGATACATCATTCTGTGCATCCCCTATCTTTGCTTCCTCTTCTGTCTCTTGGTTTTCTTGCTGATCCTCCTCCACTAACCGTTGCATAAATCTTTATCATCTCTTCTTTAACATCTGCAGATTCATGTTCTAGTTGATGATGAACAAGATTAACATAAACACTATTTTTTTCCATTAGTTCTTCATGAGTTCCCTCTTCTGAAATAATTCCATTATTAAGAACAATTATTTTATCAGAATCTCTTATTGTACTTAATCGATGTGCTATAATGATTGTTGTTTTATTTTTAGAGATTTCCTTTATGGTTTCAATGATTTTAGCTTCATTCTCTCTATCAACATCTGCAGTTGGTTCATCAAGAATTAGAATGGGAGTATCCTTCAACAATGCTCTCGCTATACCAAATCTTTGAATTTGACCTGCAGATATGTTTTTCGCATGTTCAACAAGTGAGGAATCTAATCCATTGGGAAGTGATTTAATGAAGCAATCAATTCCTGCTTTCTTACAAACTACATATAATTCTTCCTCCGTTGATTCAGGTCTGGCTATAAGTAAGTTTTCTCTAATGGTTCCATGAAACAAGTATGTTCTTTGGGAAACCATTGCAATATGTTTCCTTATATTGTTTCTACTTATATTTTCTATATCGTGTTTATCTATGTATATCTGTCCTGAAGTAGGTTCACACAGTTTTACTATTAAATTGGCAATTGTAGATTTTCCTGAGCCACTAATACCAACTATTGCTGTTATTTGATCAGTTTTCGCAATAAAATTTACACCTTTCAAAACTTGAGGAGTATCAGTTGTGTATGTGAAGTTAACATCACAGAATTCTATATCAAAATTGTCGTTTGAAGATAACATGCTGAAAGGTTTGCTTTTTTCCAACTTGGTCTTTTGATCGAGAATTTCAAAGATTGATTTAGAAGCTGATATCCCATTCATTGCAACATGGAAAGCAGAACCTAACCTACGTAAAGGTCTGAACATTTCATAAGATAGAAACAAGACAACAATCGCTCCTGCGAGTGTAATTAAATGAGTGGAAAGATAGGTTATGGCTAATGTGATTCCTAAAGCAGTTCCCATTAAAGCTATTATATCCATTGTCAATATAGAAACAAGATTAGTGTACAGAAGCTTCATAGTTCTATTACGAAATTCCCAGCTTCTTGTCCTAATTGTGTTTGTCCTTTGTTCAACTAAATTAAATAGTTTCAAAGTTGTAATCCCTTGTATGGAATCTAAGTACAAACTATTCAAATCCTCATATGTGCTCCAGTGCATCCTTGAAACATGTCTAATCCAAGCTTGAACAGCACCAACACACAGGGGAATAAGTGGTACTCCTAGAACTAAAGCAAGAGCTATTGTTGGTTGATATATGCGCAAATAAAAGTATAATCCAAATGGAATTAAGATACTTAAGAATATTTGAGGAAGAAATAACCCAAAGAAGACCTCTAGAGCTTCAACTCCTTCGATAGAAGTTGTAATGAGTCCACCAGTTTTTTTAATATCTTTATAACTCATTTCAAGATCTAATAATTTGGAATAAATCTTTTCACGCACATTGATCTTAATTTTCGCTGAAATTTTGAACGTTATTTTATTAGAAAAAAGTGAAAAAACAAGTCTTAATACTGAAGCAGAAATCATCACACTAATGTTCAAAATAAACCAAGAGTCTTTGATCGAATTATTTGTAACAACCATAAATATAGTATGTGCTACTCTATCGATTACAACAACACTAGTACTAACTATTAAGATATCACAAAGGGTTTTAATTAGTACTAAACTGGTTTGAACCTTATCTAAAGAAAAAAAAATGTTCCTTCTCATAGTTAATCTCCTTTCATTAGAGTTTTCATAGCATGCGGGTCAGGTTTTTCGAATATTTTTACGTGATATTTGTATATAATAATTACACAAACAACAACTAAACCTAGGAATTCAATGATTCCTGCAATTATGAATGCTATTACATAATTTTCTGTATTAACAAGTGCTCCACCTATTAAGGGTCCAATTATAATTCCTAAATTTCCTACGAAATTGAAAAAACCCATTCCCATCGCTCGATCTTCCTTTCTAATACAATCTCCCACTAAAGCCATGTTTGGTGGAGAAGTGATACCAGAAAAAGTACCTAAAACAAATAGAATAGCGACTAAGCTTATAAAGCCAAATGAACTAGCAAAACCTACAAAACACATGATGATTCCATAGAAAAAGCTTCCAATGACGAGAGGTTTGAAACGACCTATTTTATCACTGAGTTTACCAATAGGGTATTGAAGAAGAATGAAGGGAAGAGCAAAAATACCTAAAGCCATCCCTCTTTTGCTTGGATCTAAACCTAGAACATCAAGAATTAATAAAGGTAGAGCGAATAATATAAATCCCATGTGCAATCTGTCAATAAAATTGAAGATACTTGGAATGACAAGTTTGGGATTGTTTTTGACAATTGAAAGGTTTTGAATAATTGAAGGATTTCTATTAAGGTTTTGTGGTTCTCTTAGAATAACTAAGGCAACAATGAGAACTAAAGCATTCAGAATAACAGCTATATAATAGGGAATGAAAATACCTTGTACAGCAAGGAAACCACCAAGCATAGGACCAAGACCCATGGCAAGTGAAAGGAAAACTCCATAAATCCCCATGTTTCTACCACGGGATTGAGGAGAGGATAAGTCTAATATCAATGTCATAAAGGTCTGCCAGGACAGAACAATGAATGAACCTTGAAAAAAGCGAAAGGTCAACAAAACAGGATAGTTTGGAGCAATTGTTAACAACCAAGAAAAGAGAGAGGCACCTATACTACCTACTACAATAAATAATTTGCGTTTACCATAACGATCAGACAATATTCCAGTGATTATTCCAACAGTTAAATATGAAATATAGATGATTGTGTCATAGAAGGATATCTGGAAATTAGAAATAGAAGGATAAATAAGTTGAATAAACTCTTTCTCGTTTGTATGTAAGATACCAACTGAGGTAATTGCAAACATAGCTAGTAATCCGAGTAACAAAACCTGAACAGTATTGTTTTGATTTTTATTGTCGTCTATGTCCTTAATACTTTCATAATCCATTTGAATTAACCACCAATAATTTATTTGTTCTATCAGACAAAAGATATGCTGAAACATTTGTATCATAAATCGAATACAGTTCTTCATATATTTCACCAGCGGGTGTTGGATACCACATTGGTTGAAATTTTAAGAAAACGACAATTGTGAGGCTAATAATAATAACAATTATTTTTAGTAGTATATAGATAGCTCTCATTTTTTAATTACCTCTAGTATTTGTAGAAAAACTGTTATTTCTTCGTTTGTACAATTTCTTCATTACACAGTATATTTTCAGTAGTTTCTTTGATTATGGGTGTCTCTAGTCAGATAAACTTCTTATTCTATTCAAATAAGCAACCTTTGTTGTTTTGCAGCTAAATGCTCTATAGCTCTTTTTCCCTTTGAAGTTAATATTAAGATTTGATTATCATTCTCAATAAAGGAGCAATTATTAGAGAATGGGCACAGGTTACAAGAAAGTGATGACAAGCCTTTACTTGATGAGCGATTATCTAGAATTGATTTTTGCTTATCAACATGTTGTTTTTGAAGGTATCCAACAGTTATACAATGATCGAGTTTAGAATGTAATAAACCAATATCTATGTTTAGTTTTTCTGCAGACTGTTGAACTGTTGTAACCCCTTCATTAATCGCACTTAACACTTCTAATAGCAATATTAACTCACCATTCCTTTATCATTATATCTAACTTTGTAGGACTATTGTCTTTTTCTTTCTAGTAAATATAACTTCTCTATATTTCATAATAAAGAATATAGGAATTGGGGATAGAAAGATAATCCATCGCAAACTAGCTAAGATTGTCCAATCTTCATAATCCTCTAGTCCCAAAGCATATGCATTGAAGATATCAGTTAATAGAATCAAAATGAACAAGAGTATGAATCCTAATGCAATTACGGTACCCACAGAAAGGTATCCATTAGCATTTTGACCTTTTCTAGTTACAAAATAACCAACTAACCATATCAAACCAATGAGAAGAACTGCTAATCCAGGAAAAATTCCTGGTGGGAAAGGTATTGCATTAACCCAATGTTCTTCTAGTTCTTTTGAATCAGTATATATCTTAATAGCTCCTAGTATGATTTCAGCTAGAGCTGTAATTAAGAAAATAAGACTACCTACAAGTAAGGATGTTTTCATATTGTCTGAAGTATTCTTTGAATTTTCCATTTTTATCACCTATAATCCAAATCCCATTAGAGATCCTATTTGAAAAACTGCGAAAGCGAACAACCAAGCGATAACAGTACTATAAACTATTGAGAAGATTGTCCACCTCCAACTACCTGTTTCTTTTTTCATTACACCCACAACTGCTGCACAGGGGACATACAGTAGAGTGAAAACCATTAAACTCAAAGAATTTAAGGCATAGAAACCCCCATCAGCTAAAATAGCAGATTTAATACCTTCTTCACTTTCACCACCACCGACAATGGTTCCTAATGAGCCTATTACTAGTTCTTTAGCAATAAAACCAACAATTAAGGCAACAACTATCCTCCAGTCGAATCCAAGTGGTTTAAAGATGGGTTCAAAGAATGTACCAACAGCTGCAAGCCATGTATCTGGGCCACCATACTCCACTCCACCAAAAGGCATTGCTGCTAAAAACCACACAAAGACGACACCTATCAGAATTATTGTTCCTGCTTTCTTCAGGTACATTTTTCCTTTATCCCACATTGCAATTGTAGCTGCTTTTAGTTTTGGTGAGTGGTATGTAGGTAATTCCATAATAAATGGAGCAGATTTGCCTTTGAAGAATGTCTTTCTTAAAAGAACTGCAGTAAGAATTGCAACAGCTATTCCCAAAACGTATAAAGCAAAAATTACTGTTCCTGCTGATGCACCAAAAAATAATCCTGCAAACAAGATAAATACTGGCATTCTTGCACCACAAGACATGAATGGATTTATCAATATTGTAATCATCCTATCTTTTTTATCCTTTAAAGCCCTTGTACTCATGATTGCTGGTACATTGCATCCAAAACCTAATAACATCGGAATGAATGAATGACCATGTAAACCAAACTTCACCATTAATTTATCCATAACAAATGCTGCACGAGCTAAATAGCCTGAGTCTTCTAGAATTGATAATATGAAAAACATTGTGAAAATGGGAGGTACAAAAATCAATACCGAACCTACACCTCCAACAATCCCATCACCTAGTAAAGAACCTAACCATTCAATTTGGATATTATCTACTAAAAGTCCCGCTAACCAGCCAAAAAGCATATCTATCAATTCCATAAATGGAACTGAAATAGCAAAAACAAATTGAAATGAACCCCACATAATCAAAAGAAAGATTGGTATTCCAAGCCATTTGTGGGTAACAACTTTATCTATTAAATCAGAACGGGTTAATTTAGTTTCACCCTTCTTCCAAACCTTTGAGGTAACTTTAGAAATATACTCGTACTTTGAATCAATTATTTCAGCCTCATAATCTTCTTTACCGAAAGAAGTTAGCTCTCCAATAACAGTATCTTTAACATTCCAACGCTTCAGAAGTGTAGGAATCTCTGTGCTATTTTGGAGAATTTGTATAGCTAACCATCTCAATTTAAAATTAGTGGGAATTGAAGGTATTGTTGCAAGCATATTTTGAATTTTTGAAAGTGTCTCTTCAACTTCCTTCGAATATCTAATTCCCATGGGTTTTTGATCCTCTTGATAAACAGCTTCAATTGCGTTTTCAAGATCATCAACACCTATTTTTTTGTTAGCAATCATGGGGATAATTGGAATATGTAGTTCTTTTGAGAGTTTTTGAACATCAATTGAGGAACCATCCTTTTCTAATAAGTCCATCATGTTTAAAGCTATAATTACTCTAGCACCTAACTCTTTTATCATGGAAGTTAAATAGAGATTACGTTCTAAATTCGATGCATCCACTATTTGTACAACAATCTCTGGAGTATCATGAACTATAAAATCTCTTGCGATTTGTTCATCTAAGGAAGACGCAGACAAAGAATAAGTACCGGGTAAATCAGTAATAGAGAGTTCAAAATTGTTGAAACTTCTTTTACCCTCCTTTTTCTCAACAGTAACACCTGGCCAATTTCCAATTTTCTGCTTTAAACCTGTTAAAGCATTAAAGAGAGTGCTCTTTCCAGTATTAGGATTACCTATTAATGCAATATTAATTGAAATTTTACTGCCATCAGAAATATCTTTTATGTTTTTAGTTTTAATAGTCATTTATTCACCTTTCCGTTAATTAATCTTGTAAGTATTTTCGCTGAAATCCCTCTCCCTAAAGCAAAACGAGTCTGTCCTATAGCAATAATAACAGGACCAAAGGAATTTTTGATGATTGTAACATCTATCCCTTTACGAAGACCCATCTCTATAATACGATTGCGGATACGAGAACCACCAATAATGGAAACGATTCTTACTTTCTTACCTTCAGATACAAATCCGAGGGGAACAAGAGTTTCATCGCTCATAGTTTTAATAACATCCTTGGTTAACATTCAACAATCACTTTGCTTGCTTCTTCCTTCCGAAGAGTCAAATTGTAATTTCTAAATTTGTACTCAATTGGATCGCCAAGAGGTGCCTTTCCAATTACTCTGATCTCTGTATTTCTTGTTAAGCCCATTTCCATGAGTCTGCGTCTTAAATCTCCTGATATGCTAATTTTTACCACCTTAGCTACTTCTCCAACTTCTAGTTGATCCAATGTTATTTCTTTGTTAGTCAATTAATCACTTCAATTAGTATTATATTTCGGTTGACCAAAATTATATTTCGGTTGACCAAAATTACACTTATATTTAAGATTTTGTCTTGTTTTGAGTTATAAACCAAAAGAATTTAAAATGTGCAAGAATTTGTTGATTACTAAGTAAAAAAATAACAATCTAATAAATAAACGAGCAATTCAACATTTATATGTTTGATTCTGGTGAACTTATATGAAGACTGTTAGAATAGAAGAATACATCGAAACGATTTATACTATTTGTTTAGAAAAAGAAATAGCAAAAGTTAGTGATATAAAGAATATGTTGGGATTAAACAGTCTTGCTACTGTTACTGAGATGGTTCAAAAACTGGATGATGAAAAGCTAGTCAAGTATGAGAAGTATAAAGGGGTTACTTTGACTAAGAAGGGATTTAAATTAGGCAAACAACTTATAGAAATACACAAAGATGTTGAAGATCTTTTTAACATACTAAATATTGACAATTCAATTGCATCAAGTGATGCTTGTTTAGTTGAACACATAATTTCTAAGGAAACAGCACAAGCGATAAAAGCATTTGTAGAATTTGCTCAGAAAGAGGAGAATATAGACATCTTGCAAAGGATAGAAGCTTACTATTCTAAATCAAGGAAAAGCAAAAAAGAAAAAAAATAAATAAAACTGTTCTTACTTCCTTTGAATTTATCAAAACAAAGGAATAATCTGCTTAATTTTGTATTTTGATCAATAATTGATTATTTCTTCAAATGTGAAAAAATAGCTTTATAACAGCTCATGTTCTTGATTGTTTGAAACTAACTATAACACAGTCATAGACGGAGAAATGTGGATATTATGATCGAAGAAGATAGAGCAATGGTAAGTGTAATCAATTTAACAAAATCATTTGGGACTTTAGTAGCGGTTAACGATATCTCTTTTGAAGTTAAACCAGGTGAAATTTTCGGGATTTTGGGTCCCAACGGGGCTGGAAAAACTACTACTATTAAACAAATTTTAGGTCTTCTCGAGCAAGAACAAGGAGAAATCAGAGTATTTGGACTTGATCCTAGCACAGATGATGTTGAGATTAAACGAAATATTGGTTATGTTTCCGAGGATCCACTGATTTATAAGTCTATGACTCCTAGAATGTTATTTAATTTTATAGCTTCTATAAGAGGTTTGGACGAAATTGAAACAACAAAGAAGTTGCAGTATTATTTTGAAAGTTTAGAAGCAGTTGAATACTACGACAAACTTGTTGCTACCTTGTCCAGAGGAAATAAACAGAAGATGCAAGTTATTGCTGCTTTGATTCACGAACCACTTTTACTTATAATGGACGAGCCTTTAACTGGTCTAGATGCTAAATCTGCCAAAGTTGTTAAAGAAGTCTTAGAGTTACATAAAGAGCGAGGGGGTTCTGTTATCTTCTCCACTCATATTCTTGAAGTTGCTGAAGAGATGTGTGATCGTATCGCAATTATGGACAGGGGTAAGATTATCGCCATGGGAACCATTGAGGAGTTATCCAAAATGGCTAATAAGGTAGGTGCAGATTTAGAAGATATTTTTCTTAAACTCACTAACCAAGACGAATCAGTTAATCATATAGTGAAAAACCTTCGAAAAATGATAAACGGTAACAAACGAAGTTGATCTAATATGTTGAGTAACAAAGAACTTTATCGAATATCAAAAAGGGTTTATCGCGAAGGCATTCTTCATGGACAACTGCAATCTGCAGGCAGTGACCAAGCTCGTTTTTTGGAGAAAATTGACAAAGATAAAATGCAAAGATCGCCAGATATCATTTTAAAAGCCATGTCTGCTCTATATATTTTCGGTTTAGTTACAATTCCAATATTCGCTCTAATAACAATCCATTCAACTTTAAGTAGTGGAATAGATTCTAACTGGGTAGCTTTTGTAGGAAGTCTTTCTGTAAGTGGATTTCTTGTGATGCAACCAGCTGTTCTTTTGATTTTTTCGATTATGTTCTCATGGGGTATAATGTCTGGAGGTCCATACAAATGGATTCATACTCTACCCTTTGGTAAAAAGGATATAGAGCGGATTGGATTTTTCACTTTCCTTAGAAGTATAAATATCCAATTAATATCCATGTCCTTAGTTCTCCCTGCTGGTATTGTGGTGAGCATTGTGCTGGTATTAGGTTCAGAAATTAGTGTTCTTAGTCTAGTATTGCTAATAATTACTAGTTTGTTATTCTCTATAATAAACCTAGTTTTTAGTCTAAGTCTTTTGGTAATTATAAGCAGAAAAATGGCTTTAATTATGGGAGATCAAGAAATTAATAGCCGAAAGACAAATATTATTCGCATTGTGAGTATGGTACTCTATATGATCGTAGCAATGGGAGTAATGTATCTTATACAAATAGCTATAGCTAAAATTCCAGAACTTTATGTTTTGCAGAGTTGGTCAGCTGATACAACTAATATATTAAATATCATCCTTAGCATTATTCCATTTCCTTTTGCAGGAGGATACTTGTTAACAATTCTGGCTATGGATTTTTCAAATGTTAATAGATTCTTATTAGGTGGTTCGATTCTTGGTATTATTCTCTTCATTTTTCTTACATACTTTGTCTACGGAAAAGCTCTTTCAACTTTAAGAAATATAACTTCTACAGAACTAAAAAAATACAGCAAGAAGAAGAAGGAAGTTTTTGTAAAGGATATCACGATTAATACAACTGGACCTACACTAGCTTTTCTCAAAAGAGATTTTGCAATAATTACAAGAGAGATGAGCTCAATCATGATACTAATTATGCCTTTTATGATACCACTCTATATGCTCTTCTTACCTATGGATGATCAAATGACCATAGGTCCTGCAGGACTCTCAATTGTGATGATTATCATGCTTTTTTATGTTTCAATGGTTTCTGTCATGCTTGTAGTGGGTCTTACAAACATCGAATCTGGTGGAACTACAATTACAGCTTCTCTACCGATTTCAGTAAGAGATCAAGTGAAAGCTAAAGCACCTCATTTTGTAGGAACTATACCACTTGCATTAATTGTAGCCATTCTAGTGAGAATTGGAACTCCACAATTTACAACGATGATTTCTTTTGCTTTAGCATTTTTACCTGTTATACCGATCATATGTCTAGCTAGTTTGTTTTTCAAAGCATTTCTATTTGGTAAAATGAAACATAAAATTGTTTTAGAAGAAATTAAAAGTGAAAAGAAGTTCGTGAAAAATGTTCTTGTAATTGCTTTTACATTTGTATTAATGGGTGTTTTCGTATTTGCCTCAGCTTTTGGCTTCCTTTCCCTTGGAATAGCAGAAGTTGTCGCAGCAATACTATTGTATATAGCGTATAATATTATGTTTCCGAAACAATAGATATCAGTTATTTTCTATTGTTTTTCATCATTTTTTCTTGAAAATACATAAATACAAGCTATCTTACTCTTATTTTCCCTAATTATGAGGACAAAAAATGAAAATACTACTTACTGGAGCTTTTGGCAATGTTGGAGAACATGCTTTACTTGAGTTATCTAAGAAAAATTACCATATTCGTTGTTTCGATATAAAAGAGAGAAAGACAAAGAAAGTATATGAAATTGTTAGCAAAAAATGCTCTTTTGAAACAGTATGGGGGGACATAAGGAATCAAGAAATAGTAAATGAGATAGTGAAGGATATTGATTGCATTATTCATTTAGCAGCTATCATTCCTCCACGAGCTGATGATGAACCAGTATATGCGTTTGAAGTGAATGTTGAAGGTACACGTAACCTTATCAAAGCTGCAAGTAAAGAGAATAAACCTCCAAAATTTATATTCACAAGTTCTATAGCACTTTATGGTTCAAGAATGCATATTAAACCACCAAGAAAGGTTGGAGAAACGCCTAAACCAATAGATCATGATGAATATGCTAAACACAAATTAGAAATGGAGGAAATTCTGAGAAAAAGTCCTTTGCGATGGGTTATATTACGAATGGGTGCAATACCTTCTTTACGAATGCCAATTAAGGTTCCTCCTTTAATGTATGAAGTACCTTTTGATCAGAGATTGGAATTCATCGATCCTAGAGATGCGGGATTAGCATGTGTAAATGCAGTTGAAGCTGATATAGAAAAAACAATTATGAATACTGCTGGTGGAAAGAGCTGTCAAATAACGGCTGGGGATTATATCTATTCTATATTGAACAGTTTTGGAGTAGGTCCAATTCCCAAGGAAGTTTTTAAGTATCCTAATAAAGATGATGAATGGTTTCATACAGATTTTATGTATACTAAAGATTCACAGGATATTCTGCAGTATCAGAGATATAATATGGATGATTTCACAAACGAATTTGAAAAAAGAATAAGGTTCATTAGACAAATAATTAGAGTCTTTAGCCCCTTAGCAAAACTCTTTCTAGTTCTAAGATCACCTTATTATTTCAAAAATAAAAGGAGAATTAGAAGAAATGAAGTTGTTTATTTTCCACCAAGTTTTGATATTTAGAAAGTATGTCTTGTTTTAACATTCCAATCATGAATTTATGTTACTATAGTTATTTTCTTAATTCTTCCAATTTTACAACCCTTTCTTCAAGTCTTGAAATGTCAGAAGCGAACGCTATTAGATGTGATTCTAATGCTTCTCTTGCTTCAGATAGAGTTTCTTTGGTTTGAGTTTTTACACTATGGATAAATGCAGCCATTAGTCTATCGTCTCCTCCTCCATGTCCAGAAACTATTCCGGTTTGATGAATCAAAGTTTCCTTTCCAGTATGTGCATTAAGTAATTTTATTTTTTCTCCTGAAATTAGAAATTCCCCAACAATAGTAGCTTTTGTCCCATCTATCCTTAGTGTTCTTCCTTCTTCGTAAGAGAAACCATGTAGTGTGAAACTAGCAGTTACTTTATTCTCAAATTCAATATTCACTACTTGATGATCAACAACTGTGTGATCATCGATAGCATAAACACACTTTCCAAAATTTGTTTCTTTGAGTGCTTTCATTTTTCCTTCGTAAGAGAGATCTTCTGCGATGACACTAACTGGCCATCCGTTATACTTTCGAACTTTCTTGAAAATACTAAGATCCTTGAGTTTAGGAAAACGCAATATCAATTTTGACATTAACTTATCGAATGTAGGTCCACCTTTACTTGAAGCCTGCAACAAAGGTACAATGTCGATATAGATCCTTGGAGCAAAGTAGAGGCAAGAATCTGAAACAGGACATCCTTCCACACATCTGTCTGGAGCACCTTCAGGTTGATTATGTTTTCCGAAGAATATCTGCGACCCAAAGGAACTAACTTTCTTTGCTTTGCTACCTATGAACCAATAGAGGATATCAAGATCATGACACGATTTAGCCAAAATCATCGGGCTAGTCTCTTCACGATTGTGCCAATGTCCTCTTATATATGAATGGGCATAATGAAATGAGGAGACATTTTCTCTTAATGATATGTTTGCTATCTTTCCTATTTTACCAGAAGATATGATTTCCTTTATTTTTGTGAAGAACTCGGTATATCGCAAAACGTGACAAATTTGTAGGATATTACCAGTTTTCTCAGCAACTTCAACTAACTTTTTGCAATCCTTAATAGATACTGCCATAGGTTTCTCCAATAAGACATCATAACCTCTCTCCAGGGCAAGAATTGCTGGTTTAAAGTGCATTGTGTCTTGAGTTGTAATAACTGCAATATCTGCGATTTTTTGTTGTGCAAAGATGTCTTCCCAAGTTGTGAAACAATTTTCTTTTTTAATACCATGTTTTTGCTTGAAAATATTTCTGCGCTCTTCATTCGGCTCAGCTACTGCAACAAACTTTATTTCATTTGGGTGCCTTAAAGCATAATTTCCATAGATGTCTGCTCCTCTATCACCTGCTCCAATAACAATAGCTTTCAAGATATCTGACATTCTTTTCAGTTGTAAAGATACAATTAGGCTTATATCTTTTTTCTAAAAATTGGAAGAAGAGGGATGAATTAACAGCTTATATTTCTTGGATTTCTTCTTTTATAATGACATTTCGCTTTGCTAATTCTTCAATTATTGCAGTGTATGTTTCAAGGTGTTTTCCAAGATACTCGGGAGGGATAATTCCTTTCTCGTCATAAACACCTTCTATGATCTGTTTAACAATAACAGTACAAGTGTAACCTGTTGTTCTAGCCATAGAAATGACTTTCTTTTCTTTATCATATTTATCAAGCATATAATATGAGTAGCGGAGTTTCTTCTCACCTTTTATCCCCTCAACAATAATTTTCATTACGGTAAGGTCTTTATCTTCTTCTTCCATTTTCCATTTGTCGAATAAGAGTTTTGAAGTAAGATCAATAGGTCTGATTTCTTTTCCATTTATCTTAATAGTTTTTTTATCAAAAAATCCTGTTTCTCTCAACATTTTCATTTTTTCTATATGCCCAGGATAACGTAGAGTTTTTTCTTTCATGAAAGGAACATTCATAGTTCTGAGTAGTGTTCGTAATCCATCAGTGTTAAAAGCTTCAAGAGTTCCAATACCAGTAAATTCCAATAATTCTGGCTCGGAAAGAGCTTGTTTTACTACTATCTCACTATTTTCTACATATCTTGCTAATCTAGTATATTCTTCTAAGACATCAATTGGGCTAAAAGGCGCTTTGTATTCGAAAGGCCAATCACGAATAATTGGTAATCCTCCAACATAACACAAGAAATTTCGTGTTTCTTCTAGAACGCTATAAACATGACCCAAAATAATATTGCTTAAACCTGGAGCAACACCAGCATCAATAACTGCTGTTACTCCTTTCTCTTTGGCTAACTCATCCAACTCGAAAGGGTCTTCTCCAAAGAAAGAAATATCTACAATATTTTTTCCTGATTCAATTACCGCTTTTACAGATTGATATCCCATGAATCCAGGCAAAGCTCCCACTACAATATCATATCCGACTACTATCTCTTTGATAACATTAACATTTGATAAATCAGCACAAATGCCGTGAATGTTATATTGAGCAGTTATCTCATCCAGTGTTTCTTGGTTAACATCGACAAGAGAAACATCATTGTTTATATCTTCAGCAAGATCCCTTGCAATAACATTTCCAACTAAACCTGCACCTAAAACGATTATTTTCAAATCTAGCACCTTAGATTATTTGGTTGTATTAGAGTGAATAAGAAGAAGTTAAAAGAGTTACTACGTCAAAGCGGATTTAAGTCAGTCAACTATGGGCTCTACTTCTTCATTAGAAAGATCATGATAATTACACTAATTTGAAATCTAATGTTCTGATTCTAGAATACCTGTTTCTTCTTCAAAGTGAAGAATGAAAGAAAGAAATGATGAACTGTTTCAGCTAACATTGTTGTTAACTTATCTTCTTAAATACCAAAACTTTTTTTGTTTTTTCTTTTAGCTCAAATAAATTATCTTTTGTTATATTTTGGATTAGTTTTTCTTCGGATATTTGCCATCTTTGTATGGAAATACAACCATCATTCTTTAGAATTCTATACATCTCCGTTAATACTTTATCAAGAAATTTATTTAGAAAGTGCATGAAACCAAAAAGAAATGCTAAATCAATACTATTGTTATCTAAAGATGTTTCTGTAACATCTTCTAATAATGGTTTAACATTCTTGACACCAGTTTTATTAATTTTCTTTTCAATTTTTTTAATCGCATAAGGGTTAATATCATTCGCATAAATTATGCCTTCTTCACCAACGATTTTAGCAGCTGGAATAGTAAAAAAACCCGGACCACAACCAACTTCTAGAACATGTTGACCTGTTTTTAATCCAGCCGGAATGAGCAGTTTTTTTGGGTTCATAAATAAACTATACATTTTCTCGTGAATAAAAGAAGTCATTACAAAAGCTGTTTTTTCATGAAATGACATACTATCCCCTCTTTTCACAAACAAACTCACAATATTCATTGCCTTCAAAAATAGTTTTACCTATTCCATCTCTATGAAATACAACTTTATCAGGGCAATAAATGTTGTACAATGCATTATCGACGTTACACATTATCTTTGTAATCTCAGGTACTCCAAGTCTTTTGAAAAGTCCACTATGCATACAGCTTTTAACTCTGAAATGGTATTTTTTCTCTGAAGATTCAATGATTTCTATTCTATTTGCTCTTGTTGGACCTTCTGCAATCGCTATTTCATGATATTTTTTTAAGTTTTCAAATGAACGATTTGTTTCAGCATAGCGAAAATTCCCTAATTGAACAGATATTGCTACAGGTGTAATAATAGCTTGAATTGTTGATAAGGCCCTTTTTTCATCGGTCTTTTTCTTTAAGATCAGATACATTGATGAGATTAAAGCTACTTGCTTTTTTATGTCACCAGGCATTTTTTTTGGTAACTTCCTTTCCAAACTAGGAACTTTCATCAATGTTTTTATTAGAAACCAAAATGGTCTTTTAATATATCCTATTATTCCTCCATAAGCTATCAGAATAGTCGATGGTTTTGCTTTATTTTCAATAGATGTTTTCAACATAGTTGATACCAATATAGGTATATGCGCAAACACTTATTAATATTTCTGTATTGAACAAATAATTCTAGGAATATTTCTAAATTCTTTTTCATATTGTTTAAGTGAATCATTAATTAATTGATGATTGTGTAAAACTCGATGTAAATCAAGGAGTTGCTAAAGATAAACGAAAACCATCTGGAAAAAGTTGGAGATTTAGTAGATGTAAATACAAGCGATTTAACAAAGAATAGATTCGGTAAAAAAATAACTCTGGTCTATTATTATTTGATACAATTTTCATTCTTCATATTTTCTAGCTTAGTAGGACTAGTATTTGGTTTGTATAGTAGACCTATTGCTACTTATCCTTATAGTGGGTTTCCTCAAAGATATATTTATGGATCAATAATATTAGCAATAACTCATAGTGGAAATCTGGGTTTATCCTACCAACTAAGTAGAAAAAAAAGACTGATATTGAGTAAGAGAGAACCTAAGATATTATCACCCCTTTATATATATCCAATAATAGTTCTAAATTTAATTATGTCAACAATAAGTCTTTTTTCAACACATAATTTTGTATTTGATGGAAGTATATTCACTATAGGTACTTTGTATGGAGTTTATGAAAAAAAGAACTTGAATATTAAGAAAAATTTCAGTAAGATTAAGAATGCATAAACATGAATATACCATTCTGGAAAATAAAACTAAACTGTAATTGAGGACTAAAATACTACTCTAAAGATGGTTTAACTATGCAAAAAAATGCTTTATTACTCAAGTTCAAGGAAATTTTTTTATATTCTTTTGTACACATATAAGTATATAATAAAACAATTGATGATTGATGATTAAGTAAAATTAGATGTAAATCAAGGAGTGGGTGAGGATAAACGAAGACAAATTAGAAGAAGTTGGAGATTTAGCAAATGTAAATCCAGATGATCTTAAACAGAAAAGAAAGAAAAAGGTAATAGGACGTCTCATTTTTTACTTTATTCAAATATTCTTCATTTTATTTTCATCACTACTTGGTTATCTATTTGTTTTATGGGAACACGCTGATAGAACAGCCTACCCCCATGGAATTGCGCCTAGACAGGCATATGGTGGACTTTTTACTCTAGTTGGTCTTATTGGTGCTAATGGTACAATTTCCTATTATTATAGAAAGAAAAACAAACTTCGCTATATTGAAATGATACCAGTTCAAATTGCAAACATTGTAATCTCCTTAATTGGCTTTTATTTTATCTGTGGATTAGTTTATCAACCAGAGGTGTTTGTAGGAACCCCATTATATGGTGTCTATAGAAAAAATTAGTTTTTCAAAATTTAACTCGCACAAGTTCTAGAAATTTTAAATAATTTTCCATACAGCTACCAGACACTTTGTTTTACAAATTCTCGGAAACCTTTTAAGTAATTTTGCATATTTCTTCACAACACATAAAATAATCTAAAGTGCATAATAATCCAAATACAGAATGTGATAACTTGAATAAGGGAAATGTTGAACAAGTTGGAAAACTTGTTGATGTAGATCCATCTGATATCAAACGAAAGAACAGGCGGAAGGTTACTGGGTATGTGATTCATTACTTTGTTCAAGTTTTTGTCTTTCTATTATCGTCATTATTTGGTTATTTATTCATTCTGTGGGAAAACGCAGATCAATCAAGTTATCCATATGGAACGTTCCCAAGACACCTCTATTTAGGTCCAATAAGTCTATATGGTCTATTTCAAGGTAATGCCATATTTACCTATTTCCACAGAAAAAAACATAAGTTTCGCAACATTGAAGTATTTCCAGTAGTATTTGTAAATCTTATAGTCTCTCTCATAAGTTTCTTCATGATTTTTAACGCAATATACCAAGGCCCAGCTCCTACTTTAGGTGTTGCCGTTGCTTATGGTATTTATGAAAAGGAAAATCCAAGAAGTTTTAAAAAAGTAATGAAAATATGAAGGAGTTTACACTAATGAACAAAGAAAAATTATCTAAGGTAGGAGCTTTAACCGAGTTAAAATCTGAGGATATAACTCCGAAAAAGATTAGAAAGAATTTAACTTTAGCTTATTATTATATTATACAGTTTGTATTCTTCATATTTTCAAGCCTTGTTGGAGTTGTTTTTGGTTTGTATGGCAACTCTCTTTCTTTCTATCCCTATAATGCTTTTCCTCAAAGATATCTCTATGGATCAATAATATTAGCAATAACCCATGGAGGTAATTTTGGTCTATCTTACCAATTAAGTAGAAAAAAAAGGTTGATGTTGAGCAAAAGTGAACCTAAGGTGTTATCTCCTGTCTATATATATCCGGCAATTGTTCTAAATTTTCTCCTATCAACAATAAGTCTTTTCTCAATACATAACTTAGTAACCAACGGAAGTCCATTAACTATGAATACTCTTTATGGTGTATTTTCTAAAGGAAAATCTAATAGAATTAGGAAAATCATGAAAAAATGAAAGAGGTTATAAAAATGAATGAAAAGAAATTGAATGAAGTAGGGAAATTAACTGAAGTTGATTCTAAAGATATAACTCAAAACAAATTCAAGAAGAAAATCACTTTAATGTATTTCTATTTTATTCAGCTTGGTTATTTAGCGATCTCAAGTTTAGTTGGATACTTATTTGGTTTGTATAAGAATGCGAATAACAGTTATCCATACAATGGATTTGATCAGAGTTACATTTTCGGACCACTTCTCGTAGCTATTATTCACGGAGGCAATCTTGGGATGTATTATGGATTGAATAAAAGTAATAGATTAATTCTGAAAGACGGTACAAATGCTAAACCATTACCTTTCCATATCTATCCTGTTGTTTTTCTGAATATACTTCTATCTATATTCTCCTTCTTCTTCATCTATAATGATATGATTAGTGGATATGTTTTCACAGCTACAACTGATTATGGTGTATATATTAGAAAGAAAGTTCAATTTCATAATAAGCGAGCCAAAAATAATTGATGATAGACCAAAATAGATGTAAATATTGGAGGAGATGAAGATAAACGAAAAAAAACTAGAAGAAGTTGGAGCATTAACAGAGGTAGGTTCTGCGGATATAACTAAGAATAAGATTAGAGCAAAAATCACCTTAGTTTATTATTATCTTATACAACTTGGATTTTTAGTTGTCTCAGGATTTATTGGATATCTATTTGGTATGAACAAGAATACTAGTTCTGCTTATCCGTATAGTGGATTCGATCAAAGTTACATTTTTGGGTCCATTTTTATAGTAATTGCCCATGGAGGAAATTTCGGTTTATCTTATGGATTGAGCAAGAAAGACAAATTAATTTTAAAGAAAGGGGCAAATATTAAACTATCTCCTTTCTATATCTATCCTGCAGTTTCCTTAAATTTTGTTTTATCAATACTAAGCTTCTTAGCTATCTATAATCTGGTGTTTAGTGGGGATGTTTTCACAACTACAACACGTTATGGAGTATATGAACAAAAGATATGCAAAATCTCGAAATGTAAATATAATACTAATAATAAAATGAGTTGAAATTTATGAACGAAAAAAAGCTCGAAGAAATTGGGAAACTCACAGAAACGGATCCAAATGATTTAGCAATGAATAAAATCAAGAGAAAAATTTCTTTGATGTTTTATTATATTATACAATTTGTATTTTTAATAACTTCAGGACTGATTGGGTTTATATTTGGTATTTATGAAAATGAGATAAATACTTATCCTTATGTTGGTTTTGATAAAAATTACATTATCGGACCTATTCTTGTAGTAGTAGTTCAAGGAGGGAATTTTGGCATGTCATATGGACTGAGAAAATCAAACAAATTAATATTAAAAAAGGGAACAGAGACTAAACTTTCTCCTTTCTATATCTACCCTGTTGTTTTTCTAAATCTGATTTTATCGTTATTGCTGTTTTTATCTATCTATCAGATGTTTGTACCTAGATTTTCTCAAACGACATTCCCAATGTATGGCGTATTTATAAGAAAGGAATTAAAAAGTAAAAATGTATTAAGTAGGATTAATTATGTATAGACTAGATTGTGCGATTTGGGAACTCACGTTAGCTTGTAATATGAATTGTAAACATTGTGGGTCAAGTGCTGGAAAAGCTAGAAAAGATGAGCTTTCTTTAGATGAGTGTTACGAATTATGTAAAGAATTTGCAGATGAAGGATGTAACTTAGTTACATTGATGGGTGGGGAACCATTTGTTAGAAAAGATTGGAACCAAATTTCTTGGTGTATCAAAGATCTTGGAATGGACCTAGGGTATGTGACAAATGCACTACTAGTTCCTAATATCATTGAAGACTTAATTTTACTTGAACCACTGGTTGTCGGTATCTCTTTGGATGGCGTGAAAGAAACTCACGATAGTATCAGAATAGAAGGGTCATTTGATGCTGTAATTAAGGCATTAGATCTTCTCGAAGAAGCTGGTATTCAAATAACTATAATTACTACTCTAAGCAAAACCAATTTCAAAGAATTACGAAAAATAAAAGAAATCATCCAAAATAGAAAAATAAATTGGCAGTTACAAATAGGTTTACCCTTTGGTAACTTTGATCCTGCGCTTACTTTGAGTTTAGAAGAGTTTTACGCTTCTGCAATGTTTATCACTGCTGAAGGAATTAAGAACAAATTCAGAGAAATGCCTGTAGTTGGAGCACATTGTTATGGGTATTATTCCCATCTTCTTCCAAACAACAAAAATTGGAAGGGATGCACAGCGGGTATAAATACGGTAGGAATAACTTCCGATGGTTCAATTGTAGGGTGTTTATCAATGGGCAACAATAAATTTATTGAGGGTAATGTCAGAGATCGTAGCTTCTCTGATATCTGGAATGATCCTAATTCCTTTGCATACAATCGGCAATTTACTAGAGATAACTTAGGTGAGAATTGTGTTAATTGCTTCTATGGTGAAACCTGCAAAGGTGGATGTAATTCTTCTTCTCTTCATCTTACTCACACTTTTCATAACAATCCTTACTGTTTCAAGCAAATTGAAGAAAACCTCTTTGAGGTTAAGCCATACCGTAAGGAGATTAAGTGGTTAAAAGAAAAAGGAGTTAAGATCTGATGATAAAACTAAATTTAGGCTGTGGTGTATTCTATAAACCTGGATATGTCAATATTGATTTATCAGAAAAGGATGTAGCTGATGAGGTACAGAATGTTGCTGAACTTAAGTATGAATCTAATACTGTAGATGTCATAGAAGCATCCCATATTATCGAACACTTCGATATTATTCATCTTCCATACGTTCTTGCAGAATGGTTTAGAGTACTAAAACCAGATGGGGTTTTATACATCGAAACTCCAAATTTATTGAAATCAATAATTACTTTGAAGCCTAAAAACTATGAGTCAAAGAAACTCACATATCAATTTCTATTCGGTATTGATTATGAAGGAAATTCCCACAAAATGGGTTTCACTTCTAAATTTTTAAAGAAATATCTTCTCTCTACTGGTTTTACAAAGATATCCAAACAAAAGCAAAGAAGCTTCAATTCAGAGAAGAGTATAAGGTACTGTTGCAGGAAACCTACTGATACTCCATTGACGAACAAAAAATTCTTTCTAAATCATTTAAGAACACTTATTAAAAATCAATTCGGTTTATCAGATACTCTCTTCTTAGATCATTGTGAGTCAAATTGTATGAGTTTTTTCAGAAACTTGAAACTAAAAAATGACATGGATAATTTGAACGATGAATTATGCTTAGAACTAATAGCTTCCCTAACACTTTTTAGTCCCAAAGTAGCTAAAATCTTCATTAAGCTTTTCTCAGACAACTTGCCTGCTAACATTAATCTTGATATAATAGATTATTTAGATTCAATAGATTTCTCATCTAGAATGTATGAGAGTTGGAAGAGTTGGATAAAAAATAAAGATGGAACTATGTACGCTGCATTTTATTTCTACAATCACTGGACTTCAAAAATAAAGAAAAATTTGTTAGCAGAAACTAAAATTGATGTTATGTATGATTACATTGAATCATTAGATAAAAGTGATTACAATTACTTCTGTTTTGAGCAAGTAAATATCTTATCTCTCAGGACATCTAATCAAGGTTTACGATACTTCTCCAACAAAAATTTTGAGAAAGCAAAGGAGTTATTTCTAGAAGCATTGAAGCTTCAACCCTATGATCCAGTTTCAAACTGGAATCTAGCTAGATTATCTAAAAATTCTGATAACAAAGAAAAGTTGCTCTTCTATTACAAACAAGCAATTATGAATGTCTCATCTAGAAAGCACAAAAAGAAAATTAGAAAGGAAGTTAAACTTCTTAAGAACGGTAATAGTAAACTAATATCTTCAGAACCTATTCAAATTAGATTCTAGCTTTGGAGAAATGGAAGGTAACTAGTTTCAACTATCTCTAAATTAGATAGGAGATATATCAAATCAAATAAACTTATAAATCTTCTAAACAAAATCTCTCGAAAAGAGGGCATTTTAGTGACAAAAGCTATTAAGGACACAGATAACATCTGGCAACCATCTGAAAATCTTAGTCCGAGAATAAAAAGATTAAGAGATGAATATTTCTCCTTTTACGAACGTTATGATTATTATACGAATGAAGTTCGCCCTTACACAACAGGTACTTCTTGGGATGATGTTTATAGTTATACTAACTGGGGAGCAGCTCCTGAGGGGCTTGACTTTTTTCCAGGTTATAAAGACAATCTACGCTCTTTAGCTGAAAAGGTTGAATTTCCTAATGAGTTCTATAAATTATCTATTGCTGAAAGAAGAGCTCATTTCTTAAACAAAGTTGTTGAGAAAAATCTCCCTGCTATTATCCTTAAAGGTGAATTAATTATAGGAAGCCATTTCAGTACAGCTTTAAGTAGAACTCTTACAAAATCTGAAACAAAGAAGTGGTCAAAAGATCAGAATAAATACTTCAAGGAGTTAGTTTTTAGATGTGAAACTGGGGAATTTAACTATGGTGCCATTCCTGGTCATCTAATTCCAAACTATGAAAAAGCTATAAAGATTGGTTTCTCTGGTATTCAAAAAGAGTTGAAGGAATTAAGAAAATCTCCAAAGAACAAAGAACATTCTCAATGGCTTGATGCACTCATTGAGTCTTGTGAGGTCCCTAAACTGCTTGCTGAACGATATTCTAAGGAAGCAGAGAAACTAGCTAAACTGGAAAAGGACCCTAGTAGAAAATCTGAGCTTCTCTATCTCTCTCAAATTTGTAAAAAAGTTCCTTGGGAGCCTGCTGAATCTTTCTGGGAAGCTGTACAATCTCTTTGGTTTACTCATATTTTAGTTATGGCAGCTGAAAGCTATCCTGGACCAGGAACAAGTCCTGGACGAATTGATCAGTATCTCTACCCTTACTTTAAACAAGATATTGACAACGGAAAAATAGATTATGATTTTGCAAAGGAGATCTTAAGTTGTTATTGGATTAAACACAATTATGCTTATGATTTTCAAGGACAAGTTGGAAATTCTCAAGGAATAAATTCTAGTTTTGGTCAATTAATTACTCTTGGTGGAATAGATGAAAATCATGAGGATGCATCAAATGAATTAACACTTTTAATGTTGGATATAATCGATGAAATTAATCTTCTTGAACCCAAGCCTAATGTAAGAATTCATGCGAAGACATCAGATAAAGTCGTGAAGAAAGTTGCTGAAATGATTGTTAAATCTCAAGGAAGTCCATTCCTGATGAATTTTGACGAAACAGCTATGAAAGGACTGATTTGGCAAGGTATACCTGAGGACGAAGTTTGGAATTATGGTCCCGTTGGTTGTCTAGAAAATACTATGATTGGTAATGATGTTTCCGGAACCGTTGATGTTAATGTTAACATTGCTAAGGCAGTTGAACTAACATTGTTCAATGGTAAAGATCTCCAAACAAAAAAGCAAGTAGGACCAAAAACAGGAAATCCAAAGAAATTCAAAACATTTGATCATTTTAAAGATGCATACATTAAGCAACTCACTGCCTTGCTAGATAGAGCTATTGACGCAAATAATCATGCTGATATGATAAGAGCAGTTTACGAGCCTGTTCCGTATGTTTCTCTATTAATCGATGGATGTGCAGAATCTGGCAAAGATTGTAGAGCTGGAGGAGCTAAATATAATTTCATAACGGTCGAAGCTTTAGGTTTAGCAAATGTCGCTGATTCTCTAGCTGCTGTTAAAAAACTTGTTTATGAAGAAAAAAGAATAACAATGGATCATCTTCTAAAAGCTCTTAAGAAAAATTATGAAGGATATGAAGAAACTAGACAACTACTGCTAAATCATGCTCCTAAGTATGGTAATGATGATGATTATGTAGATAGTATCGCACGAGAGATTTCTCAATATTGGGGGATCTATGTTTCAACAAAAACTTCCCCTATTACTAACAGACAGTATCGTGGTGGTTATCTTTCTTGGAATTATTTCATTTCTTTTGCACCCAAAACTGGAGCTCTTCCAGATGGTCGTCCAAGAGGAGCTTACTTATCGGGTGGTGTTGGACCAACTCAAGGTGTTGATACCAGTGGTCCAACAGCTTCTATAATGAGTGTTGGTAAACTTGGCGTGGAAGTACAACCTAATGGATCATCTCATACAATGTCATTTAGCCCAGCAAGTCTTCGAGATGAGGAACATGTAGAAAAACTCATTGCACTTCTTAGGGCCTATGGGCATGTTGGGGGAACTGCGTTACAAACAAATGTTGTCAGTATTGATACACTCAAGAATGCTCAAACTGATCCAGAGAAATATAGAAACCTCTTAGTACGAGTTACAGGATATAATGCGTATTTCACAACCTTAGGAAAAGAACAACAAGATGAGATAATTGCAAGAGAATCTCATAAAGTCTAAAGAGCAAATCTCTAATGTCAGTAAACCAAAACCTTTCAGGTAGAGTATTAAACATCCAACGATTCTCAACAGAAGATGGACCTGGTATCAGAACAACCATTTTTCTTCAAGGTTGTGCGTTACGATGTAAATGGTGTCAGAATCCTGAAAGTTGGTATTTAAAACCTCAATTAGTATGGTACGATGATAGATGTATAGCAGCTAAAGATTGCTTATTAGCATGTCCGGAGGATGCACTAGACCTTACAGCTGAAGGAATGGTTATTGATAGAGAAAAATGTACGGGTTGTGGGAAATGTGTAGTAGCATGTCCAACAAAATCATATGAAATTATGGGGAAAGAAATGTCTGCAACAGCAGTCATTAAACAAGCTTTACGTGACAAAACATTCTATGAACAATCTGAAGGTGGAGTGACAATTTCAGGAGGGGATCCTCTCTTTCAGCAGAAATTTAGTCTGGAAATACTTAACTCCCTAAAACAAGAAGGAATTCACACTGCAATTGATACAACAGGTTTTTCTAAACCAGAAGAATTTCAGCAATTGGTGGATCTTTCTGATTTAATACTTCTAGACTTCAAACAGATGAACCCTAATTTACACAAAGAATTTACAGATGTAGATTTAGATAAAATTCTTACAAACGCTAAATGGTTGGGTGTACAAAAAAAGAAAGTTTGGATAAGAACTCCAATTATTCCCGAGTATACAGATCAAGAAGAGAATATAATTGAAATTGCTAAATTCATAAAAGAGAATATGAGTGATGTTGTTGAAAGATGGGATCTACTAACTTACAATAATCTATGTGTTTCAAAATGGAAAAGATTAGATATTTGTTATGAATTAGAACATTTACCTTTAGTAACAACATCAAAAATCCAGAAACTTGCAGACTTAGCAAAAGAGTCTGGTGTGCCTGTCACTTGGACAGGAGTCTTACAAAAAAATGAAAATGATGGATAAGAGTAAAAATGAAATTAACAGAAAAAGCAAAAGAAGCATTTAATATCTTTGAAGCTGCTAAATTTATGGCAACTAAAGATGAGGCTAACATCCCTAATATTGCTATGATCGCAACCTTAAGTCCATGGGGTGAAGATGAACTAATCTTTGGAACATTTTTAATGTGGCAGACTGAGAAGAACCTTCGAAGTGGTTCTCCTGTTACTGCTAGTGTTATGACAACTAACTTTGATAGTTATCAAGTAAAGGGAGAATTTCTAGGTTTCGAGAAGCAAGGTGAAAAATTTGATACTTTGAGTAATTTAGATCTTTTTAGATATTCAGCTATCGGTCTTCTTAGATCAGTTGGAACTATTGCAGTTAAAGAAGTTAAACCTCTCAATTTAAGTTTGTTTTCCGTAGCACGAGAGTGGATGTCAACAAAATTTGGTGGTAAAAGACCAAAAGATTTTCCGGAAGGTAAAAAAGCTAATCCAATAGTTGTTAAGAACACAAGCGTCCTGATGGGTGCCAAATATCTTACCGTCATAAGAGACAACGAATTAGAACAGTTTCCAGTTCTTGGGATGAGACCCGTAGAAGATTATTTAGCGATTAGAGCTGATTTACCTTTAGAAGTAGGAGAAAATGTTGCAGTATCTTCTTTCAACCTTGGTCTTAAAGCATATCAGTTTAAAGGAACATATCAAGGTGTAAAAAGAGCTAGAGGTATCACTTTAGGTTACGTAAAAGTAGATAGAATACTTTCACAGACTCCTCCTTTAGTTTCTAAAGAGGTTCCTTCAGATAATTTCAATTAGAAGAAGAAGGAATTTTATTTCCTTTTTCTTAAAACTGTAACAATTGCAGCTAATGCAATAAACCCTAGAATAACAGATAAGGTTCCATATGAAGCGCCAGAAACATCATTTATAATTGTAAAGACCTTGCTGGATACCATGACAGTGGGAATTGTAATAGCTTCGTAATCCCAACTAAAGTGAGGTTTCATCCCAATTGCTGCAAAATATACGTAATTGTTGCCAGCATTAAGTGGAAAGGTATACTCATTTTTTAGTGAGAATGCTCCATCATTTGCCCACCAAAAGGAAATGCCAGGTCCAAGGTGATGTAGACTCTGAAACACTGCATATCCGTCATCTTCAACTAGAGCTAGTGGATAGGTTGAGTAATTGTAATCAGCTTCCACATAAGCATCATCAACCGATCTAAGTAATGTTTGAGAAAGAGTACTAACATCACTATCATGTAGTTCTGTTGTGACACGAATATCGGTCCAAGTCCATTCAAAGTGATTTACTAGTTGATCTGCATCAGTTGGATAGGATCTAACATTACAAACATTCGATGCCTGTTTTCTTTCAGGTGGATTGTCTATTGGGTCTTCTGAAACATAGAAGTATAAATTATCTTTAGCCCATTCCCAACTGAAGGTTGTGTGATAGATATCAGAAACAACCTCTCCTGCGATAATTGTCAGCAAATGCCAACCTTCTTCTAGAGTTACTGCTATGCCTTGAGTTGTGTTTATTCCAGAATATTGACCTATATTTGAAATTCCTAGGTCAGTATTGTCTAAATATAAATTGAAATTGCCTTGTAACCTAGTAACATTATACTCACCAAATTCATTAGGTTCATTGAAATACCATTGATTAACATAAGATTCTTCCCCGCTATCAGTAAATAAAGTGTCATCAGCAATATCTATGTCAAAACCAAACCATATATCGTCATCTGTCGTATAGACTTGCTCATTAGCCATTATTGATCTGTTAAATTCTATAAACATTGAAGGACCGAGTTCATAAGTAAAAATTGGTGCAATCTTCAAAGTAACTGGAACAAGTTTCGTTTCTTGTTCTCCAATTATAGTTAAAGCAGAAAATGTTGATGCCAGAATCAAAACAAGTAAAACAAAATTTTTCTTATTCATTTGTCAATACCTTTTTTACATTTGTGTTTCTTCAAGCATAAAAAAATCTTTCCACGTTTGCATGGTGAAACATTAAAATAATAGAAACATTAAAACCGTAGTCAACTGATGAGCAGAAACTTACCCAATCTTGTTATGAGGGAAAATGAGGGGAAAAATTTTTAGCGAAAATAAGAAAGAGAGAATATGTTAGTGAGAATAGGGAAAACTCCTCCTAGCTGACTTTTCTTCGCGTTTATATGCCATTCTGTGGATAAGTAGGTGAAGACAATGGTCTCACAAGCAACAAAACAAATACAAGTAGCTGTCAACCCTCATACAAAAACAGTGATGGAATTGAGAAGGATTATATAGATTTTATTTCAGGAACAATAGCAGAAATTACTGTTGCAGAGAAGAAGGTGAGTCTTGTAGTAAAGGATAGTTAACTTCTTTTTTTACTTCTTCTTGGAAGTCTTAATACTAAAAGGAATAGAAATAAAATCATAATAGAAGGTACAAAAAGAATGTTTGCTATAACAGTGTACTCTTCATCAATTTTATCTGAAAGCGGATATGTGTCTGCTGAGTTACTAGCTCCATCTATCTCATAATCTCCACTTTCAAAGTCACTCCAGAAATTTCCCTCTAAGGTTGTAGGATTGTACCATAGATTTTCTTCACCATCATCATATGCTTGACTCTCACCCATTTGGTTATTACTGTAAAATTCATTATGATCTATTTGATTCCAATAACTCTCATAATCGATATATACTCCATAATCCCGATTATGATGGAAGTAATTGTAATTAATTGAAATATTATTACTATTCATTAAATGAAGACCATTTCCATCGTTATAAGATATGGAATTCTTTTCAATCATATTTTCTGAACATTTATATAAGAAGATACCATTTAAACCATTTTGAAGAATTGAATTCCGAGATATCAAGGTACTTACTATACCTTCTGCACTGATTCCTTTATATCTACTCTCTTCGATTTTATTTGAATAAATAAAAGCCCCAATAATCTCTTTTAAAGATAAACCAATATTATTACTTTGTGAAATGTTATTAAACTGTATTATCGGATAATTAGCAGTTTCATAAAAGATACTTTCTACAGACTCAATCAATATTCCAACTTCAGTTTTCGAAATACCATTTTTACTTATAAGTAAAGTGTCACAATTTATAGCACGTATACCAACATCACCAGCTGAAAAAATTATATTAGATACAACTTTACATCCTTCAGAGTATTCTATATCTATTGAATTATCATCTAAATTATAGTACATATTGTTAAGAAATGAAAAATGATTGTTATAAATTAATGTCCGGTCAGAGTGACTAGTTAGTATTCCATTATCACACAAGAAAAACTGATTATTATATATATGACAATCATCTGAATGACTAATCATAACTGGATATAGACACTTAGAGAAAGTATTGTTAGTTAAATAACAAAACTGAGAATAATAATTGTAAATACCAGCCTCACATCTAGAGAAAATATTCCATTCCAATTTAACACGATATGAATTTTCTACTCTTATCCCATTTATCATCGAATATGAGTTACCATTGAAAGTGTTATTGACAATGTTTATTGTTTCATTTAGAATGTCTTTGATTTTTATTCCATAAATACCTTCATAAAAAGTACAGTTACGTATTTCGATGTGTTTAGTTGTTTTATAAATGTAAATAACATTCTCAGTTGAAGGTTGTCCTGTAAAAATGATATTTTCAATTAAGAAAGGATTTTCAATAGTTCCATTTCCTGTTAAACTAAGTAAATCTGGATCTGAATCAGAGGTGATTAAAATCTCATTTATTGAATCTAGATTTGGATTTACATTCAATTGCACTAATGAAGAAGAAGTATTAATCAGAGCAAAGAAAAATAACGAAAATAATAAACATATTAGAAAAGTAGTTTTCAATATATTCTTTTGATTGATACTTTTCCACTTCATATCAATTTTCTAGTTGATTTGTTAAGATTTTAAATATTTCTCGATTTCTTCTCTTTTCAATTCAAATTCTAATTCTGTCAGCCATAATTTATGGTTTAATGTCTTATTGATCTTAATCATATGCTCATTACTCCCAGCATTGCCTGTTATCCAGTACTTAGCATTAGTTTCTTCAAGGAGCTGCAACAAAGATTGATATTTTAACATCAAACCTAATCCCTTCCCTCTATGTTCTGGAATTACCCCAGTGTCATCTTGCCAGGCTACTTGCTTATTCAATGGATTTGTACTAAAAATAGTATACCCTACAGGTTTGTTCGTTTCTTCATGTATACATAGAAAAGAATAGTAATTATCACCACCGAGCATTTCAATATCATACATCTCTTTGTATCTTTCAGGAGTTAGAGTATGATCTTCATAAGTAAGTTTTTCTCTTGGCATATCATTCCATATCTGTTGAACAACAGTAACGAATTCTTCAATGTCAACATGATTTTCAAATGTCATATTCTTAACTTCAACAACTCTATAACCTTTCTCCTTTGCTTTTTTCAGAAGTTTATTAGCTTCCTCTCTCACTTTATTGACATTAAATTCTGTTAAATCTGCAGCATTACGTTTCTCTTGATAGTCATTATCTTTCTTTATTTTTCTTAGAAAGAACTCTCCATTAGATCCTAGAACACTTCCTGCATATATGAGTTTAATTTGCTCCGGGGGTTTAGTGATAAGAGCTTTAAGCATTGATTTTCCAATCCCTTTTCTTCTGTGCTCTTTAGCAACATATGCAACAAACCAACCTCTATCAAGATTTTCATATTTTATATTCCATCCGATAATCCCAAAGCCTACAACAAGATCCTCTGAGTTTATTGCTACTGCTCTTAACTTCTTAATCCAATAAACTTCTCTGACTTTCCATTTCTTTCTAAACAACTCAATCTCAGGCGGTAAAATTCCCCACTTCTCCTCCTCCTCTAGTTGTTGAAGAGCAAACAGCTGTTCTAAATATTTTACTGGAATGTCTTCTTTGTTGCCAACAAGGATTTTGATGTCATTCATTTAGATTATCTCAGATTGAGAAAATAGTTATTGGTTTAAGATTATTATTACTTTGGAGATATGTGAGTAAAGAAACAATTAAAATCTTGAAACAATTATACATAATAATTAACCTAGGTTTACTAAAATGTCTACAAAACAAGAGCATCAGCAGATTACTTATGTCTGTAATACTTGCACAAAAAAAAGAATTATACTATTTCCAGCAGGAATGGAAATTAAAGTTGATTCAAGAGGCTTAAGTGAGTTTGTAGACATTCACAAATGCAAAGATGATAAACTGATAGCACTAATCTTGTTTGTTGATGGTCAATACGCAGTCAGATCTCAGGTACCAATAAGCAGCGAGGAAGCTACAAAATCTATTCCAGACGATCTAGCAAGTATGCCTGTACCAGTTCCAAGAAAGTCAGGGCTAGCAAAAATAAAAATTAACCCTCCTAAAAGCTTCAAAGCTTCTGTTATTAATGAGTTAATTATTAAAGATAGATTACGACAACTTCAATATTCATTGGAACCAAAAAAAACTGATGATGATCGCGATATAATGATTGATTCTCAATTCTGTTTTGTTCATATCCGCGCTAATGTTTCCAAGAAAACTGATTTAGTAAAGGCAAAAAGATGGTTCAAAGAAATAGCAAACTTGCTTGAACAAACAGTACATATCAACGATGAAGTTTTTACTTTACTTTTGGAATATCTTGAAGAAAAATTAAAGAAGGATGATTTCATCCAAGAATTCAAAGAATTAATGATACTCTTAAATGGACCAGTAACAGTTCCTATCTCTACTAAAAAGTCGATTAAAGATTTTGATAGTAGATGGGGGAGCATAGATGGAAAGTTAACTCTAGGAGACTATAATAAGTATAATAAACTATTATTAGCTTGCTTAGATAACAAACAGAAAACACTTCTTGATATCTTCTCTCTTATGCAAGGACGCATGAAATTATCCTATTTCCTCTCTGCATTTTATGACCTATTCTGTAACGCTTTTATGAAACTAGAAAAACCACAATTCTTCGCAACTTCCGATTTTGAATAGACAAATAAAACAAAAGGGGATTTTGGTTAATTTTCACTTATATTTTTCCTCCTCCTAATCCAAATAATAGCAATTATACAAAGAAGTGGTAAGTAGAATGAGATATTTGCATATGCTATAATTATATTGTATCCTGCAAATTCTAGCCATTCATTAGCTTCTGCAAGATCATAATTATATTTGATAATATCTTTATAATAATGGTAAGTATTCGCGGGTAAAATCATACTATGACTGATAATGTATTCCCCATTGTGAACAACATGGTTGATATCTTTTCTATCAATAGCATAACAAATAGCTTTTCTCACAGCAACTGCTTTAGTATAATCTTCTTTACCTTCTGCGGTAAGAAACACAAAGTTATCAACACCACCTACGAAAGGTCTCTGAAGATTAAAGGCCAGAAAAGTCATTGAATTCCTTGGATAGCTGAAAACAGAGAATCTTTGATCATTTTGCATTTGTTTTCTTTCAGATGGGAAGAACATTAAACCAGTCCAGTCCAATTTGCCAGCCTTGAATTCAGCTAATTCTTCAGTAATATCAGATATAACACGTACGTTGAATGTTTCAATATCTAGATCTTGCGTTGTTCCGTCAATTGCACCAACATACATCCAGTATGGGCTAGCTTGGAGAACAGTAACGGAGTTTTTGATATAATGATCTAACATGTATTTTCCACAACCAAATGCGGAAGTACTATAGTATAACCATGGATTAGTGTCTAGAATACCAGTATAGAAACCAGTACATTCAGCTCCACCAGAAGTGTATGAGACAGTGGGATTTGAGGAATTCAAGAAGAATTCGGGTAGAATTTCCCAAGGTAGTCTGGCCCAAAAGTCGACGTATTGTTCAATTTCTGGAGTATATGGGTTTCCATCAATCTCAATGTGGAAGGATAGTTCATCTACTGGGTCAACATAGCAAGCTGAAATCCAGTTATGATAAGATGGACTTTCACTAACGATTGCGTTTGCCCATGCAAGGTAGGTAAAGACTGCGTCTTTGGCAGTGACTTGTTGGTTTTCACCATTACTAACTTCACCATTTTTTAGACCTACCATTAAAGGAGTGGTAGTTGGGTCAAGTGGGTCAGAGCTGGCATCTCTGCCTGTTACGTCAAATGATGGGTTCCACCATACATCATCTCTCATAGTAAATTCGTAATGGAATTCGTCAATTTGTTTCCAATCTGAAACTAATGAGGTTTTAAGTGGGACAAAATCAGGACTCCAACCAACAATTGATTCAGCCATTAAGCTGAATATGAAAGAGCTGGATGTATCATCTGTTTGTAATGGGTTCAAATCTCTCCAATAAGCATCAGCTATGTTGAATTCAGTTAATGAATCTTGACCTTCATGAAGACCACTATATTCGATGTAAGGTAAGGAGTCAATTATTCCCCAGCGCACATCATAACCGAGTGTGTTTGACCATGTAGCAACGTATGATCTCGGTGAGAACAATGGTAGAATATGAACTATCTTATCCATAACTAATTGCTGCCAGTTATAGTAGTGTTGCTGTTTTTGTTCAAGATCAGTTATGGTAACACCTTCAATAAGCATATTTTCACTAATGTTTCCATATGGTATCTCTCTAGGTATTTTTACAGACAAACCATCATAAGAATTAAATGGATTTTGATTTCCTGACAGTCCTATTATGTACATATCATAATCTTGTGTAAGCAGTAAACATCCAACGAACACTGTCCATTCTTCGACTTTAACTTCTACTTCAATACCGATTTCTCTAAGATACTGAGCTATGTAAAGACCATAGTCAGGTCTTACTCCTCCCCCGTTAGTTTTTAGAACTAAATTACAATGAGGTTCAATACTCGCTTGAACACTAACAACTGAATAGAGAATTGACACCGAAAGTAAACTAACAAAGACTAGCGTATTTGTTTTTTTACACATATAGAATTCACCAAGAGAATTGTTATTTTATGAGTATATGCACTTATAAGGAGTTTGCGAGTTTTAGGTCCTTTCTACAAATCTTGATGATTTTTTCAGTTTTGAACAACCTTGTTGCTAAGGTGGTTATCTAGGAACTACGTCTATACAAGAAGGTCTAGCATCACTTCTAAATTGATCTATCTCCCTTATAGGAAGGTATTATTGAAATTGAGAAGTCAAATAAAATAGCGAATAGGCGCTCTTCCTCAATTAACCTTTTCTTCTAATAAGGTGACTTGATCCCTATACTTCTTCCATTTCTTTGATAAGAAAACAAGAATTAAACATGGAATTACATTTACTGTAAGTAGAAGTGCTCCATAAATGAGAAACTCACCATCATAAAAACAATGGACCATAATTAGATATCCTGCAGCATTTAACCATTCAAATGCCAAATCTGCATTTCTATTATAAATCGGTAAATCATTATTTATCCAATAACTCTCATATGGTAGAATAATGGAATCAATAATCGATGCTTCCCCATCAAAGATTTGGTAATTTATATCCTCTCGGTCTATAGTATAGCATATTGTTTTACGTACTCCACTTGCCACAGAATTAAGTTCCTTTCCAGGCGCTGTTATATATACATAATTGTCACAACCTCCAACAAAGGGTCTTTGCAAGTTAAACCCAAGATAAATAGATTGATTGTAAGATTCATGAACTAAAGTAACTATTGGGAATAAGCAGACTAGCTTATCCATAGCAAGATCTTGGAATTCAAGTAAATAGTCTCTCTTCTTAATTGGATTTGACTCATTTGTTGCATTAACTAACAAATTGTTTGCTAGCATCACATAAGGTATAGTTAGATTCAGATTTGTTGGATTATTATAATTACTTACATTCCAAAAAAGCTGTTCTGTTATTTCAGAAGTATTCAGACTTATGAGAAATAAATCATAATCATGGGTAACATTCAGTTGAGAACTGAATATTCCTCTTTCTACTACTTTCATTTCAACTTCAATTAGTATTGATCTAAGATTCTTAACAATAATTAATCCAATATCAAGCAATCTATCTTCAGCTGTAGTTTTGAGAACTAAATTGCATATAGGTTCAGGATAGTTTGGACCTTCATTGAAAATTATTGGTGGAGGGTTCCTTTTCTTCCAGTGCATTATGAAAAATCTTGTTGAAAAAACTAAATCTGTTAAAATTAAAATAATCATCAAACTAGAAACAACTATAACTATAGTTTTCTTTGTCTTATTTTTCATCTTATGTTTTCATCCTTCTTACTCTACAAGGGATTTACATTGAATCATCCAGATTCATGTATTATACTATTATACACTTATAAATATTAACAAAATTTTTTAACAGATTCCCATGAAATTCTAAAAAATTGGAGGTTCTAACAAAGGATAAGGGTCTGTTGATCCTGAGTAACCACCAATTAGATAGCCATTAGTCTGATTCCAGTCAGACCAATAATTTCCTTCAAGTGTTAATGTATCGTACCAATAATTTCCTGAACCACTATCATATGCTTGGGAAGTAGAATTTTCATTATTATAGAAGAAGGAATTATGATGAATGAAATTGATATTACTAGACCTACCTAAATTAATTGCATTATCTTTATTCTTCAAGAAGATATTAAATGAAATCGTATTAACCTCACAATTAGAACTTATGATAATCCCATATTCGTTTTGAATAATGCGGTTTGCAGTGATATTAGTTAATAAAACCTGTTGAAGGGCAATACCGTAAATGGATTGTTCCACTGTATTATTAGTTATTGACATACAAGTAGAGGAACCAATTTGGATACCAGCTCCTGTATTAGATCTGAAGGTATTGTTAATCAATTCTGAATAACCAGAATATCTAAGACTGATCCCAGAATAATTAAAATCAAATGTATTGTTGATAATCATTGACCACCTACAATAATAGAATATTAAACCAAAATTTGTGTTACTCAAAGATTGATTTGCGATTAAGAGATTGTCACATGAAACAAAGATTAGTTGTCCATAATCAGGTATGACGAATGAACAATTATCTAAATTAACATAATAACCTAACTTTTTTCCATTTACTAAATTATCTGAAAAAAGATATGTTTCATAATCTGCTTCAAACACATTGTAAATGTAAAAACCAGTATTAGTACAGTTGTTTCTTTTAACTAATGAATAAGGTGAACGATTTGTATAAATCCCATAGTAGTGACAAGAAGAACAAGTGTTATTCTCAATAATAGAGAACTTTGAAAAAAAGATAAATATACCCCATCCAGAATCTGAGATGCAATTGTTTGATATTGTAACATTTATTGATTTGTAAGCTTCAATACCACAATCAGCTGTTAAAATGAAATTATTAGTGATATTAGTTGAATTAGCGTAGTAAGTTTTAATACAATAAGAAGTAGAGCTAAATTCATTGTTTGCTATTGTGGTGTTCTCAGTGTAATAGATTTTTACTCCTAAACCTATATAACCCCCAAGCTCGAATCCCGAAATTAAACTATCATAGAAGCAATTATTTGAAACACTACAATTTGAACTGTATTCAATATTTAAAGCAATGTCAAAACTAACAAAATAATTATCTGTGATAGATGTAGAGTTAGCTCGATTTATCCGGATTCCCCGCTCGCTTAGAAAAGAATTATTAATTATTTTTGCTGTTTTTTCTTTTATATCAGAGATGACTATGCTACAATAATTACTGTTATCAAAAATACAATTTTGTATAGTAAAATAACTTGTTGTATTTGCAATAAAAATTCCTTGTTGAGATTGATTAGCAAAATTTCGATTCTCAATTAAGTAAGGGAAATTTTTGGTTCCATCTCCCTCAAAACCATAATATTTGAAATCATCATCAGAATCAATACATATCTCAGCATTAGAGCAAATAACAGAGTAGTCTTCTAAATTCAGATATATTATGAATAATGGAATGCTAATTGCAGAAACTATTAGGATAGTTAAACTAGCAAAAACGAATGATTTTTTACTAAGTAAACCTTCGATCATTTTTTCCTTTTCCTCATTCTTTTTTGGAATACTAGAAGAGTTGAAGTTAGTAGAAACACGTTTATTGCTAACAATCCAAACGGATAACTAGTAGCATATGGTGTGAAGTAACCTGCAGCTTCTAACCATTCTGCAGCTTTTTTATCATCGTAATCATATTTTATTATATCATCGTGATACCATTCTTCAAGATAGTTAGGTATAGTACTATCAAAGATAATATAATCGTTATCATGAATAACTTCATTCATTTCTGACCTATCTATAGCATAATTCATAGCTTTTCTGACTGCAACAGCCTTAGTGAAGTTTTTTCCGTCTTTCTGTATCCATATTTCATTATCTTCTGCACCTATAAATGGTCTCTCAGTGTTATAAAGAAGAAAAATTGCTTTTTCTCCATAATCCTCGTAAATAGTGTATCTAATATCACTATCCATTTCTATTCGTTCATCAGGAAAATAGTTCATTCTAATGAAGTCTAATTTACCTGCTTTAAATTCTGCCAATTCTGCTGAAATATCAGGAATAACTCGAATAACTACGGAGTCTATGTTCATAGTATAATTTTTCCCATCAATTACTCCTATTCCAAACCAATAAGGACTTGATCGAAGAACAGTAACGGAGTTTCTAATGTAGTAATCTAACATATATTTACCTGAACCAAAAGGAGAATAGAAATAACTTCCCCAGGAATTTGTCTCAGTTATTGATTGATTTATGCCTATATATTCAATTCCAGTAATTGTATTAGAAATTTCTAAACTTGAGGAATTAAAATAGAATTCTGGTAGAAGAGGTTTGTTCAGGGTTTGCCAGAAGGGGATAAAAATCTCAACTTCTTCAGTTCTAGGGTCATAATCATGGAAATATAAATGAAAAGATAGAGGATCATTATTATCAACTTTTATATCTTTAATCCATAGAAATTCGTCAGCTCTTTCGTTGACATATTCTGTTGAATAAAGAAGAAGAGAAAATACTGCATCTTTAGCTGTTACACGCTGATTTGTTCCATTACTCATCTCATCCTTTAAACCTATCATCAACGGAGTACTGGTTGGATCAAGCAAATCTGAACTTACATTTCTTTCAGCAGTATTGTATGAGGGATTCCAGTAGATATTTTCTCTTAGCTTGAACACATAATGATCATCCTCTAATCTCTCCCAATCCTCAACAACTCCGTTTCTTGTTGGTAGATATTTATTGTCCAAACTAATAATAGGTTCAGTGATTAAATCTAATAATTCTTTGTCAGGTTCTAGGCTAATTTCAAAAGGATTCATCTCTCTCCAATTCGAACTAGCGATTCGTAGTTCATCTTGTGATTCTTGCCCTTCATGCATTCCATTATAAATCATATAAGGCAATGAATCGACTAACCCCCATGAGCTTTGGAAACCAATAAGGTTTGACCATGTTGCTCTATATTCATGATTAACAAAGAACGGTAATATAGGTACAATTTTTTCCATAACTAACTGTTGCCATCTGTTATAGATTATTTTACGTGCAGAAATATTTTCTTCAAATACTCCTCTATGTATCAAATCCTTATGTTCGTTATAATATGGAGAATCTTGAAAAGCATTATACCCAAAACCTAACTTCAGTATATCTGGGGTTACCCAATGAATCTGAACACTATCAACAAAATTTGATCTAATAGGGTCAGGATCTCCTTGAAGATTTGATAGGCTTGCAATGGTTAAATCAAAATCCCAAGTTGGTATTACGAAAGGAAATATTAGCCCATCATCTACTTTAACTTCTAATTCTATGCCTATTGCCCTTAGATATTGTGCAATATATAAACCATAATCGGGTCTAACCCCGCCTCCATTTGTTTTGAAAATCAAGTTAGCAATAGGTTCAGCATTTCCACACACACTACTAGCACTGCTAACAGCTGAAATTGTGAAGCAAATAACTAAAGCGAATGCTACTATTTGTTGCTTCTTCTTCAAGGGATTTACACTTAATCTTTTCAGATTCATGTATTATACTCTTATACACTTATAAATTTTAATGAAAATCCTCTACATTGAACTTTTAGTCGGTATTACATTATAGGGGAAATCATTATATATGCAGTGTAAAATCATCTTTTGTTGAGGTTCAACCAACGTCTCTGAGCAGGATTGTTAATGAGTACAAAATACATCGATAAGTTAGACGATAGCGAAAGCATCATCAACCTAATCTCTGAATTAAAGGATAAAGATTCTAAAGAGATTAACCATCTTGCCGCAGTTATTTCTAAATTAGGGGATAAAGTTGTTGAACCGCTGATTGATGCCTTCAAAGACGAAGATAAAGATGTTCGGTATCTAGCTGCCAGATTTCTGGAAGAGATTGGTTCCTATGCTGTTGAACCTTTGATAGCTGAATTAAGCAATATTCAGAGTACAGTTAGAGTTTGTGCTGTTGAAACCTTAGGTAAAATAGGTGATCCCAAAGCTATTCATCCTTTAATTAATACGCTCAAAGATAAGAAAGAAGATGCATTAGTTAGAGAATATTCAGTGTATGCTTTAGAAAGGATAGGTAAGCCTGCAGTCAAGACTCTAATCACCGCGCTAAAAGAACTTGATGATCCTAATGCTTTAGCTCCTCTTAAAGCAGCTCTTTTTTACAATCAAAAAGATGTTAGACAAACAGCAACTGAAATTGCTTCAGATTTACAAGACTGTTACTTCACTTACAAAGATGTCAAATCTATCTTGAAAAGAGATCATAAAAAAGTTCCTCAATCAAAAGAAATAACTTCAGAATACTTGAGAGACAAATATAGTCGAAAGAAAGGAGACAAATATCTTAAGTTCACACAAACTACTTTGAAAGAATTCATAGATGAATAAAAACAAAGTAGCTAATAATAATATTTTACAAGCGCAAATTTATTACATTATTATTCAGTAAATATATTAAGGTAAATCTAATAATTATAGGTTATGTTGAGAGGAAAACTATGTCAAATAAAAAACTAATCATTTCCTTTTCCTTGAGTTTAATTGCTCTAACTATAAGTGTGTCTGTTTTTAGTTATGTGATTATGGATAATAAGAGAATAGAAGAAGAGTATGGAGAACTATTCTATCTAGGATACACAGAAACAACCCGTGTCCTTGATATGATTTTGGATGAACCTATTAGAATGCAAATTAATGGTTTTCAATCAGATGGACTAACAGCTTTTGATGACAGGATATTCATTCTAGGTCAAGATGAAAATTATACTCAGAGAAAAATAGTAGAAATAAAAATTAATGATGAAGTCAATACTATAATTGATGTGAAAGAGCATAATTTGCCTTTCCTTAATAGCAGTTTAAATTGTATGGGGCTAGGATATAATGGTACAAATTTCTTTACATTACTTACTTTAACCTTCCCAATAACCCAATATTTCTGTACATTTAACATAACTCATGGAATAATTTCTAACAGGACTCTATCTGTACCTACATCAAGTTATCCGGATGTAAATGATTTAGTAAGAACAAATTTTGATATTTGGAACGATAAAATCTACTGCACAGAAGGGGGAGAACTAGATGGTTATTGGGTAGAACGGAACATCACCTGTTATGATTTGAATACACTGAATATTATAGATTCTTTTAATATAACGAATTTCGGAAGACCGAGACAATTCAGTATAGATGAATCAGGACAAGCTTGGATTACTTACAATGAAAACCCATTTACTAATCCACAAAGTAGCTCAGGAACAAGATTTAGTTCTGTTTGGAAGTCATTTCTTGACTTTTCTCTTGAAACTCATAATTTGTTGTCAACAATACATGTGGGAGGTGGTTATCCTGACCCCCTTAACACATCACTCGAATTAGGTGCTTGGGGGGAATACTTCTATTATTTTAACGATACATATGTAATGGTTCAAGATGATCGTTCCTTTGTTTATCATGATAGAATAATTCAACCTCTGTATATGAGAGCAGATTGGGTGTACTATTTTGTAGGGTTCAGAGTGTATAGTTATGACCCTATAGATTTAATAAAATCCAGCGAACTTCAAACATTAATACTTAGCTTTACTATCTTTCTTGGAGTTGCTACCTATACTGTAATCTTATCATTGAAGAAGATAAATCATGAAGAAGAAAGCGAGATAGAATCGACATAAATTATATAAGTGCATACAATTCACTTGAAATACTAAAAAACGAGGTGTCAGTGATTGTATGTTATGTAAAATTCAAGTTAATCTGATTGTAAAGAGCAACACTGACACAACAAACTGATTTTTTGTTTTTGGTGTTGATTTAGTTAGGTTAATTCATCCATCATTGTCTTCTCATAATTATGTGATATAAAATGACACAAGAATTAAAACTGATAAAAATACAGAGATGTATTGAAGATAAATTTGTAGAAGAATTTAAAGAGTACAAAACAATCTATCGTAAAAGAAATTCTTTCAAAATAATTATAGGGTGCAGAAAATGTTTGTAGAATTGCCTAAAGAGAGATACAAAGAGACAATTCCTCTCTACAATAACGCTCGATTCATTAATGCTGCTAGAAGTCATCTTGAGAGAACTCCTATTGAAAAAACAGTTTTTGTAGACAATCTAGATTCACCTAAGACAGCTGCCTTGATAGTCAAACATAGGACATTTTTAGGTGGTGATTCTACCAATAGTGCATTCAATATTGCCTTAAGAGACTTCTTCTTTTCTGAGAGGAGAGAGTTACTTGAGGTACAAGATCTCTATGAATTAGATTTTTACTTCTCTTCTGATGATTGGATAGAAGCTCTTACTTCTACTTTCCCATACTCATTTGCATATCCACGATATTATTACGAGATTAAAGAGCTAAAGGAGAAAGATTGGAGAGAGAAAATCCTTAAAGGGTATACAATAGAACCTGTAGATTTATCTTTGCTTGAAAAAAAACATCTGGAAAATTATGAATGGCTAATAGAAGAAATAGAAGAAAATTGGCTACCTTTTGAAGAACATCTCAAGGAAACTAGAGGATTTTATATTGTTTATAATTTGAAAGAGATCGTTGCTTGGTGCACTGTAGAATATCTTACAGTAGACAACCATATAGAAGTAGGAATAGCTACTAGAAACGAACACCGAAAAAAAGGTCTTGCTACAATTGTTGGTTCAGCTACAGCTGAGCTTAATCTTTCAAAATATGAGACGGTTGGTTGGCATTGTGGTGTCAATAACATTGGTTCAAATAAAACAGCTTTGAGTATAGGGTTTGAAAAAGTGAAGGATTATTGGAAAGTTGCATGTTTCTTCAACAAATTCGATAATTTCATCGTTCAAGGATATAATAACTATCTGGGCAAAAACTACACTGAAGCAATCAAATTCTACGGTTTAGTAATAGATGCTCATTCCGCAGGAGCTGAGGATGTTAAGACATCAGCATTCCTTACCAAATGGGGCTTTACAATTGATAAGTTAGTGATGGAGTGTGCTTCTTTTTATGCAGCATATGGAAAGAAAGAAACGTGTTTAGAGAATATTCAAAAAGCTATTGACTTAGGGTACAATAATCTAGAAACGTTTGAAGAAGAGGTTAATTTTAAATTTATAAAAAACGAATCTAAATGGGATCTATTCATTGAAGCTATTCAGAAAAATAAGGAGGATTAGAATGTTTGCAGAATTAACCCCAGAAAATTATCGAAAAGTTCGTAAAATGTTTTCTAGTATAGAAGAGATTGATCTTTCTGTTACTTCTGTATTCGAAAACAATTATCAAGGAAGAATACTTGTGGATAACTTAGATAATCCCTCTTCCACGTTTCTTAATTTAGGCCACAGAACCTTTATGTTTGTAGGAGAAGAGACAAACATAGACTTTAATTTAAGCATAATTGAAGAGATTAATAGAAATATTATACCCACAAGAATGAGTCATTTTGTCAATAAATTTTTCTTCATAATATTTGACAAAAATTGGTTAGAAACTATTCCGAGACTCTTCCCTGAATCTATCTTGGAAACTAGAAAACATTATGTTTTTGATAAACTTAAAATACCCAACTGGCAAAAACTAATTCCTGAATCTTATTTTGTTCATCAAATAGATAAAGATACTTTGCAAAAGGAAGCAGTTAAAAAACATATGATGATTAACAAATGGATTACTGATCTGTATGGTACTTATGATAGTTTTCTTGAAAGAGGATTAGGTTTCTTTATGATCTACAAGGACGAAGAGATTGTGAGTTATAATATTATCAATTATGTTAATGATAAACGTGACAGAATTGAATTGGGGATTATTACTGAGGAAAAATTCCAGGGAAAAGGTCTTACTAAATTACTTGTTTCTGCAACTCTTGAACATTGCGTAAATGAGGGTATAAAGAAGATTGGGTGGCATACTAATGTAAAAAATATAGCAAGTCAGAAAACAGCTGAATCAGTTGGTTTTACTCATGAGAGAGATTACATAATCTATATTGGTAAGTTTATCTGAATCACTGTGGAATAATTTTTTAAGTCTTCTTTTAACTTCTAACTATGAGTGATAAAGAAGAATTGAAGGCTGTTTTAATCACTGGTGCAAATAGTGGTATTGGTAGAAAAACCTTAGAATTGCTCATAGATAAGGGATATTTTGTCTATGCAGGTGCTAGAAAAGATAAGGATATTGAAGAATTAAACAAGCTTCCTAATACTCTTGCTATCAAACTTGATGTGACAAATGATGAGCAAGTTAAACAAGCTATTGAAACCATTACAAAGGAAGGTAGAGGACTTTATGGCTTAGTAAATAATGCTGGAATTGTAGTGTTTGGACCAATTATTACAACATCTATGGAAATGATGAAGGATTTATTCGAAGTAAATGTTTATGGTCCTCATCGTATGACTTTAGCTTGTTTCCCATTATTAAGAAAATCTAAGGGGAGAATCGTGAATATAAGCTCAATCAGTGGTATTTTGACTGGCAAAATTCTTGGTTTGTATAGTATGAGTAAGCATGCTTTAGAAGCTTATTCTGATACACTTATTCAAAATGCAGCAGATTTTGATATGAACGTGAGTGTCATAGAACCTGGCAATTTTAAATCTGATATAGGTAGTAATTTGATTGAGAAAATGAGAAAAGAAGAAGAAAGTTATAGGATAAATATGACTGCCGTACAAAGGAAACAACAGTTTAAGGAAGTAGAAGAAGGTTTCTCAACAGATCATGGATTTCCAGAACCATTTAAGGTAGCAGAAGCGATATTTGATGCTTTATTCTCAGAAAAACCAAAACTAAGATATCTTGTGTGTGGTAATGAAGAAGAAGTAAAGTGGGTCATCAAAAGAATGTTTGTAGAATTACTTCAATTAAATCATAATCATGAATATAGCTTTGACAAAAAAGTTTTGATAGATATTTTGGATGAATGTATCAGTGAAATGAAATAGAATAAATAGAATTGTTTGATACTTCATACTTTTCCCTTCTGGTAATATTTAAAAAGAGTGAGGATTGTCAAAGTTGACTATATATGAAATATGATTTTGATAAAATTATTGATCGCAAAGGTACTCATGCAATAAAATGGGATAAACATTTACTTGAAGAGTTTTTTGGCACTTCTGATGTGCTTCCTCTATGGGTTGCTGATATGGATTTTCAATGCCCACAACCCTTGATAGAAGCAATGAAACAAAAAGCTGAGGAAGGAATATATGGTTATAGTTGGCATAAAACTCCTGAATACTTTGATGCAGTTACAAGTTGGATGAAACGAAGACATAATTGGGAAATCGAGAAAGAATGGATAGTTTATAGCCCTGGTATAGTGCCAGCAATTAATGTCATGATTCGTTCCTTTACTCATGCTGGTGACAAGATAATTGTACAATCTCCAGTTTATTATCCATTCTTTTCAACCATAGAAAATAATGGAAGGCGTATCCAAAATAATCAACTTGTTTATGAAAACAATAAATACTTATTCGACTTTGATGATTTTGAAGAAAAAGCTAAAGATCCATTAACTAAAATGTTTATTTTATGCAGTCCACATAATCCTGTTGGAAGAGTATGGACAAAAGAGGAGTTGAAAAAACTTGGCGACATATGTTTAGAAAATGATGTATTAATTATTTCTGATGAAATTCATCATGATCTTATTCTACCTGGATATGAACACACAGTATTTTCTAAGATAAGTGGAGATTATAATGATCACACTATTATCTGCACAGCACCAAGCAAAACATTCAACATTGCTGGACTTCAAACTTCCAACATTATTATACCGAACAAAAAATTACTAGATACTTTCACCCAAGGTATGTCTGGGAGAAACAGTCTTGGTATCCCGAATGCTTTTGGAATAAGTTCTCTTATCAGTGCTTATAATGAAGGTGAGGAGTGGTTAGAACAAGTAATGAAGTATGTTCATGAGAACTTCAAATTCCTAAAAACTTATCTTGAAGAGCATTTACCAGATGTTCATATGGTTAATCCCGAGGGTACTTATCTTGCTTGGGTTGATTTCTCAAGTTTAGGTATGAATGATGAAGAAAGGAGAGAATTCTTGCTTCATAAAGCTAAAGTTGCCTTAGATGGCGGTACAATGTTTGGAAAAGGTGGAGAAGGATTCGAAAGAATAAATGTTGCGTGTCCAAGAAGTATCCTTGAAGAATGTATGGATAGACTTGTGAATACGTTAAGAAAATAAACGTTCAATTGATTAATCAAATCATTAATGAATTGTTACTTAATACTATCCATATAAATCTAGATACAACATCACGTTACTTTTTTAAGTAACCTAAATATCTTTGTTGTGTGACTTTTGTCATAAATGAAAAAAGTGATTAAAATGGTTGAAGTAGTAGATTTTCTATTAACTTTCTTTCTAGGCACATTTGGAATATACAGATTTTACAAAGGATACAAAAAGACAGGTATCCTCTGGCTATTTACACTAGGTCTATTAGGAATAGGTTGGCTTGTTGATTTGATTTATGTTATTCAAGACAAAGAGCTAATGTGGCCAAACTAAAAAAAAATTTCTTTTTTACTTTTTTTTTATATTAAAATTTGACTATTCCTCTTGAAAGTTTATTCTATCTGGAGTTATGATTTCTTCTTCCGGGAATATTATTTGTTCAGTTCCATCCTCATTAAAATCCTTTAGTTCTGTTCTATAATATTCTGTCCAATTGTGCCAGCATCCCTTTTTGCATACATAAGTAACATGATATATTTTATAGAAAATTCCTTGATCATGATGATATGTCTCTTTTCTCTCTAATATTGATACACCTTCTGTATGACAATTAACGCATTTCTTTCTCTCTAAGGATGACATAGTTAATTGAATTTGAAAGTGTAACAATTTAAAACTTGTCAAAGTATCAACTGGTTTATGCTATGTCTCCACTAATCGCTTTCCACACAGTTTTTGTAATTTGCATATTCTGAATAGCTACTACTGTTAAATCAATTACTATTATCTCTTATTCAGATTAGAGAAAGAAAACCTAAACTGGACTACTAGAAAGAGGATAAATGTCTTCTGCTCCAGCAGAACCATCAATGGAGTAATTTCCACTTGACCAGTCGTTCCAGAAGTTTCCTTCTAGTAAATCGACATCATACCAGTAATTACCTGATCCTGAATCGAATCCTTGACTACTAATTAGATTGTTAAATGTAAAACTATTATGATGGATTACGATGTAGATACCAGCAAGAATAGAAATTCCATAAAAAGTATTGTTAGCAAGAATGTTATATTGAAGAGTACTATTTTGGGATGATCCTTTTATTGAAGAAGTATGCACTATAATCCCCCCTTGTTTACTCAATTCTACTTTATTGAAGGATATGGTGAAGAAATAAGCAGGACCACAAGATATTCCAAAACGATTATTGATCACTGTATTGTTTGCTATTATTAGGTATTCAGAATCCCAGCCTACTATTCCTGCTTCTCTATTGTTTTTACATGTGTTTTTAATGATAGTAATATTAGATGATTGATATGCGGTTATTCCATCATAATTCCCAGAATCATCACATGTATTCTGTTTAATTGTGCTGTTAGTGGAATGAATCACAAAAATACCTCCCCAGTAGTTTGATGAACAAGTATTATTGTAAATTACTGAATTATCACAATTGTATTGTGAGATTCCTGTTTCTCCATTGAAATTAAGAGTATTATTTGCAATTAATGTATAGTCCGAATTTGCCTGTAATATACCACTTCTTGTAAGACTAGAGAAATTATTTTCAATTATTTTTAAATAATTACAGTAGTAAAACGATGCTCCATAGAATTCTGTTGGAGTTAAACCAGATACTGTTAAATTGAAACAATTTACAAAGATTAGTTGACCATCTTCTGTTGAAGTAATTGTTTGATCAGTCAAGTTGGAATAAAATCCTAAAGGTTTTTCGTTAACAAAATTGCTCTCTATCTTCATTGAAAGATAATAATCAAGTGGAAATTCTTCTAATTTATTTAAAATAATTGGATTTGAAGTGAATAGATTTTCAAATGCTAAACCATCATTAAAGAAAGAATTATTTATTACTGAACTGTTTCGAGAATAGTCCACCCATAAACCTGAAATACTATTATTTGAGAAATTATTATTGCTAACTATAGAATTCTGAGATAGAGAGTATTGATGGTATAAAGAAAGCATTAGAATCGTCTGGAACCTCTGGAATTGGCATTAACGTCCAGTTATTATAGTCATAGTCAAAAACCCAAGTGTCACCAATGAAATCATAAGGATCATCTCCTGTATTTCCTCCAAAGATTACTATTTTCTCACTCTCAGAATCGTAAGCCATTGAGTAGGATCTTCTTTCAAGCTCACTATCTGGATTCAGTTCAGTCCAGCTCAGAGTATTGTAATCGAATGACCAGGTTTCATGGTCTATTTCAGTTCGAAGCAGATGAGTATAACCTCCAAATAGAATAATTAGATCATGTTCGGAATCATAAGCCATGCTTGCACCTATTCTTGGAACTGGACTAACTGAGGGTGTAATATTATCCCAAGTATTTGTATTATAGTCAAATGACCAGGTTTCTCCATGATAAGCTCCACCAGTTGGGTCCATGTAGGCATTCTCTTCTTTTGTACCACCAAATACTATTACTAAATCACTTTCTATATCATATGCTACACTATCAAACCAATAATTTACTGGATGTGTTGCAGAAGTTATGTTAGCCCAAGTATTTGTGTTATAATCATAAGACCACGTATCATTAAATGTCAATCCAACTCCATCAGGATTACTATCCTTGTGTAAAATTCCTCCAAACATAATGACTACATCAGATTCAGAATCATATACCATCTTTAAACCTATTCGCATTATTAGTACTTCCGCAATAAGCCTTTTTATGCTCTCTCACCTCCTTCAGTAAGCGTTCTGAAGAGTCGCCGCACACGATAGAGGGTGACAGGTTCTTCAGAGAGGAGATGCGTGACAGCAGGAACCGAGCAGAGAAAAGAGGGAGGTTCTGCTAAGCGGAGCATAGCATAGAAAAGAACGAGCAAGACAGCGACCATGACATAAAGGTAACGGACAGCAACAGTTGAGTAGTGGTCTTAATGCGGGGAGCTTTAACCAGTCGGAAAGCTGTCTCAATCCCCCATCTACGCCAATATGCCTTAACACCTTGTGCATTTACTCCCCAACTGAGAGAGGTAAACCATCCCTTCTTTTCCCCTTGCCAGAAAGCGTTTAAGGTTAAAGGTAGTTCCTGCCCATCATCAGTCCGGATGGTGTAGGGGAGACGATGGAGTTTATTGTCTTTCGGCAACTGGGTGAGGAGCGCTTTTATTTTAGTTGTTTTCTTCGCCCCGATGACAAAGGGTATCCGTTTGAAGTAAAAGTTGAACATAACAGTCTTAGCGTAAAACCCTCGGTCCAAATAGATCACATTAATACGGAGCCCTAAAGGTCGAATATTGTCCAATAGTTCCTCTATTAGTTTCACCTTGTTATCGAGAGGTGCTACAGGTAGCATAGTTAGTGGGACCGAGACCTTCTCCCCTACTGTTGATACCATTATGTAACGATAGACATAGCTATTCTTGTAATGGCACACCACTGGATCCCTTACCTTACCATAATAGACATAATCTGTTGAGTCAATTGCTAGACTGCACTTTTTGTTGATTTTCCCCTTCTTTTTCAGGCTTACCACTTGTTCCCTCAGTACCTCATTTACTGTTGTCCTTACTTCCTTTACACTCATCTTGTTGAGGTGATAACGAATAGTATCTCCATCCATTTTTGCTCCCGTTGCTGCTGCCTGGTCAATTGATGTTCCTTCTGCTGCTGCCAGGAGCAAAGTGTTCTTTACTTGTGGAAGGATAATCTTTTTCTTTCTCTCCACTTTCAGTGGTATGTTTATCTCTTCCCACAAGTGACACATTTTTAAGGAAGTTTGAACTGCTTCTCTACAGGGTCTAAGTTGCTGGACAAGATTCTTTAAACTTTGTATGAAGTTTATTGGATTAGTTGACTTCATAATAATTTTGTCGGCACTCTGACCCTAAAACTTTGCGTTAATTCGGAAGTACTA
>DAOVER010000011.1 GCA_030668875.1 Candidatus Heimdallarchaeota archaeon
AATTTCAGTAAGCTTACTAGAAATATTTTCTGGACTCCCAGGCCAGTGAAACTTACCGATATGTAAACCTATTTTCATCTTTTTCACTATTTACAATTTGAAATTATACTGTTTTTAAAATATAAAAATGTTTTTTCAAAAATACATTCATCAAGATTTACAATGAAAAATTGATAAAAGATTTCTGTTATATATCACTTTATTTGGAATGTACACCAGAATAAACAAAATTAAACATAATTTGCACAATATCAGAATGGTATATGCAACATTATTTTTTCTTCAATTTCTTCAGAATTATCTGCCCAGCTTTAATCCCTGAGAAGAAACAAGTAGGCACGCCAGCTCCTTTTACATTACCTCCAGCCAGAAGTAGATGTTTGATAGGAGTCTGTTGTTTTGGTTTCTTGTAACCTTTTTTAAACCCATACCATGACCCCTCAGTATTTAGTGTATAACTTTCGAATGTTAATGGTGTTGCTGTTTCTTTCACTACTATGTGTTTTGATAAATCTGGAATAACTTCTTCTGCAAGTTGAATAAGCTGTTGGGAATACTTTTCCTTAATTTCTTTATACTTAGCTGTTCGTTTTCCATCTTTACCCGATCCCCAATTCTTTTCAAAATCATAAGGTGCTACGGTAAGCAAAATAACCGATGATCCTTTATCGTTTCTTAATGAAGGATCAATTTTATCTGGAATCCTGATTAAAACCTCTTCAGGGTCATATCTTCCACCTGCAACTCTCTCCAAATATTTTTCTGTTTTCAGATTATATGCTATATGTGAAGGAGTATCTTTTAGATGTGTATTTAATCCAAGAAATACTGCGAATCCAGTGATTGATTTTTCCATTTTACTGATGAATTCTATATATTCACTAGGTAAGTGTTCTTTTCCAACTAATTCTAAAGCTGTTTTACTAAGATCAGAGTTTGAGACAATCCATTTAGCTCTAAGTTCTGTTCCGTTTTCCAATTCTACTCCTGTTGCCTTCCCGTTCTCAATTATTATTTTCTTGACTTTTGTACGATATCTTAACTCTCCACCTTGTTTAGAATAAGCATTAACCATATTTTTCGCAAAAGCTAGCATACCCCCTTTTGGATAATAGTGTCCGTAGTAGTATGGTGAAAAGAATACTACTGCTGCTTGAATTGCCCTTATTTTGCTCGGTAGAACTCCCAACCAAAGACTGTAAATTGCTAAAACATCTCTCAGTTGGTTATTAGTAATATATTCATTAAGGAGATTATCAAATGATTTTGTTGCGTTTTTCCTCATATTAGGACAAGTAAAAACAATCCTTAGTAGTTCCTTAAATGAAGGTTCAAATTTTCCCTTTACAACTGAATGGAATTCATCCATTATTGATTTTACTACCTGAAAGAACCGAATAATTCCATCTTTGTTGTCAGGAAAATGTTTTATCAACTCTGATTGATATTTTTTTTCATCTCCATACATTACTATTTTCTTATCAGGAAAATACAATGTTTCAACAGGATCAATTAATATGAACTCTTGTTTGACGCCAAGCTCATCTAGAGCTAACTTAAATAACTGTCCATCTCCACAGAAAACTAATCCTTCAGCTCCACTATCAAAATAATACCCTTTTCTTCTAAAACCATTTACATAACCACCTGGAATAGAATGTTGTTCTAGAATGAGTGTCTTAAGTTTGGGATTGTGATTTTGAAGTGTTAAACCTGATCCTAAACCACCCATACCGGAACCTATGATAATAACATCGTAATTTTCAGAATCCATTACAGATTACATATGATTGCTCAATAAAAAAAGTTGTTATCTCCTATTCTTCAAGAGATGGAGAAATTGTTGCTGTGACTGCTCCTTTTCCAGCTGATAAGGCCATAACAGCTGACATTTCCCAGTAGAATGTTTGTTTGATTTTTCGAACTTTTTTGATCTCTTCAACATACCATGCCATTAGTTCAGGATTTAGAGCATCAGCCATGAATAGATCATATTCCTTGTCTGGATGGGTTCTAATTGCTATCTCTTTAATCATTTTCTTCATAGCACTCTTTTCTGAGAAAGCAGCACCTATTCCTATAAAACCTTCTTTCGTATTTACTTCTGCTATTGGTTTCATCTTAAAAAGTGATACCATTATACCTTGAACTGAACCGCGTTTAACTTTACCTGTTCGGAACAAAGTAATTATATCACCTGTCATTCCAACTGTATAGATATCTTCTTTGATTTTATCAAGGTGACCAGTTATTTCTTTAACTGACTTGCCTGTTTTTAGGAGTTCTAAAGCACGATAAACCATAGCTCCTTGAGAACCACATGTAAGATCAGTTGAATAGGGTGTAATCTTGATTTTTCCTTTCATTCTCTTTGCTGCTAATCTAGCAACATTCATATGGCTAGAAATTAGAGGAGTTAATCCCAAGTATAGTATCTCATCATAACCATCTTTTATTGCTTGTTCATAAACATCTATAGCATTTTGACTACTCATCTGACTTGAAGTAGGATAAGGATCCGCTGTACTAAGACTGTTAATAAATTCCTCACGATTGATTTCAGTTAATTCTCTTTTAGGTTCTTCATTAATCAAAAGTACAGACTCAAAGTATGCTATCTTTTCATCTTCCATGAATTTTTTAGGTAGAAGTGCAGATGCATCAGTGACTAGTTTAATCTTCATATTAGTAACTAAATTTCGCTAATATAAAAAATATTGCAAGCAAAACTCATTAAACCCTTAATTTTGACATATATTACTACTTTTCTCATAAATAAAACTTTTATTAATTTTTTACTTTTTAGGATAAAATATAAGTAATGATATGTTATATTAATTTTTATAGAACAAATTCTGTGATGTTAATGTCTGAAGAAAGAGAACTTGATGAACTAGAGGAACTAGAAGAAGAATATGAAGATCTTAGCGATTTTGAGGAAGTTTCAATAGCCGTTGAAGAATATGATGATATGGCTGGTTTGGAAGATATACCTGAGGAAGCGATAGAACAAAGTTCCCAAAAGGATGTTATTATAACTTATGGAGATAAAATTGAAGTCGAGATAAAAAATCTTGAAGAAGAATTTAAGAGAAAACTCTCCGAATTAGAAAATGCTGATCCTTCTATAATGATTAGAGAGATAAATGAAATTTTGTCTAGAAGTAAAATGCTAGATGCACATTCATTAACAGCTGAAATGGCTTCTTTTCTAGCTAGGCTTCTGGAATCATTAGATAGACATGATGAGGCAACAGAATTCTGTTTACTAGCTGTAAGTGAATCCAGAAAATCAGGAGAAGATGAATTACGTTTGCAAAGTTTAACTTCATTCGGTATTAATCTGACTAATTTCGATCTCAAGGATGCTTCTGTTGTATTTAGTCAAGCTATAGAATTAGCAGAAAACTTGGAAAATAAAGAATCCATTGCTGTAAATACTTTTTATTTTGCAAACTGTCAAATAGAAACAAACAAAGAACAAGCTCTTTCTTTGTACATTAATGCAAGAAAGTTCTTCGAAGAAAAAGGAGAAAATGTTTGGTTAGGAAGGATTGATTACAAACTAGGTATGCTCCAACTAGAGAATTTCCAATACCAAGATGCTCTTAATATGTTAAATAGTTCAAAATTATATTTAAAAGATAACACAAATATCGGAGACGAGTTCAACTTAGATGAAATAATCGAGAGAACTACTTTGTTACTTTATTCTGGAAATACTCTGAAATATAGACTCAAAATACCTCCACCTCAAATCATTGAACAATCAGATCATACTAGAAAGATTTACGAGTTGCTTTCTGAGAGATCTTCTTTTGATGTCATTAAAGGCTTAAGAACTCTCAATAATGTCCAAGTTCTAACAGGAGATTATGTTTTTGACAGCTTAAAAGGGCTTTTAGAAGGTTCAGAATATGAGAAATTTAGTGACGATGAGCTGAAATATACTTCTGATTTATATGAGGAAATAGGTGATCTGTTCCAAAAAGATGATAAGCAAATAAATTCGTATTTCTACTACATTTCTGCTCAAATTCTATACATCTTAACACAGAATTCAAAGAAAGCAGACAGATTACAGAAGAAACTTCTGAAGCTCATAGAAGATATATCTGAAGGTGAGACTACTCCTCAATATTTTGATCAAAAGATTTACATGTACTATCAATTTGCATATTCCAATAAATCGATTAATCCAAAAGAGGCTCAAAAACACATAAATTCAGGATTAGAGCTTACAAGAAAAAGAGATAATCCTTTCTATGAAGGATTATTTAAAGAAATTCTAGGAGATATTAAAAAAGAGAAAGATTTGGAAAAAGCATTAGTTGAATACCAAGCTTCCATAACAATTTATGAAAGTCTTGAGGGGTATATTGACTTAATGAGGATCTATGAAAAGCAAGGTACAGAGATGCTTTCTACTCAAACAGATAAAGCTAAGGAAATATTACATAAAGCTCTAGAATATGCCAATAAATTGAAAAACGAAGATGTTAGAATTAGGATTGAAGGAAAGCTCTAACTGGGTTTTTTAATTTTATTTTTGCTTCCCATTCTCCTCTCTTTTTAATATTTAAGTGAAAATTAGTTGATTTATTTGTGAAATGTTAAAGAGGCAATATTTAAAAGAGTAGGAAAGTTTAATGATTTAGTTTATAATTGAATAGGTGACAACTTTGAAAAAAATATTAAAGATTACTTTCGTTGTAGCATTTCTTATTTGTTTTGCTAACCTAACTACAGCAGTACCAGAGGATGGATTATATTATTCTGACAAAATGGTGAAAAATGGATCATTCACATGGATTGTTACAAATAATACCAATACAAATGAAGCTGTTGACGTTTATAGTGTTCTAGATGTTGGTTCCAACTTCACTGTTCAGCTAAAAGATAGCCTTTATCCTGGACCAATTACAGAAGACGAACTTAACTCCGTTTATGCTTCAATCGAAGTAGATGGAGAAAAATATACTGGTTCTGGATTCCCTCTTTTCTGGCACATTATGAAGGTAGAAAATGGTATTAATACTACAATACGAGAAGAATTTGAAGCAGAAACAGAATTATTTAATGTAAGTAGTGCAGGAGCTAACTTCTTAGTAAACTTCACAATAAACGATATTTTTGAAGTTGATAATACCAATTACACACTCTTTGTAGAGTTAGAAATTGATCCTCTTGAAGGGTTAACAGTTAGCTATTATGACGAACTACTTAATGGAACTGTTGTAGATAATATCTTCGAAATGGTATATGTAGATTATATAGTGTCAGCACCCATTAATACAGCATGGGCAATTACAGGTTTAGTTTCAATCGCAGCAATAGTCTGGTTTGTTAAAAAGAAACGTAAGTAAAATATTGATTTTTTTACATACTTTCTTCTTAATTTATTTTATTCAACAAATCTTATTATAATGAAATAAAATGGGTGTCCTAATGAGTGAAAAGAAGAATCCATCAATTGATATGGAAGCAATAGATAACAAAACAAGTACTTACTTCTCAATCAGCTGGTTAGAGTTAGAAGTTCTCAAGATTCTTACAAAATCTCAAAAACCTGTTTATAAAGGTGAAATGATAAATAGATTAAAATCTAAATACTTTGAAATCTCAAAGAAACCAGAGAGCTCTTTTTATGCCATCTTTGATAGACTTGAAGAAGACAAACTTGTTGCTTTATCTGAAATTAAAGGAGAAGGTTACAAAAAATTCCTGTCGATCACTCAAGAAGGCATGTTCGAATTCAAAAGAGCATTAAATTGGGGTATCAGCACTATTTTTGAAGGAATGGTGGGATCACTGATATCTGTTCTAAATGAATTTTGTGTTGGTATAATGGGGTGTAAGAAAGAAAATGACTTCGGGATAATAAGTCCCAATAATCCAGAGTTTTTAGTACCTGAAAGCTGTAATGCTTGTGTAAAACCTGTGGAAGCAAATCTTTTTCACCGATTCAATATACTAATGCCTTACGCTAAAGATATGGTTATACCTTTCTATCAGAATATTAAAGCTCAACCAAATAATATTCCATTAAAATCTGACTATCTTCAACGCATACTATCAATACTCTCTTTAGGTTTGTTAGAAGACAAACAAACAAATGAATTGATTGGTGAAGTACACAGAATTCTAGAGCCTGGAGGAAAAGTAGTTTTCGTTGAGATAGTTGAATTTGAGAGTTATTTATTCGAATCTTTAAACAAACTAACTCATGGTTTTGATCTGTTTATACCAAAGAAAGGAACTTCAAGTCTTACACAATTCTCACCACAGTTACTTAAAGAGAAGATTGAACGTGTATTTGGTGAAGAAAACATAAAAATGATAGATATGAGAGAATTCATTTTTGTCATAGCAACAAAATAATTGCTTGATTTTCTCTTATTAAGGAGAAAATATATAAACATCTTACATAGTTTTGTTTTAGATAACTAGGTGTTTGATATGAGTACTACATCTGAGCAAAGGTATGTTGATCTTAAAAAACTGTGTGAAAGAGTTGATTCTGAATTGTTTGACTCTCTATCTTGGATTTTGTTATTAAATTTGGATCTTGTTCCAGAAGAAGATATAGAAGCTAACGCTAACTTAAAATTTTCTCGTGAGTTGATGACTGGAAATTTCAAAGCTGCTTTAAGCATAGCAAAAAGCATTGTAGACTCAGACAGACCTATTGCTTTTCACTATAAGGCACTATTCAAAGTAGATCCAAATTTATCAAAAACTTTTGAAGTTGCAGAAACTTTCTTCGCACTTGCAAAGAGAAGAACAGAATTAATAGAAAAATCTGGATTTAAACAATATTAATCCCTCATTTTTTAGTTATTTTTATAGAAAAAATTAGTAACGAGTATACTTATTAAGATTTATCGTGTTTCAAAAACAGCATGATAAAGCATCGTTCCCCCTTTTCAATCTTCGCTGGATTTACTCTTGCAGTGTTAGGGGGAATGATATTCAATATTGGAGGACTTTTCGCGGGTCGTTCCGCTGTTTTACTAAATGAGCTAGAAAGTTTTTTTCAATGGGTATTTCTCATTTATCCTTTACTTCTAACGGTGAGGGGAGATATTAATGGAATATTGTCAGGGAAGTTAGGTACAGCTTTGCATTTGGGTACTATTAAACCTAGTTGGAGAAAAAATACAAATAGGTTTTATGAATTGATGGGGTTAATTTTCTTTTTTTCAGTTTTTGATGCTATAGTGGTCTCAATAAGTGCATTTATTCTTAGTATAATCTTACATTTCTCTGTTAATTTCCTTGACATATTGGTTATTTCTGTTACTACATTTGCTCTAGGGGCAATAATTTCAATGGTTTTTACATTCACCCTTACATTTTGGATTTATAATCGTAAAGGAGATCCTGATGTTTATGTTTACCCGATTATGTCTTCAATAAATGACATCTTGATTACTGTCATCTTCTTTGCTGCTTGTCAACTTTATCGTCCTCGGGGAACCAATTTATCTCTTTATCTAGGTTTGCCTATAATAGGCCTTGTCATTACGGGAATTGTTTTTTACTTTGTAAAGTTTGGAAAACAAGATTATGTAATAAGTTCAATAAAACAATCTTTGCCAACTTTAACTTTTACAAATATGATTGCTTCGGGAACAGGCACGGTGTTAGCTTCAGCAACAGCCATGTTAATAATTGAGCAGCATCCCATTTTCTTGATTGTTTATCCCGCGATGATTAGTACTGTTGGTAGTCAAGGATCCATATTAGCAAACACAACTTCAACTAAACTCCATTTAGGTACAATAAAACCATCTTTCTCTTTCTTCAAATCTACAACCTTTTTAACTTCATTTGGAGGTATTTTTACTGCTGGTTTGATTCTAATTCTTCTTTATAGTATACTAGGCCCTCTGTTATCTCCTAGTGAGATTTCATTTTCTTCGTATGGTATGTTGCTTTTAATTTTAATCTTATCCAATACTGTTGGATTTCTAGTAATAGGTATTCTCGCTACATCTTCAGCGTTCATAACGTATAGATTTGGTTTAGATCCAGACAACTTAGTAAATCCAATATTAAGTTCATGTGCAGATTTAGTAACAACTGGATTACTCGTCTTATCTTTTTATTTCCTAATCATTCTATAGATTAAGAAACTACGATGTTTGAACATCAATCCAGAAACTGTATTCCTCTGTAACAAAATCTTTCTCTACGATAACTATTTCAGGCAGTTCATAGGAATGTGTTTTCTTTAAAGTTTCTACGATTAACGCTTTTCTAGAATCGCTTGTTTTAATGATTAGAACATACTCTTCTAACTTCTCTATATTATCCTTCCACCGACAAATGCTCGTGATTGGAAAGAATTGCACACAAGCTGCTAGTTTGTTTTCAACTAGCATTTCTGCAAGTTTTTCAGCTTCTTCAAGTGAAGAAACAGATGTTTTAACTTGAATAATTCCACTACTCATAATTTATTCTTGCATAGAACAGTTATTAATTATTTGATGAAAACTAATTTTTGCTTAACTTATTAAACAATTTTACTTTGTCATTTTTACTAATCAAAATAGTTTCTTCTAAAAATTCTATAAGTAACTCTTTCTCTGATTTAGATAAAACTGTTTTTTTCATATTTTGTAAAAGGAAACTGATTTCCATAGCTTGTTCAGGAAAATGTTCAAAGAAATAGATGATTGTAGTATACGTTAGAAAATGTTTTAGTAGATCCATAATGTGTTTAATCTCGTTTTCAGTTTCTTCTGAAATAGGTTTGAGAATAGAGTAGAATTCATTAAATATAAAACTTAGAAAACTGTAAAACTCACTTCCATAAGGAAATCTTTTCTCTGACATAGATTGTGCAAAATAAAGCAATGAATTCACGTAGAATTCAATCTTTAAGGTAATTAACATCTGATCATCAAACCTTGGAGAATATTGAGGTAGATTTTTTGTGAATTTACCCATAAAATTTGTAACTTCCTCTAAATCAGTTTGAGAGTAGAGATTTAAGTTGTCTTCAGTGAAATTTGGAAAGAGAAAATAAGGTATTCGGGATAAGGAAAAGAGTATATTTCTGTCATCAGTTTTTCGATTATCAGACATATTCTTAGCAGTTATTGATAAAACTAGTAATCTCTCAACAGGATCCTTTAATTTTGAAATGATTGTTCTCTGGTTACTTGAACTCGGTGATTCAAGAATATATTCCTCAAATACACCATCTTCAATCTGACTTTCTATCTCTGCACTTAGTAAGCTAGTAAATTTATGAATTGGTTCGAATGTTTGAACTCTTTCATCTGGATTATATCTTCTCATTTACTTAACCTACCTCATTTGCTTAATGAGCTCAAGAAATTGTCCTATCATCTCTGAATAATTAAGTTCCCCTCTATCTATCATCCAGTGATAAATAGCATCAATTTCATTGATTGAAGTCTTGAAATCTTGCCCATGACCCATCACTGAAATCTTAAACGATAACTCAAAGAATTGTGCCATTTTTGCTCTTACTGGATCATCATATCTCTCAAAAATATCTTTGATGCGAGTAATTTCTTCTGTTAAATCCAAACTATCGAGAATTGCACTATCTTTCATACTTGTACCCCCAACCATTCCTAAAATGCCCAAGGTTTTTGCTGAATGGAGTTGAAGTAATGCAGGTAAATATATGAAAAATGTAACAGCTTCTTCATATTCCAGATTTTGTGAGAGAAAGAATTTTCTTGCTTTATCAAAAGAACTAAAAGATTTTTTTGTTTCTCCAGTTGATTGATAAAGACCAGCTAATAATCTTCTGACTTTTGCTGTTAATTCTTTGTTTTCCACACTGGAAGCAGTTGACAACAATCTTTCTCCTTTTTCAATTGCTTCAGAAATAGTTATTTTTTCTGATCTTAATTGTAGCTCGATTCTGTGAGCATTAAACATTAGAGGGTGAATATCTTCAGGCTGATATCTATTTAGATATTCATCGATAAGTCTAATAGTCTCTTCAGGTTCCTCAACAAATTGTGATAATATTATTTTTTTCTCAAAAGCTGATCTTTCAAAAGGAGTAGATTCAAAGAATTTGTAAGCTTCCTCTATGTTTGAATAGGCTTCTAAGACCTTCCCTTCCTCAGCATCTATTTGAGCTTCTAGTACTTGTAATTCATAATAATAGGGATCATTTCCTATTTTCTTTGCCTTTTCACGTAGAAAATGAACCGTTTCTCGAGCATCTGATAACTTATGATATACTAACTGAAGATGGGCTTTTGTTTGCCAATATCGGAAGAATATTTCTGGACTTGATTCCATAACTACATCTTGATCAAGCTTATCTAGACACTTTTCTCCTTCTATATAGTCACCATAAGCAAAATAAGCTGTTGCAAGTTCAAGTGTTATCTTATAGTATTCTTCTATGAGCAATCGCTCTTTGGTCTGTTCTGATAATTCTAAAAGAAGGTCGATTGCTTGATTTTTTAAACCTAAAATAGTGAAGCATCTAGCAATTTTAATCTCTACACTCCGTAACTCTTCCTCCTTCCCAGCAAGATAAAAAATGTCTCTAGCTTTGAGATACCAATGAAAGGCTTTTTTGAAATTAAATTGAGTGTAATATTCATCACCTTTATCTCTTTCAGAGCTCATTATTTCGCTTCCATTTATCTTATATAGATTCTTCTATTTAAACCCTTAAAAAGCTGTTTTTTTGTTCAAAATCAAAAATGTTCTGTTGATAGTAAATGAAATATCACTAGCGGCTATCAACTTGATTTTTGTACATTTTTGCATTCATAATTTCTTAATTTTGTACAAAATAGCTTTCATGAAATAAAATATAAACTTAGAAAATAAATTCAAACAATGAACGACTTTTCCCAATATCTGCTTCAAGCAAGAAAAGATGTTGAAAGTTGCATAGAAATATGGACAAATATTTTCGAAGAAAACTATAGTGATAAAATTGAATTTATGTATTCTAAAGGGTCAGCAACAAAAGAATGGGAAAGTCTAATAGATTATGTTCCTATCATTAGTGATGTTGATATTCACATTAAAATCCATGAGGATACTACTATTTTCGAGAATTTAACTGATGCTTTTATCAGCTCAATAGGAATCTCACAGACCTATGAGGACATATTTGTTGAGAAGAACCCTGATCGTCTTCATATACCACGAACGCAGATAGTAAATATAAGTGACATAGAAAATTCAGAATCGTTTATTTTCCCAAAACCAGAAGATGTTAGAGTTTTAATAGGAAAATACCCTAAATTCGAGGATAAGCCCACAGATTTTATTAGAAGAATTGATCGATTCAATTTAATAGAACAAGAAGATTTTCTTGCAACACTTCCTAAAACTGTCATTGATCGAACTGGTCTCGATCTCTGGAATTTGATTAGAAGGATGGTCTGGAGAGTATCTCCTACTCCAATAAGGCTACTCAGTCAAACACACGAAGAACCTTTAGACATCTGGAAATTAAATAGAACTTCCTTAGTGAAATTATTAGAAGAAAAAGGATATGAGCAAATTGCTGAGAATTATCAAGATTATTATTATGAAGGTTGGATAGTTTTTCTAGAAGGTTTTAGTAGTTCCGATAACATGCGCAGAATAATTTCTTTGGGTTTCGAAATCATAAAAGATTGTGTAGATGAAGTGAAAAAAATAGGAATTTAAACAATGTCGAACTGAATGAATTCAATCATTTTTGCTAGATTATTGAATTCTTCTCTACCTATGATTCTTTGGTGTTTTGTTTGGTCATATCCAAAAATACTCTTCGCATCACGAAAATTGTTGAACCAATACTCTAGATGTTGTATTTTTACCGCTTCATCTTGGATAAGAGTTGCTTTTACATTAAATTTTCTAAAACCTTTTTGAATTTTGAACATGTGATTCTCGGTTGCTAAAATATTTTTTAACCAATCAGCTTCCATTCCTCTAGGGCTATAGAGAGTGAGTTTACCCGTGTATAATCGTCTACAAAGAACAGGTTTAATTCCTTTCTTACCTGTTTTTCTTCCAATGGTTTGTATTAAAATCATTATTCTTCCTAATCCAAAAAGAGGGAGTAAATATGTCCTATACAAGAAAATAAAAACGCGATTTAGTCTCCTTTCAAATTTAGTAAAACCAGATTTTCTTTCTTGATGTCTATAAACAATAGATCCTTCTGCAGGAAGTGTATTAACCATTAAGAACTTCCAATTTTGCTGTTACTTATATTTTGTGAAGTTGGTAGTGAAATTAGAATCTATGTACTTGAGCTTTAAGTCCTAATTCATCTACACGCTTTTTCATTTCTTCATCAGTTAACTGTCTATTTAATCCAGAGTAAGCCGTTACAGCTGCTTCAAGAACATTGGTCCCAAATGATCTACCTTGAACTCTTGGAGTTGTTGTGATTACAGCTGCTACACCTCTATCTTTCAAACTGTCGATATCCTCAGCTGTTGTTGTATTTGTCAAGATTATCTTGTTATCCAAGTTATCTGGTGCATATTTTTTCGTGTATAAATAATCTCCAGCTATCACTGTAGCTCTCTCATAGAATTTTTTATATTTGGGTTTTCTTATATCTTGGCTTGAACCAGTCGGATAAATCCATCGCATAGGAAAACGTCTGACAAATGGTAAAACGATACTAGCAAGCAAAGGAACTTTATCTAATCCTTTTACTGCAATAGGTAAACCTAATCCGAACATGAAATCACCACAGGTAATTTCTAGTCCGACATCAGCTAATGAACAAGCCATTTCCCATCTATCTACTGCAGTAGACATGAAAGCGGTTTTTGGTTCATCTTCAAAAATGTCTTTTATCTGGTCATAAGATTCTTGCATTGAGATTCTTTCGATGGTTTTCTTGATACCAGTTCCATCAACAATGGGTGTTTTTTTGATACCTGAGATTAATCTATCAGCTTGTTTTACTCTATATACTTTATCACCTGTATGAAAAGCAAACATGAAACCACCTGCACCAAAACAATCAACTGTTCCATCTAATTCTTCAAATCGCTTCTTACACAGTTTTACATCACCATCAACACCCTCTCTACTCATCTCGATTTTTTCATTACCTAATTGTAGAATACCTTTGTGATCTCTTGAACTACTACCAAGAGATATTGAAATCACTTTCTTCATGATAACCACAAATTACAATTTAATTTTTGAATCAAGTAAAAAGGTTGTTACTTGCTTATATAATATCAGCTGAGAACTAAGAAAATTAGATGAAATGGGGTCAATTGTCACTTAAATCTACTTATCAATTCTTTCGGATGTGTTTCAAAAAGTTGTTCAAAGTATTCTTCTGGAATACCTGCTCCTCTCGCAGTTTCTTTAGCTTTTTTCATTGTGAGGAAATCTCTCGGAGCATGAAAATCTGAATTTACTATCAACTTAGCACCAGCTTCTAAAGTAAACCGAGCAACTCTCCCATTGCCTAAATCATGTCCTCCTCTTGTAGTTATTTCCAGAAAAACATCATTCTTTTTTGCAGCTTCAGCTTCCTCGAAGGATAGGTTTCCAGGATGAGCTAAAATATCTACATCTGGACATGAAACGGCTGCTAAATTGGTTCCTTCAGCTACTGGTTCAACAATAGTTTCTCCATGAACAACAACTAAACAGTTCCTTTCTTTAGCTTTCTTTGCTAAAATAGGTATTCTGTAAGGCGGAACATGTGTTATTTCAACTCCTGGAATGAAGATTATTTCATCTCGAAAATCTTCTTGTAAATTTATTAAGCTATTGAGAATAAAATCGATATTAGAAGAATCAACATGATCTGTTATTGCCATAGCATAGAAACCGTTTACAATAAACCTACGAATCTGTTCTGCTGGGGGAAGAACACCATCAGATAAGAAAGTGTGTGTATGAAAATCAGTTAGTTTCATGTGAAACAAGAAGTGTAAAGGTTTAAGAAATTTATGCTAATTGAAAATAGTTCTTACTAAAAAGGCATAATTTGTTTGGTTTGAAAAAAGTAGGTGGAGTTTAGCTAAGTAGCTCCTCCAATTTATCTATTTGACTTGTAAGATAATTTATGCCCTTTTTCCAGAAGGTTGGATCATTCAAGTCAACTCCAATTTCAGAAAGCATCTGTTCAGGTGTTAAAGAAGTTCCAACAGAAAGTAGTTTGACAAATTTTGGTTTGAACTCATCTTTCTCTTCTAGATACATTTGGTATAGTGCAATAACAAGCAAGTTTGCCATATTATATGCATAAACATAGAATGGAACATGGATGAAGTGCGATACTACAAAACAATAAATTTCATAATCTTCCTTAATATTGCTTACAGAATTACCAAACATTTTTTCCATTTCTTCTACATAGATTTCTTTGTAATCTTGTGTAGAAGGTAGTTTTGTTTTCGTTAATTCATGTACTCTTCTCTCAAATTGGTAGAAAGCATTCTGTCTATGAGAAGTAGAGAAGTTACCTTCAATATGATTACATAACAAAGCTATCCTTTCATCTTTAGATAGATCTTGCTCCATCAGATAATCAAAAGCTAAAATTTCATTGAAAACTGAAGCTATTTCAGCCACAGCAAGAGATGAACCAATATTAGTGAAAGTTTGATTTTGTTGTATATGATAGTGATGTAGAGCATGTCCAAGTTCATGAGCAAGAGTAAGTACAGATTCAATATCTCCTGTGAAATTGACGAAAACAAAAGGATACTGTGTTTGTCTTCCATAACTACAGAAAGCTCCACCTGTCTTTCCTTTTCTTGGAGTTACATCAATATGTTTGAGATCGTACAGTTTCTGAATAATCTCTTTGAATTCAGGCAAAAATCTTTCATTTACTACCTTAACTAATTCTATAGCTTCCTCGTAAGTATACTTTTTACCAATTTCTCCTACAGGAGCATAGATATCAGACATTCTTAATTCGTCTAAGCCTATTACTTTCTTTTTCAAATTATAGTATCGTTCAACTATTGAATTGCTATCTGAAGTTACATCTCCTAAGGTTTCAACTATTTTATCACTTATCTCATTATCAAAATTCCTTCTTGAGATTGATTTTTCATAGTTCTTTCTCTTTGTTTCAAGATCCCAATCTTTCAGAACATTATTGTAAATATGAGTGAAAATTAGTTCATTTTCTTTGAATTTTGAAACAAAGGTTTGTAGAGCTCTATATCTCACATCTTTGTCCTTATGATACATGAAAGCAAAGAGTTCAGAACCAGTCATTTCTTTCTTTTCTCCATCTACTTCGAATTCATACATGAAACCGCTTTCTATTTCATCGTAAAGTTTTGTAAAACCACCACTTCCTGTTAGATCTTTCATCATAATGATTTGCTCTTCTTTTTCAGAAAGCTGATGATCTTTCTTTAATCTATTAAATTCTAAAGCGTGACGAAAATTAGATAATTCTGTTGAGTTTAAGAATTCTTGATATTTCTCTTCGGAAATTAGATTAAGTTCAAGTTCAAAAAAGATAACCGTTTCTCTTATTTTAACAGAGAACTCTTCTACTTTTGCTTTTAATTCTTTTACTTCATCATCTAATGAAGTAGTTGAGTAGATTAATCCTGCGAATAGGCTTAGATAGAACATTCTCTCAAATATTTCTTCTAATGCTATATACCATTCTTTCAATTGTTCTGGTTTAAGGGATGCATCTACTAGATTACCCTTTGCTTCAGAATTAAACTTTCTAGCAAGTTTTTCGATATTCTTCATATCTTCTTCGATTTTTGGGTCATCTATTCCTTTGTATAAGTTTGATAGATCCCATTCTAAAATTTGCTTAGACATAAATCTACAGAGAATAGTTGGATTTAAGAATTTTATGAGATAGTAGTGAAAAAAGTATCCATTAGATTGGAATGAATTAATAATATGTTATTAGGGGTTTAGAAAGGTTAAGAGATATAATTGTCCGTTTCTATTTTAATGCTTGAAATGCCCTAACAAGTCTTAAATACGTCTTTTAGTTAAAAGTAATTTGTAACATGGAAAGTACAGTCACTAAAAACAGTTTCAAATTGTTACCCTTTCTAATACTAGTTATTATTAACACATCAATTATAACGACTGCATGTCTAGGTGAATCAATACCACTTGGTCCAGGTAATTTAGCATTCAGTATTGATATATTAGCTCTTAACCAACAAGAGCATGCAGGAATCCACAAAATATCTGAAGTATTAGCAGAAAATCTACCGAAGATTGGAATAGGAATAAATATTATTGAATTAACTACTAAGGATAGAATTGCAGAAAGAACATGGAGCTATCCAATTGGATTTGAACATGGTTATTTACCACCGTATAGTGAAGGTGGTTTTGATGTTGTTTTGAGGGAAATTAAGTGGAATCTTGATTATACTTATGAAGGACATTTTGACAGCGGTAGTATTCCACCTAATGGATTAAATTACTATCAATATATTAACCCCAAGTATGATGATGATCTCAACTCCTTTCTAAACGAAAGTGACCCAACAACTAGAACTGCATATTTTCTTGCACTTGACCGTCTATTATATGACGAATTGCCATCAATTGCCATTTGCTATCCTCGAACTGTTTATAGTCTCAAAGATTCTGTATCTGGTTTTGAGTTGGAATTACTTAACACAAATCAACATCGATTAGAGAATTGGGAAAACTCTGATGGTTATACTTTGAACTATGGTTTTAGGGAGAAATTATCAGGAACCAGTATATTTAATGAGAATTCTATTGGTGATTCTTTTTGGACACAAGCAGTCTATGGTTCTTTATATACAAGAACTAAACATTATGAAGATTGGATACCAATGATTGCAAATAATACAATTGTTAGTGCTAAAAACAATGGGAAAATGAATATAACAGTAGGTATGGATCGGTTGGCGAAATTTAGTGATGGTAGTCAAGTTCTATCTGAGGATGTGAAATATAGCTATGAATTACTGTTGAATACTTCACATAGTTCTAGTCAACAATTTAATTATGCAAAATGTTTCCAATTGATAGAGTCTATTTCTATTATAGATAATTATACGCTTCAATTTAATCTGAACAAAATATATTTTTCACCATGTAAGATTCTTAGTTTAGGGATATTAGATAAATCAAGAGTTGAACCCTTAGTCGATACTTTTGGTTATGAAATATTCGAGGAACTACCTGGAACCTTTGATGTACAATATGATCTGGTAACTTCTTGTGGTCCTTATAAGCTTGATTTATTAGATTTAGATCAGAATTTATTTAATTTATCTCCTAATCCATACTGGAATAATTTATCATTCTCTAATGGAATACAACCTCATCTTTTGTCACTTAATAGTTCTTATATTTCGAGCGATCAAGAAGGTATTGAAAAACTAGAATTAGGTGTTATAGATTTTATAGAATTGAAAGACTACATCATTCCTGACTTAAAAACAGGTTATACAAATGAATTATCTATTGATCGTGTAACTATTGAATTAGGTCTCAATATGATGCATCCTGTTTTTGGTACTGGAGAGCTTACACCTGTTGGGACAGGTGAATCTGCAATAAATATTCGAAAAGGTATAAGCCATGCAATTCCTCGAGATGATATAATAACGGATATTCTATTGGGTTTAGGTGTACCAGGAGTTGCTCCTTATTCGATGTATCGATGGGATGAAATTATGCCATATGCATATGATCTTGATTTAGCTCGATCTTATCTGGAAATGGCTAGTTATGGACCACTTTGTATAATACCAGAAGAAATAGGGTCAAATTACATGTTACTTATAATGATTTTTGGATTAGTCACAACAGTAATTATTTGCAAAAGAAAGAAAAATAATGAGAAAAGATGAATGAAGAAGTTGCTGCAATAAATGAATAGAACAATCATAAAAAACAGTTTCAAATTATTACCCTTTCTAATATTGTTTATAGTAAACACTTCAATCATAAGTACTTCAAACACATCAAATCCAGTGCAAATAGCATTCAGTATTGATTTACTAACTCTTAATCTAAACGAGCATTCAGCAATTCCAAGAATAGCTGGATTATTATCAGAAAACCTTCCAAAGATTGGAGTAGGGATAAACATTGTTGAGCATACTACCAGCGATAATATAGCTGAAAGAACATGGAATTATCCGATTGGAAGGGATTACGATTATATACCTACTTATGCTGAAGGTGGATATGACATTGTTTTGAGGGAAGTTGCGTGGGATTTTGACCATGATCATGAAGGATATTTTGACAGTGAGAGCATTGTTCCAAATGGATTAAATTACTATCAATATAATAATATCATTTATGATAATTATCTTAACTTTTTTTTGAATCAAACTTATTATGAGGGATATGAATATCTATTTGAACTTGTTACTATTTTATATGACGAATTACCCTCAATTGCCATTTGCTATCCTCGAACTGTATTTAGTCTAAAAAATACAGTATCTGGTATTGATTGGGCATTACTTACTGTTAATCAACATCGCATAGAGAATTGGGGAAACTCTGATGGACATATTATCAACTTTGGTTTTAGGGAGAAGTTATCAGGAACTAATATCTTCAAACAGAATTCAAGGGGTGATTCTACTTGGACACAAGCAGTTTATGGTTCTCTCTATACAAGAAACCAATATGAAGAATGGGTACCAATGATTGCTAATAGTACCTTCATTAAATCAAAACTCGATGGAAAAATGAATATCACTGTAGGCATTGACCAACTAGCCAAATTCAGTGATGGTAGTCAAGTTCTATCGGAGGACGTGAAATATAGTTATGATTTACATTTAAATTCATCATTAGTTTCGAATCAACTAATCAACTTTGCGAAATGTTTCCAATCAATTGAGTCTATTTCAATTGTAGACAATTATACTATCCAATTTAATCTAGACAGAATCTATAATTCACCACATAAGGTTCTAAGTTTAGGAATAGTCGATAAATCAAGAATTGAGCCCTTGATAGATGCTTTTGGTTACGCAATATTCGATGAACTACCCGGAACATATGATGTACAGTATGATCTGGTAACATCTTGTGGTCCCTACATACTTGATTCATTAGATTTAGATCTGAATTTATTCAATTTATCTCCTAATCCATATTGGAATAATTTAACCTTCTCTAATGGGATTCAACCTCACCTTCTATCACTGAATGGCACTTATGTTTCGAACGACCAAGAAGGTATTGAAAAACTACAATCAGGTGTTATAGATGTTATAAAGCTAAAAGCCTACATTCTTCCTGACTTGATAACAGGTTATTCAAATATTGAATCTAAAGCCCCCATATCTATTGAACTAGGTGTCAATATGAAACATCCAGTAATAGGGACAGGAGAGCTTACACCACTTGGAACTAGAGAATATGCAATAAATATTCGAAAAGGTATAAGTCATGCAATTCCTCGAAATTATATTGTAGATGAGATTCTAATGGGCTTAGGAGTACCAGCAAGTATCCAATATCCTGACCCAGAAATTGTATTTAGTTATTTTGAACCTTATACATATGATCTTGATTTAGCTCGTTCTTATGTGGGATCGGTAGGTAGAAAGCCAAATCCCCCAACACCTTCATCTTCAGGTTCCTATATAATTATCTTAACTACGTTCTTTGCTATAGTAACAACTTCAATAATAATAAAGAAAAAAAGGTAGAAATCATGAATTAAGAAGTAGCTGCAGTTATGTTAATATCTTCAAGCAAAACAGCAGGTATGAATGTTGGTGTATTTACTTCCCAGCTTTTTATTTGTTTTAGGTCCTTACCCAATGCTTTGATATTCCCAAAAATGTTAAACATAGTGTCACTTACTCTTAATTCTCTAACTGGTTTTGAGATTTCACCGTTCTCTATTATGAACATTCCATCTCTAGGAATAGTTGAGAATATCCCATCTGCATAACTAGTAAATCTTGTATACCAGTTATTAGTAAGGTAAATTGTTGGTTTGCCTTTGGATATTTCCATTAATTCATCAAATGAATGATCACCAGGTTCAAAGAATACATTGGTATTCTGTGGGAAAACAAGCCCAGCATTTCCTGTACTTACTGTTCCTGCTTTTTTAGCTGTTGATGTGTTGTGAATGAAACCTTTCAAAATACCATTCTCAACTAAAACATTCCTACCAGTTGGATGACCTTCATCATCAAACGATCTTGATCCTAGACCATTCGGAAGAAGAGCATCATCATAAACTGAAACGAATTCGGGACCTATCTGTTCTCCAATTTTATCTTTTAACCAAGAAAATCCTATCTCTACAGAAAATGGATTAGCAGCTACAGGTGTTGCTGCAACAATATCACCAGCTACCTTAGGAGCTAGAATGACATTATATTTCCCAGGTGAGCCATTTACTCCTCCAACTGACATTTTAGCTATTTTTCCTGCTTTTCTTCCTGCTTCTTCTAAATCAATCCTTGAAGATAATCGTCCAACATCTATTTCTGCTCCCGAACTAGTATCATCAATGAAGGAACGAATTGTATATTCATATTTGGTTGAATGCGCTTTTGCTCTAGCTCCTCTTGAGGAAACAAGCTGGACTTTTGTTGCATCCCAGTAAAGCACTCCTGCAGATCTTTTCGCTCCTTCTTCTTGAGCTGCATTGATCGAAGCTGTCACCTTATCGAGAGCTTGTTCGTGGAAATCTATTAGATCTGGATCGCTTAATTCATCAATAGATGGATAACTAAATGGACCATCGGATATTCCCATGTAATTCTGATTTGGAGGTAATGAGGAGACAAGCTTATCGAGAGAATCAATAGATGATAAAATTGTTTCAGATGTTAAGTCTTGGAGATCAACAGCAACTGTTTTTTGATTTTTAACTGCAAAAACACCTAAATTCATAGAAGCCCAATTCTTGACAATTGTTATTTGATTATCAGCAAATCTAATTTGTGACTTATTGCTTTTTTCTGTCTGTAAAATATAATCTTCAAAACCTAACTCTTGGAGTTTCTTTATTGTTAAATCCATAACATTTTCAGTATCTAATTTATCTACCATTACTCTCACCTAACCTCCACATTACGAATACGCATGAATGAACCACCATGATAAACAGGTGCGCCCTGCATTGGATCACCTTTGCCACAAGTAGCAGCGTCAAATTCTAGCAAACTCTTCTTAGCAACTGCATCAACTGAGCCCCATAGTTTGGGAGTTGTAGTTTCAACTACAGGTCTTCTCACCATGTGTTTAACTTCACCATTCTCGATTAGATATGCTTCTAATCCTACATACTTGGATTGATATCGTCTGTCATCAATATTCCACTCTGTAAAGTTGTGCATCAAGACACCAAGTTTAACGTCCTCTATCAATTCCTCTAATTCGAAATCACCTGGCAACAGATAGGTATTAGCCATTCTAGGGATTGGTTCACGGTTATAACCTATTGCTCGAGCTGCTGCTGTACTCTTTGTTTGCATGAAAGCAGCTGATTCTCTATTATGAAGCATATCCTGAAAAATACCTTCCTTTAAGAGATATCTTGGTCCGGCCTTTATTCCTTCATCGTCATATTGATAATAACCATAAGAACCTAATAATGAAGGATCATCTATTATTGTAACTTTATCAGAACCTATTTTTTCACCAATCATGTCTTGTTTAAGATAGCTTTCACCTGCTTGAGCACCTTCTCTTCCTAATATCCTATCTCCTTCAGATGGATGCCCTTGATTCTCATGACACATTATACCAATAACATTCGGACCAACTACATAATCTATTGTTCCTTTTGGAGCTTCCTTTGCTTCAGTAACTATTTTTCCCAATGTTCTAACTTGTTTCTCTATATAATCTTCAATTTTCCAGAAATCTAATGCTTCATACCCACCAGCTTTTCCTTTTTGTATCATTAACTGCTCTTTTGAGCCCGTAGTGGGGTTTACTGCCACAATCAATCCAAAGAGTTGTAGAAGGTCAGTTTCGCTCTCTATCCTTGCTCCTTCATTAGTTATAATCAATTTCTTTTCTGTTTGATCTAACATTTGAAAGAAACGGAACGGTATGATTGCACCAGTTTCTACTTCAGCTGCAATTTTATCTAGATTGATTAATCTGTTAATTTTCTCTTCAGGAGATAATTCTAAAGGTCTTTTTCCACTTTGACCAATAGCTTGATAGGTTGCTATGTGAATTTCCTCTTCACTAAACGATATTTTCTTTGTTCGCATATTTCCGCTTGCTTCAGCCATTTTAGTTGCGAAAGTTACTGCTATATTCATCTCTTCTTTCGTCATCTCATTAAAACTAGCGAATCCTACTCCACCGTCTTTCAGTACTCTTATTCCAATACCCTTGCTTCTCATTATAGCTCCGAGTTCAGGAACTCCACTTTTCAGAATACTAGTGTTGCTTTTCAAATCAACTAAGCGTGCTTCAATATACTGAGCACCAAGTTTCTCTCCCTTCTCTATTGCTTTTTCAACCAGATCAATTGGTTCTGCAGTCATATTCAGAAGATATAATTATAATTATTTAAAGATATTCTCTCAACAATGAAAACATAATAAGATAGTGTAGGATATTATCTTACAGATTCTAATTCAATTTGATATTCAACAAATTCCTTAACTAAATTCGCTACATCCCTTCCATTTTCGAACAATAAGTCATGTTTGGAATCAGGTAGTATTGCTAATCTCGAGTTAGGTAATAGTTCTCGCAGTTTCATTGAATCTTTAACAGAAGTAAGATGATCTTTTTCCCCTACCATAAGTAAAATCGGAGTTTCTAACTTCTTAAGTTCTTCATCTTTATCCCAAGCATATACTGTATTCAGTAAACTTTGTCTAAAAACATGATATGGCATACTCTTACGTTGTTCTTTTATGATGTTGATATACTTTGGATTAACTGAATCTGATGTAATGATATTCATTACTACATGCAAAAGAATATTTTTCACTCTTTCATCCATTCTGTAAAACATTAAAGGAAGCATTCTTGGAAATGGTTCTCTGAAATTAGGTGCACTTGAAAGCACTACCGCTGCTTTTGCTCTTTCTGGTTTTAAGCATAGATAGTTTTGAACTATTGCTGACCCCATAGAATGCCCAATTAAGATTAGATTCTTTGGATTGAAATAATCCACAATTTGTGCTAATTCCTCTGTAAATAATCCTAGATCATAAGAATCTGAGTCAACATCTGAAAAACCATGACCTTTCATATCATAAGCTATGATTCTAAAATGAGATCCTAACATTTTTAGTAGATAACTGTAAATTATGCTACTTGAACCCCACCCATGAGCACAAATTATTGTATAATCATATGTAGGATTTTCGTTTATATCTACGTAACTAATAGTATAACTTGAACCATTTCTTTGTATCGTTAACTTAGCTCTTTTTTCTGAGAATGGATCGACCATTACCAAATCCTCCATTTCCAGTTTAGATGATCTATTTAGTGATAGCATATGGCTCAATTATATACTAGTTATCGAACATTTATAAAACTAATCAAATGAAAAGTAAAGGGCTTAAAAACGTGATGTGTAGCTCTTTACACAAATATGAAAAAAGAGTGATTAGAGTGATTTTTCAAAGAAATCTGACAGCATTTTGAATAAAGTTTTTTGATTCTTTACTTTCACAATTCCATGACCTTCATCTTCGAAAATATACTCCTCATAATCTATTTTGTGTTCTTCTAGATTCTTCCTAACTTCCTCTACATTCTTTGGAGAAACATTGGGATCTCGTCTTCCTTGAATAATTAGTAATTTACCTTTAATATCCTGAACAAAGTTAATGGGTGAGCGTTCAAAATATATATCTGGCACTTCTGTTGGAGTGCCACCCATCATTTCAGCTGAAAGAGGTTTTAAATCAGGTCTTGTTGTATCGTAATCAATCTCCAGATCAGTCATACCACAAATGGGTGCTGAAGCCGCGATGATATCAAATGGAGCTTTTGTTATCCCAAACCAAGCTGAGTACCCCCCATAGCTTGTTCCAGTTATGCCAACCTTACCACTTACAGCTGTTCCTTGTGATATAAGTGCTCTAATACCTGAAAGAATATCCTCCTGTTCATCAGCTCCCCACCCTCTGTCTCGTATCGAATCTTCAAAGGTAATCCCATAGCCAGTTGAACCTCTATAATTTGGATCAAGAACTGTAAAACCTAATTTAGTATAATACTGGATTTGAGAATTAATAGCATCTTCAGAATGGGCAGTAGGGCCACCATGCACGTATATTATTGTTTTTTCATTCGATTTTTTAGGTTTGTACAACCAACCATGCACATTAACACCATCATGAGATTTCCAGTCAAAATCTTCAGCAGCAGTCAAATCACTTTTTTGTAATTTTGTTTGTTTCCAAACATAAGTAAGTGATTTGAAATTAACAGGGTTTATGGAATCAATATTGAATTTAATAATATCATCTGGTTGAGTTGAAGAATAATATTTGCCGATCCAATCCTTAGAATTTAAGGGGGCAATTGGATAATAATTTCCTGATATTCTAGGTAATTTCGTTTCTTGCAAGGTTTCCACGTTAATAATTGAAACTCTTTTTTTTGCTTTTTCATATTCTGATACAAAGAAATAATTACCAATTCGGGGAACAGAAAAATCTTCAATACTTCGTAATGGATCATCGATTACCCATGTGATTTCTTCGGATTCGACATTGTAAATACCAAGGGAGTAATGTTTCTGTTCTATGTTATCTTTTGTATCGGTAAGAAACACTATTCTCTTACTATCAGACAACCAAGATGCAAATACTCTTGCCTTCTCACCGAAATTTAATATCTCTCTGTCTTGATTACCATCTATATCCACAATCCACTTTTGTTCTCCTTTAGGATGGTACTCTTTTCTGCTATATAGTATGTTCTGCCCATTTTTTGATAAATCAGGGAATAACCATGTTGGTTTACTAGGTTTTGCTAAACATATCATCTCATCAGTTTCTAAATTGTGTTTGTAAATGTAAGTAGGTTCAATTTCCTTTTTATCTGTTAAGGAATAATTAGCTCCATATATCAACCATTTCTCACTTGGATGAATTCTCCCTCCTCTCAAGAAGAATGGAGGGTTTTCCATGGTTAATGGAATCATCTCGAGCGGATTATCTAGATTAATTCTAAACAATCTAACTCTTTCATTTCTACTCTTATCTTCTCCAACCAAAACAGCCTTACTCTTTGGATAGAAATATCTAACTATTGACATTTCTGGGGTATTTGATAGAGCTATAGGGTTGGAACTACCATCTGTAGGAACATAGAATACATCAATGTTAGGATTGATATTTCTCCATGAATAGGCTAAATACTTCCCATCAGGGGAAATTTGAGGTGAATAAATAAAAGGTATTGTAAGCAAATCATCTAAATAATCTTCCTTCATAAATGCAATTTGTTATGGAATATTAAAATATTTACTGATTGGTAGATGAGACAGAAAGATCAAAAGATGTGTGGAAACCATTCAGCAAAAGGTACAAATAAAGCAAGAATTGGACCCGAAAATATGAAGAAAACTGCTCCTACTATCAAACCAACAACCGTTCCACCTATAATATCTAATACATAGTGTAATCTTAATGATATCCTTGCTATGTTCACGCCAATAGTCCATAGACCAAATAACAAACCTAACCACCATACTTCTTGAAAGAAGAGAATCATGAGTATTGATGAAGTTGCCATACGGCTTGCATGACCACTTGGAAAACTGTAGTAATCTCCTCTGGCTACATATTTTTTTAGCCTGTCATCACTTGGTCTTTTTCTTTTTACTATATATTTGATTAAGGCTGTAGTTAAGCCTGATATTATTAAAACGAGCAATTGTAAGATATTAATTGTTCTGTCCATGAAAATATCGAAAACAAAAAATATAACAGAGAGAATTATCCATGGCTGTGAATTACCTGAGAGTGCAAGTATACTAAAGAAAGTTTGATGTTTAGCTGTTCTATCAGCTATTTTTTGTGATACTTTCTTATCCCATTCATCTAGGCTTGATTCTTCAATAGCCATACAAGAGAAGAAGAGGTCTAATTTAAAAAAGTAACTGTCATTTCGCAACTATTCGTACAAATTTCTATTCTCTTCATAATATTTTCGAGCAACCAACAGATGTTCAGGTTTGTCGACATCCATTGCAATTTCTCCGTCAAACATTACAGGTGCATATATCCCCCTCTCAATCTTGAAGATTTTTTTATTAAAAAATTTTAGTAGCCTTTCAAGTGTTAATCGCTTGAAAACGTACCTTAATACAAGAATAGGGTTTAAAATAATTAACTGCCCAATTACTGATTTTCTTTGTGAACCTAAATCATCAATCAGTTTTTTATGTTCTAAAAGCTTTCCTGGTTTCACAAGAAGAATGTCCCCACCACAGAATTCTAAATCCATAAATTTCATCCAACTTCGTTGGACATTAGGAAATTTTTCCAACATAGTTTCCTTTTTAACTATTGGATAATAGAATATCCCATCAATCTCTCCTCCTGATTCTTCTTCACATTTGTCAACAAACCTTTGTATCATATCACTTTTAATTAGCGGAACATCTGCAGAGAGAGTGATCATATATTCAGAATGCCCTTCTTCCTTCCTTATATAATCTTTATAAACATTAACTCCTTTATCGAAAACTGTTCCTTCATCTTCAACAAAAACAACTGGGTAATTGGTGTCCCACTCTTCTTCAGTCATACCTACAATGTAGATTTTTTCAATGAAGTCACATTTGAGAAATTCCTCTACTTGACGTTCAAGAAATATTTTTGATCCTAACTTAATGAAACCTTTCTTTGGAACATTTTCAAGTTCACAAATAATATCATCTTTACTTGAATGTCCAGCTAATATTATGGCGTTCATCTTAATCATTGTAATCTGCCTATTTTTGTAATTTCTGGATAGTTGGTTCAATTTTTAGTTTTTTCAGATAATCCTCATAGTCCTCTCTTGCCAACTCTCCTTTTTCTCCACTCAGTGCAACTATACTTGCTTCAAGAACATTAGTACCAAATGAAACTCCACCTACTCTTGGGGTTGAGGTAATAATGTATTTGATGCCTATTTTCTTAAGTAATTCAACATCCTTTTCTCTTGTAGTATTTGTAATAATAATTTTTCCTTCCATATCTTCATGAGGCATGTTTCTATTGATAAATAGGAAGTCTCCAGCAATCCATTTTACTCTTTTGAAATATTTGATATATGTTGGTTTATGTACATCTTGTTTTTCTCCTGTTGGGTATACCCAACTGAAGGGTAATCTGCAAACTATTGGGAGGAGTATTTTTGCTAAAGATTTTACTGAACTCATCCTGTGAAGAGCTACACCTAATTGGAATCCCCAAAGTAAATCACCAAATGTGATTAATTTTCTATCTTTACCAACAAATTCCCATGCACTTTCAGCCATATGCCATCTATCAACTGCACACATATTGAGAAGTGATCTATCCTCTTCTACTTCTTCAGGTAATTTATCCTCAATATATTGCATAATCCTCCCTTCAAGAGTACTTTTCATTCCTCCTCCATCAACAATAGGCGATTTATGAACACCTTTAATGAGCTTTTTGAAGACATCACGTATCTCATAGCGATTATTTTCTCTTCGAAGATACATATCTGTTCCACCAACACCAAAAGCATCCACTTTTCCATCATATTGAAGCATAAGTTCATTATATTTTTTCATATCACCATTTGTACCTATTCTTTCAGCGATGATTGTCTCATTTCCCAGTTGATATTCTCGTTTGAAATCTCTTGTATCAGAACCCAAAGATATTGATATAACATGTTTAGTCATATTGATTCACTAACATCTTACTAGAAAATTTACTTATTTATAAAACATTACGTGGAACCCTCTAAATTACTCTGTAAATGATTACACTCAACTACCAAACAGAAATCTTATATTTGCTTATTTTTGATGATATAATATGGATAAAGATGCCGTCATAATGCAATTACGTCAAATGATCGAAATCAAAGAAAAAATTAGCGAGCTATTGATGAACGTAAATTGTTGTCCAGATAATTCTCTGCTTGAAGCACTCTTTCATGGAATGGCTCTAGATGCTCAGAAACATTCTGAAATATTCAAAGGTTTATTAGATAGAGCACAGGGTATGAATGAAGCGATTGAAGACGAGAGGAAGACAGAAATTCTAGCGTCTGTTAACAAAGTATTAGAATTAGAATGGAATGTTAAAAATCAAACAAAAACTATTATTGATAGAGTTACTGATGAAAAAACAAAAAAGATACTTACAACAGTCTTAGGAGATATTCAGAGACATGAGGTTACTCTCAAAGATTTACAACATTTTAGTGAGGATATGTCCATAGATCAAGAGAGAATAATAGATAAGATATGGAAATATTCCATTAAGTTTGATGATGATGAAGAGGAAGACTAAACAAAACAACATTTTTCTTTGAATCAAACATATTATTCGGAAAATCACTCTGTTTGTTTACTCATACAAATATCAGAAATAGTTAAAAAGAGAATAGATGATTGTTCATTATATTCGGTGATTATTTGAATAAATCCCCCATTATAGAAGAGATAGCAAAAAGACTAAAATGCTCTGCAGATGATGTAAAACTCAGAAAAAATTTAACTGGGACATCTACGGCAAACGTATCCGAGATAACTTGGGGGAAGGAGAAACAGGTTGGGATTTTAAAGCAAAACACAACAAAAGTAGAGTGGTTATTTTATTCCAAAATAGCTTCAGAATTTGATGTACCGGCTCCAGCTCCTATAGCCTTTTCTGAATTAAGTGATATGCCCTGGATCTTGATTGAAAAGATCCCTCGTGGTGTTCATCCTAGAAAATGGGATAAGGAACACATAGAGAAAGCTATCAAAGTGTTAGCAGGTTTCCATGCTCAATTTCATAACAAAGAAAATGAGAAACTATTTGATAATTTTCGTAAGAAAACAACAAAGGAATGGGACACAACTAAAAAAAGACTGCTAGAAAACCTCAAACGAGCTTCAAAAATAGCTGAAAACTACAAGGGAAAGTATCCCATACTGAAATCTGAATTCGATTATGTCAAGAGGAAACTGAAATCAAAAAATTATCTTGATGATCTGCTTGCAGGTGGAACATCTTTATTACATGGTGATGTGTGGATTTACAATTTCATGAATGTGCCTAATTGTTCTTGTCTTCTAGATTGGCAAGAATGTTTCTTTGGTCCTCCCGCATGGGAGTTCCTCTACTTCTATGATCTTATCCCTCTTCTAATAGATGGTATCAAAGTAAGCACAAGAGTTAACCCATTTACATTTGATGAATTACTAAAAATTTATCATTCTGAGTTCAAGAAACAAGGAGGAAAGATAACTCTTACAAAATTCAAACAATCACTTAAAGCTGCGGTATCCTTTCAAATAGCTTATTTCTGGGCAAAGATACTCAAACCAGATGTGATCCATTTGCATGGAGGAAGGTACTTCATTGTAAGAACATTACGTCTCTTACCTTCACGAAAAGTTATGCGTGAACATTTCAGGAAACTTCTGGAACTAAGTAAGTAAACATTCTAATAGATACGATAATAATAGATACGATAACACTTTTATGCTATTCTTTTTTCTTTCTCGCAATCATGAGTGAATATATGGATATAGAAATACAGTTAGCTACTGAAGAACAAAAGAAACAGAAACCCGCAGATTCAGAACTAGTTTTTGGAAAAACATTTACAGATTATCTGTTTGAAGTAGAGTATGAGAACGAAAAATGGGGAACTCCTAAAATTGTCCCATATCATCCTTTTACTCTAGATCCTGCAACAACTGTCTTGCACTATGCACAAGAAATTTTTGAGGGAATGAAAGCCTTCCGCCATCCAGATGGCTCTGTTCATCTTTTCAAACCTTATAAAAATGCAGAGAGGTTTAATAAATCTGCAGAACGAATGAGTATGCCAACAGTAAACAAAGATTTATTCGTAAAAGCTATTATTGAACTGGTTAGACTAGAAAATGAATGGGTTCCAAAATCACCTGGAACGACATTATACGTTAGACCAACAATGATTGCAACTGAAGTAGCATTGGGAGTTCATCCTAGTGACAAATATCTTTTTTACATCATTTTATCGCCAGTAGGTCCTTACTTCACAACAGGATTCAAACCTACAAAGGTTTATGTTGCAAGCACACATATCAGAGCTGCACCAGGTGGTACTGGAGAAGCTAAAACTGGTGGAAACTACTCTCCTACTCTCTTGTCACAACAAAAAGCTAAATCACTAGGTTATCCTCAAGTCTTATGGTTAGACGCCATTGAAAGAAGATATATCGAAGAAGCAGGAGCTATGAACATAATGTTCGTAATCGACGGAGAAATTTACACACCTCCTCTTGATGGTACTATTCTTCGTGGAATTACAAGAGCATCAGTACTCGAATTAGCTCAAGATTTGGGATATACTATACATGAAGAACCTATTGAAATATTTAATCTTATTGAGAAAATACAAAATGGCTCTTGTAGTGAAATATTTTGTGTTGGAACAGCTGCTTCTATAACTCCTTTAGGAGAAATATTTTACAAAGGTGAATCTCACATAGTTAATGGTTATGAGGTTGGGAAAATCACAAAACATCTCTATGATGAGTTAGTAGGCATTCAATTTGGTAAAATTCCTGATAGGTTCAATTGGATGTATAAAGTATATTGAATTAAGGAAAAAGTTCTTAATTCTCCCCTTTTCTTACTTTTTAATGAGTTCTATAGATTCCTTAACCACAAAGATAATCGAATTTAGAGATGCTAGAAAATGGAAAAAGTTTCACACACCAAGAAATCTAGCTCTTTCATTAGTAATTGAGACAGGAGAGCTTTTCGAAATTATGCAATGGAAAGAAGATCACGAGATTCTATCTGATCTCAATCGATTAAAACCACAGCTCGAAGATGAAATAGCAGATATAGCAATTTATCTTTTCTTACTAGCACATGAATTTGGTATAAATTTAGCTGATGCAATACCACAGAAGATAGTAAAAAACTGTAAGAAATATCCTCTAGAAGAAAAAGCTAAATTTGAAGAAGATTAATATCCTAGCGGATTAAGGCACCCCATCTTTTTGTGAGAACGTATGTTCTTATTCTTCCATTGGCATCATATTTCACATCAAAAAACTTTAACTCAGTTTTGTTTGCAAGTTTCTCAAAGTTCCTTAAAGGTTTTTTAGTTCTACGTTTGAAGACTTTTGCATTAATTAGATTAATAAATCCTCTAATCAAGGAAATAGGGTACAATAAAAGTGACTTTGGAAAATATTCTCCGACTATTATAAGTTGTCCTTCTTTAGCCATTAGTCTTTTACATTCATTTAACAACTCTAGTTTTTGACTTTTTGTAAGTTTTTCAAGAGCAAATATTAAAATTATATTGAGGTTATATCTTGAAAGTGCACTCATTTTACTTAACGAAAATGGCTTCAGGTCCATCTTTTCGAGAATTTTCTCATCATTAACTTCAGATTTTGGGCTTACATAAGATGAAGTCATTTCCCTCGCAATTACAGAGATATCTTGGTTTGCTATTTCCTCACTGAATTTCCCTATTTTTTCTCCTATTACAATTGTTGGACCATTTTTGAGCTTTTCAAATATCCATTCATGGATTTCAGGAAGAAAAAGCTCCAAATTTACAGTTTTTTTCAATTTTGTTGTAACAGATTTGATTGCAGAAATGCTTTCATCTGGTTGGTCTTCTTCTTTCTTCTCTACTTGTGGAATATCTGGAACTTCAACATCGGACATTGTTATCACTTTTGGATCTTTAATTGCCAGTCATAAATAGCTTCGACAATATCAGCTTTGTTCGGTAAATCTTCTTGATTTGTTTTCTTAAGCAACTTGCAGAATTTGTCTATTTCATAGAAAACCGAGCCTGATATGCCTATATTCATAAGATTATCCTTAGTTTTTTGCAAAACATCTATTATGTCCTTTGCATTCTCTAAGTTTATTCTTGAGATTGTTCCTACCATCTCTTTTAGTTTGGTTAGTTCTTCTTCTGGATTCAAACTTACAGTGACATTTGTTGAAAATCCTTGTTCAATAACTTCTAAAACTTTCTTTTCTCCTTCTTCCAGAGATCCAACAACATTATTTGAGTAATAATAATTTACTAATCTAACGGCTAACTGGCTTAATCCTTGTTCAAGATCTTTTTCATCTAAATCAGGGATATTATGTAATAAGCCCATTCTTATCAGAATAAGGTCTCTATTCTTCTTTGCATATATCATTTCTTGTTCTGTAAGTTCTTTAATTTCAAAAAGACGCTTAACCAAAGAGGAGAATTTATCGAGATCCATGTGTAAAATGTCGTCACGTGTGAGAAAAGGCTTAATTTTTTCTATTGTAAGTTTCCAAAGAGGGTCTTTTTCTTCCTCTTTCTCATCCTCAAAAACGTCTATCTCTTCACTGTTACTATTATCCATAGGGAGAATATATTCAAAAACATATTAAAGTTTTGCGAGATTTCCAATAATCAATAAGAATAACATAAATTTTTTAATCTAATTGTACTATCCTATCCTATGAATGTTTATCAAGTTGTTAGAAAAAGATTGAAACAAGTTAAAGAACCTTACAAATTTCTTAACGGTGACGTTTATCTTGTCGTAACACCATTACATATTTGGATATGGTTAGGATCAAAATCATTCTGTGATGATAAAGCAGTTGGAGCATGGACAGCGAAGGTAATTGAAGAAGAAAACAAAGATATTGAAATAGATACAGTGATGGAAGGCGATGAACCTCAAGAATTCAAAGATCTTATCACAATCGAAGTTGTAGAAGGAGACACTCCTGGTTTTCTAAAACACTTTGAAAAGAAAGTAGATATAGATTACAAATTGCTAAAAATCCAACAAGATTCTGATGGTTTGATCAAAACTTCAGAAGTCTCCATAAAGAAGAAATCCTTCAAATCAGGAGATAGTTTTGTTTTAGACGCCTGGGATGAGCTTTATGTTTGGATAGGCAAGAAATCACAAGTTAAAGAAAAGTATGAAGCAGGTAGAATTTCAAGAGCACTTGATGTTGAAAGGAAACGTACTCCTGTTATCTACACGATGGATGAAGGTCAAGAACCAAAAGGTTTCTGGGATATTGTCGAAAGGATCCAAAAAGAAGATCCAAAACAGTAATTTCATCCTTTCTCTTTTTATTTTTATGTATTTCGAACGCGAAAGATTAAAATACTTTGAATTGTTTTTTCTGGAGTATGTCTTTTGAAGATAAAACTCCTGAATCATCAAAAGTAGAAACTTTTGAATCTCTAACAAGAGACCAACAACTCCTTCTATATACCATAGACTACTTAACAAAGTGGATGGTAAGTGATGAACACTTCGTGAGAAATGAAGGAGACAAAGTTTGGATTAAAGAGCTACCATTGTGGGCTATTATGTACTATCAAATCACTCACGGATCATATGAGACTTATGATTACGCCCCTATACCAATTCAATTCTTTGGGAGAAGCAGTTTTACTGTAAATCTTTCATATGAAGGTGTTGATGATGTTGAAGATTTACGTGAATTAGATGTCCTAGAAAAGATTCGTCTCAGTACATCTCAACACGGTTTTGTTACTGCTTATAGGATTACAGAAATAGGGGACAAATATCTATTAAAAATTCCTAAGGATGTCATAGATGAAGTTGAAAAACTCTTTTTCTGTGAAAGTTGTCAAAAACGAATGCATTTCTACATGAATATGGGTGATAATCCATCAGTTTTAATGGATTGCCCTGATTGTGATGAATCTGATGTTCATTTAGATTTTCTTGAGAGTGAAGATGTAAGTTATGTGTCAAAACCTTACTTTTTGAAAATAAGTGATATGCTGAAAAGGTGATTATATGAGTGATGATAATGATTTAGCAGGAAACATAAAAGATGAATTAACAGAAGTTATCCATATTAAAGATCCCAAAATCTTTGTTATAGAATGGCTTCCTTTTGACTCTAATCAACTAAGAGAGCTTAACAAAAAAATGGACATTGAAAAAGGAGCACATAAAACTCTCCTTACAGGTTTAATTGATAAGCAACCAAATGTACCAATTTTTCAATCAAAAGGTGCTCATACAAAAGTATTCGTTGAGGATTATGAACTTGATAGTTTTGTTAATCTTCAAGCAATTATCGATTTACCTGAAGAAGAAGGTATAGCGCAAGTTGAAGAAATGGCTATTTTTGTCTCAAGAGATGGTTTCATCATTTATTCATTAGAGTTGGCTGAAATTGAAAATCTGAATACCTACATGTCAATAGATAAAATAACTCGAGTTGTTGCAGATTTATGTCAAGATAGTTCTGTAGTGATTGATAGTCTTTTGACTGAATTCCAAAGGAATTTTATCGAAATTATTTTTGGAGATCCTATCCATCGTCCAAAAACTATCTGTTATGTTGGTGATGATATTAAAATCCGACATGAAGACATAAAAGATTACTATGATGGGGAGGAATTTGAGATTGAACTAAGCCAACTATTGGGTGAAGGACATGAACCTTTCCAAGTGGGTAATAATCTCTTCTTTAAAGGTTCAAGAGGAACATGTGCTATTGTAGATAAGTTTGATAAGGAAACAGAATACCAAATAGTTTTCTGGGGTATTCAGCATGCAATGAACAATTTTGTAGATAATTTCATGTCTAGAATTTGGGAATTATATGATCAAACCAAGCAAGTGAAAAAAATCGTTGATGAAGCTGTTGCAGGCAATACTGATGCTTTAAATACCGTTACAGAAGAAATTACGGTAATTACTAGTACAATTAGTCTAGTTGGACAGATTAAAGAATTTCTTAAAGATTCTAGTAAAGATTTGTTAGAAATCTATGGAAAAAATGAAAAATGTAATCTTGATGGTTTCTATGAGGTTGAAAATTCCTTAAAATCTTCACAAAGAAGAATTCTCGAATCTGAAAAAATCATTTCTGGCTTATTAACAGAGCTTGATGGGTTACGAAATTACGTAGCAACTCTTTCAGAATTACAAATGAGAAAGATGTCTAAAGTAATGACAAAAAACACAAAAAGTATGAATGAAGTACTTCAAGCAAATACTAGAACAAGTGAAGCAATCGATATGATTGAATTGATTTTGGCAGGTAGTATCATCTTAGAGATTTTTGCTTTTGCGGTGGGTGAAATTACGACTGAGCAGACATTCTTTGGTTCAATATTAGGGGGAGAAGGTTTTGGGAAGGATCAGTGGATCACTCTAGCACTTTTAGTGATTAGTGTTTTCGCTTGGATAACTATAGTTATTCTATTAAGAAGAAGCAAGAAGAAAATGGAGATAGAAGCTTTGCAAGATTTCTTTGTAACACTGTCTGTGAATAGAAAAATAGATACGGCTAAAATGGAAGAATATATCTCAGTAAGAACTGTTCAAATAAAAAATGTGGAAAATGATAAGGACAATACAATCATCTCATATGTGTGGGATGGTAAAGATGATCCAAATCTGCTAGGAAAAGAAATAGAGAAAGTAAGTCTGAGTTATAACGCGACTAACTGTTTATTACTCTCTATAGAAATTGAAACATCTGTGCTAGATATTCCACAGGATGAGCTTCTGGGTTATTTAATGGAAGATCTTGAAGCAAAGGAGATATTTATTAAATAACTTGTAACCTCTTTTCTTCTCTTTTTTCATTTAGATAGTTTTAATTACTACTTCTTAAATTATGATGATGATATGCCTAAAAATAAAAAAGCTTTATCGATTCAAACCACTGAATTGATTAAGGATTTTGAGTTACAGGGAGAGGAAATTGTTCATGTACTGACAGGTGTAAATATGAAGGTAAAACCTGGAGAGTTTTTGGCATGCATGGGGCCTTCGGGCAGTGGAAAGTCCACTCTTCTAAACATATTAGCCACTTTAGAACCAATTACTGATGGAAAAGTGCTAATTAGTGGAGTTAATCTTCATGACACTTCCTACAAAGATCAATTAGAAATTAGACGAAATACAACAGCATTAGTTTTCCAAAACTTTGCATTAATTCCATATCTTACTGCTAAAGAAAATGTCAAACTTCCTATGAAATTAAGAGGGGTTCCAGAGTCGGAGGCAGAAGAAAAAGCGATTAGTTTTCTAGAACAAGTTGGTCTTTACGCTCGTTTAGACCACTTACCTGAAGAACTAAGTGGTGGTGAGCAACAAAGGGTTGCAATTGCAAGAGCGCTTGCACATGAACCTGATATAATTTACGCTGATGAACCTACTGGGAATCTTGACACAAGTATTGGAAAAGAAATTATTCAATTGTTTAAGACATTAGCAAAAGAGAAGAAGATTACTATTATTATGGTTACACATGATCCAGATTGTGCAATTGAAACAGACCGTATATACATCCTTCAAGAAGGGAAAGTTCTCGAAGAAAGAGTCACGTCTATAAAGAAACGCAGTAGTAAAATGGGGGATAAAAAGAAATGAAGATTACAAATATTTTTTCAACATTAGGTTTATCCTTTAGAAGTATTTTTTCTAATAAAAGAAGAAGCATTTCGATAGGTGCAGGAATGGTTCTAGGAGCAGCAATCTTCTCAAGTATCTTCTTCTATGGGTCCATGATAAACTCAATTACAGTTCAAGATATAGTTAATAATACCGAAGCAGAGATAGCTTTTTCTCCAATCAGTGCTGTTTCAGAATATACTCCAGAACAATTTGCATATAAGATTACAGAAGAAGTAGAAATAGAGGATAGTATTGTAATGTACGGTGGGATGCAAGAACTGGATGACCATTTCGAGGTATTCTATGATTCTCAGATTACACCAGAGGTTAATTTCACCGAATATAGTGGTGTTCAATATGCTAATCCTTTCTATATGCCATTTATCATAGACGATGATTTCATTAACAGCAGTATAGTTAATTCTGTAAATATGGTTGCTGGAGATAATGATTTGAGTGGAAATAATTGCTTATTATCTATCGATCAGTACAAAACCTTAGGAATACAACTTGATGACACATTACCATTCAATTTTACACTCTATAAACGGGATTATAGCGGAGGTTTTGATAATACAGAAATATTGGAAACTTATTCACTTAATCTAACTATCAAGGGTTTCTTTAGAAATAGCCTTCTTTTAGAAGATCATTATCTACTAATGGGGAGTCACAATCTCCCCAGTGGTATTATTACCAATATGACTTCATATCAAATGTTTAGAATTGCTTCCAAGCTTAACTTGGAGGAATTCCCTTTAAGTGATTTAATGGATCTTAATAATGCTATTGAACAAGTCATCAGAAGGATAGAACAAAATTATGATTTAGAAGGGAATAATCTTATTTCAGGGCAGTTATTTGCTTTTATAGGTATGATAACTATAATGCAATTGCTTGATACAATATTATACATACCTGCAATAGTACTATCTATCATTCTAATTAATCTTGGAGCAGAACTTGCTCTGCAAGAAAGAAAATTTGAGGTTTCCGTACTTAAAGCTCAAGGAGCTAGCCCGAAACAGATACGGCGTATGATATTTACAGAAGTATTTTTGATTGCAATTATTGGTGAAATTATTGGATTATTCTTGGGGATGTTAGGCGCAGCGATGGTGCTTTCAACATATCGTTTCATGGTGATAGATTTCCAAACTTTTGCATTAGCATTAACATCACTGAATATTACCACGTGGAGTATAATAGTAACGGTGATAATAACGTTTGGAATACTTTTTATTACTACCAGAAAGAAAACAAACGCTTTCATAAAACAAGAAGTAGCTGTTGCTAAGACTATTGAGAAACAGAAAAAAGGTTGGTTTAAAACCATCTATGGTGACGTAATATTCTTTGTCCTAGGACTAATCGGTGTCATTTTAACAGTTGTTGAAGACACAAACCCCGCAGTATCTTATAGTTTTGTTGTAGAATTATTACAATTCTTTACACCTATTTTATTATGGTATGGTGGAGCAGCTGTAGTTAGTCGATTATCAACAAAGGTACCTGAAAAACTTGACAAAGTATTAGTTAAAGTATTCAAAGACATAGGAAGTTTACTCAAAGGGAGCCTTTCAAGAAGACATCAGAACTTCCCAAGGATGACAGTCCTAATATGCTTATCAGTCTCTTTGAGCGTTTTTGCAGCAATACAAGGTGAAACTGGTACTGCAGAAATACCAAGACATGCAGATTATTACATTGGAGGCGATATGAGAATAGATGTGCTAGGTTATTATCAAGATCTATCTATAACAAACTTCACTGGCTTCGAAGACAAAATAGAATCAGTTATACCTATATACTACACACCACTCCAATCAGGAGCAGATATGGTTCATTGTTATGGTGCTAATCTCACGCAGTATGGAGAAGAAGCTTTGTGGCATCGCGATTCGATTATTGATTATCCTAATTGGGAAAAAGGATTAGATACCATACAAGCTAATCCATTGAGAAATGTAGGAATTGGTCTTGAATCAGCTCGATATCTAGAAATTGATGAAGATCCGGTGTTTAAACTAGACATTTTCAATAGCTCAGAAATAGAAGTTGAAGCAACAATTGTGATTGATCATGCCCCTGGAGGTGTTAAAGACGAATTTGCAGGTTTTGCAGGATATGCCATTTTAGTTGATAGAGAATTCATCTTGAATTATGCACCGTTTACACATACTATAGTACGAGCTATAATAAATTTGAAACCAGGTGTTGATTCAATTGAAGAAAACCTTTCATTCCAATTCAATACGAAATTTGATTGGATTGTTGATGCTCAATCTTATGAAGAAGAAATAGAGTTTATTGAAGGTAGAGAGGGATTGAGATTTGGTTTTCCAGGTTTACTGACAATCAACTTCATAATCGCTATAGTTGCAATTGTTATGGGTATAACTATATTCATGTTCATGATCATAAATCAGAGAAAGAAAGAATTTGCAATACTGATTGCTGAAGGAGCGTCAAAGAAACAGTTAGTTAAACTGGTTTTAACTGAAGTACTATCTATGGCTATTTTCGCAACGGGATTTGGAACACTAATTGGATTCTTATTTGGTTATCAGATAAATTCCTTCTTTGACACGTTTAGTGTGACGACCTTTGATAGATACCTCATCATTCCGCCAATATTGCTCACAACAACGATAGTAGGTGCATTTCTTGTCATCTTATTAGCTACTCTAGTGCCAGCTCTGATAGCTGCAAAAACAAATGTAGTGGAGGAAATGAGAACAGTTTAGGTGATAAATATGTATGGAGATCAAAGACAAAAAATAAGGATTCAACCTCTGCCTGAGCATATGGCATTACAGGCATTAGATATTTATCATGTATATGGAATGGAACATCAGAACAAGGTTGTAGCTCTGAAAGGAGTTAGTTTTGATATTAAAAAAGGAGAGATATTAGGTATTATTGGTCCATCAGGAAGCGGTAAATCAACTCTTTTACTATCTATGGGTGGAATGTTGAAACCAAGCGCTGGACAAATAATATTCAATGATGGTACGGACATCACTAAGTTACCTGAGGAGGAACAATTCTCATTTAGACGACACAATATTGGCTATGTCTTTCAAGAGCAGAATCTAATTCCTTTCTTAACCGCTGAACAAAACATCGAGATGCCTATGAAACTTATTGACATTCCAAGAGCCAAACGTAAAGTTAGAGTAAAAGAACTCATGGAAAGATTAGGTATCTGGCATAGACGAACACACACACCAACACGTGTCTCAGGTGGAGAAAGACAAAGGGTTGCAATAGCTAGAGCACTAGCAAATAACCCTCATCTTATACTGGCAGATGAACCAACTGGGTCTGTTGATTCAGATACTTCAACACAAATACTGAATCTTTTTCAGGAATTGAAGGATGAAACTGAAACCAGCTTTCTTATCTGCAGTCATGATCCAATTGTTGGTGAGTTTTCTGATAGAACTCTAGAAATCCGCGATGGTATAATTATTGGAGAACACGGTTTAGGTGTTGATTTATCGAATTTAGATAGTTCTAGATTATTAGTAATTGACAACCAAAACAGAATAACCTTACCCGAAAAAGCTTTAGTTAGATTAAAAGGTTCTTTGCTTTATACTTGGGAATTGAAAGATGAAGGCATCATGTTAAAACCTTTAGCTAAAAAGGATGAAAAACTTGAACGAAAAATCAAGTTTTGTACATCTTGCGGGGCTGAAATACAACCTGGAACATACAGTTGTACTAGATGTGGAGCAAAGTTAACTAGGATAGTGAGATAAATCTCTCTAATCCCTAATCTTTTTTAATCAAAACATTTCTATGATTTTGATGAATATTTATCTGGTTAGACATGGAGAAACTGATTACAATAAAGAACGCTTGCTAATGGGACAGCTAGATATCCCTTTGAATGAACTGGGTATATCTCAATCTGAAAAAGTTAGTAGGGTCTTAGAAAACAAAAATATATCGAAAATTTATTCTTCTGATCTCCAGCGAGCTTCAAAAACAGCTGAAATCATTAAAAATACACAAAGCATTCCATTAGAGTTAATTCCAAATTTCAGAGAGCACACTCTTGGGAAAATGGACGGGATAAAATGGTCACAAGAATGGGATGAAATTGAAAAGAATGAATTTGAGGAGATAATATTAATGGAAAACGGGGAGTCATTTGCTCATTTTGAAAATAGAATTTGGGATACATTCGTCAAAATTACAGAGAACCACTCAATTGATGAAAATTTGTTAATTATCACACATGGTGGATGTATTAGGATGATAGTCATGAAAATTCTTCGTGCAACTGAAGACATTTTTAGCAACTTAAGTATTGATAACTGTAGTATAACACAAATAATTTATCTTCCACAACGAAAAATACACAAATACCGTATTATTAGCATCAACTCAAATTGTTATATGGAATAAATATTAATCACAAGCCCAAAATTAATAAACAAAAAGCATAATTTTATCTCAATGAGTGATAATATTATTCCTCCTATTGGAAAAGGTCCTTCTCGAAAGGAAAAAACTAAACTTCAAGAAATCAGAACTAAAGCTGATGCTGAAGAAGAGAATTTTTATGCTCTTGAAGTTGAAGATTTCGAGAAAGTAGAATATAGACCTTATGATACAGAAGAAGAAAAGAAGGACGATTTACCAAAAATTGATTTCTTTGTAGATAAAATTTACATGCAAAAGATAGTAAATGACCCTTCAAAGGTTCTAATAACAGCATACATAGATTATGGTTTTCTTAAACCAAACAAGGTCAATCTATTAGTTGATGTTGATAAGAAACATCCATTCAAAAGCAAAGCAAAAGGAAGTTGTATGATTCATCTCTTTAATGATGATTTATGCGAAATTGCTGAAATTCCAATGAAGCATTCATCTGAATTCAAATATCATCCTATAGCTTCAGCACCTGAGTTATTCTTAGGATTGATTGAAAACTTAGAGGAAAAAAAGAGCTACTATTATAGAATTGAATGTTTTGATGAAAATCAGAAAATTATTGGTGCTTCCCGAATAAAGCAATTCAACGCTAGTGTTCGTAATGTAAAAAGCCCCACTTTCTATGTTTCTGTTTCAGATATCCACGCGGGGAACAAAGCAAAATTCAGGAGAGGTAGAGTACGAGGATGTAAGCCTAGAACTACTGAAAAACTTGACATACTGATGAGTCACATACACCTAAACGAACTGGATTATACATTCAATAAAGGGTATCAAGCTTTTACAACCAGTGGAGATAATGTAGAAAATGGTTCTTATCATGAATATTGGGCTGATCTTTTTGCATGTGGGAGTGATAATTTAGCAAGAATACCTTTTTTGCCGACAATTGGTAACCACGATTATTTTTTTGGCGGAATTGGCAGAGGATCTTGGTTTGGTACCAAAACACCTACCCAAAAGAATTTTCATATGTTTGTTCAAACACCCAAAAAGCAAGGCGGAGCTTACTATTCTCATGTAGAAGGGAATGTTCTAATGATACATTTAGATTCCATTGGATTGAATTGGGGAAATGAACGAATTGATTGTGAGAGTAGACAATGGAAATGGTTGTACAGTGTTCTTAAAGAATGGAGAGACAAGAGAGCAAAGGGTAAAGGACCACAATTTTGTATTGTTTATCTTCATTCTGCAATTCTTTCATTAGGTATGTATGGAATAACAAAAAATAACTCTGATGACTTTGCTCAAAAAACACTAATGCCTCTTTTTGATGCTTTTGGAGTAAATGCTGCCGTATTTGGTCATGACCATGTATACCAACGTTCTCAACACAAAAAAACCTCCTACATCTGTATAGGGGTTTCTAGTAAAGGTACTAGAAATTTATTTGATAGTGAAATTGCGGATGCAGGATACAAAATAGAAAGTTGGAATGAAGGAGATAAATCTAGAGGATATGCGGTTACTTATGTTCCTCCAAATATGAACTTGATGTCAAGTAGTGAAAAACAAGAATTCGAACAATGGTTAGGGAGAATTAAACAAACTATTCTTGACGGAGATTTAGCAAAATATTACCTTTTTGAGCAAGGTAGAGAATCACCTAAATACAAGGAACTTATGTCTAATAGCATAAAGAAGCTCGAATTCATTCAAAAAGAAATCATTGAGAAGATGAAAAACCAGATGTGGTTTAGATTCTATAATGTGAAAGGTGTTCTAAACGATCAAACATTTTTAAGTCCCATTACTTTAGCTAAAGAAGTTACAGAACCACCAAAATGTCCTAATGAAATTGTTAGATAACTAACTTTTTCTTCTTAATTTTATTTTTTCTAAAAAATTATTAATAAAAGAAGAAAAGAAAAAAGAGAGTGGGATTATTTTGCTGGTTTTAAAGATGCACCACATTTGATACAGAAGAGGGAATCAGGAGGGTTGTCACCGTCACAGAAGGGGCATTTGATTTCATTAGAAGAAACAACTTTGACCCCCTGTTTCTCCTCTGTTTTGTCTACTTCAGCTACTAACTGTTGATGAATAGTTTCAGCAGCTGGGGAAAGTTTTTCTTTCTTGGAGGGGTCAACTTTGGTGATATCGAAGAGAATACCGTTTTCAACATCAAAACCAATTTGAGCAATTCCAAGTTTAAGAATTTTCCATGTGTTCATCTTTAGTAAGTCTGAAGAAGTGTTAAGTATTCTAGCAGCATCACGAATGTAGATTGCTTGATAGCTTTCTACTACTCGAATCAGTTTTTCTGTTGTATTTTTGTTAGCAAAGAATACTATTGATGCTATACCTAGTAAGATAACAGGCATGACTACTATAAGGAACCAGGAATTGGTTACTATACCTAGAACGAAGAAGAAGATAGCTATCAGCCCTAATACTCGTTCTGGAATGCTTGTGTAATCCCAATATCTATTGATCTTATTGAGAATGTCGCTTTTATTATCATATCTCTTAGTTTGACCTGCAACAATATAGTTGCCAATTGCATTTGCAGCTGGAACTTTAGCCCTTGGTGCAGAGATTCGAGTAGGTGTAACAGTTTTTGTTACGGCAGCAGTTGTGGCTTTGGTGGTAGTCTTTGTACCTGAGGAAGCTGGTTGAACAGCTGTAATATATTGATAATCATATCTATCTTTCTTCCTCTCATAGCTATTGAGTTTCCTTGAACTAGAACCGTTTGAAGGATATCTACCTGCACCAGTGATGGGCCAAATTATTAGATATTTGATGAAATAACCTATTGTATTGAGAACCAGTATCACTATAAAGAATGCGAATATGACCGCTAAAATACTCCCAGCAATAAATAATCCTATTTTTGCAGAAGCATAGTGAGATGTGTAATATAATTCTGAAGCACCATTATTAACGATGTAAATATAATGATCACCATCACTGTCTAGCATTCTATACATATCATCACTAGTAGAACTAAATTGGATATTAGTTGGAGGAATGCTATCATTTGTATTATGCCAAATACTGTTCTCAACATCAGTCATTAAGTATACTTTGAAATTCGAAGTGTCGCCTGATATCCAATAAACAAGAAATATCCTTGTGTCGTAATCTGCATCTAACATCAGAATTGCATCAGAACCTGCAGAAACAGTAATATCTTGGTCGGAATATGTTCCACCAGTTGTAATCGCTATACTAGTTAAAACCCCTAATGGAATTCCTGTTAATATTACAAAGATTATTGAGGTTATTGCCAGTCCATTAAGATATCTTACGCCTTTACTTGCCATATTTTTCACCTATTTGTTATACCACCACAGTGGTAACTTGTCTATTTACTACTGGAGTGGTAACCTTTATAAATGTTGCCTTTCACTATAATATTGACGATGAGTAAGACTCCACATATCCTCGATAAGCTAAAGTTGATAGGATTTACAGAATATACATCAAGAGCATATTTAGCATTAGTAAAACTTGGTGAAGCAACTGCCCCAGATATTGCTAGGGAATCTAATATACCTCAATCAAAAATCTATGGAGTTCTAGATGACTTGTATGATAAAGGATTTGTAGGAAAGGCAGGAGAGAAAGATAAGAAGAAAGATCAAAGTAAGAAAAAAACTACCTCACCTACAATTTACTTTGCACATCAACCACAGGAAAAGCTGTCATCATGGTTAGATCAATTCAAAGATTTAGCTAAATCACTGGAAAAAATATATGATTCAGCTGGTCCTAGCTCTGAGTATGGGTATTCTTCTATTGGTAATTATACTATTAAGGGTGAATCAGATAAATTTGAAGCTGGTGACTTCATCTATATTTTTGAGCAACCAGGTGACGAAGATACTAATCTGTATGCTAGATTCTTCAAAGGACGAATAAATAATCATATTATCGTAGGTGGAGAAGATAATATTGTGTTAGGTATAACCAATAGAAACACTATCCTTCTAATTGAAAAAGAATCAAGAGTACAATATTTAGCAATTGAAGAACCAATATTCTCAAGTATAATTGATGTTCTTTTCGCAATTACACCAATTAATAGATCTATTACACAGGATATGTCTGAATTATCCAAAGAAGAGAAGATTTTATACATAGACAATGTTCCTTCTGCTTCTGGAGTGGCATATGGTAATGATGGTATTTTATGGATAACTGAGGAAAGATTCTTTGTTCAAATGCCAGGAAAGCAGATTTATGCTAGACCTATATTTACTATAGATTCCTACTATGTAAATGAAAATAATATATTAACTATAATAATTAAAAGCAAAGATGGAATTGCAGAAGAAAATGAATTTAACACATCGTCAGATCCTTCCATTATTGTTAACGTAATTGACTTTATTAAGCGTTGTAAATAAGGGGGACAAGTGAAAACTATTTTTCACCCCAAATTTTTACTTTTGGTTCCGGTCTAGGAACATATCGTTTGAATTTATTCTTTGGATAGCCAATAGCTAAACAAGCGTATAACCCATGAGTATTTGGAAGATTTAACATATCTTTAATCTTCTTGGAACGTTTCCAACTATGAACTAAATAGCCTATAAACGTTCCCCCTAAGCCTAAACTTGGAGCTCCAAGCAATATATTCTGAGCAGCAATGTTACAATCTTCTACAGGGGCTGCAGTTTTCTTTGTAACATGAATTAGAATTAAAGTTGACGCATTATGAAAAACTTTGTCAATCCCTTTATCACAATGATTAACATGACTATTAATTCTATACATGTTCTTTTTAGCCTGATTAAATGATTTTCTTTTACCAGCAAGTACTGCTAGAATAGTCCATAAAGGGTTACTAACTTTCTTTTGTAATTCCTTAAAGAACAAAATCATTTCATTTAATATGTCTTCAATTTGTTCTCGTTCTTTAACAATAGTATAAGCTACTTTGCGAGCATTATGACCAGTAGGTGCAAATCTACCTAAATTTATTAATTGTCTAATCTGTTCATCAGAAACCTTCTTTTCAGTGAAATATCTTATTGATCTCCTCTGTCTAATTATGGTTAAAGTATTTTGATAATTCAATCCCTTTTCAACTGTTGGAAAATCAACCTCGAGTGATGTTGTGATGAGTCTTTTATGATTTATTGCATCAACAGGACATACTGCTACACAATGACCACAATCATGGCAAGGATCAAAATTAATTATAACAGCTTTGTTATCTTTTAGTGAGAAAAGATAACGTGGACAAACTTCTACACAACTATTACACCCAATACAAGTATCCAAAACTTCGATGAAAGCTTTAGTTGACATTAGAGAAGTTAATTGCTAGTACTAAAAAAAGATTGTCTGTCATTTAAATTAACTTGGATATAGTTTCTACTTTAGATAATGGTACTGGAATGGGATCAGGATACATCATATCTTGGAATATCTTCTCTTGATTCATAAGAGGGGTATACCCCAAACCTTTCAATTTATCCACATTCATCTTGCATTCTTTCCCAATAATTTGTGCATACTCTCTATTAAAGACTGGATCCTTTCTTGGAGTGAGGATATGTGTAAACATCTCAAGCACCCATGCACCAAAGTATACAAGTGGATAAGGTAGGTAATATTTGAATCTGTTTTTTCCTTTCAAATGCATCTCAATATCCATTATCAAATCCTTCAAAGAAATATCACAAGATGTAGCATTAAATGACTCAATTATTGATCTATTTGCAATGAGTATTGATTCAAGAGCTCTTCCAATATCGTATGGGTGTATAATAGAAAAATTATGATTAGGGTTCCCCATAATTGGAAAAATATTTGCATTAACAAGTTTTCTAACTATTGGATAGAAATGTCTATCATCTTTACCAAGAACAACAGGTAAACGAACAATTCCTCCTTTCATTCCAACTTCTTCTGATAGTGTCTTAACGTTTTTTTCAGCTTCAACCTTTGATTGTGCATAATTTCCAAGTGGCTTAACGTTGTGTTCTTCACATATCGGTGTTTCTTCTATTTTTCCGTATACTGCAATTGAACTAGTAAAAAGAAACGATTTAACATCTGATTCTATAGCAGCTTCAAGAACGTTTTTAGTCCCTTCAACATTGATTTTATGAAATAATTCTTTCTTTGTATGAGGATGAACTGCTCCAGCTAAGTGCCAAACTGAGTCAAACTGACCTTCTTTGAACTCTTTAGCAAGTACATCCTTGTTTGTTATATCTCCCTTGATGTACCCAACATCAGAAAAATGGTCCACAGGTATTTCCCTTACTAAACCTGTTAAATCAGAATAACCTTGACTAAGAAGATAATGTAAAACTCCTTGACCAGAACATCCTGTTGCTCCAGTCACTAATATCTTAGTCATATTGATTTAAATGAAATTAGCTCATTCAAAAATATTATCCTTCATACTGACACTTAAAGAGAATCAAGTTATTCTCCAATATGTAAGAGGTGTATCCTAATGAATAGATTATAACTATAAGCTAATTGAGATTCAAATAAGCATTTTATTATTTATATAACCATGGTCAGACAGTTAGCTTTTAAACATTTGTCCAAACATTCTCCAAGAATTTAGCTCATATTAAAGGTGTAAACTTAAATGGTACAAAAAGTTGTAATTGTTGGTGGTGTTGCCGGTGGTGCATCTACAGCCACCAGATTGAGAAGATTGGATGAATTTGCAGAGATAATAATCTTGGAACGAGGACCGTATGTTAGTTTTGCTAATTGTGGTCTTCCGTACTATGTTGGAAGAATTATCAAGACACAAGATGCTTTAGTTCTTCAAACCCCAGCAGATTTTCTGAACAAATTTAATATTGATGTTAGGGTCAATAATGAGGCTATATCAATAGATCGAAATAAAAAAGAAGTTCTTGTAAAGAATCTTCAAGATGGCGAGGAATACAAACTTCCCTATGATAAACTGGTTCTGTCTCCAGGAGCAGAACCAATAAGACCAGGATTTGAAGGAATAGATACAATACCTGTTTTTACTTTAAGGAATATTCCTGATACTAAGAAAATCGAGGAATTTATCAGCACTAAAAATCCAACATCAGCTGTTGTAATAGGTGGAGGTTATATTGGTTTAGAAATGGCTGAAAATCTATCTCATAGAGGAATCAGGGTTACAGTTGTTGAGTTATTAGATCAGGTTCTACCTACTTTTGATAAAGAAATGGCTCAGTTCATAAATAATGAAATTATTCTAAACAGGATTAAACTTGTTCTTGCTGATGGAGTGAAATCATTCTGTGAAAATCCAAAAGGAAGTGTAGGACAATATAATGTTTGTACACAGAGTGGACAAAACCTCGAAGCTGATCTTATTATTCTCTCTATAGGAGTCAGACCAGAGTCTCAGTTAGCAAAAGATGCTGGTTTAGAGTTAACAGATAGAGGTTTCATAGTTGTGGATAAACACATGCAAACTTCTGATGAAGATATTTATGCTGTTGGTGATGTAATTCAAATAACCAATTATATTACTAATGAATTTACTGTTGCTCCTCTTGCTGGTCCAGCAAATAGGCAAGGAAGAATAGCAGCTGATAATCTCGCAGGTAGAGATTCAGAATACAAAGGAGTTTTAGGCACAGCAGTTTTACAATTGTTCAGTCAAACAGCAGCTCAAACAGGACTTACAGAGAAACAATTAGTTAAAACAGACATCAAATTTGAAAAAATGTATGTACATCCAAAAAACCATGCAGGATATTACCCCGAAGCTTTTCCAATTCACATGAAGCTATTATATAATATAGATGATGGAAAAATTCTTGGAGCTCAAGCAATTGGTGGAGCAGGTACAGAGAAAAGAATAGATGTCATTGCAACAGTTATTTACTACGGTGGAACTATTTATGATCTTCAAGATTTAGAACTTAGTTATGCTCCTCCATTCGGAAGTGCAAGAGATGCTGTAAATATGGTAGGATTTGCTGCTTCAAATGTGCATATGGGTGATGTTAAATTATGGCATTGGCATGATGCAGAGAAAATCTCTAAAGAAGATTGTACTATCATAGATGTTCGTCCTCCTGAAGATCATGAAGCTGGTACTTTACCTGGTGCAATTAATATCCCACTAGGACAGATACGGTCAAGGTTAAATGAGATACCAAAAGATAAGCCAGTTTATGTCCATTGTATGGTCGGTTTCTCCTCATATATAGCCTACAGAATTCTTCAAGCTAATGGATATAATGTTAGAAACCTAGCTGGTGGCTATCAAACATATCAAATGGCTAATTTACCACCTGGTGGTCATGTCGGCGAACTAAAGCCATACGATCCACAAAGACACTAACCTTCTCTTTTTCTTCCTTTTTTCTTTCTGTTAATAACCGGTAATAATACTCAGTCTATGTTAATTGTTTTAGTTATTCATTATATTTAATAGGAATAAGATAATTATTATAGCTATTCATTATTTTAAACAAAACAGTGTTATATTAATAGTTTTTATTTCCATGTTATCTACAAATACTTTATATATTCTACAATATTTTCAAAATTATAATGAAGACTTATAAAATGCCAAAAAATGTGTTTCCTGACTTCATTGAGTTAATCAAAACAAAAGGGAAACTGTTTGGACCAGTTAAGCAAAAGAGTAAATATTCTTTTGAAGAAATCAGTGATGTGCAAGATCTTGATTTTGACTACCAACGAACAGTTTTAGGAGTGAAAAAATTCTTAACTCCTCCAAGATACAAGACCTTAAGCTTCGACAAAGAAGGTACAAAGGACATTATTGACGAGCCTGAAACAAATATCGTTATAGGGGTACATCCTTGTGATATTCATGCCATTAAAATCTTGGATAGACTTTTCCTGGGTAATATAATAGATCCATACTATGCAAGTAAAAGAGAGAATTTGACAATTATCGGTCATTCTTGTCTTCCAGATGACAAGTGTTTGTGCCAATCAACTGGAACAGATATGGTTGAGGATGGATTTGATCTCTTCTTAACAGAGTTAGAAGAATATTATTTAGTTTGGGTTGGTTCCGATAAAGGACTTGCTCTTACAATAGCAGCTGGTGATTTACTTTCTGAAGATATTTCAGACGAAAGTATAAGGGAATATGTTAGATGGCAACAAAAGCGTTCATCAATGTTCAAAGCTGTTATGCCTTCATTCAAGTATATGGCAGACATTATTACTTTAAACTATGACAGTGAAATATGGGAGCAATTTGGAGAAAAATGTTTGTCTTGCGGGACTTGCAGTTTAGTATGTCCTACATGCAATTGTTTCAATGTCGATGACAAAATTCTAATGAATGCAGAGGAAGGGTTCCGTGAAAGAATGTTAGATAGCTGTACTTTACCATATTATTCAATGGTAGCAGGAGATCATGACTTTAGACCAGATAGAACAACAAGGTTGAAATTATATTATACTCATAAACTCAAAGAATACATTGGACGATGGGGTCAACCTGGTTGTGTCGGGTGCGGACGATGTGTAACATATTGTCCCGTTGATATTAACGTAATAACTGTCTCTGAAGCACTGTTTGGAGAAGTTTGTGATACCAAAGAGGTGTGTGAATAATGATTGATGGAAAGAAATCAAAAATCGAAAATACATATAAATCACATCCTGTAGAAATATTAGGAATTAAGGATTTAACCAGTGATACTCGATACTTCAAAGTCAGATTTATGGATGAAGAAATGAAAAAACAATTTGTATACAAACCAGGTCAGTTTGTTATATTTTCAATCCCAGGACTTGGAGAAGCAACATTTTCTATATCTTCTCCACCTACAAGAAGGGATTTCATAGAGTTTGGTATTAGACGAGTAGGATCATTTACTGAAGCGTATTTCAAACTTAAAGAAGGAGATACTTTTGAGATGAGAGGACCTTATGGTAATGGTTTTGATATGGAGAGCTTACAAGGAAGAGACCTTATTATTATAGCTGGTGGGTTAGGAGCAGTTCCATTAAGATCTGCATTGTTATATGCTGAAGATAGACGAGAAGATTTCAATCAAGTATTCTTCTTAAATGGTGCTCGTTCTCCAGAGGATATGCTCTTCAGAGAGGATTTCAAGGCGATGGCAGCAAGAGGTATTCTTGACACAAGACTTTCAGTTGATGAAGATCCTACAGGAGAATGGCCTTATGAAGTAGGTTTTGTAACAGCTTTGATTCCTAAATTAGCAGAAAAAATCAATCCTGAAAACACTACAGCTTTAATATGCGGACCTCCTATAATGTATAAGTTTGTTATTCAAGAATTATTAAAAATAAATGTTCCTAAAGACCAAATCCTGATGACTTTAGAAAGAAGAATGAAATGTGGTCAAGGACATTGTGGTCATTGTGCAATAGGTGGGAGATATACCTGTTTAGATGGGCCAATCTTTACGTATTATGATGTACAACATATAAAGGAGTTAATCTAAAATGTGGAAAAGAGAAAAGAAGCCTATTGTTGGTGTTTTTGGTTTTTCTGGGTGTGCTGGTGATCAATTAGCTATACTTCACATGGAAGACAGTACAATTGATTTCTTTACAAGCGCAGATATCAAATTCTTCCATATGGCTCAATCTCATCAAGAAGTTCCAAAAATGGATATTGCCCTTGTTGAAGGAAGTATAAACACTCAAAGGCAACTAAGAGAATTAAAAGAAATTCGCGAAATGGCAGATATTGTTGTAGCACTAGGCACATGTGCTTGTTATGGTGGAATACAATATCTCGGAGAAGATGAAGAAACATTCAAAGAAAGAATGAAGTATGTTTACGGTAAAAGCGGAGAAGTTCCAGAATTTTTAGATCTTGTAGGAAAACCCAAGCCGGCTCAACCAATCAGTGATTTCATTGATGTTGATATCATGATTCCAGGCTGTCCTATTTCTGCAGAAAACTTTGTGCCAATTTATACAAAATTGATCAGTGGGTTATTACCTCAGAAGTATCCTATGCCAGTTTGTGTTGAATGTAAATATGAAGGAAACGATTGTTTCTTACTCCATGGAAAGTACTGTTTAGGACCAGTAACCTCAGCAGGTTGTAATGCTATCTGTCCCAGCATGGATATTTCCTGTGTTGGATGTTTTGGTACATATGAAGGTGCAAATTATCCTTCCATGATTAGCAAACTGAAGGAAATTGGTTTAACTGAAGAAGAAGCAATAAGAAAATTGAAGCTGTTTGGCGGTAATAAAGTCGAACAAGCGTTAAAAGGTGATTGAAAATGGCTGAAAAAACAATAAGTGTCGATGTTATTTCCAGGGTAGAAGGAGACGGTGGAATTCAAGTCTTTACCAAAGATGGCAAAGTGGATAAAGTCCTAGTTGATATTTTTGAAGGACCACGTATGATTGAAGCTCTTGTAAGAGGAAAAACATACCAAGAAAATCTTTCCTTAGTCTCACGTATCTGTGCAATATGTACAGTTTCTCATCGAAATGTTTCAATTAAAGCAATTGAAAAAGCTCTAAAGGTAAAGGTTCCTGAGAAGGTTAAACTACTTAGAGAACTTATGCATCTTGCTGAATATGTAGAATCACACATTTTACATGTTTATTATCTTGCTATACCTGATTTCTTCAAGCAACCATCTGCAATAGCATTAATACCAACTCATGGTGAAACTGTTATCCAAGCAGTTACAATGAAAAAGTATGGTACAGAATTAATGCAACTTCTTATGGGTAGAAAGATACATGGAGAGAATCCTCAAATTGGTGGATTTGGACGAATACCAACAAACGAAGAATTAGACAAATTCCTTGAAAACGCTGCTGAGTATCAATCCTGGGTATCAGCTATTATTGATCTAATGGCAACATTACCCATACCAGAATATGGTGTTAGAGATACTACATTCATGTGTTGTAATCCTGCAGATGGTAAATTTGGTTTTGAGGGTGACACAATTCTTATCTCTACAGGAGAAGAATATCCAGTAGAAGATTATAAGAATATGACAAATGAAAGAGTTGTTTCTCATAGCTATGCTAAACGTTCAAAATATCAAGACAAATCATTTTCAGTTAGTGCTCTTGCAAGACTTGCGCTAATTGGTGATAGATTAACAGGTGAAGCAAAAGAGAAGTATGATAAATATTTCAACGAAAGCTGGAAGTCAAATCCGATATATAATAACTTGTGTCAGGCAATTGAAGCGCTCTGGGCTTTTGAACAGATACCAATCCTCATCGAAAAAATCAAAGTTTTGCCCGATCAAGAAATGGCTGTTCCTGAGGTATTAGATGGTACTGCAACAGCTGCAGTTGAAGCTCCACGAGGTACTTTATATCATACATATGAAATCAAGGATGGAATAATTGTCAATGCAGATATCATTACACCTACAGCTCAATTCCTTGATGATATTGAAAAATACATTTGGGTAGCAGCAGAGAAATTATTAGCAGAAGACAATCCTGATACTGAACTTCATTTGGAAATGATTGCTAGGTCATATGACCCTTGCATATCATGTAGTTGTCATATGGTAAAACTGGTGAAAGAGTAATTGTCTATCTCCCTTCCTTTTTTTAATTCATCTGAAATCGAAAAATACGCCTTCATTTGTTTAGGTAATATTGATAGAGCAGATGATGCATTTGGCATATTAGTAGGTGAAAAACTTAAAGGAAAATACCCAGAAAATGTTTTCTCTGAGCTAGATAACGATTTGTCTGTTTTTCTTTTTGATTTGATTGAAAATAAGCAAGTACAGCATGTTTTTCTCATTGATGCTGTAGATTTCAATGGTGAACATGGTGAAATCATCGTAAAAGAAGATTTTGACACAAAAATAACACAAATATCAACTCATACTATCCCCTATAAACAAATCAAGAACATTATTGAAGTGAAAGGTAAGAAATTTCAACTTATCGGAGCCCAAGTAAAGGATTTAACTTTTTTGGGAGAAGTTTCAACAGAGATTCTGGACGCAGTTGAAAAAGTAGTCGAGTTTTTCATTAAAGATTAAACATTTTTATATTACTAACGATTTTTTTATTAATTTGCAATCAGATAAAAAAAAACGAACTTTCAACGTTTTATCATATGTTTCATTAGCAGTTTCAGGTGCTATACTCATTAATTTCTTTAATACGAGAATTTACAATTTTTATACTGATGAAGTAAAACTAAATATTTTCTATATTCCGATTGTTATGACCATTTATGCTATATGGAATGCTGTTAATGACCCACTATTTGGTTGGCTATCAGATAAAACACGATCTAGATTTGGAAGGAGATTCCCCTATATTTTATTTGGGTTTATACCCCTAACAATAGCTTTTGTAGCTATTTGGTTTATACCAATATCCTTAGTAGAAAGTCTAAATCAGGTAAAGATCTTTCTCTATATGCTTACAACTCTACTTATCTTTGATACATTATACACAATTGTAATACTTAACTGGCAGACATTATATGCGGAGAAATTTAAAACAACAAAAGAGAGAAACTTTGTTGCTGCATTGAGACAACTGATAGCTGTTATTGGTGTAGTAATATCAGTTGTTGTTAGCCCGTTGATTTTTGAATACAACAATCTTGAATCCTATCGTAAAGCCATTTTAATTATCGCAGGTTTTGTTCTATTAGGTTTTATTTTATCTCTATATGGATGTAGGGATAAAGAAATAATGAAAACCATTAAACCTCAAAGTGAATCATATTTAACTGAATTGAAGGAAGTTCTGAAAAACAAGAATTATATTGCTTTCCTTTTTGCTTTTTGTTTTGCAAATATTGCTTATCTGACTCTTCTAGCCATGGTTCCTTATTATAATAAATGGATACTAAATCAACCAGCAAAATTCGAAAGCTACATCTATGGAGCTGGAGTTGTAACTACTGCAATTTTCTTCATTGTTTGGGCAAGAGTGTCATTTAAAAAGGGTCCAAAGTTTGTTTTTATTACTAGTGCTTTACTCTTTTCGTTATTATTAATACCATTGTTCTTCTTTACTAGTGATGTAAGCACTATTGTCCTTATGGGGATAATTGGTGCTCCTTTAGCTGGAATGATGCTCATTCCAGAGGTTCTGATAGGAGAAATCATCGATGAAGACTATCATAAATATGGCAAAAACAGAGAAGGTATTTTCTTCGGTTTTTATGGTTTTGCTGTACGAATTGCAATGATCTTGGAATCTTCAGTGATTTCTTTGATACTTGGATTGACAGATTACAATTCAAATGCATACAAACAAACTGAAACTGCAATAATTGGAATTAAACTGCTTATCGTAGTTGTACCAATAATTTGTTTTGTTATTGGTATCATTCTACTGGCAAGTTTCTATGATCTTTCAAAAAAGAAAATCGTGAGGGAAAGAGCGAAGCAATCAGATATGGATTTAGAAATAGACTGATTTCAGTTGATTCAATAGTAATCAATTAAACAAAGAAATTAAGAGTCCCATAATAATTGAAGATAATGAATAAAGTAAGGAAAGTTACCCAAATGACCAATCTACTTACATCCATCCAAGTAATCTTTATTTTTCTGTAATGAGTTCTTTTTTGAATACCAAATCCTCTGAAATAAAGTGATTGAGCTAAGAACTCTGATCTATAAATTACAGAAGCAATGAGTATAGCTAATGTTTTTGGTAACCAACGGTAAAACCCTCCTTGAATTTCGCCTCTTAAACGTAAAGCAGTGAATGTATCTTCTGAATCTTTTGCAATTCGAGGAATTATTACTAGAGCTAATGAAGGTATTAGAGCAGCCTTTGAACTAATGTACAGTTTTTCCAACGATCTAGTTAGATCTGATGGATTGGTTGAAGTAAAGAAAAATGAAAAACCTATTGCTCCAATAAAGAATCTAGATAGTACTCGAAAACATAAAATCCATCCACCAAAAAGAAAGGTTAAACCACCAAGAATTATGATCACAGGTAGGAGTGACCATAGAATGCTAAGTGATCCCCTGATATTTCTAAAGATTACACTCTCAAAAATAACAAATGTTAGGAGAAGAGCAAGAGACCAATTGATATTAGGTATTAGAAAACCAAATTGGAGTAGAATGATTGTTAAGCCAAGTAAAGGATGGATTTGAAATCGGTCGGGCTTAAACAGAAATCCATCATATATTCTTCTCAACATAAAAGACATCTATCTAACACCCCCTAAAAATTCATTTACTTCATTCGAATTTACGAAATGTGGTAATTTCATTTGGAATTGTTCTTCCATCTTTTGTATGAAACGAACAATTTGATTTGGAATTAAGTCAGTCTTATTTTCTATTTTATATAGAACTTCTCTTGGTTCACCATCTAGACATATTTTACCATCTTGAATGACAATTAATCTGTCAAGATCAACAAAAATCCTAGGGTCATTGGAAGCTATAATGACTGTCTTATTTCTAGATGTTGCTCTGTTAATGAGATTAGAAAGAACCTTTCTTCCCCGTTTATCTAAACCTATGGTTGGTTCATCTATTAGGATTATATCATCAGAGAATTGGAAAGCGTTTATAATAGCAAACAACCTTCTTTCTCCTTCACTTAAATGATACAGTTTCTTATTCATAAGGTGAGTTAATGCTGTTTCCTTATACAATGAGTGAATTGTTCTAGGTTCTTTGATAACCCGAGATAAATCAAGGAAAGGCGTTGGACCAATCAAAAACAGTTTGGCATTTTCAGGAACTAAAATCACGTGATTTTTACTTTTCCTTATGCTTTTAACTCTTGAATTATTAAGATAAATCTCACCACTTGCAGTTTTATTAATTCCTGAAATGACTTTTAGAAGAGTAGATTTTCCACTACCATTAATACCCATTAATCCAATAGACTGACCTGCATAAAGAGATAAATCTATATCTTTCAGAACCATATCAGTTTTGGAATTATATCGAAAACTAATGTTGTTTAGTTTAACTGAAACATCATTTTCATCATCTACAATCTTCAGGTCGTTAAGTTTGTATTGCCTATCAGGTAAGTTTGTAAAAAAAGTTCCGCATTTATCAACTGCTTCATTAACTGTTAGTATTTGTTCTTTTGATGAACATTCGAGCGTATATATTTCTGGAGGATCAATGTTCTTCAATAAATCTACTGTTTTTTTTGGTAGTCCATCTGAAATTATTTTACCTTCATCTAATATGATAAGCCTATCAGCTTTTTGTAATATGTAATCTAATCGGTGTTCAAAAGCTATAACTAAGTGACCTTTGTCTGCAATATCTCTTAATAGCTCAGTTAACATAACTTCAGAGTTTGAATCAATTCTTGCGATAGGTTCATCGAGTATTATCAGGGGGGCTTCTGTTATAATTGCAACAGCCAAAGCCACTCTTTGTAATTCTCCAGAACTTAATTCAGTGATCAATCGTTTTTTCAGGTGTTTTATCTTTAATAAATCAAGAATATAATCAAGCTTCATTTTAATTTCATTTGCTTCAATTGCAAGATTTTCCAAAACAAATGCAATCTCCTCTTCAACCAATAACGATGTTGTGAAATCACTAGGATACTGAGGTACATATCCTAACAGTTTAATCAGTTTTTTTCTTTCCAAACCAAATATGGATTCATTGTTGTATTCAATTACACCTTCTATATCTGCTTTGATGAAATTAGGTATTAAACTCATCAAAACTTTTGCTAGAGTGCTTTTTCCACTCCCACTCGGTCCGGCAATTACAATGAACTCACCAGCTTTTGCTTTAATATTTACAGAATTAAGAGCCTGTCTTTTCTCTGTTTCATATTTAACTGATAAATCCCTTATATGGAGCATTTTAATCCTCAGTAATTAGTAAATTTTGAAATTTAACATAATATTTCTTTTTGTTCTTTTTCCTCTGTAGTAATTTCATCATTAATAATATCTGAGTGAATTACACCTAATTCTCGTAAATAAGATACTATAGGAATTGCAATTGCAGCACCAAATATGACTTGTGCAATATTGAAAGGAATTTCAAGAGCAACTAAAGTAGCATCATAACTGAGAATATAAATTTCATATAGATAGTAGCCAATTACAATAATAATTCCACCTATACTGCATGAAAGAGCCATTTCCCCTTTTTCTTTGAGCAGGATAAGTACAAGTATAATTAGAGCACTGAGAATAACAGAAATGATCAAAAATACATATCCTGGAATGTCAACTGAAAATTCTCCAGCTCCGTAAAATGAAAGACCAACATTAAAAGTTTGATTAGTTAGAAATGCAGAAAAACCAATTAGGAATGAGCATATGATTCCTATAAACACGTATTTTAGCCAACCATACACTCTTCTGCTATAATGGAATAAAAGCCCGACAACAAAACCTTCAGCTGCCTTCAATATTGCTGTTGCTGGTGCAAAATGACCAAAACCTAAAGCTAAATCTGCCATTGATGCACCTAATCCACCTGCAATTGCTCCAGTTATTGGACCACCAATTAAAGCTGCTAAGTAAACGAAAGCCTCTCCTATGTTAAAGAAACCATTTGAAGCTGGAATATAAATGAAGAATATTGATGTTGATAGAAACACTAAAGCTGTAAAAGATACAATTAACGCAATCCCACGTATAGAAGAGACTTCTTTTAGAATTTTATTTTTCAATAAATTTTCTTGATCTGATAGATTTGTTTCTCGACTTAAGTTATCTTTATCTGTACTCATATTCTCACCAACAAAAAGATATTCAAGTTACAACTTGTATAGTAATATAAAATCTTTTAGGTGGATATCTGAAGCAAGGAAGGAAGATGAGTAACCATTTATTTTTCAATTGAAGTTTCATCTTTTCAAAATATATCAATCCTACTTTAATTTTTTAAAGGATAACCTATTCATATATCTGAAAAAAAAGGAAATTGATTATTATGAAAAATAAGAAATTACTAACTGGCATAAGTTTTCTAGCTCTACTAGTTTTAGCTACACAGCTTTCAATGATTGGATATGCTGATGAGACAGTAATTGTAAGAGATTTCGACAGAGATCGAGACCAATATCAAGATGGTACATGTGAAGATCCAAATGAAAATAATTACAATAGTACAATTGTTCCCCCCGAAACAAATAACGGAAATGATACATGTATCCCCCCTGGAGATGGAGATCAGATAAGAGAAAGAGATCGTATTAGAGATCAAATTCAAGATGGAACATGTAATTGTACTTGTATTTGTGAACAAGATGGAATTCAAGAACAACTTCAATTACAAGATGGAAATTGCTAACTGTAGACAAATAATCCAACTATTTTTTTTCTTTTTTAATTTTAGAAATCAGAGATAATCTATCAAGTTTCTCATGTTATCCAAAGTTTCCAGGCCTTTTGTTGTCAGTTCATAGTGTTTTCTTGTAACTTCCATCTCACTAGGTACAATCATTCCTTTTTCTTCTAATTCTGTTAAATGCTGATAAATTGATTGAAGAGATTGATTTTTACCTAAAGAAATCCAAATTGAATAACCATAATCAGCTTTCTTTCCAGCAATGAGATTGAGGATTTCAAACTTTGTAGTAGAGCTTTCTGATAATCCCCAAACAACTTTCTTCTTTCCTCTTAATCTAGCTGCGTAAACGTTAAGTGTACTTAATCCAGAACCAGACAGGATAGCAACACTAGATTTTGAATCTATTATTCCTTCTTGAATGAGATTTTTAGCAGCAACTAATACTGATGCTGAGGCTGGTTCAATAAACAGTCCTTCATTTTTAGCTAAAATTAAAGCTTCATCTAACATAGACTCGGCGTCGATTTCTATTTCATTCCCATTTGTTTTTTGAATTATCTTTTTCACTTCTTCCAGAAGAAATACCTTTGTAATCTCTAATGATTCTGCTAAATGAGCTACTTTTGTTTTTTCTAATGAAACAGCATAAATCTTTGGATATTCTTCAATCCATCCTGAGGCAATAGCATCTTCTAAACCTCGAAAAATGGAATAGATTAAAGATCCTGACCCTCTTGGCACTATTATGCTGTCTATAGTGTCTTTCTGTAAAACTATTTCTAGACCAATTGTTTTCTGACCTTCAATAGTTAGAAGATTATTATCTGGAGATGCGTGATATACTTTGTTATCTTGTGCTAGTGTGGAAGAATATTCAATTGCTTCGTCAACTGATTCACCTTTTTCAATAATCTGACTGCCATATATTTTGATTTGTTCAATTTTGGAAAGTTCAAGATTTTGTGGGATAACACTTATAGAATCGATTTTAGCTTTTGCAGCATAAGCTGCTAAACTAATACTAAAAGCCCCAGTACTTGCACCAACAATAGTTTGTGATTTGTTTTGATATGCATCTGAAACTAATAAAGAACTTGCTCTATCTCGAAAAGAACCAGTAGGATTCCTGAAATCGAGTTTCAAGCTTAAATCTTGATAATCAGCTATGTTCTTGACAGGCAATAGTGGAGTATTGCCCTCAAAAAGTGAAATTGGTTTGGAAAAATCAGGAAGAAAAGAATGTAAAGACCACATTGAGGATAGTTTGACATCACTAAATGATGGTCCACTAATTGGAGGAATGGCAACTAACCCTTTGCAGTTTGAACACCTTAGTTGTGGACCTTTGAAAGTTTTTCTACAATCATTACAAGTCGGTTGATTCTTCCACATTATTACCAACGATTAGCACGATAAAATATAATGTTATTGCTATACAGACAGTGCCATAGGTTCCTCATTTTTATCAATTTCAATATCGCAAGAACATAATTCATCCATAACTTCTTCAATTTGGAAGGAAAGAGGATCCTTGAATTCAAGAAAGTAATTCATATTCTGTTTTGATAAGAAATCAACCAGCTTAACCAACAATTGCTTTTCTTTTGGAGATTGAACAACTATCCGCATGAAATAACAGTTTCATGAATATACAAAAAGATTACCGAAGAGCATATTGCCATTTACTTCACACTTATTAACCATGAAGAAGAAACAATCATCGATGATTCAAGCTATTTACATTATCTCAAGAAATGGTGTTCCTATTCACTTCAAGGAACTTCTGGAAGAAGAAGATAATGTAACTAAAGCTACACTATTTACAGGAATTATATCAGCAATTCAAACTGTTTTAAGAGAGATTGATGCAGGTGATGCGAATTACTTCACAACAGCAACTCATGAAATCTTTCTTGAAGTAACAAATGATTTTGCAGTTGCTCTTGTCACAGAAGTTGATGAAGACTCTGATAAACAGTCAATGAATACTTTGATGTCAGAAATTATAACAGAAATAACTTTTCAATTTGAAGAAATACCCGAGATTGGTTTCTTAATTCAGGAAGATCAAAGTAAAATTGAGGGAATTGTTGATAGAAATTTAGCTAAATGGGAGAGCAGAAAAGAAGAGGGAAGTGCAACAAAGAAATTAAAAGATGCCTTATGGTGATAATATGTTTGAACAGAATGGAATTCCAGTTTTAGCCTTGATAATTGAACCACTAGTTGCAGTAGGTATGCTAATACTAGCAGTAAGTGGTTTTATGAAATATAGAGAGAAAAAGAGACAACCAACATTATTCCTCACTCTTAGCTTTGTTTTCTACGCATTAGCAATTGCAAGTAGTGGAATAGGAAAATGGTTACAGTTCTTTGTAAATGTACCTTCAGAGGATATATTCTTCGCAGATGGAACTATTCTAATAGCATATTGTTTGACTGCAATAGCAACAGTTTTTCTTATGATATTTGTGGATTTAGTATTCTTAGAAGTAGGACCCTGGTTTGTTGCTTTAGTTGGCATAATAAATGGTATCACAGTAGGAATGATGATCACTAAATTAAACTTCTCAAGTGAAGCTTATGATGAAGCACTAAATATTGTTATATTTCATGCACTAGTCACACTAGCTTTGGTTTTACTTCTAGCTATTTTATCTTTTAGAGAAGCTCAACAGAATAAAGAGAGATTACCTAAAATGGGCTTTACATTCATAGGACTCTATGGTTTATTCGTGAGCATGGTATTTGTGCTATTTGCAGTGGATATTGCCTTAGGAGGCGGATATTCAGCGTTTTATTATCTTGCATGGGTATCAGCAGGTTTAGGTTCACTATTTGGATACGTTGGATATATTATGCCCGATTGGTTTAAAAAACTTCTAAAGATTTAAGGGTAATTCCATTTATCCTTTTCTTATTTTACTTAACCTTCAAAATCTCATTTTTGAAAGGTTGTACGAGAAAATTATTTATATAAGCTCTAATTTTGAATAAGAATAACAGTAAGTAGGGTTATACATGCCAAAAAAAATATGGAATTATTGTGAAGGTATTCCTGAGACAGTTGAAGTACCTGAAATAAGTATGAGTGAGCTGTTCAGAAATACAGTTGATAAGTATCCTGAAAGGAATGCAACTCATTTTAAAGGCAAATTCATGACATATACAGAAATTGAAGAAGATGTCAATAGATTAGCAAACGCTCTTCAAGATTTAGGTATAAAGAAAGGTGATAAAGTAGCAATTTTAACTCCTAATTCCCCACAGTTTGTAGTATCATTTTTAGCTACAATGTCTTTAGGAGCAGTGCTTACCGCAATTAGTCCTCTGGCTACAGTTAAAGAAATAAGATTTCAACTACAAGATAGTGAGGCTAAAGCAATAATAGCTATGGATTTATTTCTAGATAAAATAAGAGAAATTAAAGATGAAACAAACATTAAGCATGTTATAGTCTCATCTGTAGCCGATGCATTACCACCAGTAACAGCATTTCTATATAAATACGTTATTGGAAGAAAGAATCCAAAAGTAAAAGGAGAATTAGTCTATAAGAAAGTTCTAAAAACAGCTGAGAACAAAAGAATAAATACAAAGATTAATGCTAAAGAAGACGTAGCCGTCCTACAATACACAGGAGGGACAACTGGGATAATTAAGGGCGCGATGCTGACTCACTACAATCTAATAGCTCAAGCTACTATTTTACCCTATTGGGATAAGTGGTTACCTGAACGACCTAAAGGTCAGTATCAGATCCTAGGAGTCTTACCACTATCACACATTTTCGGTCTATCAACATCTTTCTTCTGGTCTATATCCGTAGGTGGTTGTTTATATCTAGTTCCTGATCCTCGTGATTTGGATAGCATTTTAACCGAAATTCATAAGAACGGAATTCAATGGATGAATGCAGTACCTGTACTTTTCCAAAAACTAGCTGAGCATCCAAAAATCGGAAAGTATGATTTAACCTCTTTGTACTTGTGTATTTCCGGCGGTGAAGCACTTCCCGAAACAACAACTCAAAAATTCGAAAAAGCTTCAAGATGTATTCTAGTCGAAGGATATGGTCTTTCTGAAAGTTCCCCAGTTACCCATGTCAATCCAGCTAATTATGATAAACGCAGAGTTGGTTCAATTGGTATTCCACTTCCAAATACAATCTCAATGATTGTTGATATTGATACACACGAAGAGATATCTGAATTTGGTGTTCCTGGAGAACTTTGGATTCGCGGTCCTAGCGTTATGAAAGGTTATTGGAATAATAAGGAAGAAACTGAAAATACTTTAGTTAAGGGTTGGTTACGTACTGGTGACATTGCTACTTATGCTGAAGGTGGTTACTTCTCTATTGTAGATCGAGCAAAGGATATGATTAGTGTTTCTGGTTACAAAGTATGGCCAAACGAAGTAGAAGACGTTTTATACACCCATCCTGACATCAACATGGTAGCTGTTGTTCAATCTAAAACTGAAACTGGTGAGATGGTTAAGGCTGTCTTAGTTGCTGAACCCGGAAGTAAAGAATTAACTCAAGCTGAGATTAAAGAATTTTGCAAAGATCAACTTTCTCCATATAAAATCCCTAAAATTATCGAGTATAGGAAAGAATTACCTAGATCTCCAGTTGGAAAAGTATTGAGAAAATTACTGAGAACAGATGTTTCTGTTCCTGATAGCAGATCAGCAACTCCAGAAAGGAGTAAAGAGACAATAAATAACTAATCTCTTTTCACTTTTTTATTTATTTTAACTTATCAACCTCTTCACATTGTATACTTAAATCATTAATTTTTTTAATTTTAAGCACTTATTATTTCTTGGGCTTTTTTTAGAATTATCTTCTTAATTGGTTTCAAACTGAAAATAAATCGTGATACAGGTATGATTTGCTGGTTTACTTTTTTCTGGGTAGTGGAGGTAATTTTCCTTTGGAGGGCTAGTTCAACTCCTGCTTGTGTAAGGGCTTTATAAACCTGGAAAATTCTTGGAAAGCGGTTTTCCTTTTCTTTGTCCAAACCATGCCCCGTTAAAACCCCTCCTTGACAAGTAAGCATCCCCATTAAAGGTGCATCTAAAAATTGAGCAAATCTCTTAAAATAGACAATGGGTGTTTGGGTAATCTTAGGTTCGATATTATCTGAACAAATTAAGGCTACAAATGGTTTTGAATTGATTTTTTTGTTAACATGGTGAAAGAACAGACCACTTTCAGTTATTTTTAAATCATTTACTTTACATGTACCATAAAAACGTTCAAAAAATATTTTTAAAAGTCCTGAAATATTAAAAACATAAACTGGAGTCGCATAGATAACGAGATCAGCTTCCTCCATTTTCTTAAAAATTGCTGCAACATCATCTTTTTTGCTATAAACACAATTTAATAACCCATCATCACTTTGGCAGTGATTGCAGCCTAAACACCTTTCAATTTTGTAGTTTGCAAGGGGAATAGATTCACATATCGCACCATTTTCTTTGGCTCCAGTAAAAATTTTTTCAATTAAAAATTGTGTATAACCCACAGCTCCCCGATGGCTTCCATTGATAGCAACAATTTTCATGAATAATATCATACTATGATAATTAAATACTTTATCAATAATCATGAAAGATAAAAAATATCATTAGAAAATAGGATAAAAAGAATTGATGGTTAAAATAGTTTATCCACCTGGTGTACCATGCGTAAACGCATCTTTCCACATGTCATCCCAAATATCTTCTTCTATTAGAGTTTCCTTTTGTACTATGGTTTTGAATATCCATCTTAGCAATTCATGATGTCTGAGTTCATCTTCATAAATTGCTTTTATTACGATTTTTTCTTTATCATCAGAGCAACATAAGTTATCAAGAAAATCTTTGTATTGACTTAAAGCTTTAGCTTCCAAATCTATATGTTCCTGAACAGCTGCAGCTATTTCATCTGATACTACTTCATCTATACCCGGAATAGGTCCAGTTAACCTGTCACGAAGAGCACAAAGCATTGTTTCATGTTTTTGCGAATCTAAAGCAACAGCTAATATCATCTCCCTAATTAAGGGGTTTTTTACTCCTTTTACAATTTTATTCGCTGTTTCTACTATTTTCTTTTCTACTTCAATCTGTTCTTCAAAGAATGTTAATCTTTCTTCTTTACTCATAAATTGCACCAGTCAAATGTATATAATTCTTGGCTACTTTGAATATAATATATATAAAGATTCACAAGTATCAATTGATACTCATGCTCATTTATTAGAAAAATCTTTTATGCACATCAAAATTCTTAATGTTAATGAGCTTAGCAATAGATGTTCTATTAATCCTTATACCCTTTTTTATTGGTATTGTTCTGCTCATTTTCTTTAAGTTTAAAGCTGACATGGTTGGAACAATAATCTTTGTTATTATTCTTATCATAAGTATTTTTTACTTCAATACTGATTGGAAAATATCGTTTATCGTCTCCCTAGCTGGAATAATAAAGTCTTTTCCAATTTCCTTAATGGTTTTGACTTCAATTTTGATGATGACTTATATGGAGAGGACTGGAGCTTTAGCTAAGATAGTTGTTTCTTTTAAGAAAATTGGTGGAGGGAATCAAGCTTTTCAGATTATGATCATTAACTTAGCTCTTGGAACCTTTCTAGTATCAATAGGAGCTACTCCAGTTACTATGCTACCGCCTGTTTTAGCTGCAATGGGGTACTCAGCTTTTGCTTCTGTAGCATTACCTGCTATAGGTTATGACCCTTTATGTACTTACGCACTTTTAGCTATTCCTGCATCATTCTTTGCAGACTTCATGGGAATAACTTTAGTTGAATCAGGAAGAGCTTTCTCGTACTATATGCCATTAGTTACACTTGGAATAGCTTTGGGTATGTTATGGCTTGCTGGAGGGAAGAAATTGTTATTTAGCAAAGATGGGTTGTTATTTGGATTGCTTGGTGGATTAACAGCTGGTGGAACTGCTTTATGTACAAATCTTCTAACTCTTTTGCCGTTAGGTGGCTCTTTTTCTGAAGCCTTAGTTCTTTTAACTGGAGTTATTGCAGGATTAGTTACAGCAACAGTACTGATAATTATTGCATTAATAAAGAAAATAAAAATCATCGATGCAAGTATTTTGACAGATGAAGAAAAGGAAACAGATAAATCTATGTCATTGGTCAAAGCTTCATCACCTTGGTTGTTCCTAGTAATTTTTGTTATAATCACGAATCTTGTTCCTCCAATTTACACATTTCTACATTCACTCCCCCTAACAGTTACTCTTGGAGAGATTAGGATAAATACTTCAATATTCTCTCATGCTTACTTTTGGGTAATAATAGCAACTGTCTGCTCTATTCCAATCTTAGGAAGAGGAAAGCAAACAATGAAAGTTTGGATTAAAAGATCATACAGACCAGTTTATGCTGCAGCTATTTTCTTCGCAATTGCTTATATTATAATTTATTCAGGAACAAATTATTCAAGCATAATTATGGATGGAAACATCATCTCTCAAATTTGGTTTAGGTTTTCTAATAATAATATGATAAACATCCTTGCTTTAGCCTCAGCAGATATTTTTGGGAACATGTATCCTCTAATAGTTCCATTTATCGGATTATTTGCAGGTTTCATTAGTGGCTCTGAAACTTCTGCAATTGCTATGTTTACAAACTATCATGCAGAGACAGCAGCTGCTTTAGGGATAAGTGCTTTAGCAGTTGGGACAGCTAATGGGATTGGAGGAGGACTTGCATCAGTACTTTCTCCAGCTAAAATACAGAATGCAGCAGCTGTAATAGATCAAGTTGGAATCGAAGGAGAAGTGATAAAGAAGACAGCACCAATTGCTATTCTTATGACTCTTTCAGTTGCAGCAATGTGCTTATGCTGGGCCAACAATTACATCTGGTGGAAATGGTTAATTGTATTCGGAATATTGTTAACAATATTAACAAGTCTTGGACTATTTATCTATTATCGCAAAGAGAAATAAAAATAAAAGATAACTAAGCATGGCTATTTTTCATTCTTAATAGCTTTTGTAATTATTCTTATGATGAAAACAACAAAGAACAGAACTAAAATATTTGCTGCAAGGAAACCAATTGAAAAAATTAATCCAATCCAGACTGATAAATATGGTACATAAAGATAAAAGATTGACAAACCTACTAATAGCTCATATATATTTGTAATCAACCACAACAAGTAGATTACTGTAACAAAACCAGTAACTATGTATCCTAAAACCAAAACAAAACCTAATGCCGAAGCTTTGAATAATTCCGCATTACCACCTTCGGATACCTCTATATATTCATTAGAAACTTGATCAATCATTAAGATAAAATATGTGGAATTGATATAAACTTTTCTCATAAAAACAGTTTATTACTCAAATTCCAATATTACTATTTCAAATGGGTTGAATGTCATTTCAAACTTATTTATGACTAGTTGTTTTTGTTTTATCAGAGCACTATCAATTTTAATTTGCTGTATATATTTCAGCTTCCTGTCTAAAAATATAGTTGTATTTTGTTTGTTTTCATCAAGATTGTACAGAGTTGCTCTAATTTTTCCATTTTTCATTCTTAAGGATGATATTCTTATCCATGGATTATCAAATCTAATTATTGGTTGAATGAGTTTATCAGTCTTTTCGCTTATTTCTACTACAACACTTTTAGATTGGAGAGAAGCTACTTCTCCGTAATTTGATGAAACATACATTGGATCTTCTTTTGAATGCAGAATAATACTATATTCATATTCAAATTTTTCATTCAATTCCTGCGCTCCAGGAGTTTCTAAGAATGGTCCTGCATGAATTGGTCTTTCTGGGAAATCAGATCTCGATAGATATCCTGTTGAACGTAGCAGGGTTAAAGCTAATCGTCTACCTTTTGCAACCTCAATCTCTGGTAAACCTTTGTTAATTAGAGTAAGAGCTGATTTTCCTTTTTTATCCTCTAATCGAATGAATCTTTTTTGAGCTTGAATCCCAGAAGCAGCTTCAACAAAGCTATCATTACCTATAGGTTCAGTTTTTCTTTCCACAACTCCAAAATGGGTGGAAGTTAGAGAGTGGAGATTATAGTATGGAGTTTCGAAACAAATTCGAAGTCTGTGATCCTTAGCATAATTAGCTAATTCAGTCCTAAAATCAATTCTAGGGGAATTTTTATGAAACGTGAAATATGTTATAACTGGTAACAAAGCTACTCCTTTTCTTCCATCTCTTTTATCATTTAACTCTTTTCTGATTTTCAAAAACATAGTTTGTTTTATCTCGTAGACTAATGGTCCCTTGGAAATAATTTTTCTTTTTACTTTTATTGGTTTTGTGAATTCAGGTAAAACTCGTCCAAATGAATATTCATCCCCTCTATCTCCGAAGTCTTCAAAGAAGTGAATATTTTCATAATGAGTATCATGTTTTTTATCTAACAAGGAAACTGATCCATCTCGTTTAAATCTGAACTCAAAGAACTCATTTTCTACGATATTTTTTGTGAAAATAATACTTTCAGCTGTAAAGGTTGATTCTTTTTTCTGCATAATTTGGAATCTATTGAAACTGAAGGATTGTAATGGTATTAAAGCTCCATAGGTCTGCTTTGAACCTCTTGTTGCTTTAATGTGATATTTTTTGTATGTTTTATTATCAAGCAATTCTCGAGTTTGTTTTAACAGTTCTGTAACATCAAAATCCCCTATGGGTTCTTTATCCAAAATCAGGCGAACCTCACAAACATTAGGATCACTAGTCTCAATAATATGTGCTTCATTCAAATAGTCATCAATCAACTTTCTCCCTGGTAACAATTTCAATCCAGAACGAAGCATGATTGGGCTCATTTTCAAGTCAAAAATGATATCCTCACCTGTTTCAAAAGGTTGTACCTCATATTCAATATTATCGTCTGATAGAAGACATTGAACCTGCATACTAGATGGGACAGAAAATTTACTCAATAAAGGAATATCTGAACAATTAGTGGGATTAAAAACAAGGAGTTGGCTATTAGTTTCTGTTATATTATTATTTTTGAGAGATAGTAAATCATTATCTAAGGATCCATCAGCTAAACTCTCGGCCCAATAGAAACGAGTCTTCATTTCTTCGTGAACTTGATCAATACTACATCCACAAATCCCATCATGAGTATGGTTTTTGAGTAACCAGTTCCAGGCTAGATTAACATATTGCACTGGATACTCATTTAGCTTATTTAGACTCATAATTGTAGCTATAGGCTCCACACAATTAATTAGAAGATCCTCTATTTTCTGGTTCCATTGCTTTATCCAAATACGAGTAGAATATGTATCTTGAAGAAGGGGAGCTGTAGCAGATGATCTGAATTCTCCTTTATGCTCTTGGGGGAGGTAATTATTCTGATTAACTGCATCGATTAAACTCTCAACATAATCGTTTAGTAAACTTAACTTAATGATTCTGTCATCTTCAGTATAAAATTTGATGGTATTTATTAATCTAGGATTAGGGAATTGGTGATCTGTGCCATTCATTAGAAGGTACACTGGAACAGGAGAATACTGTAGCAACTCATCAATATGTGCTTTTAATTCTTCTTTGAAGGTTGAAGGATCACCTGATAATCCTGCTGCGTTTCCGTAACCATGTGGCATATATACCGAAAAAAGTGAAGAAGAAGCTTTTGTGTGACTCTTCCAATAAAAAGGAACTGTTACGACTTCCTTTCCGACACCTCTCCACAGAACCGCAGCTTTGAAATTAGTTAAGTCTGTAATGATTTGAGGAATCGCTCTGGAATGTCCAAATTGGTCAGGAAGATAAGCTATATCCATCAGGGGAATGTCAAATTTCTGAGCTAAATCAAAACTTGTTTCAAGATTACGAATTAAGCTCTCTCCACCCACTAACCATTCATCAGGAAGAAGATACCATGGACCAACAGCAACTCGTCTTTTGCGAATCAGCTCAAGTAAAACTTCTTGTTTTTCGGGTCTTATTTCCAAATAGTCTTCAAGAACTATTGTTTGTCCATCAAGCATAAAATAGTAGTCTTGATTTTCCATAATTTCAAGAATGTTATCGACTAAATCGATTAATTTGTATCTGAATGTTTGAAAAGGTAAATACCATTCTCGATCCCAGTGAGTATGAGGTACTATGAATATTTTATCTGATGTCATATTAACTTTCCCTTAAGATGAATAGTAATTGCAGTACAGAGAGAAAAAGTATATTTGTTAAGTTTTCGCATGAAATTCCATAAAAAACTTAAGATTTCAACAAAGTTTTAGCATTCTCAATTAATTTAGGAGCAGTAGATGCACCGATACCTTTTATCTTAACTAATTCATCAGGAGAAGCAGTAGCTAAGTCTTCAGCTGTTTTTATTTCTACCTCACGAAGAGATTGAGCCTTTTGTCCTACACCTTTGACACTTTCCACAGGAATACCCTTTTTAGCAACCTTCTTGGCCACTTTTACAGGCATTTTAGCTTTTGTTGGACCTAAAATCGCTTTTAATTCTTTCAGTTTGGAAGTTCTTAAGTCTCTTTCACCTTTCTTCATTTTCTTAATTGTTTTTAGAATATCTTCACTTCTTCGTACCATTTGAAGAAACTCTTTTTTATCCTTTGCTGGAGTTTCGTTTAGCATGCCTAATCCTTTTACAGATTCTAAGAATGTGATAGTTGAATCAACGACCAGCAATGGGTTATTTAACGCCATACTTTTTCTAAAAGCTACTTTTGAAAGCATCAAGCTTTTATCAAAATTGCCGTTTTTGTTTAAAATGTGACTGTTTAGAAGCATACAAGCCAATTTTTCGTCTTCGTTTAATTCAACGCCTTGTTCTAGTTCGTTCAGTTCAAACATAGCTTTTTCTAGTTCTCCTTTGTTCATGAGCTCTTCAATCTGTCCTAACCCATTCAAATAACTTCCAAACATAAGCCTAACCTCAACATTGTCCTCTTCGATTGAAGACAACAACATTAACTGAATCTAAATATACAAAATAGAAAAATAATAACTTTTCTATACTTTTTCAATTTCGAAATTATTTAAAACTTGATTATAGAGTGAATATTTCATCAACAATCTCACGAATTTGTGAAAAATCTGCTTCATTGAGAGGTTTACTAGTTTTTCTAATACTTAGAAGAGAATTCCACAGCTGTTTTTTCGAGTTCAATGTAAATAGGGTTAAACTTAATTTGTTCTGAGCAAAGAATGATCTTCCTTTGAAAATATAGCAGAAAATCAAACCTTCTTGTGATTTTATCAATAGAGTGTAATCTTGATGTTTGATCCTCTCAATGTGACCACCCAACTCAAAAGTTTCTTTCATGAATGTATTAATAGCTGTGAGAAAACCACTAAGGAGAGTTTCATCATATCTTGATTCTAATAAGAAACGTTTAGTAAAAAGGTTTAGACCATTTTCCTCTAATATTAGCAAAAGAATCGGTTCTTCATGTTCTAATTCATGAAGATTAAAAACACCCTTTTTATCCATTTTATTTACTATGCTCTCTATTTCTACGAGTTCCATCCTTTCTTTTATTGAAAGACCTTTAGAGCTATATTCCTCCCATTTTTCAAATTGCTCTAACAAAGAATCATGTTCGTTTGAAATTGTCATAGCTAACTTAAGAAGCCCTTTCTCTTCAGCAAGAAGTTGAGCTTGAATCAGCAGTGCTTTTGCTTGATTAATGTCGAAATTCATGACAGATAATTTAGATTTTAATAGATAAGATTGAACTAACAAGTAGTGAGAATTATTCATTTTTGCAAGTGACAATAATTTCTCAGTTAGTTCTTCAACCTCAGTTAATACACTCGGTTCACTTGTGGTTTTCAGTTCGAATAGAAGGAGTTCTGTCAGATATATCATTGCATTCATTGTGATGGAATAACGTGTAACTTTTTCATTGATTATCTGCTCAAATATCATCTGAGCTTTGAATTTATCCTTTAATCTTTTACTTGAAAATAATACTCTTCCCCGTACGGTATTGTAAAGTTGTTTGATCCTTAAACTGTCGCTGTTGGAACTTATATCTTCAAATATTGTTAGATATTCCTTAGCTTTATCCAGTGAACCACGATCAATGCAGGTAGAGATTAGAACATAGAGAGAACGAGATATTGAGATGTTATCTTTAGACTCTTTGATAACTTCATAACTTTGATCACAAAAATCCATGGCCTTGTTGAAATCACCCATATCACGGTAGATACTGCCTATATTACATAATCCATCTGCTATAGTATTGGGATTGCCGATTTCCTTTCTTATTTCATAACACTGAAGATAAAACTCTAATGCTTTCTCAAGGTCTCCGCGTTCATGGTAAACACCACCCATGTTACAACGGATGTTAGCCATATCTGCATTGATTCCTAGTTCTTCTTTTAGAACCAAACTTTTTTCTAGATTGTGAAGAGCTAAATCGTATTCTCCTTGGTACATATAAGTCAAACCTATATTATTTAGAGCTTTAGCGATATCAAATTTATTCTCACATTCTTCATTAAGTTTAAGCCACTCTTGAAAATAATCTAATGCACTGTTTGTATCTCCTTCTGTAAAGAAAACTGATCCAAGCATGTTCAGAGATGTAGATAAAAGATGTTTAAAACATGATTGTCCACTAATTTCTAGACAATGTATAAAGAACTCTTTTGCTTCCTTTATTTTTCCACTAAAATTCGCATGCCAACCTTTAAGAGATAGCAAAGTTGCTTTTCTCAATTGTAAATCTCTAGAAGAGAGTGTAGAAATAACTGAGGAGTTTTCTCCTACTTGTTCTATTAAGAAATTAACCATTTCATAATTACCAAGATTACGGTATGCTTCAGCAAGAGAGAGATTTGAATCGTATAACAGTAAAGCATCGCTTAATTTAGTGCTTTTTTCAACGGCTAATTGAGCTGATTGTAAAGCATCACGATATCTCCCAAGTTTTCCTAAAACAAAGCTATATGTTATGATCCAAGAGATTTTCTTTTGATCATTCTCTACTTCATCTAATTTAGCCTTTGTTAAGGATAAAGCTTGTTGATAATCACCCACACACAGCATTCTTTCAATTATTTCGAATTTCTTTTCACCACTGAAGAACAAAGTAATACCTCCATTGTTCACTCAAATATGTCTCTTAATTTATTGTACTCTAATCTTCGATTATAATAAAATGTAGGTTAATACTAAAGCAATAAACAAGAATTAAGAAAAGAAAAAACTACTAAAAACAATATATCAAGTAATTATTACTCTCGAACACTAAGATTAATAATAGATTTGTTATGCTCGGAAAGTAAGCACTGTTAACATTATAAGTGTTTAACAAATTCCCAATGTGAGATAGATGCAAAACGAGAATGAAGTGAAGTACCCAATAAAAAAATATACTAGACTAGTTTACTTAAGTGCAATACTCCTGATAGCTGGAGGGATATTAAATTTTGTAGATAAATATCTGTTCGGATGGTCCTCAGGGATAGAATATCTCGGTTATTTCTTCTTTGGACTAGTAACTGTAAGTTTAATTCCACTTGCTATTGCTCTTCGAGAGATAACCGACATCTATTTTGTAGATCATGTTACAAAAGAAGGTAAAGAAACAGCTCATTGGTTTTGGATTTATGGTGCATCAGTTGCTGTAAATTTTGTTGCATTGGGTTGGCCACTTATTGCTCCATTTGTAAGTGTAATCATAATTGTTGGAAGAGTTTTGGGTTTCTATAAACTTAACAAACTTTTTGACCGAATTAAGAAATTGTTTGACATCAAAATAGGTAGTGTCTTCTACGTTATCTTTGGTTTTTATTCAATTATAATGTCAATTTTAGCTGGTTCAGCCACTTTGGCTTCAGATGTTGACTTTACATATTTCCTATTTGCTTTAGATGGTTTAATTGAGTCCTTATTGATAATTATTGTTGCTGTCAAATTGATAATAGATTTCACAAGAATCCAGAAATTTGTTCTTATTGAAGATATTAAACCATATTCTGCTAAAAGCTCACTTTTCGTGAGAGATAGAAAGGATCACATGGAATTCTCAACAACCGCAGAACACGTTCAATCAAAAGTTAAGATTGCTCAACTACAAGAAAGAACAAGGTCCGTTCCTTCTGTGGTGCCTAAGAAGAAAACAGTCGAACAAGTACTTGTAAAGAAAATTGAGAAAAAGGAAAAAGAAGTTTATAATCAATACATAATCTGCCCAAAATGTAATGAAAGAACTGATAAAAATATAGGTTTGTGCACAAATTGTGGGTTAGTACTTTCCAAGAAAGAAAGAAGAGAGATAGAAGAAAAGGCAAGTCTTGTTGGAGATGTAGCGCAGAAGAGCAAAAGAATTCTTTCAGTAAAGAAAGAAAAAATCCTACAACAAGTTGTAATAGCACTATTCCTAATAATATTCGTAACCTATTCATTTGCAATCAAAAATCTACCTCTAATTACTTATTCGTGGATCATCATTGCAATATTTGTAACTTATTTGATTGTAAATTATATTCTGCTATTCCTTGTTGGAAGAGGTTTTGCGATTCTTACAGCTATTACTGATATTCTTTTCATGTTTGTAATGTTACCCATATTATCGGCTATATTTTCATTCTTTGCACTAACACTAGTTGTAGACACAATATCTGAAGGTATTTCAGATGAAGCTTTTCGAGGATCTCTAATAAGTCTAACAATTATATTAACAGTGTTCTTGATAATCCTTGTACTCCGCTTCAAAGTGAAAGGAGCAAATATGAACTTGAGAGAATATCTTCAATTTAGATTTGATTTCAAAGCTAGAGAAGCAGAATTGAATGTTGAGAAGAAAAGAGTGGAGAAAAAGAGAGCTAATTTTGATAATTTGGATAAAATTAAGGCTCATATGGTAAAACAAAGAGAAGGACGTGTGATGGATTATGAAAACTTTGATTATAAAGAGAGACTAAAGGATCTAGGCAGTCCTCTCGAAGATATTGAACAAGATGATGATGAAGAAAGCTAATCTGTTAGAATTTCAGATTAACGTTTCAAAGATAGTAATATAAACAACCTTACTCATTTCAGAAAAATGCTTCATCTACCCACTCCCCGAAGAGAAGAATGTTTCTCAGCATATTCTCATACAGCTGCTTTTTTTGTTGCAATAACTGGTGTCATTTTTCTCTTACTGAAAACTACTTCTTCTTCAGAAAATGTAGGTGTAATAGTGCCTTATTGCTTTTTTTTGTGTTTCCTTTTTGCAGCTAGTGCGCTTTATCATACTTTCAAAAAAGAGGATAAAGAACAATCATTTTGGAGAAAGATGGATCATGTTGCGATTTTTTATATGATTGCAGGGACTTATACTCCACTTGTTTATATCTATTTAGAAGCTCCTTGGAAGTGGATAATCATTGGTTTACAATGGGCTTTTGCACTATTAGGAACAGTACTAAAACTCGTCACAGTCAAACTTCCCAGTTGGCCAGATGCGATAATATATCTAATCATGGGGTGGATGATTATAATTCAAATAGGACAATTACTCATTGTTCTCCCGTTATCATCGTTTATTGTATTATTCATCGGAGGAATGTCTTACACAATTGGAGCAGTTTTCTTTGCTTTGAATAAACAAAAACCTTTTCCAGGCGTCTTTGTTTTTCATGACATTTTTCATGTATTTATCATAATAGGGGCAGCTTGTCACTATTTCATCATCTATATAGCAGTTTGAAACTCTAATGACATTTTTAAGGGAGTTTAAAGAACTGTTCTTTTTCTGTTTTATTGCGGATAATTAGACTAGGAGATAGCAAAAAGATAAATTCCACCGAGACAATATATAAGTACAATCTCTGTAGGGGATATCTTGAGTTTCAAATCTGATATCAGACAAAAAGTGGAGTATCTATGCAATAACTGTAATAAGGTGAGGATTTTGTTCATTTCACCCTCTCTGCAGAGTGATCAAATTGCAGAAACAGGTTATCAAGAATATATTGATGTACATTACTGTAAAGATGACCATCTAAATGCAATAAAACTATACGTTGATTCTCATTATAATGTCAGATCACAAGTAACCATTGAAGCATCAAAGAACAAAGAAGAAGCAGAGATCAAAGAACTGCAAGGATTTGCAATCCCTGTTCCTAAAGCATCGAAATTTACTCAATATTCTATAAAATCTACTAAAGATTTTGGCTCTTATAATTTGAAATATCTAAGAATCAAGGATAAATTCCGTCAAACTGATTATCTAATTGAAGGTTCTAAAGTAGGAGAAAAAGTTGAATCGTTTTCAGATTTAGAGTTTATTGAAATCGAAGCAAACATATCAAATGATTTGGAATCAGAACAAGTAAAGATTTGGTTAACCAGTCTGGCAAATTCTTTAGAAACATTAGTTCTTCTGGATGAAGATCTTCTCAAGTATATTGGAACATATCTTGATCAGATAATAACTGAAAAACCCATGGATAAAGAGATGTTAGAATTAGATCTACTTCTAAATTCAACAATTGCTATACCCCACACTAATCAATCAAATATTGATATCTTTGAAAAACACAAAAATGAAATTTTCTATGAATTATCAAATATGTCTTATAGAATCCACAAACGCATTCTGACTGCTTGTCTGGGAAATGAACAGAAAACAATAAAGCAAATTTATAACGAGGTAAAGAAAGAGATGATACAAGTGCAAGCTTTTCCATTTTTCTTATCTGTAATGAGTACATTAGTTACTTTTGGTTTTATTAATCTTGAAAAATTAGAATTTTATACTGTCTGACAACAACGAATCTTCTGATAGAAGCTAAGAATTGAACAGAAGTTGCCTGTTTTATTAGAGAAAAGGAGTTTTTTCCCTTCTTCCTTTTAAACTTTCTACCGACAATATATATAGAGAGACGTTTTAATGATATTTAGATTTCATCATCATACATTGAGAGTGGAAGCTTGAGTAACAATAATGGCGCATGGGAAGCATTACAAAACATAGCTAGAAAAGAGAAAGAGCAAGCTTTGAAGAAATATACTAAAATCTCTGAATTGATAAGTGAGTTTGGGGAGGAAATCCCTAAAGAAAAGGTTCTAACCTATCTAGGTTTCAAATCTATTGATGAGATGATAGACTGGGAATTGGATTGGTTACCAAGGAGAGAACTTAATGTCAAATTCGAATATCAAGAAAAGAAGATAATAATAATAAAAGATGCCTTCGAAGATGAAGATTTAGACATTTACGAATTCTTCTAGACCTTCTTCTAACCTTTGAAGTCCCTTCAGCAGGTATTCTTTCTCTGAGCCTATACCTAGCCGTAGGTAATTATCCATTCCAAAACAATCCCCAGCAACGATAAGCAGACTCTTTTCTTTTCTTAATCTTTCAGTGAGAATAGTTGAATTCATATCAAAATGGTAACGAACAAAAGACATAGCACCAGCTTCTTGAGGAATGAAGTCAAATAGATGTTTACGCTTATCCAACCAGTTTTGAAATACTGAAAGATTCTCATTTAACATTTTTCTATTTCTAGTAAGAATCTTTTGTCTTGTGTTAGGTTCTAAAGCCCAAGTAGCTATCTGTTGGCTTATAACACTAGGAGAAATGGTAGTATAATCATGATAAGACCAAACTTTCTCCGCTATTTCTTCAGGAGCTACTAACCAGCCCATTCTAATTCCTGGAAGACTATACGCTTTTGATAAACCACCAACTGCGATAGTTTTGTCGTATTTTCCATAGAAAGAAGTGATTTCTTTTCCATCTAGCTCAGCTCCTCTGTAAACTTCATCAGATAAGATCCAAGCTGATGATTCATTAGCAATGTCAATTAGTTCTTCCATGTTAGAGTTAGTCATAATTGAACCAGTGGGATTATTGGGATTACAAACTGCTATCATTTTGGTTTTAGGAGATATTAGTTTTTGAATTTCATCCATATCTGGTTGCCATTGAAGTTCCTCTTTCAGGTGAAATGGTTTGACATTTACCCCAAAAGATCGAGCTATTCCCCAGATTTGCATGTAGTTGGGCAACATAAGTACCAGCTCATCATTAGGATTAAGATTAATCCATATAGAAACAAAGTTTGCCTCAGCTGAACCATTCGTGGTAAAGATATTATCTTGGGAAGCATCAGGATAAAGTTTAGAGATAGAATCTCGAAGCTCAATTGAACCATTAGTTTGCCCATAACCTAATCTCAAATTAAGTAATCGCTCAATTTGTGAATCGTCTAGCAATTCAGAGATTGTGAAAGGATGAATACCACTCTCTGTCAAATTATACTCTACAGTATTTTCCCAGAGAGATTGTCTTCTCTCTAATTCAAAGGTATCAATTTTCATTTCATTTTCAAGTTCTGTATTTTATTTAAAAACTTTAGTAGTTCAAAGGTTTATTCACTATTACTAGCTTATTTGCTTCTTAGGCTTTAAATACTGCAACTGATCTTTGAATTGTTGTAAAATTGTTGCAGAAAATATTTTAGCGATATTTGATGTAGTTTGCAGTTCTTAGTATTCACACAACAAAGGAAAGATGAAATGAAAAAAACAATAATCTCAACATATGTCGCACGTAGAACTTCGTATGATTCTTATAATTAGTTAGAATAAGTATGTTTTGAGACAACATGGCTAAAAAGGTGAAAAAAATGAAAAGTGCAAAAAACAAACAAAAAACAAGAATAAGTTTTTCGTTACTAATTGTAGCTTCATTGCTATTCCTAACAATTAGTTCTTCAATTCAGGTAAGTGCAGCGAATCCTAAACAAAGAATATCTCATAACATGATATATGATTCAGTAAATGATAGAATTATCATGTATGGAGGATTAACAGCTACTGGAGAATCTTACAGAGTATTTGATACTTGGTCATATTACTATGATACAAATGAATGGACACAGCTAATTACAGATAACAACCCTTACGCTTCAAATGCGAAAATAGCATATGATTCAGAATCAGAGAAGATTATTTCTTTTGGTGGATCTCATGCAGATCATGTAGAATCAAACCAAACTTGGATTTATGACTTCAATGATAATACTTGGACTCAATCTATTCCTTCTAATGTCCCTATAATTAGTACTTCCGAATTACCGCAAAATTTTAGGGTAAAAGTGCCGACAATAATCTTATGAAAGTAAAACTCATGAAAAGTTTACAGAATATTATCCAGCAACTTAGACCCTGTAAAGACTCAGTGAGAACTGCTTTAAAAATG
>DAOVER010000053.1 GCA_030668875.1 Candidatus Heimdallarchaeota archaeon
GATATAAATAAAAAGAGTTATCCAAGATGAAAAAAAGAGGATGAAAATGAAAATCCCAGGATATTTAGTAAATCGGAAGAAATCATCATAAAAAGTATCACTAGAAGCAAGATAAAATGCAGAAAATGCCACAAGAGTTGAGGAATACGCACACACCATATAACAATAAAAGCCTACTTCTCCCAGTACAACAAGCTTGACTTCTTGTATCTCTCTTTGAGCAATTTCGTTAAGCTTGTCTATAATTACGCTAAAGCAAATTACATTCGTTACAACATGAACAACCGTTAATGGGAGCAATGTCATTCGAGATAAAGATTCTTTTGCTTTCAGGTACCAATTCTTAGGTAATTGAAGCAATTTGGAAAAGTGTCCGTATTGTATATTATTACCAACAATTTGGATTTCTAAGTCATCTACTTGAGTTTCTCCAGCAGCACTTTTTTGTTTATTTTTTCTCTTAGACAGGATTTGGACTATTAAAAGGGTTAATCCAAGGGTAATTATACCATATTCGATGAAAAGTAATGATAATTTAGTAGGATGAATCGGCTCTCTACCACTATTACTTTCTTCTGGAGGGATAGGAGGTTCAGGGAGTGATATATTGTATGAGTTGAGAGGGAGAAGAACATATTTTAAGTTACTTAATGTTATAATCCGTCCATCGCCATAAATAGTTAAGATGATGGTTACATCATACATGTTGTTGTATAATATTTCTGACTCCGTTATATTTACCTGATCTTCATAAGTTAGTGGGTGGTCAATAACCGTTTGCCAATTAAGTTTCATTAGAACATCTATTTGCCTAATAGAAGAACCAAACTCGTCAGTCAGAGAAAACGAAAGAGAGATATTGCATTTTAAATAATCAAAATCAGTTTTGAAAAAATCGCTAAAAGTAAGGATAAGGGGGTCAGAGAGTTGCGTATGATGTACTTCTGTCTCTACTAATTTCCTTTCCAAAGTGTTTTGCTCGTTTAGTTCTGGTAGAGGTTCGATAGCAACATAGCTGGTGTTAAGAACATAAAATATCCCGTATCCTTCAGCTCTCCCTTGAATTCTAAAAGTTAAAGGATCCTGATAGTTGGTAACTAGCGATTGAACAAAAAGAGTTTGGGGGGAGCTAATTTGTTCAGATTCGGAGATTTCGCCAGAATCTATTGTTATCATGCCTAGTTTAATTTCATAATATATCGCTTGAGAAATTGCTGTGCCAAAACAACCATATTTAATATCTATTTGTAGAATTTGCTCTAAATAGATTGACACAGGTTTGAAAGAGGATAAATCAAAAACATAATTAACATCATTATTTTCCCATGTTAACCAATCGTAAGTGTTTGCAGGGAGAATACTTTCAACATTCATCCCATTTCCAATTAAACAGATATTGGTTAATTGAATTGTATCCATACATAATTCTACAATAAAATTTATTGTCAAGAAATTTAATCCTGGATCTATGGAGAAGAAAAACGTTTCTTCCGTTAGTTGATTGTTCTTAAAACTATTTGTACTTATGACATTGTCATTTATTTTCACTTCAAATTGACGCAAATAAGCAGAAAATTCACTAGCTCTAAATGAAATAGAGAGGTTTAGTTTATCAAAATTATCGGAATTATTAAAAGCAGTTGTAACACTTCTCATAACTGTCGATAGGTTCCCCTTGAATTCTAGCCAAATAGGAACAACGGGAAGAGGGGAAGAACTTTTAGTGATTGTTGGTGGAATAATCTTTTCCATTTTTGTTTGGCTAAAGATTCGCAAAGAACCAGAGTAATATGAAGAAGAAGTTTGAGCTTCACAGGTTATAGTAACATTCATTTTCCCTTCAACCACCTCAGGATAAGAAAATGCTTGGGTAAGGTTGTGACTTAGAGTATCTTGAAACAATCTATCAATGATACATACAACTTCTACTTTTTCTAAACTCAAAGTGACTTTTATGCCCTCACCATTAGTTTTGTCTCCAGAAGTAGCAAAAAATAAGATGAAACTGTTAAAACTGTCTAATTGTATAGAAGTTTCAAAAGAAAATTCCTGATAACATAAGGAAGAATTGTAAGTAAAAAAAATGTCTTCTGGTAGTAAAGATGAGATTTGTTTGTATTGATTACTATTACTATTGTTAGAACTTGAAACTATCAAGTTTACAAGAACCAGATTAATAGAGAGCAGTATCAATACTACTCTTAATTTCGTTTTTTTCATTATCTATCTAGATTATAATCAATTTCATTTATAAAGGAGGTAAAAGATTCCTCCCAGAATCTATATATTTCATTTGAGATGTAAGAAGAGAGAAAATCAATGTGCTCTTTAATGTCAGAATGTGATATTCTAGTTGAATCTTCTATTAATTCATAGGTTAAAACAGAGGAAGCATTGACATAGATCCCTTTTCAGTTCCACCAAGATGACCATGAACACCTCCACCAGCTTGTATGATGACATTGTGTCCACCATGCTTAACCAAATTAGGAATCTTAGCAGGATATAATCCTCCAGATGCAGATGGGAAAGCCTATTTGAATTCATACATTGGGTTAAGCAAAGAATCCTTAAGTTCAAGGACGTTTTTTCGTGTTTTTCAATTGTTTAGAGTAATGTTCACAATCAAAGCAATTATTCATTCTTTTTTCCAACTGACTATTAATTCCAAACTCTTCAGGTAAATCAGCCATGTATTTCTCAATTAAACTGACATGTTCCAAGCATCGTTTAGCAGTTTCGAGTATTTTAAGTTTCAAAAAGATCATCTTGTGCAATTCAGATATGTTTCTACAATCTTCTAGAAGTTTATTAGTAATTTTCAGTGCAATTTCATAGTTACCGAGATAACAATGACAAAGAACCTTATACTCTAAAATATCAAAAGTTACATCATTTATTTGGTGGATACTATATTGGTCAAATACATTTAAACATTCTCTGTATAGTTTCTGCTCAAACAGACATTCTATTTTTTTATAGATTATTTCTTGAAAAAATTCTTTTTCAAATTTAGATTCTGGATGTAGTAATAGTTTATCAATGATTTCAATGGCATTTCCAAATTTTTCTTCTGCAATATGATGTTTGTATTCTTCTATTTGTTCTGAATACTCTGAGTATAAGGTTTTAGAAAAGCTGTCAATTGAATCGTACCTACACCTATAATATGGACATTCAACACATTTGTCAACAATATATGATGAGCTATTTGAACTATAGAAAGCTAAATTTGAAATATATTCAAAAATAGGTGAAATGTCAATATCACTAAAGTTATCCTTTATATAGAGAGTATAATAATCAGGAAACACTTCTCCAATCTTTTCGTTTTGATGTGGGGTTGCAGCTACAAGAATGCGGTATCTATAACGACTTTTATTTTGCTTGACTAGTTCAATTGCTCTGGAGAAATTGGAATTCTTATTTGACAGTTTTGATTTTCCAATATAAATCAAAACAAAATCAATGTCGGAAGCAATTTCATCAAATCTATTCAGAATAGTGGAGTATTTGAAGTCATCATATCCAGCTCTAACTATAAATGCTTTATTTCTGTAAAAATAATTCTTGATAAAAAGCCCATCTTCCCTATCTATTTTTCCAAAAACAACCATTATTGAAAAGCGTTTTTCATACAAAGTTGTAGAAATTTTAGGAAATAAGTTATAATCCTTAAGAGCAAGAAATTTACAAATCTCCTCAAATCCCTCATCTAACTGTCTATATGACTTGTCAAAGTTATCATATCCAAGGACTATAATCTTTTTATCTTTATAATAACGTTCACATTCAATTTGTGTTATCTTTTGATTATCCAAAACTAAGAAACAGTAATTTTCCTCAAACGACATTTTATCAACAATAAACTGTATATCAGGATCACTGAAACTATGTCCTATGAAAAGAATAGTATAATTTTTGAATAATTTCTGCAAAAAATCAATATAGTTTGGTGTTTGATGTAATAGATTCATGTAATCGATTTGACTTAGAACTATAGTACTAGGATCTTCAATATCACCATGAATTTTAGCGACAAAAAACTGTTCTGGCACATTTGATTCTTTACTTATACTATCGCAAGCAAGAATTTTTGGAAAACGGTTATTTATTTCATAAAAAGCTTTTTCAATAAGATTATCATAATTCGTTGTGATTATTGCACGAAGGGGAATTAAAGAGATTAATTTATGCAAGTATGAAGGATGAATATCTTGTGGGGAAAAAACATTCTCAAGAAATTCCTTCAGTTCGTGTTTGCTTGTTTTTTCTAACAAATCTCCAGCGATAATAGGAAATTTGCTTGAATCTTTCAATAAACTTTTTAGTTCTGAATAATCCTTTTCAGAATACTTCGCATTTTTGTATTGCCAATCAATAAAACAATCTAGGAACTCATACCAATTTGGTAATGTCTTCCTGTTTTTTCCAAAACATTTCTTTGATATACCTGAACCAACCATCAAGATGCATTCTTTATTGATTATGTCCTCTAATAGCTTTTTATAGTAGTATTGACTTTTCTCAACGTCATTTAATCTTACTTTGAGACTTCTGACTCTCATACAATCATCCTCCTTATATTTATGAATTAGTATGTGAATAATTATCCAATTGCATTAGTATAATCAAATCTAATTATATAAATTCAATGTACATAAGCCAATAAAATTGGACAGGTATTAGACAAATTAATCAAGAAGTAAGATTAAACAAGTAATTGATTAGTGAAAAGAAGATAAATCGCTTAAGATATAATGAAAAGCCACACGGTGGTAGTGGAACAGGAATAGAGAGATTTGTCCAAAAAATACTTAGTTTGTCAAATATCAGAGAAGTACGTTTACTACCAAGAGATCCCACAAGATTACATCCATAGTAGTAAGAGTTTTTTCTATTTTTCTTTCTTTTGAATCTTTAATAAATAGATAGGACTAATTTTCTGTGGTGTATTTATGGGATATTTCAGTTATATAACTAATGAAGAAAACTAAATTTATCGTACTTGTTCTTATCACAATAGTTCTTCTTTGTAGCACAGTGGAAGGTGCAAGCTCTGCTAAGGATATAGAGATAACAGAAATTAAAATATTGGAACAAAATGAAGAGGTGCATATTACTGTAACAAATCTTCCTCGTCCAATAGGTTTTGACGTCTTTCTTAATGGTATAGATGTAACAGAGGGTTGTAGAATAAGATTTGGAACAGAATTACTTTCAATATGCAGCATTTTAATTGTCCGATTACCAAAAGAATATCTCAACACATCGAATACGCTTTACATTCATTTTTATGATCAAATCGATAGTAAAGAGTTCATTGAATCATTTGAGTATTTGTTTTCAGAACCAACAAAAATCAACTGGTGGTTAATATTAGGGTTTGTAATAGGGTTGATTGTGTTCAATCTACTAGGAGGAACATTAATGATCAAAAAGGGTAAGAAGGTTGATCATGTAACTAAGAACCTGTTAACAAAGTTACCTACACACAAGGAAATGACAATAAAAACAGTTATTGCACTAATAATCTCAATTGTGCTATTTGTATACGCCTCGTTCAACCCATATTTCTACTATCCTCAGCTCGTTGATCACAATTGGGGATATGTCTACGATTTTCTTGACTATTTTTCAATGGGAGGATTTCTTGTTGTAATTATTGGGTTATCACATCATCTTTTTCTTTTAGCATTAGGTAGGCATAGAAGAATGTCTAGTACTTCCACAGCAAGTTTAATTGGTACAATGAATTATTATTTTCGTAAAATAATTGGAGGTACAGACACAACTAATTCCGAATTAAACAAAGAAAAAAGTCCTTCTCTGGTTGTTATTAGTAAAACAATCCTTATTCTTACTATTGTTTTTACAATAAGAATATTAATGTTATTACTTGTTAGTACACTCTACGATTATTCTCCTTACAACTTCATGCTAGTATTAAGTTCAGAAAACCTCTCTACACATTCAATATATGATACATTGAATATATTAGTACAAGCTTTATCAGCGATTTTTCTCATCTGTACAGCTTTCAGTTCATTTGTTTCATTAAGCAAATTATATGTACTGATCTTCAAAAAAACAACTAGGGAAAAGGATAGAAAAAACATTCTAACAATTATTCAAATACTTCTCCCACTTGTTTTCTTTGGGGTTTATCAAGCATGTGTAGGTATTGCTAGTGTAATCATTTCAACAAGTTAGGTTCAGTAGACTTCGTGAGGGATAGTTCTTCTTTATCCTTTTTCTCATGTTGTTGCATAGCTCTCTTAATCTTTTCCGCGAATCCAGCTATGTGTCGTTTTTCAACTTGTTTGATTCTTTGTTCTTTCTTTTGTCCATAAAAACATTCCACAGTAGCAAACAAGGCAGTAAATATAGCCATCCCAATAACAATATGGTTGATATTTATACCAAAAATAGTTTCATAAGACATTGTTTGACTATTTGGAGTTAAATCGTTAGTGTACCCTGTAGTTTTGTCTTTGTTTTCTATCAATAAATAATAGTGATCCTCTGCATATTCGTTCTCTTCTAGTTCAGAAGTGTAATTACATACAGAATCAATATAACATTTATAAGAAAAAAGCGTTCCTCTTTCAATATCTATAACAGATTCATACAAAACACTGTATAGCTTAAATAGACTTTCTTCTTCATTTTCATATCGATTATCAACAGTATTGAAATATTCGCAATAATAGAAGGTTTCCCTGAAAAGAGCATCTGAAATATAATATAGTAAAGACTCTGTATTAATCAAGATAATAGAATACATCTCACCTATATCTGTGTAATATTCAGTGTGATTATACTCGGTTGGTTTTATGTGAGCATAATATTTTTCAAATAATAGTGTAAGATTGTCTTGGATTCTGTCAATAACTGGAGAAATGAAAAAATCCCCATAAATCCAAGTATGAGCTCCAATATGAACATCAGAAGCAGAATAGCGTTTTTCTTGTCCGTTTAAGGAAATATTTAGCCAATCGCCCTCAGACATCAAATTATTGGGTAAAGCGTTAGGATTACGCGTAACTGTTAGTTTCACTTTATCTCCTTGAGAAAGGTTAGTATCGCTAATACAGGCCTTAGAGTAAATGGATTCGTTTCCTGACCAATCAATAACATTAACTTGCCACTCTAGCTCTTTCCCCACAGCTAGAAAACTGGAATACAACAAATCACCAGTTGTTAAAATGGCTTTAGGAGAAGAAGCTTGTAATAATATGCTTGACAATATAACAATAACTAAAAATCTTCTCCCCCCCACCATGCTAAATCACTATCTACTGAAGCTTATCTTATTTATACACCACAAAAAGTTAATGAAATATTAAGAGTATTTGAAGAAAGATATATTTTAGTTCTAAGAAAATTATGAAACTCAGCTGTTCATGGACATAGCCTATGTGAAACAGATTCAGAGAACATTAACTGTGTTCTTCATGAGAGACCTCACAAGGTTACATCAATGATGGATAACAATTAAATCAAAATGAAAAGTTTTAAAAAACGAATGATAGTTTCTATAATAGCCGCATAAATTCACAGAAGAATGTGGGGATAGCCAAGTGGCCAACGGCGGCGGACTTAAGATCTTGACTAAACGTCAAAAACAAGGGTTAGAAGAAGGATGAGAAATCCGTTCTTTAGTAGTTCGGGAGTTCGAATCTCCCTCCCCGCACCAACTCTATTTTTTGTCATTAATTTTGATAGTTTATCCTTTAACCAAATGGTTTAACCCTTACACTTTCTAATTATAAGCGTTTAACCAGAGGATTAAGCGATTACTCTAAAGAATTAAAAAAACCATTAAATATAGTCTTAACAGCTGTATCTTAGTGATAAGTATGTCCGATAATGAAGTAAAAATGTATGAAGAATTACTCGAGTTACTCGAGAAAAAATTTGAGGATGGAGAGATTGAAAAAGCAAATTACGCTGAATTAAAAGAAAGATATCAAGGAAAGTTAGAACAAGCTAAACTCGAAACAATAAGAAATGGCTCCGTTCCACGCATTAAAGTGTCTGGAGCTCAAGTCAGCTCAGATACTGCTCTTTCAACCGCAGGTTCTGCCAAAATAAGTGGTGGAGATATTCCTAAAGACATTAAATTTGCGGGATCTGCTAAAATCGAAAATGACTTGGTTTGTAGAAGTCTAAAAGCCGCAGGATCTTTGAAAAGTGAAGGTAGCATTACCGCTCATGGGGATGTTAAGTGCTCAGGATCATTTTCCTGTGCTGGGTTCCTTCAAACAACAGGGAACGTGAAATTTTCAGGTTCTGCAAAGGTTGGTGGTGAAGTGATTGTTGAAGGGAAAATAGGTTCATCAGGAAGTTTCAAATGTGGAGACAATTTACAAGCAGATCAAGGAGCATCTTTTTCAGGATCTTCAATAACAAAAGGAAACTTTCTATCCCAAGGGACTGTTGGAGCAAATGGTAAAATTGTTGTTGAGGGTAACTTGGTTGGAGCAAATGTTTTCATAAACAAGAATGTCCCTAGTCATAAATTTAGAAGGATAAAGAAATCTAGTGTTGAAGGTACAGTGTTCGCAATTGATGAAGTAGACATTAGCAACACGTTTGTTGAACAAGATGTTAAAGGAAAAGACGTCACGATTGGCGCCCTTTCAGAAGTTAAAGGAACAGTTTATTATGTCAACAAAATTGACATTCATAAAAAAGCAAAACTAGCAAATGAACCAGTACAAATACAAGATGTTCAGCTCAAATTGTAAGCTCCTCTTTTTCTTTTCCCTTTAAACAAAATCTTCTTTAATCTCTTTTCTTCATTTCCATTGATAATTTATGTTAGGTAAACTTGGATCAGCTCTAAATAGCGCTATATCTAAAATCCTCAGAGGAGGTCCTCCCGACAAAGAAGTTATACTCGAGCTAAAGAATGCCATGCTGAAGGCACTTTTAGAAGCAGACGTGCAATTCGATTTAGCAGCACATGTTGTAAACGAAGTTGAACGTAAATCACTCGACAAGGATCTTGCTAAGGGATTATCAAGAAAAAATAGTGTTCTTTCAATTATTCACGAAGAGCTTACTAAATTTCTAGGTTCAAAGTTTTATCCTTTAACTCTACATCCAGACAAACCTACTATAATTGAATTAGTAGGTATCCAAGGGTCTGGTAAAACTACTACAACAGCAAAACTTGCCAAATATATAAAGAAACGAGGTAAGAAAGTTGCTGTTGTAACTGCAGATAACTTTAGACCAGGAGCATATGAACAACTGAAGCAACTATGTGAAACAATTGAGGTTCCAGTTTATGGAGATCCAAAGAACAAAAATGCTGTAAAAATAGCTTCTGATGGTGTTCAAAAATTCCTTAATGAGAAATACAATGTTATCATAGTAGATACAGCAGGTCGTCACAAAGAAGAAAAAGCTCTTCTTAAAGAGATGAGAGAGATCGGTAACAAAGTAAAACCAGATGAAATTATCTTGGTCATTGATGGGAATCTTGGTCAAGCAGCCTATGACCAAGCACTAGCTTTTGCCCAAACAACAAAATTGGGATCAGTTGTTGTAACAAAAATGGATGGTTCAGCTAAAGGAGGAGGTAGTCTTTCTGCGGCTTCCGCAGCCAAGGTTCCAATTAAATTCATATGTGATGGAGAAGATATTGATTCTCTCGAAGAATTTAACCCAACTTCTTTTGTTGGAAGATTAATTGGTGTAGGGGATTTAGAAGGTCTTCTAAAAGAAGTAAAAGAGTTGGAGATACTCCCTTCAAAAGACGAAGCAATGAGTATGCTCAGCGGAAAGATTTCCTATCGTCAAATGATGGAAATGCTTGATAGTTTCAGTTCTATGGGATCGATGAAAAAGATGCTCTCAATGGTACCTGGTCTTGGAGCAAATATTAATGAAGACATGCTAAATCTTTCGAAAGACAATATGAAAAGATTCAAAGTAATTATGTCGTCAATGACTGATCAGGAACTAGATGGTAAAGTCAAGCTTAGTAGTTCAAGAATCCAACGTGTTGCTCAAGGCAGTGGCAGAACTACTGCAGAAGTAAAAGAATTGATTAATCAACACAAAACAGTTACATCTTTGGTTAAACGTATGAAAAAAGGTCGAAGAGGCGGACTACAAATTCCTGGAATGCCACCAGGTCTCATGTAAAATACTTCTGAGTGATTTTTTATGTCTGCTCATTTTTTTGTTTTTAACGCTCCTCCCTTTTCACTAACAAAGGGGACTCTTTACTCTTCAGAAGATTCTACTAAAGTAGAAGGAAAATTTATCAAAGCAATATCTGATGCTTTCTTTCTTTCCAATGAATTTCGCAAATCGCTTCATCTCTATTACTGTACAACTTACAAATCGAAACCATATACTGTAACCTTTAACGGTACAAACTTACGTTACTTGGGGCCAAGTTTTTTTTCAGCAGCCCATCTTCTACTTAGAGCTGTAAATCACACAGTTGATTCTACATCTAAATCAGGAAAGCTAACACCAGGTTTGAATATTATTGAAGGGTCATACGAATGGATACTTGAAAAACACAGGAAGGATAATTGCTTAAAGATAATTCGAACAAAAATGGTCAGCGATAATCATCAGGTAAAAATAAGTGAATCAAATGTATTTTTATTTGGTTTTGATAATATTAATCTGCCCGAAACATATGGGAAAGTATCATTAGGTCCCATGGATATAGATGAACAAGTAATACTAACAAATTATGATTTAGAGATGAAGAAATAATGACATTACACGAAAAGGCCCTAAAACTATTAAAGAATCACACTTTGTGTGATTATTGTTTGGGGAGACAGTTTTCTAACTTGGCAACAGGAACTACTAATTTAAACAGAGGAAAAACGATAAAAGATTTTCTTGTTATGGAATTCTCTACGGACCTTTCAGAAGAAAGTGTGTCAATTTTACAATGTCTATCTCGTTCAGGATCAGCTTTAGCCAAGAAACTTCTCTTAAAAAACGGGATACAATCAGAAGAAACAATGGAATGTTACATCTGCGAAGACTCTTTAAAAACAATTGATTCTCTCGCAGAACTAGTGATATTACAATCTAAAGGGTACGAGTTTCAAACATTTTTGATGGGAACCCTTATCTCAAAAGCACTTCAAGAGAGAGAGACCGAATTAAAGGCTCAAGTAAATGTTAAACAAACAGAATTACTAAAACAAGAATTTAATAGGAACATTGGAAAGAAAGTTTCAGAAAGAGCGCCCGTTATAACAGATTTTAAATCACCAGATATTGTTTTTGAGGTGAATCCTTTTACCCAAGACATTAGTATGAGAATTACATCTTTGTATATTTATGGTAAATATAAGAAATACCTTAGAATTCTACCACAGACAAGATGGCCTTGTAGAAAATGCAAAGGAAAAGGCTGTAAAGAATGTAATAACACTGGAAAAAAATATCCAGAATCTGTTGAAGAATTAATAGAAGTTGAAGCAATAAAATTAGCAAAAGCAGAAAAAGGTACTTTGCATGGTGGCGGGAGAGAGGATATAGATGCACTCATGCTTGGCACAGGAAGACCTTTTGTTTTTGAGGTGGTAAACCCCCATATTCGCTCTTTGGAGCTTAAAGATTTAGAAGAAAGAATAAACAACTATACAAAGGATAAAATTGAAGTGCAAAATCTGCGATGGTCATCAAGAAAGGAGGTTGTTCATGTAAAGAGTAGTGCAGAAAGAGCGATTAAAAAATATAGAGCCCTTATTGAGTTTTTAAATCCTATCACTGACAAAGATATAAAAAAGATAGAAAACGAGTTTCAAAACAAAGTACTACAACAAAGAACACCCAATCGTGTATCACATAGGCGTGCTGATAAAATACGGGAAAAGAAAGTTTACAACGTAGAGTGTACAAGAAAAGGTGAAGCAGAAATAGAAATAGAGGTAGAATGTGATGGCGGGTGTTATGTTAAAGAGTTAATTTCGGGGGACGAAGGAAGAACTAAACCTAGTATTTCAGAAATTGCGATGAATCCTGCTATTTGTACTGAACTTGATGTAATAAAAATCAATGAAATTCCGTACAGTTAAGAAGATTAAATTCTATTCAGCACAGATTATACAAATACCGAGAATGAAATAGAAAACGATTACATTTCTCCGGCATAGAACTAAAACGTGTAACGAAAAGATTAAAAGTTGTATAGAGGGATTTTGCTCACTTATACTATAAGACAATAATTGGTGTCTGATTATGCGTAAATCCAGAGGTTACCGACACGGTACTCGACATCTTCTTCGAAAGAAAGTAAGAGAACGTGGTATGCGTTCATTAGATTATTTATTACATGATTTCAGTGAAGGTGATGTTGTTGATATTATATTAGATTCCGCAGAACATAAGGGAATGCCACATAGACGATTTCATGGAAAAACAGGTCGAGTTCTCAGAAAGCAAGGAAATGGTTACGTTGTAGCCATAAAACAAGGTCGAGCGATGAAACAAATCACCGCAAGAAAAGAACATTTAAGGTTAAGTCGTTCTGTTATCCAGACAACAGAATAAAAAAGTGATAGTCATGCCAAGAGACGTTTTAGATAAAAAACCATTAACAATTTCTGAAGCAATGAGAATCCTCCAACAGAGGAGTGAAGAATCCGAACTCTCATATTGGCAACGAGTTGCTTATGAGCATGCAATGCAAAATGCAAGGATTGAACCAGAAGAATCGAGGGAGATTCTTGAAAAACTCCTAAAGGAATTTGATTTATCTGAACTTTCAGCATTTACAATCGCAAACATTCTACCTCCATCCCCTGAAGAGTTAAAAGATCTTCTTCAGAAAGAGCCAAAAATGCTAACAGAAGTAGAAATCAACAAAATGTTTGAAGTTATAAGACCCTATATTGTTAAATTTAATAAGGAAAAATAGAACTCCAAACTTTTTTGTTTTAAATATGTATAGGAAAACCTTTTTTTGTATTTGTACTTATCTATGGTGAGAGTATTATGGTAACAGAAAGAAATCCTGAGAAAAGCAAGCGACCAGATAAACCTGGAAGTAGTGATGAATTCATTATCGGTCCTGTAATTCATGTAAGACAATCAAAAAAACTTGAAAACAAAATTATAGTTTTAGATTATCTACCAGAAGGTAAGGGTTTTGGACAAACAAAACAAAGAGAGCCAATAGTACAAGGTATTGGTACTACTTGGTTTAGCATCCTTGAGATAATAGCAGAAAGAAGAGGAGGTTTCAAACAACTAGATGAATACAGCGTTCCCAAAGGAGTTGAGAGTGGGCCTTTAAAGAAGGTTAAACGACGAATTACTATAAATGATTTAACAAACACTGGTCATCAAGTTTTAGATGAAGCTATTCTCAATATTATTAAGAGGAACGAAAAACGCTTTGTTTCATTCTTTAACAAAGCTCAACCAATCACCAACCGTATTCACTCTCTACAACTTATTCCAGGTATTGGCAAGAAACTAATGTGGGAAATCATTGATGATCGTAAAAGATTACCTTATCTTTCTTTTAGCGATATTGAAGACCGTGTTAAAATATCAGATATTCGCAAGATGATAATGAATAGAATCATGCAAGAATTAGAAGAAGAACAGAAACATCGGTTGTTTACTGCTAGTTCTGAACCCACTCCAAGAAGATAGACTCTATATGGTTTGAGTTATGGATTGCTGGAAATCTTCATCTGAATTAAGATTGTACATTAGAACTAGTCTTAACCAACTAAATATCAAACCATTTAAACAAAAAGGTCAAAATTTTTTAGTAAATTCTAGTATTATTAACTTCCAAGTCGCTCAAGCTAACGTTTCTTCTAAAGATGTAATTTTAGAAATAGGAGGTGGGTTGGGTAGTTTAACTCGTTGCATAGTTAACAAAGCTAAAAAAGTGTATGTAATTGAAGCAGATCGATTATTAGCAAAGTTTCTAGAGGATACTTATGGTTCCGCATCAAATTTCGAGGTAATTACGGGTGATGCAGTGAAAGTAGAATTTCCAACATTCACCAAATGTATTTCGAATTTGCCTTATCAAATATCCTCTCCAATCACTTTTAAGCTTCTAAGACACAAGTTTGATTTAGCTGTTCTCATGTATCAAAAAGAATTCGCTCAAAGGTTTTTTGCTGAACCAGGATCTGAAGATTACTCCCGTCTATCTGTTATGATAAATCTAAAAGCCAAGTGTAAGTACCTCAAAACCATTAAAGCATCATCGTTTCTTCCACCGCCGAAAATCCAATCCTCATTAGTGGCCATCCAGAAGAATAATGAAAAGCTAATTGAAGATGAAACAGGTTTTGTTCAATTTGTTACTCTTCTCTTCTCTCACAAGAAAAAGATCGTTAGAAGTGTTTTATCTAATACATTAAAGAGAAAAGTGAAACAATCAAAGATAACAACTAAAATTACTTTAGAACCAGATAAGTATAATGAACGAAGAATATTCACTCTCTCTTTAGAAGAGTTAATTTATCTCTACAATAATCTAAAAATGAAAATAGGCGAAGACCTGTGGTCAGATATAATTTTCCCGAATACAAATTAGAGTTAGACATACCAGAAGAGGTGTATTTTCCAGCAGAGGACACTTTCTTTCTTATTAGAAATTTAAATCTAAATGAGGATATTGAATCAGTTTATGAGATTGGAGGAGGTTCTGGAATCATTTCCATTATTCTAGCAAAAAAATTAGAAAAAACTAGATTCCTTGTGTCAGACATATCTTCGACCGCAACTAGAATGATTCAGTCAAATTGCAAATTAAATGGAGTTAATAGTCAAATAGATGTAGTTTGTATGGACAAACTAAATGCTATCCGGCATCTCTCTCCAGAAGCGATTATCTGGAATCCACCATATCTTCCTGAGGATTTTGAAACACAAGAACTCCCCATTGCTGACAAATTAATGCTTACGGGGGGGAAAAGAGGGTATGAGGAGATTTATGATTTGATTGCTTTTCTTCAAAGCTCTAAAGCAAATACATCACTTTATACCATTTTCTCTTCAATTGCTTGGGATGAAGTTGATTGTGAAGAAATTAGTGATAAGTTGGTTCATCTTGAAATAATTAAAGAGTTGAAACTGTTTTTTGAAAAACTATATTTAGTTAAAATTGATTTTGGTGACTATAATGGATAAAGAGATCAAAGGCGTAAATTGTAGTATCATATTAATTGAGCCAAAAATCGAGGGTAATATCGGGGCAATAGCAAGAGTTTGCAACAACTTCAATGCAACTGAACTAGTCCTTATTTCTCCACAAGTAAATCATTTATCAGAGGAAGCAATGAACAGAGCAAGACATTCTAAGCATTATCTGGAAAATGCAAAAGTGTTCTCTGATTTTCAAAATATAAGAAATCATTTTTCATTTTTAATTGGAACATCAGCAAAGGCAGGTAAAACATACAACGTTTATCGTCAGCCTGCTTTTTCATGGGAATGGACAGATGAGAAATTTTTGTTGAGTAGTAAGATCGGTATTGTCTTTGGTCGAGAAGATCGGGGGCTATCTAACGAAGAATTGAGTTTGTGTGACTATCTTGTAAACATTCCTGTTCCAGGAGAACAAAAGGTCCTGAATATCTCGCATGCAGTAGCAATAATACTTTATGAAGTATGGAAAAGAACCTATAACGTTGTAGATGTTTCAGAATTAGAGATTGCTTCTGTGACAAAAGAGAGAGAGATGCTTTTTACTTTGTTTAAATCATTGGTAAATAGTATGGATTACGAAGAATATCGTAAACCAAACGTTATTCATGCATTTCGCAGCATAGTAAATAGAAGTTTTGCATCGAAAGAAGAAATACACACACTAATTGGGATGTTTAAAACAATTTTAGAACAAAACCAATAAAAAAAGAGTGAAATCCAATATGAAACAGAAAGAACTTGAAACTCAATTGACACAGTTTAAGAATTTCAAGGAACCTAAAATTCATCTAGAACAATATCAAACCCCTCCTAGATTAGTTGCAATGATAACTTGGAGAGCTTTACAGTTGGGAGATATAAAAGATAAAATTGTTGCAGATTTCTGTTGTGGTACCGGATTATTTGCAATAGCAGCGAAAATCTTAGGCGCTAAGAAGGTTTATGCAATTGAGATTGATCCAGCAGCTCTAAAGGTTGCAAAAGAAAATGTTGAGAATGCTAATCTTGAAATTAAGTTCATCGAAAAAGATGTTAGAGAGATAAGCATGAATTTTGATACAGTTTTTATGAACAGCCCCTTTGGTGTGAAAGGCCCCGTAAAAGATCAGGTATTTTTGCGTAGAGCTTTGAGTGTTTCGAAAGTTAGTTATTCATTACATTTGTTTCAAGAAAAAAATATTGAGTTTTTGCGAAAATTCATAATAAAAAATAATAAAACTATAGATGAAATGATGAAAGCAGAATTTGAAATACCAAAAATATATCGCTTTCACAAGAAACGATATCATGTAATTGAAGTAGCAATATTAAGATGTGTTTAAGTCATTTCTAAACAATTGCCTTCTATATGAAGAGTATTTTTCTTCTTTTTCAACAGAAAATTTAGCGGGACGAGGTGAAACTACTCGTCCACCACAGGAAGGACATTTTTCTGTATTCAAAGTATATCTACTACATGCTATACATTTGAATATTGATTTTGTCATTCTATCTCAATCCTTTTGGTTTAAATAACCTTTACTGCAGCTTTGTATCCCTCTAAGGTTTGTTCCACTGTCTCTATTGCTTTAGATACTAGTGCTTCAGCTAACACGTAATCACGAGCAGAAATGACGAATCTGTAAATGGGTGCTCCTCTGGCATAAACTTCCATATCTAATTCTTTTTCTTCTGCTTCAACATCTTTTCTAGCATCTTTTGCCTTTTGTAATGCTTCGCGAATTAACACAATTCCATTACTTTCCCAGCAAGTAATTTCAATATCTCTTGTGATGTTCACTTTTGGGATAGTAAGATTCTTTTTTGCTATTTGAGTTAAAACAGATGCCCATTCTTCAGAGATATCAGCTTCAGTAAAAGCGATTTCTCCTTTGAATAAAGATTCTTCTAATGCTTGATATAGACTACCATAATATCCTGAAGCAACGTCTTCAACTTCACTTCTAGCTACTTCGAAATCGATTTTTCTTTGCTTTGCACCCATTTCTAGAAGCGTGATTGCTGTTTTGTAGTGCTTCCATTCTTCTACTTTCTTTCTTTTTAATCCATCAGAGACCCTTTTGATGCTTATGTCAATTTGGTTCTCTTTGACACGCATAACACGTCCGACAACCTTTTTACCAATTCGCATAACGTTTCTGATATTCCTAACCCATGTAGAACTAACTTCGGATACATGACAATAGGCTTGTAAATCCTCATACTCGTCTAAGTTAACATATACACCATGACCAAAGATTTGTTTCACAGTACCTATTACTAAGGCGCCGTGTTCAGGAAGGTTTCGTCTACTCATTAGAATCAGTAATCTTTCTATAGTTTATATTTAAAAAGTTACTTAATGAATAGAAACAATCACAAAATAATGAAAGATTGTATTAGAACAATTGGAGTTGATGATGCAGCTTTTCAAAGAAAAACATCAAAAAATGCATTTGTTTTTGGTGTGATTGTCAGAGGGTATAATCTTGTTGAAGGGATATTAAGAACAATAATTGAAATTGATGGTTGGGACGCTACAGAAAAAATTGGTGAGATGATTGTATCCAGTAAATATGCCACACAATTGAGAGCTATCATATTAGGCAGTTCCACTATAGCGGCGTTTAACATTATCGATTTAAGGAATTTATTCAACATTACAGATATACCCGTCATTACAGTCTTACCTACACTTCCCAATGAAGAAAATGTAAAAACAGCTCTCTCAAATTTAGAGAATTGGAATGAGAAATACAACACTCTTATTTCTAATCCGCCAATTGAGGAAATAATATTCAAGAATCAGATTGGAAAGCAATACAAAAAATTCTTCCAACAAGTAGGGTTTACCAATACAGAACAAGTAAGAAAAGTTATTGAAATTTCGACACATTCTAGCTCGATTCCTGAATGTCTTAGGTTGGCTGATATGATTGGTCAAAGTTTCAAAAACTACAATGTATGATGTTAAATCATTTTGTTAAGCGGATATATTATTTTTTTCGCAGTAATAATTTATTAAATGTGAAAATGCTATTGAACAGAGTTTTTTTTCGTTTTTTTGATACAGATTAATATTATTGCGAATAAAGCGTGAAAGGGTGGCTATCATTTCAGGAAGTACAAGTGAGTTTTTAATGTACAAAAAACCGAGAAAAGCTTCTACAGCGTCTCCTAACTCCCCTGCATTTTTTCTTCCTCCAACATAACTTCTTAATGGAGAATTTCTACATGCTTCTGCGAGACATTGATCCCATACTTTTACACCTTGAAGATTCTTGGTTGTTTCATATATTGCTGAATTATAAAGAAAGTTTACTAGTGAATCGCCGAATTTAGCGAAATTATTATCGAAAAGGATGCTCTCTAGTTTTAAGGGGAAATTGTTAGGTGTGTCCAAAAAGACCACCGCACTTACTCAATTTTTGCTTTGCACAAATCAATGAATTCCTTTGTATAAACACCAATGCGCTCGAGAGCCCTGTTAATCGCTTGAACAGGATCAGAAGTTTTCGTCTTCATTCTGAGCTGGAATATAAGTGATTCGTAGAAAGATTCGTCTCTCCAATATCCTGCAAAATCTACCTTATCATCGTTTAAGAGTTCCTCACGTAATAGGTTGAATAAAGTATGTGGATCAGTATCTTTGATATTAAGCTTAAGATACCCTTCTTCTTTTTTTAAAATTTTAATTTGCAATTTTTCTTCCTCAACTGTTTCTGTTATTATGGAATTTATATATTTTATCAGTCTTGCGTTTTAAACCATTATTTATCTGATGAGATGAAAATCAGATGATTTACTACTTTTTTGAAAGTCTTCGTATTTTGTTTTCACATTTTCAGAAGACAATTTTTCAATTAAATCCTCAATGCATTTTTCTGGAGATTCTGCAATCGCTAATGTATCTCTCTGATACTGGAATAAATTATGTTCTAATCCTTGATTTATAATGAATGCAGGATTATAATTTGTACAATACGAGACTGTTAAAATTACTTTTTTCATAGCTTGTGATCTAACATCTAGAGGTATATCTTGGAGAATGTTAAGCAATTCTTTAAGGACCTCTTGAACTTGTTCCATATCTGCTTTTGTGATTAATTCCTGACCTTCATGATATGACAACACACCAGAATACTGTAAAACTGAACTTAAACTATCCAACGAAACGATTTTTGTGCTTATTTGCTGAATAACTTGTAAATGATGAGAATAATAACCATCATTATCAGGAGTAACAGAATTTGATATCATCTTTCCAAATTTTTTTACGGTTATAACAGATTGCAACACAGTCTCTCTTTCTCCAAAAAGACGAACTCTTATCCCACCTTGTTTATAGTTTAGGAAAAACTCTACATGTTCTAGCGCTTTGGACAAAACCTCAATGAAGAACTGAAGATGATCCTTATTTGAAAGACTTATATGTACATCTTTTGTTGTTGCCTTAGTCAAAATTATCACCAGAAGAGATTTTAATAATATTTAGAGTTTATATCCTAAATGCCCACTGCCAAAATCGATTGCAGTTTTTCTATTTTCAATGTTTGAACACTTAGAACATTTCAACTTATTTCTTCCAATTTTATTTAATTTTCCTCCGCATAGAGAGCAATTAGATTGTATAACTCCAAGCTGAGAACCGATTAAGGACCCTTGTAAGGGTATGGTTTTTGAATCAACAATTTTTGCGCGTATGATATCACCTGAACAGATTGCTTCATCAATTGTTTCTAAATATTCACGGGAAACACTTGAAATATGTATAACCATTGTATATGTTGGGTGAATTTCTTGATTTTTAATCGAAAATACCGCCACACTGATTACTTGACGTGATACATTCACCACTTTACCTAGAATGATATCATTATTTTTGGGAACAGGGGTCATTTTAGCTTTAGACATAACGGTAATTTCATGCTTTTCTAAATCAATCATTACAAGCCCTGCTACTGAAGAATAGATGTAATCGTCAGTTGAATAAGTACCAGGACCTGCAATAAACTCTTCTGTTACTGCTAAACGTGTTCCTGGAAAAACCAGCTCATTAGAATCTTTTTTTCTATCAAATATTTCACTATTTGCCATTCTTTGTCACATTTGTCTGCTTTAGTAAAGAAAATTGTATGAGATAAAATATCTTTCCATTAATCACAAAGAAAGATAT
>DAOVER010000080.1 GCA_030668875.1 Candidatus Heimdallarchaeota archaeon
GGTTATTTCCTTGCATTAAACGCTACCTCAGGAAGTGGGGTATTGTCAGTATATCGCTATGATGATGGTATCGCTACATTTCTTGAAGATTATTCTGGACTCGTTGATTTATCAAAAGATTTCAATTTTGGTATTTCTGTCACCGCATATTCTAGTTATATTCTTATGGAACTTATTTTGGCAGATCAAGTATTAGGCAGTATTCTCGACTATACTACCACCTATTCAATTGGAGGTTATACAGGAACTGCATATTATAGGAATATAGATGGGTTGTACGGTGTAATTAATTCATATGGTGTATATCACAAATACTATTATCCTACCTCTGACCATTTGCAGTTTGATACTTCAAGTAAAGATAATGCTTTTGTTGCTGGGAAGTTACACGTTGATTCAGGTTCACTACAAACCGACATTCTTGACTTCACAGAACAACAAACTCTAACCCTTGTTTTTACTTTTGAACAATGGAACCCACATATTTTCATTGGACTTTCAACTGCAGCTTATAACTATGGTTTCAGGTTCTATATGGGAAATGTTTACAAGAGAACTAATTCAGTTGATGAACTTCTGGAAGATGATTGGTGTAAAAAAAATATCGGTCGTACGATGTATATTACTATCGTTTACGGTTTATCTGATGGTAGTTTCAATATGCAATTATTCACTGATAAATCTTTCAGACCAGTTGAAGGTGACCCCCTCTATATTTCTTTTAATCCTTCCTTCACTGAACCTATTTTCGAAGTATCCAACCTATCTACATATCGTGCTGATTTAATTGTTGAAGCTGTCGAACTCGGAGGAGTATATCCTATCGATGTTGAATTTGATGATGGTTCTTCAACTCACACCTTACGCGGTTCTGGAGAGATAGCTGAATACTATCTACAAGCAACTTCTCAAGGTAGTTTGAAACTTAATTCTCTCATTGAATCTATCTTCATGAAAAGACAGTTCTATGTTCTAGATGGACAAAACACTACCATAGCTTTGAGTTACTTATCTCCTGGTTATCATGCGGAATCTTATTCAATTTTAATCTACAATCAAGAAGGTGTTTATCTAAACATTTCATTTTCAAGTGGTAGTAATAATTGCGAAGAAATCACAGTTTACTATAATAATACTGTTGTAATGGAAGAGTTATTTTCTTACTCTGTTCCCTATTATCAATGGATTGATCTCTCTCTTACAATTTCTCCATTATTACAAGTTTCCTTTCAAGTATCTCACCGAGGAGGAAGCTTTAGTGATTCCAGCTCTTTATCATATTATTTAGATGTCGATTCCTACTATAATATCAAGATAATTAAACCTCAAAGTTCAGCTGATTACTCTCTTTATTTTTCGTATATTTCAGTCTATAATGGAGCAGGATTTTCTAGTAGTTTTACTTCAGGAGATTTATCAGAATGGATTTTCAGCGATAAACAATATTTCGAATATTCTCATGATATTAGCACATCTCCTGATCTATTATCACTATATGCTGAACCCTTAGGTGGATGGGCAGATTTTACTGTTTCAGTAGATGATGGTGCCTATGTACGAACCACCCGACTTCAAGTAGAAGATTTTGAGACTTTCAAACCTTATCTAATTTTCCTTCCAAATAGAGTTGATACTACTGAAATTCATAAGTATACAATAATAGTAAATGGCATCCTTACAATATACAGTCTCTCTTTCCAAGAATCACTGTTAATTAGTGATTGGCTTGTTGCTAAACCATTGGATATTAATAATGAAGAGATACTAAATGATTTTACTCAAATAGGTTATTTGTTAGAGGATTTTGAAACTGATACTTTTTCTAATATCGATGTAGTTTCAGATCCTACTTCAACACTAGGAAATGTTGGAAAAATCATTGGTGAAGAAACACTTTCCTTAGGTTCATATATTGGCGGTCTATGTCAGAATGATTTAGATTTATCTTTGTATTATTATTGGAATGGTTTAGGAACACATTATCCATTTGAATTGGAATATATCGTTACAAATGAATATCTTGTTCCCTCTGATCAAGTTGAAGAAAGAACAATCCGTGCAATTATTACTCCAGTTATCGCAGATGAACCTAATCAACCTTTATTTGATGCATGCTATACTGATGGTTCTAATTCTTCCATTAGTTATGTGCACTTCAAATTCTCCTACGTTCCAAACACTTGGCAGTTTGTTTATCTCAACCTTGCTTCAATTACTGCTTATTCTGAACAAGAAACTACTAATCCTGAAGAAATCTCTGGACAATGGCAGCTACGGTGGTTTGAAGACATTATTTTCAACAACCCTCAGAATGGAGCAGAGGTTTACATTGATGATATTCAAGCCTTCAATATTTATAATGAAGAAAGAGAAGTCTCACCTTTTGCTAGAGCCTATTTACGAACTTCAAGTCTTAATTATGGAACTGAAGGAATATGGGTTCCCGAATATGTGAATTCATTAGGTTTTCTAGACTTTTCTCTTATTTCAAATAATGAAACTACTCTAGCTACTGAACAAGCTGCTTTTATTGTTGAATGTGATAAAGAAGCTGATGTTGTGGTACATGTTACATCTACTCATCCGTTCATATTATATCAAGGACAAGTAATTATGGAACATGGTACCTGGATTTCTCCAAATGATCCTGTTGATTACTATTTCACTCTTCATGTTTTTGAAGGAGTAAATCGTTTCCTCATCCGAACTTTCCATAAACAGAATGGTCTATTTCCTTGGCAAATCAAAGTTGATTTTCTTACCCAAACCAGTGTTAGAATGATTTCCTCCACTTATGAAGCTAGAGATGAATCCAAAGTTTTTGATAATTCTTATGAATATTCTATTGCTGATTGGTTAGTTTCCGATAGACCAGTTTCTTTTGGTGATTTAGATTATGTCAGTTATGATAAAGACCCATTTGTTGAACTTGATGAGAATACTGGTCATTATTTCGCTACTCGTTCCTTACCTTATCCTGATGAACAGTTCAATTACACAATCCACCTTGATCAATATGATAAAGATATAACTGAATGGGTTGGTTTTGATGAATTTTACAATGAAACTGGGTATATGTCCTATATCGATTCCAATATGAATACTACTTCTATTGAATTTACTGACCAAATTATTTATTATACTAATTTACACTTTTTGGAGAGCTCTCCTAATGATAATACTCTAAAAATACTTCTTAATTACGACCCAACCTCTTTGGTTGAAGCCATGTATTTTGATGGTCAATACATTTATGGTAGATTAGGAGAAATTGGTTATCTTAACTCTACTTCTGATTTTGTTAACTATATTTCAGTAACTGAATTCAATGGTGCTTATATTCTAGAAATACCTTTATCTGATGCTTGGGAAACCTTTGGCTATGACTTTGAATGGCAAAATTGGATACATTCACGTTTTGATGTAGAACCTGAAGCGGGTAAAATAGATATTAGCGGTCGTAATAATCCTTCCAGTGCTGGTGTTCATAGATTTTCTTTAGTCTTACGATGTCCTGATAATCTTGATTATATCTCATCTGATATCTTTGACATCCAAGCTAATCTTACAAAATATGATGATTCCATAAACACGTTCAACCAAATAACTGAATATATTTCAACAAAGCAATCATTATCAGAGCTTTCTCCGCTACTCCAAACTGATGGTGATTATCGTTCATTACCAAGTTCGGGATTGCAATCTGGTAAGCAATCTTATGCTGGTAAAAAAGTTCTTGAGAGTGAGGTTTCTTGGGATGGTTTCAGATATCATACCATGCGTTTTGTCCTAATTGGAGTAGATCAGTACGGTAAATATGAAAATATGAATGGAGATGAAACTATTGACGAAAAAGATGCTACAGGTTTAGCTACTTATATGATTGTCAATGATGCTGGTACAAAGCACGAACATACTAGTATTGTTCAACACATGATTGGTCCAGAAGGACAAAGTGGAGACTTGCAACCAACCTTGTTATGTCCTAGGTATACTATGACAGCTTTTGCAACAGATAGCCTTCTATTCTCTACGTCACATCTTAAATTGTCTCAGACTTCAGCATCAAATTCAAGCATTTCACCCTTGTCTCTTGAACTTCTTCTTTCGGAAGGCAAACTCACTTCATTCAATATTGGTTCAATTTCCTTAAAGGATGATACTTACAAACAATCATTGAGTACTTTCCTAGCTTCCGCTGAATCTGATATTTATATTAGCTTTAGTCTTTCAAATGAAATCAGATTTACTTCTGGAAATGAAACTATTTCTTTAGATATTGAATACATCTCTCTTGTTGTCGGTGAATATAGAGTTGATTTTAGTAAATATCTTCAGAAACTTTCCATTAGTTATAGTGATAACAGAAATCTAGAAGTTATTGAAATCCATTTACTTTCCAGAGTTATTACTCATACTGATCCTATCGCTTTACACAAAAGCTATCATAAAATTGGACAAGTAAATGGTTTTGCTATTTATGATTATAATAAGATTTTAGCGATTTCTGAAGGAAAACTTTCTCCTCCTCAACAAGTTTCTCTTGGTCTTTTTGATACTCTAGCTACATATTTGACCAAAATTAAAGGTGGTTTTCTAACCGTCATTGATGGTGTTAATAATGTTCTTGATAGTTTTACTGTTCGTTATCCTGGATTAAATAGTCGAATTAACTCTTGGTTTGAGAACTTACAAGATTCTGTTCAAAACACTCTCTCTTACATCGGTAATGTTGTTACTCAAACTGTTGAACGCATTCTTACCATTTTTAACGATGTTGTTAACATCATCACTAATTCTCTTATTGATACTATGCAAGGTATTATTGATTGGTGCATCCAACTTTTCAAAGATGCTATTATAGCTTATCAAATCCTCACTAACGCAGTGAAGAACTTCTTAGCAAAAGCTACAGCTTGGATATCTGAAGCATGGGACAAAGTTTCTGAATTCTTCAAAATGATAGGACAGGCAATAACTGATTTCTTCAAGATGTTAGGTCAAATTGCTCTTAAGATTATCAAAGGTGTTGCTTCATTCTATGCTGATCTTATGAGGGTTGGTATTCTCTTTATCTTCTCTATTCTATTTGGTACTAATGTTGGTCTCCATGATACTCAAGATTTGATGTATGTTGATGGAACTTACGTTTTCGATAATCAAACTGTAACCAATTATCCTCAAGTTTACAAATTAGATCATGTTATTGATGTACTTGCTGGTAGAACTGATTTAGAAGGAGAACTTACTGAAGAGGAGCTTGCTGAAATAGCAGAAAATTCTCTTAATCAAGGTCAAGGAGACAATGCAAATCCAGATCAAGCTGAGAGAATGCTTGCTGAGATGGGGTGTGAGACACAAGGTTTGACTGAAAAAGAAAAAGATTTCTTTGACGTCTTTAAATGGGTTTGTGCAGTAGAAGATGGAGGTCAATGGGATTATTATTTTGGATTAAGGAAACATCTCAGACTCTATGGACTTAATCTCTTCAGTGAAAATACATTCATTCTAATCTGTGAAATTGTAATTGGTTTTCTACCTCTTGGTGGTTTAATTCAAGATGTTAAAGATGTATGTTTAGAACCAATGAAATTTTTCAGAATATTTGCAGGAGTAATGATTCCTCTTGATATAACAGAGCTTTTTGGGAATGTTTTATCACAAGTTTTTGGAGGATTAAAAGATTCTTGTGCAGGAAAAGGTATTGGAAAAGCATTAGGTGGCATAAAAGAATTTATCAAAACTATATTTGGTAAGGTTGCAAAGAAATTAAAGGAACCTCTGAAAAGAATACTGAAGGTTGCAAAAAATGCTTCTCTATTCTTCGTTGCACTACTATGTATGGTTACAATAATATTAATTCCAATGAGTGCTCTTGTATTTGTAGGGTTAGCAGCAGCCTTCCTGGTAATAATTGGATTTATAATATTCATTGTTGCTGCTTTTAAATTTCTAATGAAACGAATAATGAAACCATTATTTGAGCAGATGTTTAGAGGATTATCTTGGTTGATAAGCAAAACAGGAGATGGCATAAAGAAACTTTTCACAATGGCTGATGAGTTAGCTAAAGGATTATTGACAAGAATAAAGAATAAAATCGCAGATATATTCTCTGTTTTATGGAAGAAAATTAAGGGATTATGGGAATTTGGTAATTGGAAACCTTGGAAAGATACTCGAATGCCTTGGTGTGTTGCGTGTTACTCAAATCTAGCAAAACGTAACATTAATGATGTCTTTGAAGTCATTAAAAACGGAGATGAAGTTTGGGCTACAATAAAGAATCTTGATCCTAGTTCATGGGATGCAATAAAACATGGAGCTGATTTCGGTTTTCCTGAAGACATTCTTAAAATGGATGCAATAGAAGAAACTGCAAGATTGATATCACCAGGAAAGTCAGTAGATGAACTGTTTGAAGAAGGAGGAGAATGGACAACAAACGCGAAATTCAGGGAAAGATGGCTCGATGCATCAAATGCTTTCTATAAATCATATAAAGAAACAATAGGAAATTTAGTTGCTAAAACCACTATCAAGCAAAATCTGATTGATCTTCAAAGGACTCTTCCCAAAAACAATTTTATTGACCAAGCACTTCAGAATGCGGAAATAAACTCAATTGATGATTTAGTCAATGATCCAGATGCTTTGAATGCGGTTTTTAAAAACAGTCAAAATCTAGAAGGTTTGTGGAAATTCTACTTGGAACAAGCAAATACTAAGTTAGCTAATCTAAAAATTTCAGATCCAGAACTTGCAAAATGTATAACTGAACTAACCGAAGAAGAAGCACAAGCATATGCAAAAACACTACTAGTACTATGTGGAGCAAATTCTGATCTAATGACACAACCTCCCGGTCCCAAGGTAGCTAATGCGTATGCTGAACCCTTTCAGAGAGCATGGATAAAACTAAGAATCGATGAAGATGAAATAAGAAACATAATGTATACTGACAAATTTGATGAAATACTTTCCATTGGAAATCCAGGAAAATACGAAAAAGGTGTGAACCTAAACAATGGATTCGATGATATTCTCATTGGAAAAACTGCTGATAATGCCTATTATTTGAGCTTCATCGAACAAAAAACAAATAGCATCAAAATGGTTTGGCTGAGAGATGGAAAGGGTACTGAAGCCTCTCAAAAAATCTTCTTAAATGCAAAGGAAAGTATCGATGATATAGAATCAAAACTAATTACTTTAGGTTTCTCAAAGAAGGAAGCAGAACAGATAATAGATAATTTATTAAGTAGAGCTAGAGGAAGTCCCCCTAACATTGGAATTGATTTCTTAAGAAAAGTATCTAATGGAGATTTGCTTGAAACATTAAAAAAAGTGGAACCAGCGCTAGATCAAAATACTATAAATGAAATTATGGAAGCTGCTATTAAACAAAATCAAATAATTTCCCTTATTGAAACAGGTTCAACATTTAAAATGGCTTTTGATGAAAATGGTTTTCTAACTGTTTTGAAGAACCAAGAAGAACATGTAACAAACATTATAGATTTGAAATATATAAATAAACAGAATAATATTGTAGACATTAAATTTGATGGCTCAATTTTCAAAATAGATATTGATTGTAATACAAATAAATTAGTTATTCCTGAATTTCCTGGCAACAACATCAATTTAGATAGTTTAACCACTGCAGAGAAAAACGCATATGTAGAAATCAATCAACTAATTCAGGATTCTGTTTCAAACATTGAACTTTCTATCATTGGTTTAACACCCAATGAAATCGCTGGTAGAGTAAATCAAATGCAGAAGGCAATTTATGACAAATTCATATGTAATAATTTATTTAAAGAACTTCAAATCCTATCAGAAGGAAGTGTTGATTTCAGTTTAGAAACACTATCTAATCCCTCGTATGCAGCTTTAATTGCAAATCGATTGGAATCCTTTTGTGATACCCATAGTATAGTTACATACAATAGACATCAACAATGGACAGTACCTTTTGGTCAAAGATTTAGTGAGGTATTTGGAGGATATAGAACTGAAAGTGAGATTCAGAGAACCTTAAAGGAAAAATTAATGCGGTCAGCTTTACTTAACTCTGATTATGATGTTAGTGACATGTCTCTAGATGATTTAGAATGTCTTTTTGAATCCGACCCTGAGTTATGGAATGTAATAATGAGAAACTATAGTCCAGATACATCTACTCCTAGCGGACCTTTCTTCAGACGAACATCTGGTGGAAGAAAGAAGACTCTCTATCCATACGATAAAAGCGGTAATCCTTTATTGAAAGATGGTAAAGAAATCTATTTTGAATTTGATTTAGATAGCATTATTAACAAACTAAATTCTGAGCATCAAATTAATGATATGCTATTAAAAAATCCTGTTAAATTTCATTACGTGGATGGACATTTATTTGCTGATTTTAATTACAATAGAATTGACGGTTTAGCTGAATCATGGGTAGACTTTCTCCGAAAGAAATACTCTGGAATTATTCCAGATGAGCAATTTGAGCAACTATTATCTCGATCTAATCTTGAGCATTGTTGGGGTGTAAATTTATTTGATTTTGAAAATTCTGAAGATATGTTCCTTTTTATTATAATTCTTGAAGAATATAAGAATAATTGGGACGAATTTGCAAGGATAATAGATGATGGTATTGCAAATGGTTTCATAGACTTGGCAAATGATATAGATGTCTCAGTACGCAGTACTGGAAGCGGTTTTGTGAATATCGACGGGGAAGAGTATACATTGAGAATGTTAAGTTCTGGGAATGATCGAATGAATTGGAATAAATATGAGATTCCATGTGCAAAATCAGGTTTTGAAAGATTGTTAAATGATATAAAACAGCAGGTTTATGTAACAGTATTAGGATTTCCAGAAGATGTTACTGCAAAAAGTTTTCTTGATTGGATAACAGCAAATTGGCATTTTCTATAGAAAGTGTGGTAGTCCATAGGAGAAAATCGAACAGATATCACTCAAATATCTGTTTCTCGAACTCCTGCCGCCGGATTCAAAGTCCGGTATCCTTGCCGCTAGACTAATGGACTTACACTTACTTTCTTTCATTTATGTATCCTTTTTAATTTTTTCCATTAAATTATCTTTTTGTATTACCAACTTTTCATCTTATTTTGCTGGTTTATCTTGTTCTTTTTTTATACTATCTGCAAAATCCTTTACATCAGAGACTTGTCTTATCATAAATGAACCACCTAAACCACCTAAAATGGAAATAACACCTATCCAGAGAAGAAATCCAAAACCACTTATTGCGACACCATATTTTGAGATTGCATACAAACTAGCATAAATTATATTTAACAAACCTCCAAATGTTGCTAAAGAGAATACAAAGAAGATTGCTGGGTGGAACTTTTTATTTACTTTTATCAGTTCGGGGTCTCTTTTCCAATCCTCTTCAATTTCATTGTAATATTCTACTTGTTTCTTAGGTCTAAAAGG
>DAOVER010000074.1 GCA_030668875.1 Candidatus Heimdallarchaeota archaeon
ATAGAGCACTTGCACACTCCGCTTCCTCCTACCCCTGATCATGAACCTCATGATTCTTCCCCTCAACGCACGTGAGGGGACCCACTTAAACGACGGTCAGAATGCTTCTTGCAAGTTTGACCAAGTTTCATAACGTGCGTATTAACTGCCAGTCCATTCTGGATGGGCATTGGTATCATTGACGGAGTTGAACAAGATCTAGACATCGAAACATTCAATGTTCGTGTTATTTCTGATATTTCAGCTGATTTAGCAGAATTCAAGGCTGGTAAATTAGACTGGACAAGTCTAACTGCCTTCCCATCTGAAAGAAAGCAAATGCAAGCAGATCCAAGATTTGAAGTACAAAGTTTTGTTGGTGCATCAATGACTTTCATGTTCATAAACATGAGAAGACCTTTCATAGGTGGTGTTGATAATTTCAAATATCTTACCGTTCCTGGTAAAGAGGAATACACCAAAGCAGTAGCAGTTCGTAAAGCAATGTGTTATGCAGTCGATCGTGACGAGATAAACCAGGTTATTCATGATGGTGAGTACTTAATCTCCCATAGTGTAATCTATCCATACACAGCTTACTACTACTACAATGACATTCTCAAATACAACCGTGATCTTGGTGCAGCCGTAGAATGGTTAAATGCTGCAGGATACTTCCCAGACATTACTGAAGTTCATGTACCTCTTTTTGGTATCTTAGCAGCTATCGGTGCAGCATCTTTCATAGTATTCTTTAAAAGAAAGAAATAATTTTTCTTTTTCTTTTTCCTTTTTCTATTTATTCTATCTTCAGCTTGATATATTCGCATCAAAATCTACAAACCTCGAATATTCCCAAAGACAAGTCTTTTATTCAAGTAGCGATATCACCTATTCAATAATGCAAGAAGATGTAGAAGCGGTTCTGGAGAGGCAAACTGTTATAGGAAAATTTCTAGACAGATTAAACTATCGTACACTTCGCCAGATATACACAATAATGAACAGTTTACTTAGTTCTATAGACCGCTTTCTAAGTTCGAATGAAGATAGTTTACATAATATGAGATCAACTCTCCTATCTTCTATGTCACTTCTTGCTCGAACCTTTTATCAAACATCAATAGTTGATTATCTACGGTCAGGAGGGAAAACTGAACGTGAGTTTAAAGAGGAAATCGAAAGAGCTTACTTGAAGGGAATGAATGAAAGGGAGCTAATTGTTCAGAAGACGATAAATAATATGACCAGAGCAAATGAGTTGTTTAAGGTAAAAGAAGAAGTCAATAATAGGTGGCAAAATCTCTACTATCAAACCTCACCAGAACTTAAAACAGAGCAAAACATTAGACAGAATCTATCCCTTGTTCTATCCAAACAAGATGAGTATAATGAATTATACAAGCCTAATATCTCAGAGTTAGAAGAATATCAAAACCAGAAAGATCTAATTAGCCAAGTCACTGATCTTTCCTACGAAGCAATAGATCTTGCAGATAAAGCTCAAATGACATTACACGAACTATTAGATATCTGTATTAATCCTTTAGTTATGATTTTTGAGGACGAGATTAGTAGTGCAGAGAAAATCATAGCACAAATACAAATCGGAAATGAAAAATCGAAGGATAAGTTAAGTGAAGATGAGATAGGGAAGTTGTGTGATGTGCTGTCTTGGGGGTTAGATGATATTAACAATTATGATGAATTGACTAGATTAGGAAAGGAATTAAGAAATGAGTTTGCCTCCTTGCTATCTGATTTTTTGGTTTATCTTGTTGATATTGACCTCGGTATTCAAGAACTAGAATCATTCCAATTAGAACGTGCATAATAGTGATATGTGTTTGAAGGAAGGATTTTTAATTCTAATGAACAATGAAGAAGTAATGAGCTACGATTTGTTCCTTAGCAGAGACTACATGATTTTTTCAAGTGCTCACTTCGTAGTAGGAGAAAAATTTATCGAATCCTTGCATGGTCATAATTATAAAATCCTCATCAATATTTATGGCAATCAGGATGAGGAGAATATGATCCTAAATTTCTATGATATAAAGAAAGTACTCAAGCCCATAGTTGATAGATTGGATCATAAGGTTCTAATCCCAGAAGATAACAAACAACTTGAAATCACGGTATCAGGAAAACAAGTAATCATCAAGGTATCTAATTATGATAAAGAGTATGAGTTTCCCAAATCTGATGTTATTATACTCCCAATTGAGAATACAACAGTAGAAGAAATAAGCCGTTACTTAGCTGATAAATTAATGTGGAACAAGGAGATTAAAAAAGAAAATATTGATCAAGTTACTGTAACTGTTTTTGAGTATGAGGGACAAGGAGTGACCTTTGAATTATTTCCTAGATACGAATAGGGTTTAGATTAAACAGCATAATTTGATATTCTATTGTTTTTGTTTAAACACCAATTGATAATTGATTTTGCTATAGTGAACTTCTTTATTTTTCTTTCTAATTGAACTTGATTAATTTTAGAGGCTTTGGAATACTTTCCAATAGATTCACTAAAATCATATCCAATTAGATGGATAGAGTGTGCTTCAAAGTAAGTCGCTAAACAAATAGCTCTGTCTCCATCAGTGAATCCTAAGAAATTGTAGGAACCCTGTAATGGATTGCCTTGAGTTGTAAAAACAAATTCTCCATCACTAAATGCTGTAATGTTCTCTTCAACGGTTTCAATATTATCCTCATGCACATGAACCAATACTGTTGCGCCTCTGTTCTGAGCTTCTATTTGATCCTCGATTCTCCCATCTAAATCTGTAACTATTAAATCGGGTATAACATTCTGTGAGATAAGATATGACGTTGCCCCATCTGAGGAAATCATGAAATCAGCTTTAGTTTTATCTGACTTCAAATACAAGTCAAGCTCAGATTCTAGATATATCCCAGGAGCGATAGTAAGGATGTTTTTTCCCTTGATTTTCTGTTCTAGAACTTCCTTAGATATATTGCTTGTAAACTTTTGCAATATCCTTTGAAGTGCATTAAGATCCCTTTTTTCATCTATATCCAGATATTCACATATCAAAGGGTACCATTTCTCTAACCAAATGGATAAGCTAAATTTGCTTTTTTCTAGATGAGAAAATGGAGAATTTTTTGTATTAAACATCATCTTCTAATTCCTCTATAGTTACCTTGCGCTTACTTTGAAGTTCTGTAAGTGCATTTTCATAACAGTCTTCAATATCTCTGAAGGTTACGAGACCCACAACTTTCAAAGCGTCTTCTTTTGAAACTACAGGCAGATATTCGATGTGATAATCCGTTAGTTTATCAAAAACCGTAGACAGCGTTTCATCTTCATTAACCGTTATAACATTTCTAGTCATTGCTTCATGGATATACATTTTACTTCTCGCAAATCCGCTCTGAAAATCTGTTGCACTAATTATACCTGCAAGATTCTTTTCATCATCTATAACAACGATAGCACTAATTCTGTGTAGTTTTAGTAAGGAGTAGGATTCTTCAAGTAAATCATAATGTTTTACTCTTGGAAATTTTGTTTTCATGGAATCTTTAACGTTGAGTGTTTCTAAAAGATCGGTATATTGAATCTTTCTTCGCAGTAAAATTTCCTTACTTTCAATTTGTCCTCTATAAAGACTGAAATCCATTGAAATAATGAACGCCATAGTATTTGATAAGATGATTGGGATGACTAAATTTGGGAAACCCACCATTTCAAGAACTAAAATCATGGAAGCAATTGGGGTTTTTGTGGTGGCTGTGTGCATTGTTGACATACCAACAACAATCAATGCTATTGCCAAGGTGTTGTCTAAATTAAATATACATGAATACAGAAAACCAAGTGCTGCTCCAGTTACCAGTGTTGGACCCATAACGCCTGCACTATTACCAAAACCAATACAAGTGGACGTTACAAGAATTTTACCCAAGAGTAGAACCAGAACAAATTGTATGCTGATTTCACCAAAGTTATCTATTAAATGGTTTATTGAGTTAAAACCTATGCCTTCTAAAACAACGCCTTCAGGCATATAGAATGTATCAACGAAGAAAACAACAATTGCAGTTAACATCATTCCTATTAAAGGCAAGAGAAAAGCTTTGAGGTATTTTGAAACCCATTCTGAGAAAAGTTTGAACAATAATGAGAACATGATGCCTAGAAAACCAGCAATAATACCTAGTAACAAGAAATGTAGAGAACTGGAGAAGGATAACTCAAATTGAATATTTCCTAGTTCTAGATAGATTGGAGTAGCAGAAAGAAAACTAATCGAAGAGATCAAATTTAGAAGAGAATCATAAATAATAAGAGAGATAGCACTAGCAAGGAGAGCTGGAAGAAATACAGTTTCATCTAAGTCACGCTTATATGGAACTTCTGTAGCAAAGACTGTTCCACCTAGAGGAGCACGAAATACTGCTGCTGTACATGCTGCTGCACCAATAGTAATTGCGTGCATTTCATCTTCTTGAGTCATGCCAAATTTATCACCTATAACGGCTGAAGCTGTACTACCTATTGTAACAGAAGGACCTTCTCGTCCAGCTGGTGCACTTACTCCAAGAGTCATGATACTAGCAAAGAATTTCGTGAAAATTGTTCTTGGTTTCATAGGAGTGGTAGTATTCTTATGAGATAGAACATGGGATATACCAGCACCTTTAACCTCATTAAAACCCGCATATATGAGTAGACTTGTGATTCCTCCAACAAGAGGGTATTTTATGTAAATGGGTATAACTGTCAACCAATTCTGAAGATTTACTACTAAACTAGTAAATATTGCCATAATGATTCCACTGATTATTCCAATAAGAATTGAGAATGGAAACCATTTTCGAGAATATTTCCAATATTTTCTTATTTGTCTCTTGAATCGATTCCGTAGCTGCATAGAATCTGTAGGTTTAAGTTTTTCTTCTGCCACAACAGTAAATTTATCATGCTAATTTAAACTTTATTTGTTTTCAACTAGAAATTTACTTTTCTACCTTCAAAAACAATAATAAATGTTTAACTTGAAGGTATACTAAAAAACAGATTGTCCTCATAGCAAAAACTGTATGTATATTGGTATTTCAGCAAAAATATACATTGTTTAGAGTTAAATGTATGTGAAATCTGTTAATAAAAGAATTTAAAGAGATATTGAAGGAATGATGATGATAGGATTAGTATTTGCTAAAAAGAAAAGCATGTTTTGTTTCATAATTTTTGTATTGTTTGCTTCTATAATGTTTAATCAAACACAAGTAGATTCATCTGTGTTGAATGAGAACAATTATTCTTCAGAATCACTAAAAACAATATACATAGAAGATCAAAGCAGACAGATTTTCTTGCCTACTGATTATGAATATCCATATTCAACTTTAGTTCTTGATTTTAATGATGACAAAGTTCTGGAAACAGTTGTAGTAGGAACGATGAAAGAGAGTGTAGGGAAGGCGATATTCCTTATTCGGAATGAAAACATAGTCTCAGGATGGCCATTAGAACTTTATTGGGATGTAGATTATATTGAAATACTAGGAGAAGTAAGTCTACCAGGTGATCCTGATGAGGGGGTTGCTTTCCGCTACACAGAATTAATTGGAGATAATCCTCAAGAAACATTTTTCATAGTTACTGAAAATGGAGACATATATGCACCTTTTGGATTTACCTTACCTGGCTCTTTTGCGCCTGGAACCATTTTTCATGATATAAATGACGATGGAGATAAGGAGTTTATTATAGTTCGTACAGATGGTTACATATTTTCTTTGACAAGTGAAGGAAATAATATAACAAACTGGCCAATGCAAGTTAATGATTCTATAGTTTTCAATCAACCAGTAGTTGAGGATATCAATTATGATAATGAGTTTGATATCATTGTCTGTACAGATAGGGGGATGATATATGCTTGGAATCAGAATGGGACATTAGTTGATAATTTTCCACGAAATCTCTCTCTATTCTATCCAGAGGATGAAGAGATAAGAACTATGCCTATTGTGGATGATTTTGATAATGATGGGAAAATGGAACTTTTTGCAGCTTCGACATCTAGTTTTATTTATGGGATTTCACTTGACCCATATACTAACAAAACTTGGGATGCACCAATTCTAGCCAATGTTTACTATATTCAAGGAATTGCATATGATTTAGATAATGATGGAAAGAAAGAGGTTATTCAACAATCATCATACGGAATAAATGTTTTCTCTGTCGGTTCAGAGTTGGAAGAAGTTTTTTCATTTTACAGCGAGGCGAATTTTTATGGCACACCAGCTGTAGCCGATATTGACGGGGATAATTTTCCAGAAATTATTATTTCAAACAGTATCTATATCTATATTTTGGAACATGATGGACAAATAAAGGAACGAATAGATAGCTGGTTTCTCTATTCTGACCAGAACTCTCCTTTAATTTATGATATAGATAATGACAGAGAAGTAGAAATCGTACGATTAAGTCAGAGAGGGTTAATCCTTATTGAAGAAACAAATGATTATGGGTTAGCTCCATGGATAGACATACTTGGTTCTTCAACTCATACAACAAATTTTGATCAAGACAACGATGGTCTCTGGGATCATGAAGAAGAGATTTTAGGAACAGACATGTACAATAGCGACTCTGATGGTGATACTGTAAATGATGGGGATGAAATTAATCAATATTTGCTGGATCCATTGGTTCCAGACATCGATAGCGATACAGATGAAGACGGAATTTCAAATATAGAAGAGATTGATATTTATCATTCAAATGTTGAGAACCCAGATACCGATTTTGATGGTTTAAACGACTGGGATGAGGTTAATGTATACAACACCAACTTGTTATCCTCTGACACTGATGAAGACGGTTTATCTGACGATTATGAGATTCTCTATGACTTTTTAGACCCCAATAATCCCGATGACGCTCTTCAAGATTATGACGAAGATAATCTAAGCAATCTAGACGAAAGAAGTTGGGGATGTGACCCTGGCAATCCAGATACAGATGGTGACGGCTTATTAGATGGGGATGAAGTAAAACGCTACTTCACAAATCCACTATTTAGTGATGCAGAAGCAGATTATGATGGAGATGGCCTCACTAATGTAGAAGAAGTAGATATTCATGGGACAGATCCTTCGAACCCAGATACGGATGGGGATGGTTATGATGATGGGGTTGAGGTTGAGAATGGTTCTGATCCTCTTGATGAAAATAGTATCCCAACAGATACAGCCTCTTTCTACTTTGTAGGATTAGTTTTGGTTGTTCCTGTAATTGGAGTAATTTACAGAAAATTAAAGAGATAATTTACATTGCTGAAACTAACAGATAAGAGATGAGATATTAAGATGAAATGCCCTTATTGTGGTTATCTTAAACCGAAGCAGAAGAAGGATTCTTTCAAGATGTATACATGCCCTCGATGTGATTATCTTTTTGAAGTTCCAACAGGAGAGACTATTCTTGATAAAATTCTATCTATTCCTTTCTCTTCAATTATCTATACACCTTTTATTCTAACAATTAATTATTTTATCGCACATTTTACCTATAGTGAAGGACTATTTGATTTTGGTATGCTTCTAGCTTTCCACATACTGATGTCGATGTTTTCTATTCTCTTCATTCTCTACATAACAACACGAGGGAGCGACCAAATTTTTATAGTCAAAAAGAGAAGTAGTAAAAACCTCTTACATAGAATTAGAGACATCTCTCCTCTTATTAAAATAACAGTCTTGCTTGGTATAGCAATGATCATCGTGCCCTTTGTTTTACACCAGAGATTATTCTAAACTGAAATAGACTTAAGTTAATAATGACCTCGTATTTAGTCATTATGCTCGATATTCCAACTTTAATAATTGACAAATAGTGTTGATTTTTTTCAAATAATGTAAAAAGAAAAAGAAAAAGAAAAGAAAAAGATTATTTCTTTTTGCGGTATAATGCTACGAAAGCTGCTGCACCGATAGCTGCGAGGATACCAAACAATGGAACTGGTACTCCAGGTATTGTAATTTCGTATCCAGCTGCGGTTAGCCATTCTACTGCGGCATCAAGATCGCGGTTGTATTTGATAATGTCGTTGTAGTAGTAGTATGCAGTAAATGGATAGATTACACTGTGGGAGATTAAGTACTCACCATCATGAATAACCTGGTTTATCTCGTCACGATCGACAGCATAGTTTATAGCTTTACGAACTGCACAACCCTTAGTGTATTCTTGTTTTCCAGGAGCGGTAAGATATTCAAAGTTATCAACACCACCGACGAAAGGTCTGCGCAAATTCATAAACATGAAGGTGAAGCTTGCAGTTAAGAAACTTTGTACTTCAAATCTTGGATCTGCTTGCATTTGCTTTCTTTCAGATGGGAAGGCAGTTAGACCAGTCCAGTCTAATTTACCGGCTTTGAATTCTGCTAATTCTGCTGAAATATCAGGAATAACACGAACATTGAATGTTTCGATGTCTAGATCTTGCTCAGTTCCGTCAATGATACCAATGCCCATCCAGAATGGACTAGCTTGTAATACAGTAACGGAGTTCTTGATGTAATAATCTAACATATATTTTCCACAACCAAAGGCGGATGTAGAGTAATATACCCAAGCATCACTGTCTAGAATTCCAGTGTAGAAACCTGTACATTCGGCTCCACCAGATGTGTATGAGACAGTAGGATCTGAGGAATTCAAGAAGAATTCAGGTAGAATTTCCCAAGGTAGTCTGGCCCAAAAGTCGACGTATTGTTCAATTTCTGGGGTTAATGGGTTTCCATCAATTTCGATATGGAAGGATAGCTCATCTACTGGGTCAACATATGCTGCTGAAATCCAGTTATGATAAGATGGACTTTCACTAACGATTGAGTTTGCCCATGCAAGATAGGTAAAGACTGCGTCTTTAGCTGTAACCTGTTGATTCTCACCATCACTAAATCTGTCTTCACCTACTTCATCTTTTAGACCATTCATTAATTGGGTAGTAGCAGGATCAAGTGCTGCAGAACTAGCATCTCTGCCAGTAACGTTGTATGATGGATTCCAGAATACTTTATCTCTCATAGTAAATTTGAAGTGGAATTCGTCAATTTGTTCCCAATCTGTAACTAATGAAGTTTTGAGTGGGGCCAAATCAGGACTCCAACCAACAATTGATTCAGCCATTAAGCCGAATATGAAAGAGCTGGATGTATCATCTGTTTGTAGTGGGTTCAAATCTCTCCAGTTAGCGTCAGCTACACTGAATTCAGTAAGTGAGTCTTGACCTTCATGTAATCCATCGTATTCGATGTATGGTAAGGAATCAATTATTCCCCAACGACCATCATAACCGAGTGTGTTTGCCCATGTAGCAACGTATGACCTTGGTGCGAATAATGGTAGCATTGGAACGATTTTGTCCATCATCAACTGCTGCCAATCATAGTAGTGTTGTTGTCTTTGTTCAAGATCAACTATGGTAACACCTTCAATTTGCATGTTCTCGCTTTTGTTTCCGTATGGCATTTCTTTGGTAATTCCGTACATGTTTAGTGAACCATCAGCACCATAACAATCGTACATGTCTGGTGAGGATCCACCGCCAGCTAAACCGACTACACCTAGGTCAAAGTCTCTTGTTAATAGCAGAGTTCCAATGAACACTGTCCATTCTTCGACTTTAACTTCTACTTCAATTCCAATCTCTCTTAAGTACTGAGCAATGTATAAACCATAGTCAGGTCGGACACCACCGCCGTTAGTCTTGAAGACTAAATTTGCGAGGGGTTCAACAGCTGCCTGTGAGTTATTTGCATTAAATGCACTCATAGCTAGTAGGCTAGAAAGAATGAAGAGTGTAAAAATTACTGTTTTTTTCTTCATTTAATATCACCAATATTTTATTATTTTCTCTTACGCACAAATGCGTAACTAACTAGCCCGAGCATTGAGACACTTATAAGTATACCGAAGCCCATTCCTACTCCATCTGCTTCTTCGCCGACAAATACTCTCATAACGGCTAAGTCATGACCAACTGCTGGTGCTGCTTCTCCGTATAATTGTGCATAGTCATCAAGTTTGTTTCCAAACAGATTGAAGAATATGAAGTTTTGTCCTTTCTTTAAAGGTGCGATAGTAGTTGTCATGTTGTTCCAATCAGCATCGTTCACATACCACATGTATGTCAACATTCCCATTGTATTCATTGCTACATAGTTTGATCCATAAGATCCATCAAACAATTCTATTGGATTGTTTGAAGCGTTATAGTTTACGTAAACTTCTGTTACAACTGGATCGCCTTCTAGAGCGACAGGTATAGTTTGATATACTGGAGTTGCTGCTTCTGCTACAGGTCTTGGATTGTCTGCCCATTCATTCCACTCATAATATTGTCCTAAATCTTCAGAATTAACAGCTGTTGCTACTAATTCTACTTCATTGTATAGGGCGTCTTCAATAAGTGGTGGGACATCTGATCTGTCTTCTGCTACGTAAAAGACAACTTGATCTTTTGCGTATTCCCAATGGAATTCAGTGTGATTCGCATCGGATACCATTTCTGCGGCTACAACTGTTAGATAATGCCATCCAACTGCTAATTTTAACCTGATTTCTTGATAATTTCCATTATCTTCATCAAGCCAAAAGTTGGACATACCTAGGTCATAATCATCAAGCATCAGATTAAACATACCAGCGTATCTGGTGGTGTTATATAGGTCTGAGCCGGTATAACCTTCGGAAGCATTGTTTTGTGGTTCATAGAACCATGTATCGGTTTGCCATCCATTACCAAGTGTATATAGGTAGGATGCCCAAGCGATAACAGCTACGTCATAGAAAAATGCAAAGTGAAGAACGTCTTCTGTTGTAAATACATCATTATCTCCGATAAATCTTGTATCAAATTCAACATAAACATTATCACTTGGAACCCAAGCTGATGGAATATAATCGATTGTGATTTCGACTTTATTGTCACCTTGTTCCGCATTTGTCAATGCAACAGCACTAACGGTTGATACTACAAAAAGGAATAGAAAAATTAGTCCTTTTTTATTCATTTTTTATTCACTTTAACTTACATTAAGTAAGCAAATGTTTCTACCAAGTTGTTATATAAAAAGATTATGCCTAAAGCTTAACGCTGTTAACTCAACAGACATGGGTTACACTTGAGGGTATAGAGAGAGTCAAGGGCACATTCATAAACCTTTCACCAGGAGTTTGAAGGTTTATTCCTTGATGAGGGCGGGAGAAGTTGTAATAGTCACGATAACGACGGAG
>DAOVER010000031.1 GCA_030668875.1 Candidatus Heimdallarchaeota archaeon
TGGTCTCCACCTTTATCCCTTGTTCTGCTCCTTTGTACTTTAGGATCTCAATGATTTTCAGGAAGGGGATGGTGACGAACATCTGGGTGGTTTTTTTCCAGAAATGTACCCCTTGTTTCCACAAAGGGTTGTAGCCTATCACCACTTCATGGAGCCCTCGTTCGACCCAAAGGTCAACCAGATACTTGGTTAATTTGTGGATAGCATCATTCAGTTTCCTTCTCCACTTCTCTTTGAGCTTATAGTAAGCTGGGTCATACTTTAAACGATTATTCGATTGCAGTTGTTTTCTCTGCTGCTGACTATACTGTAGTTGTAATTTCTTCTGTTCTTTCAAATAATATTGTGTAATTGATTTTATTCCTTTCCCTGCATCTTTGATAACAATCGGTCTTCCTCCGAGGTTATCCACGAAAGTGGCAAGGTTGTCCATCCCTAGATCTATCGCTCCTTTTCTGATCATCTTTTTCCTAAGATTTGGTATACTCTTGAGATAAACAATTTCAAGGGTATAGTGTGTTCTTCGAGGAATAACTCTCACTTCTCTTAGCTCTGTCTGAGCTATTAATCTTGTCTTGTAGGTATACTTCACTTTCTTCGGTAACACTAGCCATCCATTAATTATCTTCGCCTGTTGATTGGTGAAGATGGCTACTACTTCCCCATCCTTCTTTTTGTAGTTAGGTTGCTTAGGCATGGCAAACAACAAGCTGGGATCCTTTTTCCACTCTTGTTTAGCTCGGAAATAGCTCTTCCAGTTCCTACTTAGGAGTTTAAGTGTCTGTTGTGCAACATGGGCTGGAAGGGCTCTGTAGCACTCCTCCTGTTTCAATTGTCTGTCAAGATCGTAGTAAAAAAGAAGTTTGTTTGTTTGCTTCAAAGAGGTTTTTATCAGAAAATTTGCTCGATTATAGAGATTTTTTGCTTGATGACAGATTCTGCTTAATGCTGGATGATACTCCACTTCTATACGTTCTGCACGCAGTACCTTTGCCATCCATAGTTAACCCAGAGTTCACTATAAAAACACCCGTACTATCACTAAAATGTAACTCAATTTACACACTAATAAGACAAAAAGACAAAAGCATATCATAAATAGTTAATCTTAAAGAGATTAGCAATAAAATTACTTTCAGACAAATACTTTACTGGAAAGTGAGAGAAACATGAGCTCCACTGTAGATGACAAAATTCGTGATATAGAGGAACAAATTAAGCAAACTCAAAAAAACAAGTCTACTGAGCATCACATAGGTATGCTTAAAGCTAAAATAGCTAAATTGAGAAGAAGAAAACTCGAGATTCAGTTTTCTTCAAGTTCCGCTAAAGGGTACGGATTTGATATTAGAAAAACTGGTGATGGTACTGTTGTTCTCATAGGATTTCCATCAACTGGTAAATCTACCTTGATTTCTTCAATTACAGGTGCACAATCAAAAGTGGGAGCTTATGCATTTACTACCACAAAAGCAATACCAGGAGTGATGTTTCATAAAGGCACTCAGATACAAATTGTAGACCTTCCAGGGATTATTGAAGATGCAAGTATAGGAAAAGGGAGAGGGAAGGAAATTCTCGCTGTAGCAAGAGGCTCTGACATGATTTTATTACTGCTAGAGCCGAAAGATACTACTAAATACTTTGACAAAGTCATTATAGAATTAAACAAAGTAGCAATTCGTCCAGGTATGGTAGAACCTATTATAATCATCAAGAAAGAGGATAGAGGAGGAATAGCTCTGTCAACTATAAGAAGACTTACCCACATGACAGAAAAAACATTCAAGGGCATTCTTAGAGAGTATAAAGTAATTAACGCATCAGTTACTGTTCGTAGTGATCCAACCATAGATCAATTAATTGATGTTCTAGAAGGTAATAGGGTTTATCCAAAGATTCTCGTTGTTGTTAATAAAATTGATTTGTTCAGTAATAAACAGAAAAGATTAATTCAAAAACACTTTCCTGACGCAATTTTCATTAGTGCCTTGACAGGAGAGAATCTCAAAGAATTAAAGGATAGAATAGTTGATAAACTTGAACTAATCAAGATTTATCTCAAAAAGCAGGGTAAAAAGACAGATTATGAAGAACCTTTAATTGTGAAAAAAAGATCCACAATAAAAGATGTTTGTGATAAAATTCACAGAAAATTTGCTACAGAATTTCGATACGCAGTGGTTTATGGACCAAGTGCAAAGCATGACAATCAGAGAGTTGGTCTAGAGCACATAGTTAGAGATGGTGATGTTGTTACCATCATCATGAACAAATACAAGTTTTGAATATCTTAGTTATTTTTTGAATTTTATTTCCCCACCTACAATTGTATAAACTATATCAACAGCGTGAAATTCTTCTAATTGTATTTCATCGAGATTCTTATTTAGGATAACAATGTCTGCCAACTTACCAGAACTCAATGTACCTTTCACAGTTTCTTCTCTAGAAGCAATTGCAGGATTCAATGTATAACACTGGATAGCTTCTTCCAAGGTTAGTCGTAATTCAGGATTGGGATGATAGATTGCTCCTTTGATACCATAAAGAGGACCTAAAGGCATTCCATCACTACCAAATATTAGCAATAAATCTTCATCCAAAATCCATCTGAATGGATTATTTATCAAGGTTCTTTCTCTCCCAAGTCTTTGTTCATACATACTATTTACATCAACCATTCCCCAACGCCAAACAAAGTTAGGTTGCATAGAAAATATTATTCCATGAGATTTTGCCCTTTCAACATCTTCTTTCCTAAGAATTTCTGCATGTTCTATACGATGGAGAGCTTTCTTTGATTCTTCAGGATCAATGTTTTCTACTATTGCGGAAATGAGGTTACTAACTGCCTTATCGCCTATAGCATGAGCTGCAAGTTGCAATTTGTTTTCATGCACTAGTGTAACCATTTCCTTCAGTTTTCCTTCATCATAGAGAGCAAATCCTTTTTCTCCTAGTTTATCGAGATATTCTTCATAAAGGTAAGCAGTTCGTGTACTTATTGCTCCATCTGTCATCAGTTTACATGCGCCTATCCTGAACCATTTATCTCCAAAATCTCGATCAAGACCAAGCTTTATTGTTTCAGATATCATATCCTCATAGATGATACTATATACTCGTATAGGCAGCTTTTTCTCTTTTATAAGATGCAAATAAGCTGGTAGAACCTCATATGTAATATTATCATGAATTGAGGTTATACCAAGAGATAATGCTTCTTCTATACCTAATTCCAGACCTCTAACAAACATATCAGGAGTGGGTTTTATATCTGATTTATTGGAAAGATCAACATCTCTCAAAATACCAGTAATCTCTCCTTTTTCATTTAAATCTACTCCAAGTTGGTCTTTTGATAATTCAAGTCTTTCAAATCCAAGAGAGTTTACAGCAACTGAGTGACCCGATACATGACGAAGAATAACAGGATTGTCTGGACTGATTGGGTCAAGATCAGCAGCTGTAATATAACGTTGTGTTGTCCAGTTGCTTTGATCCCAAGCTCTACCTATTATCCATTCTCCTTTCTCTTTTGGTGCAATATCTTCTTTAACCAAATCCAGTACTTCTTCAAGACTCTTTGCTTCTCGGAGGTCTAAATAGATTTTATTCAACCCAGTCCAAGCGATGTGAGTATGAGCATCGATAAAACCAGGTAGAATTGTATTGCCTTTAGCATCAATTATAGCTGTCCCAGAACCTATCAACGGTTCAATTTCATCTTTATTCCCAATTTTTACTATTGTATCAGAAAAAACTGCTAAAGATTCAGCTCTTGGTTTTTCTTCATCAAATGTCCATATATTTGCATTTGTAATTACAAGGTTTGCATGAAGCTTACTGTGCATAAATCATCGGTAAAGAGGGGATATAATAATTTTACTTCAGATGGATGTTACAAAAATAGAATGTGTGTTTAGTTCTACACAAAAAAAAGTTATATAGAACATCAACAATTTTTTATTGAATACCATGTCTAAACTCGCTTTGGTAATAAATCAAAATAGAGAGGAAGGGACTGTTCAAGCAATAGATCTTTTAGGAGAAAATAAAATTGAAGGGAAAAATGTTGTATTAAAACCAAATTTCAACACAGCAGATCCTGCTCCCGGATCAACGGATATAATTACATTAAGATCATTAATTGTAAAACTGAAAGAGATGGGAGCAAAATCAATCACTCTTGCTGAGAGAAGTGGTCCATTAGATACACGAAAGTGTATGGAAGAGAAGGGGATATTTGAATTAGCTGAAGAATTAGATTTTCAAATAATTAATCTTGCAGAAGTAGGTGTAGAAGAATATATACAATTAGACCAAAGGATAGTTACTGGAAAGATGGATTTCTATTTGCCAAAATTTTTCATGGGGCAGAATGTATTGTTGAAACTTGTTGCTTGAAAACCCATCAATATGGGGGGCATTTTACTTTATCACTCAAAAACGCTGTAGGTCTAGTACCTAAAAGGAATCTAAATGGCAATTCATATATGAGAGAGTTACATAGCTCACCAAATCAGCGCAAGCTAATTGCAGATATAAATAGCGCCTTCTCTCCTGATTTGATAGTTCTAGATGGAGTTACTGCATTTGTAGATGGAGGGCCAGCTGTTGGAACGAGAAAAGAAGCTAATGTCATCTTAGCAAGCAAAGATCGGATAGCAATAGATGCTGTTGGGGTTGCTATCCTAAGAATATTGGGTACAACAGTTGAAGTAAACAGAGCGTCAATTTTTGAACAAGAGCAGATTGCTAGAGCTGTTGAACTTAATCTAGGAGTAGCAAAACCAGACGAAATTGAAATAATAACAGACTCAAAAGAAGCTGAAAAATTAGCAGAACAAATTATGACAAAACTTCAAGAATAACAATCTGATTATTCTTTTCTTCACTTTGGTCGTTTCAGCAATATTTTAAACTAGGTGTTGATTTTAATAATAGAATGCCTGAAAGTGAAGTTTTACCTGAAACAGTATCTGTCTATTCTGTTCAAGGTAGAGGCTTCAAAGCCAGGGATTTTCTTAAAACTAAAGAAACTAGAGAAGTCCTAGCATTCATAACATCACAATTTCTATGTTTTGCTATTTATATGTCAGTACGACAGTTATTTCCCCTTTATCTTCAAAAACAGTACGGGATTTCTGAAGCTGAAGTTCTAATAAAATGGGGAATCATTGTAACTGCTTATACATTTACAGGTCTTATAGCAAGGATACCCAGTGGATGGATTATAGAAAAAGTAGGAAGAAAACCAGCTGTGATGTCATCTTACATCATAATGACAATAGCTGTTGGGTGTTTAACTTTAACAGATAATACTGCAATGCTAGCACTAATATTTGTCTTTCTACGTTTAACAAACAACATTTTTGGACTTGCAAGTCGATCCCTATTAGCAGACATAAAATCACCACACAAAGGGATATACAACTCTTTGGTTTCAAGTTCTGGTAGGTTTGGAACGCTTATAGGTTCGGTTGGATTAGGCTTTGTTTTACAGTTTCTCCCCACTTATTTTATGATAATAGTTGCGTTAATTTTATCGATTATTGGCTTAATTGCATTCAAGTTGCTTTTTGTAAAGGGGGGAGGAGAAACGGTACATTTTATCAGAAGAGTTGACGTGAAAAGTGGACATAAAGAGAAATTTGATTTCAAAGTTTTCAAATCAAGTACGTTAATTTTCTTTGTATTCGCTTTTATTTTGTATGGATTGATTTCAGGTGTAACGGATCCTATTATGGCCCTTTATGGTAAAAATGTATTAAACTTATCAGAGGGGTACATAGGTTTACTTCTAGGGTTATCACAACTTAGTTTCATACTTATTTCACCAATCATTGGATGGCTTATTTCTAACAAACCAAGACTAATGAATTATTTACTAGTATTTTCAGCATTTATTATCTTAAGTAATTACCTTCTAATTTACTTCTTCTATGATATCGTTGGGGCGTATATTGCTGCATTATTCATTAAAAACATAGCTCACGCACTCTTCTTTCCGGTTGTGTTTACTATTCTCACCTATGATTTACCAAAAGCACATTTTTCAATTTTGTACTCTATAATTACCACAGGTTTCTTTTTGGGAAATACAGGAACTTCGTTTTTGTCTACTTATCTTTACGGTTATTCAGGAAGATACCCTTCAGAGTTCTTTTTAGGAAATATAGGAACATCATTTTTATCCAATTATCTTTATAGTTTTTCGGAGAGATACCCCTGGCTAATTTCGGAGAGATACCCCTGGTTAGCTGCAGTGATTATTAGTTCTGTATTACTTTGTTTATCATTAGCATATTGTATCTATAAGCGTGTTAAGCTGGGAAAAGCACAATCACTGTGATTTTGCATGATTATTTTGCTGTGCTTATATAGCCCTCTTAATATAAAATACTGTGTCAATAGAGATATCTAACTTATGCAAAACCTACACCAAAAAAGGAAAGGAAATCAAAGCATTAGATAATATCTCACTTAATATTAAGGAAGGAGAATTTGTCGGATTATTAGGTCCCAATGGAGCCGGCAAGACAACTCTTTCCAAAATTCTTTCAACTCTTTTATTACCTTCCTCTGGAGAAGCATTCATAGATGGTGTATCCATTATTGAAGATAAAAAGATAAGAGGTATGGTAGGTTCAGTTTTTGGAGAAACAGGTGGAAGAAGTTTATATTATCGATTATCAGTAAAGGATAATTTACTGTTTTACGGAACATTATATGGTATTCAAAAAACTGAGATTAAGAAAAGAATCAATTCTTTATTGAAATATTTTGATCTTACTGAAAGAAAGGATACTTTGGTTATGAAACTCTCCACAGGAATGAAAGCGAAAGTATTACTAATTAGAGCTCTTATCACATTTCCCAAAATACTTTTATTAGATGAACCTACATTGGGGTTTGATGCTGAAAGCTCTGAGAAGGCAAAGGATTTGCTATTAGAGTTTAACAGAGAGTTTGGAACTTCAGTTCTCTTAACCAGTCATAATTTCTCAGAAATCGACGAACTAACATCAAGATTGCTTCTAATTGATGATGGTCATCTGATTCAAGATTGTTCTCCCGATTTATTTAAAAAATCAGCAGGTCACCAGTATGTTCATATCATTTTTTCTCTACCACCTCTACCATCAAAATCCCTTCACATTTCAAAAATGCCTACGGAGATTTTTGCGAAAATGGTAAATGATTCAGCTGGAGCCGAAATCATTTCCTTAGAACAACAAGATAATCACAATTTCATTTATGAAGCTAAGATTAAACCTATGTCTTACACATTCAATGAAACCATATCGAGAATAACTGTTCTCATTCTTAGAGCAAAAGGAGAAATTTTTCAAATTGTTCCACACATGCCCTCTCTAAAGGAGTCGTTTTTATCCTTTCTTGAAATCAATAAGCAGAAAGAAGAAATACAAGCTCGAACAATCGAGGAGATTTTTACTATACCTTTACGAGAGGAGGATAACTATAGCTCATGATATACAAAAGGTGATTTCTACATTTAAATCATCAGAGAAGAACAGTAAATCAATTTCAAGAATGTATGCAATTGCAGCTGTTAAGGTTAAAATGAGTTTGAGCTATAAAAGTAGTTACTTGATTGTACTCTTTCTAAACTTAGTAACAATTACCATGTACTTCTTCTTTAGTAAACTCAATCCTGACTTGGAAATTTTTGGTATATCAGCTTCCTATTTTGAATTTGTCTTTATAGGGTTAGCTCTGCAATTTATTGTAGGAACAAGTTTAGCAACCGTAAATGGATCAATATATAATGAGATAGTATCCGGGACATGGTCATCCCTTCTTTTACACTTTAACTTCGCAGAGTATGCGATAGGAACTACTTTAGCAGGGACTTTCCTTGCCTCTTTTTCAATTTTCATTTCTTTAGGAATATCTTATGCATTCTTTGGATTTTCCTTATCAGTTTCCGGAATTCAAATTCCTCTCATTTGTTTGCTTTTCTTACTGATTCTTCTTTCGCACATGACTATATCTATGATCTTCGCAGCATTTACTATATACTACCAGAAGAATAGTGGAATTGTACCATTACTTTATCAACTAACCAAAACTTTCAGTGGAATCGTTTTTCCAATTGCTCTTCTCAGTGGGTTTCCTACAGTTGTAGCTAGATCTTTACCACTCACTTATGGTCTGGAAGCACTTCATAATGTTATTTTATCAGAAAACATACAGTGGGAAATCATACAGAGGAATAGTTTGGTTCTCGCAGGCTTTATTATTAGTCTAGGAATCCTCTCTTTCATTTTCGTATCAAAGAGCATTAAACATTCAAAAAAGCATAACAAGGTGGATTGGTATTGAACTTTCGTCAGACTCCCTCAAATGTCACTCAACAATTTATGCATGAAAATGATTCTATTTCCTTTTATAGCGGATTGAAATCGGTTTTTCTTCGTAATCTTAAGATATTGTGGCAGTATAAATTCACGATAATTGTTGGTTTTGTAAATACGCTGATTGCAGCCTCACTTTTTTATTATATTTCTTTACTTGTTCCTCAGAATACAATTACGCAGGATGGATATGTAGCTAGTAGTGTTTCATTTATCTTTGCAGGGGCAATGATAGTTGATATCTCAACGAAAATTCTGATGAAATCAATGAATAGTTTCACTAGTGAGATGAGACAAGGAACATTTGAAACTCTATCGTGTTCACCTTTTGGTTTGAAGAGATATTTTCTTTCAGAAATTTCATTTGAAGTTGTTTATGGTCTAATAATTTCGATAATGAACTATATTCCTGTATTTTTGATCTTTCCTCTCTTCGTAGGACTCAAAATTTCTTGGAGTTCGCTACTTACCCTATTATTGCTATTGATTTGTATTCTCATTTTCTTCTTCTCTCTATCACTTCTCGTAGCAAATTTTACAATTTTAGTAAAAAGAGGGAGAGAGATATCTATGGTTGTAGTAGGTTTAATACATCTCCTCAGCGGTAGCCTTTTCCCCTTAGATTTATTTCCTCAATGGTTAAGAGTTATTGCTTACTTTTCACCGATGACAATAGCTGTTAGAGCATGTCGTTTGTGTTTATTTGGGGATGGAATCATAACTTCAGATATAGTATGGATTGCGATTGTAGCACTACTATTAGGTTCAGTACTCATCATATTTCTATTCAATTTTACTTACAAAAAAATATACAACAGGATCAGGGAAAAGGGGACAGTTCATGAATTCTAAGATCTAATTTAGAAGATCTAAAAACTCCTTAACTGAATGTAAAACATCTTTTGATTGCGTTATTGCCCTACCGATAACAATAATGTCTGCTCCATTACTGAGAGCTTTTGAGCTAGTCTTAAGATTTAATCCTCCAGCTACAGCAACAAGAGCTTTCTCATATTTACTCTTAATTTCTGCGATAATTTTCCAAGGATGTTCTCTATTTCCTTCTTGATCAATTCCTCTATGAAATAAGATTATTTCAGGTATTCTTGATAGCTTCTCTAACAACTGAACTGGATTTTCAACATTCATCAAATCTAGAATGATATCTATATTCATTGATTTTCCAGCTCTTAAAGAAGACTCAATTGTCTCTATAGAAGCCAATCCGCTAATAGCAACAGCGTTTGCTTTTTGAGTTTCTGCAATGAATACTTCAATTTCACCAACATCTAAAGTTTTCATATCAGCAATAATATATGTTTTAGGGTGATATTTTTTTAACTTCTTGACAATAGATATTCCTAAGCTTTTTATCAAAGGAGTACCTGCTTCTAAAAGGATGGATGTTGATTGAGGAATTTCAGATACTATCCTGTCAACATCTCTTTCATAAATTAAATCTAGTGCTATTTGTAGATAAGGGGGAGAACTTAATTGCATTTATACACCTATTAGACGTGTTGGTGTATTCTCATTAATTAAGTTAGGTTTTGCTACATCTTTAACATATTCCACAATGAATTTTTGATTTCTCTTATCACCATGAACAAGAAAGATGTTTTTAGCCCCAGAATCACCCATAATCTGCTTCAAACCGTCAACTGAAGTATGCCCAGAATAGGGGAATTTCATGATTTTAAGATTAAGATCAACATCCTTTTTCCTTCCATAATCCTCGAACAATGTTACATTTGTTGCACCATCATAGATTTTCCGACCTGTTGTTCCCTCAACTTGATAGCCAGAGAAACCCATAACATTATTTTCATTAGATCCAAGTAAATCTAGATATGTATGAATTGGACCTCCTTCAATCATTCCTGAAGTTGTTACAATTATAGAGCCCTCATTACTTCCCGCAAGATATTTCCTTGACTGATGAGTTCGTTCTGATATTGATTTTACAGGAATCATATTCTGTTTTTCAAAGGGGCTGTTTAATCCAGCGTCTTTAAGGTTCTCTAAGAATCCTCTTGACACCCATTTTTCGCTAAGAAAGTGCTCAGTAATCATATTCATTGTAACTATCATTCCATCAATATAGATGGGGATGTCGTCTAAATCTTTATCTAAAGCAAGTGTTATCAGTGTTTCTTGTGATCTACCAACAGCAAAAGATGGCAAAAGCATCTTATTACCTTGTTCTGCTACTTGCTTTGCAAGTAACCTTAATCCAACATCTATTTTCTTTCTTTCAGGAACATATCTGTCTCCATTAGTTGATTCAGTTATAAGAACATCTACTTTTTCGTTTGGCAAGTCATAACCATCGAACATGGGAGTAACACGGTCATTAATATCACCTGTATACAAGATAAGTTGTCCTTCCCAGTCTAATAATATTTGAGCTGCTCCAAGAATATGGCCAGCATGGATAAATTCAGCTGTGATTCCATCAGCAACCTTGAATTTGTTATTATACTCTTTTGTACTAATTTTATGAAAAACTCTATCTAAATCGGATTCAGACCAGTGTCTTCTTCCTTCAATCTTCAAATGATCTAACCACAACCTGTAAGATATGTCTTTTGTGGGTTGTGTCATGTAATAATTCCCTCTATATCCCTCCTTTGATAATCTGGGTGTATATCCAGAATGATCAATGTGTGCATGACTGATGAGCACAGAATCTAGTTCTTTTGCAATATCGTGAACTCCTACTGGAGCTTTAGTTTTTTGTTTTGGTACGAGTTCTAAACCACAGTCTAAAAGTATTTTATGATCTCTATCGTGTATAAGAAAAGAACTTCTTCCTACAAAGTCTGTGGCACCGTACGCTGTTATATTTATATCGTTCATTGTTTCACCGTTGTAAATATGTAGTAAAAATTGGTGTATTTTAAGTCATCAATTGTTTCTATTGATAAAGCTCTGTTGTTGATGTTTTATAAGGTTTTATTTCTACCTAACTAAGTTCAATTCAATTTGAATAATCTTTTATATTATAATAGCAAGTTTTTACTTGATAATAATGGCCGATGAAAAAGATAAAGAAAATCGGAAAAAAAAACCAGAATTTCGATCTCAACTTTCTGATGCTTACAAATCTATGGACGATGATCTTGTTAAAACTCAAAAAGATGACAAAGAGTCCAAACAAGAAGTACTTGTTAAGGGGATAGAGAAGATTGAAAAGAAAAATTTCAAGGAGTTATTAGCATCTAGGATGCTTGTAAACAAAGTTCTAGAAATCAGAAAGAAAGCTGGGATGTCTCAAACCATAGGTACAGCTGGCAAAGTTAAAACGCCTATAATTTTCGGTAAAGACGAATTCAAACAGAAACTAGCAAGAGAGTTATTAATCATAGGTAATGAAGAATTGGAGGACATTGGAGGAGCTATCACAATTGCTAACCTCATCGACTATTTCAAGGAAACAAGAGTTAACTGGAAAGTAAATGTTGGAGATATTCTAGATGTATTAAAGAAATTAGAAGAAAAAGAAATCATTCCTCCAAGAGTAGATATCGGAGAGGAAGATGTTTTGATTAGATTCAAACCAATTGAGATGTCAACAGATTTTCAAAACGTACTGCGATTAGCAACAGGTCTACCATCTTTGTCAGTTGCAAAGGTTTCTTCACATCTAGATTGGTCAGTTGAGAGAGCACAAAGCACTTTGACTACAATGATGAAATACGATTTAGCCATCTTAGATGAAGGTTCAGGAGAATATTACTTTCCAGGCTTAAGTGGTTTGAACTAAAACCACAATTAACATTTCTTTTGTTTAATTAAGCATAGCGTTGTTTAAGAGGCGCTTTTTGCATTTTACGAAGAATTTATAAACTTACAAGAGAGTGTATTTTGGCGAGAGCAAAAAAATCTTTTATTTGCTCTCGCCCTCCCTCCCTCATTTTTGACTAATTCTTAAGATAGAAGGGTTGAAGGCAGGTTTTCTGATGATTTGTGTTTATTTTAAATTGATTTTCCTATACCAATGTTTCTTCTTTTCTCGTTGTTTTTCTTCATCCATTTCAGATAGTACTTTCACCGCGTAACTTGCTGCTTTAATCGCCTCTTTTTCTCCTTTTACACCAAATTCATTAGTAACTCTGTTTGCATAAACTGTACAAATTGCTCCCGCTCTTGCATTGAAAAGCTGACTTAAAGTAAAGATATGAGAGGCTTCCATCTCAAAATTCAGAACACCCATTTTCTGAAGATCTGGGACAATAGTATCTGTTTTATTGATTTTATAATCGCTATAACCAGGACGGCCTTGTCCTAGATAAAAACTTGATGTTGATGCAGCTATTCCAAGATGATACGTATATCCTAAATCCTCACAAGCTTCAATTAGAGCAAGAACAATTTCATAATTTGCCATTGCTGGATAATTTGCATGGACATAAAAGGAACTAGATCCTTCCATTTTTACAGCTCCTGTATTAATTATCATATCGCCTAATTCAATTCCATCTTGAATAGCTCCACAAGAGCCAACGCGGATAAATGTGTCACAACCAATATTGAGTAGTTCTGTTACAGCTATTTCACACGCAGGTGTGCCTATTCCAGTTGATGTAACACTTATCGGTGCGCCTTTAATCTTCCCCGTATATGAATTAAATTGACGATGAGCTGCTACTAGTTTATGTTCATCCCATGTTTCTGCTATTCTTTTAGCTCGATCAGGATCACCTGGTAACAACACAGGTCCTAGTAAATCACCCGGTTTACATTCTATATGATATTGTGTTCCCTCTTCAAAAACAGGTTTATCAGCTCTAACTTTCTTCTCTTCCATAGATTATAGAGATATTACAAAAATAAAAAGATTTCACCTATCTATTTTTAGTATATTAGTTGTTTTTTTCTGCGTTTCTCAAGCTTGTTCACTAAAGGAATTATTACCATAATTCCAGCAGTCACGTAGTAAATTAAGCATGATTTGAAAAGCGACACTCGACCCCATCCCTCAGTAATAGTATCATAAGTAACAAAGGTTTCATTTTCAAAAACTTGCATAGTAACAGCATTTGAAATAACATCTTGACCAAATGTCAAATCAAATTTTAACCACATTCTATATTCTCCCAAAGGCAATCTTGTCAGATTTGGTTCATTAAATAACATAGAATAGAAAGCAAAATCTAAGTTTATACCTGGTTTAATAACCTCTGTACCAACAGCTGGTAAAACTGTTGGACCAAACAGATAGATATATTCATCATCACTTTGTTCAAAAATATCATCTACAACAACGTGGGAATTATAACCGGACAAATTGGTAAATGTTACATCTATACATGGATAAAAAGTAAAAGAATAATTAGGAGTTCTTTCATATCTTGTTAAAACTGATGGGTTCCATATCTCTAGTGTTAATCTAAATCCAATATGTGTCTTCTCATAACCAGGATCAGATAAAACTTCAGCTGGAAATGTTACTGAACTTATTCGAGCTTGTAATCTTCCATCCAATATGAGCCACGTGCCGATAGATAGCATTGTGACTATAATAGCAATATATGTTATTCTTTTTGCTCTTCTTAATCTTTTATAAGATTTATCGAGAACCTCAAATAAAGTCATTTACATTTTCACCCTCTGTCAGTTCTTTCATTTTCAAGTATTTGTTTAGCTTTGTCATAGGTTACTGTTCCTCCCTCGATCAGCTTTTTAGCTACACTTTCTATTTCTTTTCCTTCCGCTCCGGCTGTCACAGCTATATTTCGTGCATGTAAAGTCATATGTCCTTTTTGTATGCCTTCAGAGACAAGAGCTCTTAAAGCGGCTAAATTCTGTGCCAAGCCAACAGCTGCGACAACGTTGGCGAATTCTTCAGAACTAGAAACACCTAGGATTTTTAAGGCAAGTTTGTAAGTTGGATGAACATTAATAGCTCCTCCTAGAATACCTAGAGATAATGGAATTTCCATAGAGCCAATTAAATCACCTTCAGCATTTTTCTCGTATTTTGAAAGAGATTTATAGATTCCGTCTTTAGCAGCATAAGAGTGAGCACCAGCTTCTATTGCCCTTGTATCATTACCTGTTGCATGTAAAACAGCTACAATACCATTCATAATTCCTTTATTATGAGTTGTGCATCGATAGATATCATTATCAGCTAAATCGTAAGCATATAGAATGTTATTTACAACTTCTTCTCCACCCAAGGATTCTTTACTAAAAACAGCTGTTACTTTGACAGTCCTTTTTGTAGCATGATTCGAGATGATTCTTAACAAAACTCTACCTTCAGTCAATTCTTCTACTTTTAACTTCAGAGCTTCCAACATAGTATTTACTGCGTTAGCTCCCATTGCATCCTTAACATCTACAATTAAATGGATAAGCAAATAAGAATCTAGATTTCCTTTAATTGTTTTTAATTCTATATCTTTAGCTCCCCCTCCTAATTTAATTAAAATTTCATTTGTTGAGTTCGCAATATCAAGGAGTTCTGACTTGTATGCTATTAAACGCTGTTTTGATAACTCAATATCTTTCACATCACAAACCTGTAATTGTCCAATTGTGAAAGAACCTGAATATTCAGCATTAAAACCACCTTTCTTCCGAGCTATCTTTGCGGCATGACTTGCAGCTGCAACCACAGAAGATTCTTCTACAACCATAGGAACTAAGTAATCTTTTCCATTAACGATGAAATTTGTAGCTATTCCTAGTGGCAAGCAGACCATCCCTACAACATTTTCTATCATGATTTCAAATATCTCTTCAGCTGATTCTTTTCCTTGTAAAATAGAGATATCATGCTCTGAAAGAGATAGTATATCTGTAATTATTTTTCTTCTCTCTTCAATTGTTTTGTTATAGAAGTCGGGAATTCTAGAACTGAGAGGCATATATAAAATAGAAAAATGGAGGTTAAAAAGTTTATTCGAAATAAACTTACAATTCTTCTAAAACTTGGATTTTTTGATCCTTGAATTGTCTCATAATGCGGGTAACATATCCAGCGATTTGATTTCGCATTTTCTTTGACATAGGAGTACAGACTTCTTCTACAACGTGTTTATTGTTTTGAAATTCTGTATTTAGTTGATCATGAAAATCTCTTACAATTTGTTTGGATAAGCGTTTTACTTGACTAGTTCGAATATTACCCATCTATTTCACTAATGTGAGCATTTGGCTATTCATTTTAAATCTTACGTTAAGCGATTGAAAAAGAAGAAGAAAAAATTTAGAAATAGAACTGTTCTTCAGAGTAGACTTTGACCCCAGTAGATGTTATTTCAAAAGGCCTTTCAACCATTTCGTGTTTTAGACCTCTCATTTTCCGGATGTTTAAACTTCGAGTTGCTACATTGTTTTGAAATTCATAATTGAGAACAATTACACCTTGAGACATAAACTCCTCTACACCAAAACGTGATACAACTCCTCCTCGCATTTCACTTGTTAGGATAGTTGTACACTCTAACGAAGACATAACAGCACTCAGTTTCAGTATTTGCTTTCTTATTTGTTGCTCCGACTCCATGGATAATGCTAAAGCTGTGATACTATCGATAACAACTCTTTCTGCTGAAGTTTTATCGATAATTTCTACTAACTGTGTAATAAGCTCGTCAACGTCAACAGGTGTTTGATATTTCTCACTAGAACTTACACCTGCTCTAGGACTAAAACCATCTATCAATACCAATAAATTATCTTTTTCTAGTTCGCTCAAATTCCAACCAAAATTCTTACATTCCTCTCTTACATGTGCTGGGTGCTCATCAAAAGAGATGAAAATACCACTTTCTCCTCCAGCTACAATACCATGATATAGAAATTGAAGTCCAAAAGTAGATTTACCAGCTCCAGCCGGTCCAGATACAAGAATTGTTCTTCCTTTAGGAATGCCTCCAGATAATATATTATCGAGACCAACAATTCCAGTTTCTACGAGTTCCATGATAAGATTTTGCTAATTTACCATTAAAAACTTTTCCAGTTCTTCAAACTTATTTGAGTGGGATGCAGAGATAGAAGAAAGAAGAAAAATAGAAATAGGGTAAAAAAACCACAAAATGCACAAGAAATTCACAATTAAATTTCGTAAGTATTAACTATTTTCTTGTGATTCCATGATTGATAATTCCCATCCTCCAGGATTCCTAAACATTATTGTCTGTTCAGATAGAGGATCTATTTGCATTATTAGCTCTACATTATGTTGTTTGCGGAAATGAGATGAGGCTTTATACACTCTGAATTTACCTTCTAGTAGATGGAGCGAGGTTCCAAGAGAAGCTTTCGGAGTTAACTCATTCGTTTCATCTAATACAGCTATTCTAGAGTTGATTTCCCAGTTCATCACACGTATAATTGGAATCATTTTGCCTTTTACTATCATATGGCTTTTTCCAATGCAATATAATGAGGATCTATACTCTGTAGGCATGGAAGCTAATTCTTTGAAAGCTTTAACGAGATATTTATCAAGGTCTCTTGGTTTATATGTTAGGTCTAAGTTAATATTATAACTTGTTTTAATCTCAGGATATTTCTTTATGAAATCATTATACATCTTTTGAATATTTGCCTTGACTCTTTCTAAGCCTGCATAATATAACCAACTAAGGTATTCTATGCTCGCAATACACATTCCTTTATTTTCACTGTTCAAAGAAAGATAAAATGTTTGTTCAAACATTAAGCTTGCTTTATCTAGATTTCCGAGTTGCATATATTTGAAACCAAGTTGGTTAATGAATTCGATATTATCATAACCTTCAATTATTGAACGTTCCTCTACACTTTCTCGTTTCAAAATCACTGTAAGAAGGACTAATGCCCTAACTACATTGGATACATCAGATCGATTGCACTGATTACATGCTGCTTCGAAAGCTGGAGTAAAATATGAATTCAATCTCTGAATCTGTCCTGAAAGCAGAAGGATAATCATTCTTAAGAAATGTACATCCACACCATATTCTTCAGAGGCATTACTATTTTGAAATAGAATCATCATAAGCTTATCCATATACACTCTAGCCAGATCTATCTTCTTGTTTTCAATCAAACAGATACAGGCTAAATATTGCAATCTACCCAATAACAGAAGTGATTCATTGTAAAGATTCTGATCTTCTATTTTATCGACAGCTAATTTCCAATCCACCAAATGGTCTGTAATTTCTCTGACTCTTGTCAATAATTCATCTTCAAGTTCAACATACTGTCCTTGTAAGAAATCCTCTTCTAGATGAAGCATATCCCTACCAATTTCCACAAGTAACTCTTGTAGTTGTATTGATTCCAGAGAAAAACCATCGCTCTCTTTGAGTTGAGCAGCTGCTTGCTGAGTTAATTTTTCTTCATACTCGGTACGAATTACTGAGATTGCAGAGTCAAGAATTTTCTTAATTCGTTTTACTGGATCATATCTATTTGTGCTTTCTACAGAATATCTAATTTCAGCAGCAAACAACTTAGAATCTAGTTCCTTTAGAAATGATTCTATACTTATATCTTCATTCTCTTCAATTAGTCGCTTGACAAAAGCGCTATTTGTTAGGGTTTTTATTCCAATCAATTCAGCTGTCTCAAGCAATTTCAGATCGCTACTAACAACTGTTGCATTCAATTTTGAGGCCGCGTAAATAACAGAAAGATCAGGTTTTTGTGGAAGGCTAGTTGTTTGGTTATGAATTTTATCCATAAATTTCTGAAAATCCTTGTTGTTAATTGGTTCCACTGTGATATAAGGTAAGATTTCACGTTGAAGGAAGAATCTCATTTCATTTTTAATATGATGTGTAATGAAAATATCAACTTTCAGTGATTCAAACAAAGTAGCAAATTTGCGAAATTTTGTAGGTTGTACCTGAAATCCACTGATAAAGAAGTTTGTATCTAAAACGTATTTCCCCATTAAAATAGGGATAGTTTAGTATCATTAATAACCTTTTGTACAGAAACAGCTAATTTAGATGCTTTCCAATATTTCACTTAACCCAGTTTCAATAGGTATAGATTGTGTGAACCCAAGTATTTCTTGTGCCTTCTTAATAGAACAAAAGCTTTCGTAGATATCACCATCTCGTGCTTTTGATTGTTTGGGTTGTATTTCAGAATCACTGAGTTTCAATAAATTGCTTGATAGTTCATTTATTGAATAAGGAATACCAGATCCAATATTTATAACTTGATTAACAGCTGATCTTGATTTTAGAGATAAATCAATTGCATGGGCAACATCTTTCACATGTATGAAATCCCTTGTTTGGTTACCATCACCAAATATTTTGTACTGAACACCCATCTTTATAGCTTCTATAAACTTGAAGATTACTCCTGCATAAGGATCATCTGCATTCTGTAATGGACTGTAGATATTGAATGGGATTAGAACTACTGTATCTAAATCATAAAGCTGAGAGTACAGACGAACATACTTCTCTGAAACTAATTTGCTTAGACCATATGGAGATTTAGGGTTTCTTGGATGATCTTCAGTAATAGGCAAAAACACTGGATCCCCGTAAGTTGCAGCAGAACTAATGTGAATAAATCTTTTTACTTTAACTTCTCTGGCATACTCAAGTAATTGTAAAGTTCCCAAAATATTGTTCTCAGCATCAAAAATGGGATTTGAAACTGATTGATTGACGCTAATTTGAGCAGCTGCATGAACAATAAAATCAATTTTGGGTAAATTTTCATAGCTTTCCTTGTTTTGAATGTCATTCTGTATAAAAATAACATCATCTGGAACTTCAACTTTTGAGCTTGATAAGTTATCTAAAATATATATGTTGTATTGATTTTTTAAGTGAAGATAAGTATAATACCCAACTTGTCCTAGACCACCTGTGATTAATACGGTTTCAGTATGTTTGGACATACATAATCTGATACTAAAACTTTTTAAAAGCCTACCGTTCATTTTCAATATAATTGTCTAAACTATTTTAATAGACAATGATTCAATTGGTGTACTTATGACAAAGAAAGTCCGAATTGCAATTGCAGGTTTAGGAAATTGTGCTTCATCACTAGTACAAGGTCTTGAATATTACAAGAATGTAGATGAGAAAGATTTCGTTCCTGGAATTATGCACGTAAAATTTGGTGATTATCATTTATCTGATGTTGAAGTAGTTGCTGCATTTGAGGTAAATACTAAAAAGATAGGGAAGGACATCTCGGAAGCAATTTGGCAGAGTCCAAATCTGAGTAAGAAGTTTTCCGATGTTCCTCATAAAGGAGTTACTGTTCAACCAGCACCCATAATGGATGGTGTAGCTCCTCATATGAAGGAATCTTTTCACTGTTATGATCCCACACAATTAGAACCAGTCAATGTTACTGATGTATTGAAAGAATCTAATGCAGATGTTCTTATCAATTTCCTTCCAGTAGGTAGTGAAACTGGGGCACAAATGTATGCTCAAGCATGTCTTGATACTAATGTTGCTTTTGCAAACGGTATTCCAGCATTTATTGCATCAAACAAAGAATGGGGTCAAAAATTCACAGACAAAAATATACCTGTTGCTGGAGATGATATAAAATCACAGTTAGGAGCAACAATTTTACATCGTATGTTAGTAGGATTAGCACATGAGAGAGGGATTAAGCTTGATGAAACATTTCAATTGAATATCGGTGGAAATACAGATTTTGAGAACATGAAAAAAGAGTATAGACTGACCACAAAGAGAATTTCCAAAACTGAAGCAGTTACAAGCATGATACCATATGAAGTTCCAACTAGGATAGGACCTTCTGATTATGTTCCTTTCCTAGAAGATGAAAAAATATGTTATCTTTGGTTGAAGGGAAAGAATTTTGGTGAGCAACCTTTGAGTGTGCAACTTAAACTATCAGTACAAGATTCTCCAAATAGTGCAGGTGTTATGATTGATGTAGTTCGTTCTCTTAAAATCGCAAAAGATAGAAACATAGGAGGACCTTTAATTGGAGTTTCAAGTTATTTCTTCAAACACCCACCAAAGCAGATTCATGATGCTGAAGCTGTGCAACTTGTTGAGAAATTTATCAAGGGAGAAATAACAAATTAGGGTGATATGAATGTTAAAAAATGAAATTAAAGTAGCTATTGCTGGAGTAGGAACAATTGCATCTGGTTTAGTACAAGGTATTACTTTTTTTGAAGAACATCAAGATAAACGAAAAAATCTCTTACATCCATCTATTGGAAGATTTGAAGCACAAGACATTAAAATCGTTGCTGCTTTTGATGTTGATTCAACAAAAGTTGGAAAGGACATTGCAAAAGCTATTTTTGCTCCAATTAACAGCACACCAAAATTCATAGAAGTTGAGGATACTGGAGTGATTGTCAATAAAGGTCCTGTAAAAGACGGTCTATCAGATCACTTGAAGAAAGTAATAACAATAGCTGATGGTGAAGAAGTTAATGTTGTTGAAAAACTAAAAGAAACAAAAGCAGATGTACTTGTATGTGCAATCCCAACAGGAGCAGAAGAAGCGGTCATAGCTTATGCACAAGCAGCTTTGGAAGCTGAAATTGCTTTCATAAATTGCACTCCCACAACAATTGCTTGTGAACCTTCTTGGGCGCGAAAATTCAAGAAAGCAAATGTTTGTTTGATTGGTGATGATTTACAGTCCCAAGCTGGTGGAACAGTTCTGCATAAAGGTTTTCTTGATGTTCTCAAAGAACAGGGTGTAACAATTAAAGATACTTACCAACTCGATGTTGCAGGTGGACTTGAGACTCTTAATACATTAGATGATGATAGAAAACAATACAAGAGAGAAGTTAAAGAAAGGACTTTAAAACAATCGTTCAAGAACGATATTAATCTTGCAAGTGGAACCTCAGATTATCTAGAGTTTCTTGGAAATCGTCGTATAGGTCACTTTTGGATCCGAGGAGAAGGGTTTATGGGAATGCCCGTTAAAATTGATATGAGACTAGAAACGCTAGATGGACCCAATGGTGCTGCAACTTTAATAGATGTTATTCGTGCAACAAAAGTAGCGATTAATCGTGCAGGAAGTGGTCCCATAAGTTCTATTTGTGCTTATGGATTCAAAGCACCTCCAGTATTCTCTGATAGACATAATGCACATAAATGGTTTAACGAATATCTAGAAGGAATAAGAACTGAATAATCTAATTCTGTTCTTATCTCATATTAGCCTAAGTGTGTTTGTGATAGATATCAGTTTATCTCTTGATTCAGACTGAGGATATTTTTCAAGAATCTCAATGGCAAGATTGATGTAATTATTGATTTCCTTTTCTATTAGCTTGATAGAAGCAGATTTTGCTATTATTTTTCTGATTTTTTGAGGAGAATATTCCTTCCTTTCTAGATAATATCTAATTAAGATGTCTTTCTCTTCTTTCTTTACCAAATCTATAGTTTCAAGTACAATATAAGTCTGGATTCTATTAGAAATGTCTGTTAAAACGCCTGATTTTCCAAGTTTTTTTGAAGTAGATGTAATTGCTAAAAGGTCATCTCTTAATTGAAAAGCTCTACCAAAATATTTACCGAAATTCTTCATATTCACTCTATCTTCTTTACTTGAAGTCCCCAGGACTCCACCAATAACCGAAGCAGCTTCGAAAAGACTTGATGTTTTTCTATCTATAAGCAGCAGAGCTTCTTCTTTAGACATTCTTTTCTCCCCCGAACGGAATTTCTCTTCCAAAAAAAGCGAAGAAGAGAGGTTATGAATAGTCTTAACAAGCTCATCTACAACATCGATTAGCTTGGTTTTTGCAGCTAAGCTTAATGCAAGGCTGCTCATTGAATATGAAATTGAAAGTGCTGCAAAAGTTGAATATTTTAAATAGAAAGATTTTTCATTTCTTCTAAAAATGTCTTTATCAAAAATATCATCAACCAATAATGAAGCATTGTGAATGACTTCTAAAGCACAAGCAGCTGCAAAGCTTGTGTCATCACGTGCTTTATTCGAAATCATTTCAAAAGATAATAAACATATAAGGGGACGAATCCGTTTGCCACCATTCTGAAGAATCTGATTTATTAGGTCATTTATTTCATCATCAAATGGACTCTGATCTTTAAGAGTTGAAAGGTAATCGTTTATCTCTTTTACTTCTTCGGTAAAATCTAAGTTAGCTAAGGACACTGTAATCTAATACCGACTCTAATTTGCCTAAAAAAACTTATTGCAACTGCGAAATTTTTTATTTTGTGAGAGATTCCACTATCATATACATATTCTCTAGAAAAGAATTCACGAAAAACAATATTAGTACAACATAAACCAACGATATAATAAATGAGATATGAAATCCTGGTTCCACATAATTCATCTTTGTTGTTTTTCTGTAATCTTCTACGAAGAACCATTTAACCAAACGTACCATATACACAAATGAAAATACCAGCAGCACCACATAAGAGATTGATAGTAACAAACCCCGAATACCTAAGGTATTATTGAAAAAAATATCACGAGAAACAAAAGGAAGAATAATTGGAAGAGCAAAGATGATGAAATAACTTAAGCTAGTAAATACGAATAAGAAGTTAGAGCGTCTTCCTAAATCTTTCAGTGCAGTGAAATCATCATTTCCGTATCTTGAGGAGAGTAAACCAACGATACTGAATGAAAAAATGAATATTGCAAAATACAATACCAAGATGAAAACAAGTGATCTTATTAACTCATTGATAATGACTCCTTCTTCTGTTGAAGCCATAATGTTTGACAGTAACATAAATACAATGCCTAAATAAATCATGCTTGTATAATGTAAGAGCTTTTTGAGCTTGTTAACCGTCATTGCAGCTATAGAACCCCAGAGCGTAATCATGATACCTAATATAAGGAACAACCAGGTCAATAAGTTGGAAAGACCTATTGTGTAGAGCTGCAAGCAGAATTTAATCAAAAAAGCTAAGCTGATTCCTCTTTGAACAATTAGGATGTAAGAAGATGTGGAGATACCTTCTTCATTAGAATAATCAAACATCCAGAAATGAAAAGGAGGAGACCCACAGTTAACAAACATACTGATCAGAATAATTGCTATACCCAAATAACTCCACAAATCTGAATATAACTCTGATGAGATTCCAAAACTATTTTGGGAGAAATACAAAATGGATATTCCTACAAACAACAAAGCAAGTGAGAGGCTGTTAAGCATGGTCGTATTAAAAATATGCCGTTTTTTATTTGGTAAGTTTGTCGTTGGAGACAAAGAGCGTATAAAGAAGTTTAAACTCGAAAATAGTATAACAAAACCAAAGAAAACAAATATCCATGTTTGTGAGGATACAATGAAAAAGGATGACAATTGGATAAGTAATAAAGAAATGAATGCCATGAAGCTCTTCTCTGAATTCAGGTTAGCTTCAACAATAGAGAAGAAAATAATTACAACAGATGATAGAACAACCACACTATAGATTGAAACTGAAAAAAGGTCTATTTCCAAAGGTAGTAATTCAATTTCAGTTCCTATAAAAGGAGTAAGTACATAGAGATAAGTAAGATATGAAACAAAACTAATTATAACGGAAAAGTAACCGTAAATTATTCTCATCCTCTGTTTTAAGAATTTCAATTTTGTTGTTATCTTATTAGCAAAAAGACCAATTACTACATTGATGATAACGCCAAATATTAAGATAAGCTGCGGAATGAATTTAATCAGAAGTGCAGCCTTGTCACTCATACAATAACACCTACAATATAGAGAAAATATGTAAGGAGAAGGAGAAAAATAACAGAGAAAATAACATAAATCAGCTGTGATTTCTCTGAAGCAGTTTCTAATTTTCTGATGGTTTTAGATAAAGCAATGAAAAATGATTTAATTTTAGGAATCGCTACTTTTACAATAAAATTCTTCAATGCTTTCAAGAGGAATGTGATAATCCTAGCTAATTCTGTTAAAATAACTCCTACTAGAAATGCTTCGATGAAATAGCGATAAAACCATTTAATACTAGGAAGAAGGATTTTAAGATACAGAAGCTCTAAAGGAGAATAGAGAAAATCATAATAGTATATTTTCTGATAGGTTCGTTCAATTTTAAGCAAATATGGACTCATCGATTCATTAAATTCAATGAATACGGTCTTCAATAGAACAAAAGCCACTATTGCTATGAGAAAACTAATACCCAAAGGAAGAGCAGATAATAACAATGTCTGGTTTTCAATTGCAATTGGGGTTTCATAGAGACCAATAATCTGGAAATAAGGGTAGATAGTAAATGTTAGAATATTGACTACAGCTAAAATAGCGACCAAAATGATGCTTCTAATAGATTTACGTACAGCTCTTTTACTCCAAAGATCATAAGCAAGTTTGATACCAACTATTCCAAGAAGGAATAAGAATAAGAAACCTATTATGAACAATGCTAAAGAGAGAGAGTTAGGTTGAGACACATAGATTATGATTATACTTAGAACTGAACTACTAAGAGGGGGGACTCCAATAAGCCCAAGAAAGATTATAGCAGATGTTAGAAAGAAGGCTATGTTGGTGAAAATTTGAGGTTTAGTAGTTCCCATTTTATCTCTTAGTTCTTTCTTGCTTCTGTTCGTAATTATTATCGGAATCGCTGTTCCTACTATCATCATTACAATCATATTATGAAAACCAATTGCATAACTTCCTGAACCAAATGTAAAGAGTATGTAAGCGAATAACGATGAGAAAACAAGAACTAGCAAAGAGCTTTTGTTATTGGTAAAAACTGCAATTGTTATAGAAATTATTGCAACGACTATACCAACCCAGGCAAAAACATCTGCTAAAACTGGTAAAAGATTGAAATAAGGGGTACTAACAAACGCAAATAAACTTGTAAAAATATAGAAGGATAAAACAGGTATATTCCATGATAAATTATCTTTATTTGCATTTCTGAACCAAGTGTGAAAGGGAAAAATGGAGATTTTTGCTATAACACCAACAAAGAACAGAACATTTAGGAGGAGAAAATATTGATTATAAATAAAGAATTTCAGCTGAATATCATTAATTATCATATTGTAATTGAAGGAACTTGTTCTTTTTATTAGTAAGATAAAGGATGTCAGGATTAATGCATTTGCAATAATCAAACTGAAGAACAGCTGTTTGAATCCTAGCTTATTCTCCAACATAGAATCTTTTGATAATGAATGTAGATACTCAAGATATAGAAAATCTAGAATAAACCATACTACTATTAATTGGAAGAAATTTGGTGAGAATACAAAAGGTATTATCAACAGAGCAAAATATGATAAACGATCCAAAGTTGACTTCGACAAATCTTGTTTTTCAGCTGCTAAATAGTTTAGATATACAGTTAAACATATTACTAGAACAGCATAGAAAATCGTTCTTAAAACTGATACTGAAAATCCTAAACTAAAAGAGAGATTATCAATATTGAACAAATCTATAGATGTTTCATAATTACTATTATGATAAAGAACCATTGCTAAAACTGTTACAGATGCGAATATATTAGTTAGAGAGAAGAAATTGTGGTGCTGTTTCTGATTTTGTTCACTTCCTCCAATTAGCCTTAGAAGAATCGGAAATGCAAATAATATCCCCATCTGTGCTAATAGAAGTATGTTAATTAAGTTCATTATCTTCAATCCTTTCATCAGTTGTAGGTATTATAGTAAACAACTTATCTCTTACATAGAAGAATAACATAAGGATAACAGATAATACCCCGAGTAATGTAAATATTAATGCTTCAGCATTTAGTTGTACAACAGATAGGAAAAATATTCCAGTAAGAAATATCAAAACAAAACCTATGAAAACCTGTAAGCTTTTCTTGCTGAACAATATGAGAAATATTCCACATAAGAAACAAATAAAGGCAATTGATAGTATAAAACTCAGATATACCATTGTTCAGAATCTCTCCTTTTGAATTGAGTGTAAATTTCAGTTAAAATTAGAATAAATGTGAAAAGCATTGCAAGAATTATTACAATAAGAATTGTTCTATAATCTGGATGAAGAGCAAATAAACTAGCAAGAGGGATATTTACAATATCTATCTTTCCTTGGTCCATAATAGAGAAAACTAAAAAGCCAAATAGTGAAGCAAAAGCGAAAATTATAATTGTATTTATAACAAGTTTTGATCCTTTACTATCTGTCACTTCTATGTCTTCTGGATGGTTAATGTTTAAACTATAAAATAATAAGCCTAAGCATATAATATAAGAGAGACTCATGTTTATAATAAATAATAATGTCTGGTAAGTTGCTAGAAAAACAATAGAAAAGGACGAATATGCGAAAATGTGAAACATATATTTAATTCTTCCTTTTGTTAGAAAACCTCTAATTAGAAAACCCAAACCAAAGAACCCTCCAACATAAAAATAGCATTCATGAATCGTTTCAGGTAGAATTATTATCCAAACAGTGACAAAAGTAATTACAGCTGCTTTGATTAGAAACCAATGAAAGTTCTTTAATTTTGAAATGTTTGGCAGTATTATGAGAACAATGTTGACGAAACTAAGTAGACTTAGTATAATTGTACTCAATAGATAAGACATGTCAAACATTATTGTTCAAAGAAAGATAAAGAAAAGGAAAGATAAAAGTTTTTGGTAAAAGAATCACGTCAGTTTTGTTTTACCTTTTCGCTTTTTCCGAAAGATGTAGAATAAGATAAATATTAATCCTGTTATGGTTATGAAACTTACGGGACTATCGTAAAGCCCTACTGTTGCTTCACCAAGAAATTGTGTATAGGTGAATAAAGGCACTGAAACATTATATTCAGGAAAAGTTGGATATTCAGGTACTAGATGACTTCCTGAACCAAATGTCGTGAAATTCCCAACAGTATAATTTATCCCCAGATCTATTCTATATTGAAGATTAACTCCTTCACTCTCAGTCAAATTTACATAGTAAATAGGAGTTTTATGTTGCAAATTAGCACTTATTTCTTCGTATAGTGGATCAGGGAAATATAGTACTTGCCATTTTGCTTTTGAAGTTTCAGGTATTCTCAATTTCCATCTAGCATTAATAATAATCCTAAATAGTTCAGTTTCTGTTTGGTAACCAAGGTGTGATAAATCGAATGCGTTTACACCATAAAAACCAAAATAAATATCCATTTTTTCATCATCATCTGAGTCTAGACCCATAATGTTAAAATACAAATTAGGTCTTACAAAACCACCCACTGAACTGTTCAAACCAGCATCATCTTGAGGATCGAAGATTTCGATACGCTGTTCGTCACTTCCTATTCTGCATATTCCTTCAAAATCCCACACATCCTCTTCTTCCTCTTCTGCTTGTATGGAATGATAGAAAGATGAAGTGATAAAAACTGTTACAATCAACAAACTTGTAATAACTAAATACTTGTTTTTCATTTCCTTTTCCTCCTAGTGACCTGATTAGTTGCAATAAGAATAGCTATACCGCCAACTGCTGCAATAGATGCTAGAAATGGGAAGGCCACTCTCAGACTATGAGTTCTAGATAACGATAATCTCTTGAAATTCTGAGCGATTGTCACATTATATTGAGGCCACCAATAATCTGTGTTTTCAGGTTCTTGAGGATCTGTATATAATGGTGATTCTCCACCATAGGTAGTAAAATTACCATATATAATTGTCTGATCTTTATTTATTTGTTGCCAAATACCTACACTACCAATTTGAGTATTCAATCTTACAATATGTATGGGCAATCTTAGTTTATATATTAATTGCGCATACAATTCTGAATCAAATAATTCTTCATGTGTATATTTTATTTTATTTATAATTGTCGCATATATGGGTGCAAGTTCTTCATCATATTCAGCTGTTTCATTATCCATAACATCTTCAGTCATGGTGACCCAAGATATTCCTTCACTTGTAACATTGAAACCATATTTTCCCCTCAGACTTGTGGTTTCAAAGAAATCTGAATATTGTGGGGCGTTCCGTATAGGTTGTATTCCATGTAATGCAACAAGGGCGTCAACTCCTGTAATATCGTCCTGTTCCAAACAAAATAGAAATGTTCGCGTTTGTAAAGGATCAACATAATACGAAGGAATAACTTTAACTCGGTATTTCTGCTGTGTAACAACGCCTTGAAACTCCCATTTTTCCTCACCAACAACAGCATTGATAGTGACTGTTGAACTAGAAAGGAAAGGAGCTATCAAAAGCGAAACAATAAATGCTATACTAATAAATCTGGACTGTTTCACTCATTTTCCTCCAAATCATATCTTCTGAAAGAAAGGTTTGTATGACATTTATAAAGATTATTGATAAGTTCCAAATTGTGAAAAAACTATTTTGTATAAAATGCCAAATCATAAATTTTATATCGTTAAAAGGAATTCTTAAACCAGATGTCATGGCTAGAGAACAGAAAACGTGTCCACTCTTTTAAGGAGATTATGGCGGTTATCGCTCCATATCTCTCAAAAAGTATACCTCTATTCATTTTTGTTAGTTCTGTTGCTTTTTTAGCAGCTGTTTTAGGCTTAGCAACTCCTTTATTGATAAGAGAAGCCATTAATAACGCTATTGATACAGAGAGTATCTCTTTGATTTGGATCATAGGAGGAGCAGTTTTTGGAACAGCAATAGTTGGGGGGGTCATGCAATTTTTATCTAGATATTATGCAGCTGTTTACGCACAAAGAGTGATATTTGATTTGCGAAATGATATCTATCAAATACTCCAACAATTGAGTTTGGAGTTTTATGACGATGAAAATACAGGTCAAATAATGACCAGAGTCACAACAGATCTTAATGCAATTCAAGGATTTGTTAGTTTTACAATTAGACTGGTCATGAATGGATTTATCTTCTTTATTGGGGCATATATTGCTATGATTATCATGAGCTGGCAACTAGGATTAATACTCGTTGCACTGTTTCCCGGATTTATCTGGTTGATTTATTGGTTTAGCACAAAAGTAAGACCATTATTCTACCAAGCACGCAAGCAATTTGGAGCAGTTACATCATTATTGCAAGAAAATGTTACAGGAGCTCATGTTGTTCGAGGATTTTCTCAAGAGGAAAGTGAGATTGAGAAATTTGATGAATCAAATGTTGTTTACAGAGACCTTCGAATCAAAACACAAGTTTATAGAGCAATATATTTCTCAAGTATGACCTTGCTTATCGGAGTCGGCACAACTTTAGTAGTTGTTGTTGGGGGGATTTTTGTTACTAATGGAAGCCTTAGTTTGGGAGATTTTATTGCCTTTTTATCTTATTTATCTTTATTACCTGGACCCACAAGACAATTGACATGGTTAGTAGGTATAATTCAGAGAATGTTAGCAAGTGGAGATAGAATTATAGAATTAATCGGTGCTAAACGAGAAGTTCAAGAGGATCCGAAAGCTATTGACCCTCCGAAGTTTCTAGGTGATATCGAATATCAAGACGTTCATTTTGAATACGAAGAAGGAGTAACAATTCTGAAAAATATTAATATAAAGATTCCACATGGACAGAAGGTTGTTGTTTTGGGAGGAACAGGTAGTGGAAAGAGTAGTTTTGTAAATCTGTTGGTGAGATTTTATGACCCATCTGAAGGTCAAGTACTTATTGACGGAAAGAACATAAAAAAATACAAAATGAAGAAAATGAGACAACAAATTGGACTGGTTCTCCAAGAAACTATGTTATTCAATGATACCATAAAAGAAAATATCGCATTCGGAAAACCAGATGCTGTATTCGATGAAATTATTTCAGCAACAAAAGCTGCAAAAATTCATAATTTTATTGCAGAACTTCCAGATAAGTATGAAACAAAGGTTGGAGATAGAGGAATAACGTTGTCAGGAGGACAAAAGCAAAGAATTTCAATTGCTAGGACTCTTCTGATAGACCCTACAATACTCATTTTTGATGACTCAACAGCTTCAGTAGATGCTGAAACCGAAGCTTATATTCAAGAAGCTTTGGATATACTAAGTCTTGGAAGAACTACAATAATAATCTCACAACGTATTTCCTCTGTACACTATGCTGACAGAATATTAGTTTTTGAAAAGGGAAAAATAGTTCAAGATGGGACTCATGATGAACTTATTAAAATTGGAGGGTTATATCTAAAAATCTATGAAACTCTTGCACAAAGTTATGTGAAAACTAGTACAACAATGGATACTAATTATAAATTAAGGAGGAAGGAGTAATGGGATGGGCATTTCACCGTATGACAAGAGAGGAGGAAGAAAGAGAGAAGAAATATTCTGACTGGACTTTATTCAAACGAGTATTTCGTGTTTTTGGATATTATAAAACTGAAACAATTTCCGTTATTGCTATCGTATTAACGGTCTCACTTTTTTCAACATCTATACCCATACTTATGCAACAAACCATTGATATGTTTATCAAACCTGGAATAGCAGATTTCACTACGCAAATTATAATCATGGGTGCGTGCTATCTCGTATTCATCATTTTGAATTTCTTCCTTATCTTAGCAAGAACAATTTTCTTTGCCAAATTGGGTCAAAAACTAATTTATCGGATTAGAAATGATTTATTTACTAAACTTCAATATCTTTCATTTGATTACTTTACAGAAACTGAATCTGGAAGGACAATTTCTAAAGTTACAAACGATGTTGATGCTTTAGGAGAACTGCTTACAACAGGAATTATTGATATTTTTGCAGATTTTGTAAGTCTAATTTGGATCTTAATAATCATGTTTGTTTATGATGTTCAAATGACTTTACTCACATTTACTGTGATACCGATTCTACTAGTTACAGCATATTTATTCCAGAAGAGAGTTAGATCTGTCTATAGAAAAACAAGAGTTGCAATTGCAAAAGTTACTGCCAACTTACAAGAAACAATTACTGGAGTTAGAGTTACTAAATCCCTATCTAGGGAGGAAAAAAACATCGAAAACTTCGCTGACTTGAACAAAGAAAATTATGAAGCTAACGTAGAAGCAGCTAGTGTATCTTCGCTATTTATGCCATTGATTCAGATTATTGCAGCACTAGGAAGTACAATTGTGATTATCTTTGGAGGATCTGCATTTATATCTGGAAGAATTACTATTGGAGTACTTTACGCATTTTTAGATTATTCGAATCGTTTCTTTGGACCTGTAATTAGTCTCTTCACTTTCTATACAATTATACAATCAGGATTTGCAAGTGCTGAAAGAATCTTTGATGTTCTAGATGAACAACCATCTGTTAAAAATTCTCTTAACCCTGTTTTTCCTAGAGAGATTAAAGGTAAACTAGAGTTGATAGGAGTAAGTTTCAATTATCAAGAAAACGTCCAAGTATTGAAGAACATCAATTTAACCATTGAAGAAGGTTCAAGTATTGCTCTAGTAGGAAAAACAGGTGCAGGAAAGACCACAATCACCAAATTACTATCACGATATTATGATGTAAATAATGGTGAATTATTGGTGGATGGAATCAACATCAAAGACATCGATCTTGAGATATTACGAAAAAACATAGCAGTCGTTCCACAAGATGTTTATCTTTTTAGTGGCACTATAATGGAAAATCTGAAGTATGGTAGGAAGGTAGCTACAGACGATGAGGTCTTTGACTTATGTCTTGTCCTTGGTCTTCATGATTACATTCTAAGATTACCTCAAGGATATGAGACTGATGTAAAAGAAGGAGGTACAAGATTATCCTTAGGTCAACGCCAACTAATCTCCTTAGCTAGAGCTGTTATCGCTAACCCAAGCATACTCATTCTAGATGAATGTAGTAGTTCAGTAGATCCAATTACTGAATCACTTATACAAAAAGGAATAAACTATATGTTACGAGGGAGAACATCGATTATTATTGCTCATAGACTCAGCACCATCAAAAATACATCAAAGATAGTTGTAATTGATAATGGGGAAATAGCTGAAGAGGGAACACACCAAGATTTACTTAAAAAGAAAGGAAGATATTACGATTTGTATCAGACTCAACTAACCAGCAACATTGTTGATGATTGAATCTTCCGCCTTATTCCGCATTAACACGTAGGTTCAGAGAGAGTTTTTAGGTTTAAATAATGTAATAAGGAGGGTAATAATGATGCTCGTTAGAAGAACTGAACGGATAAAAGTGAAACCTAGTTTCACGCTTATGCAGTTAGCAAGACAGAGCAAAAACGTGTATAATTATGGCAATTATATCATCAAAAGACAACTGAAAAATAGTAAGTATATGACCTCAGAGTATGAGTTAGTAGACATGATCCGTTATCATCCTTGCTATACGGACTTTATCGCCCACTCAGCACAACAGACGATAAAATTTTTAGTAAAGAACTGGAAAGCGTATTTCAGAGCGATAAAAGAGTACAAGAAGCACCCGCAAAAATTCCTCTCTCCACCCCATGCGCCCAAATATAAGAAAAAACGAGGGTTCCA
>DAOVER010000097.1 GCA_030668875.1 Candidatus Heimdallarchaeota archaeon
ATAGAGCACTTGCACACTCCGCTTCCTCCTACCCCTGATCATGAACCTCATGATTCTTCCCCTCAACGCACGTGAGGGGACCCACTTAAACGACGGTCAGAATGCTTCTTGCAAGTTTGACCAAGTTTCATAACGTGCGTAGTGAAATCGCTGGAACGCTCAAAATCGTATCTTTCAGCTCTTTTTCTTTTTTTCTTTGAAATTTTTATAAAAGATTAAATGGTTAGATATAGTATAAAATTGTACTGGATAATTGGATATTATATTTGTTCGTGTTGATATTCTGAAAAAGTAAATTTAACAAAGTAAAAATCCAAAATTGGACATGATTGGTAAATTGGTTTAATTTAAAACATTGTTCTTAAATTCCTTCCAATTCAATATTTCAAGTGATTTCCAGTCGTTTAAATCCTCTATGAATTCTCTTGCTTCTTTATCTTCAGATATCATTTTTCTATCTTCTACTCTCGCTGTTCCTAGTATCCAACAATCCATTAGATCGGTCATCCCCTTACTCCTAAGCTCATCCGCATAGATATTTACTTGGTTAATTTCCCATGAATTAAGTATAGTAAATATGTTAGAATTGAAGATATGATTTATAGCTCTAGTTGATTTATCAAGATATAGCTTATCATTGTGTTTGTTAAACTGTTTAATTGCTGACCATTTACATTCAATAATTGAACAAGAGGAGATAGCAATGTCTTCTTCTTTTGATAAAAATAAATTTTCTAAATCATTTTTCAGGTTCTTGATTTTTACATCAAATCCTTGAAAAGGCAACAAATAAGTTGTATCGAAAAGCCATTTAGTCATTTGATTCATCCAAACTTACTCGGATTTGTTCTTTTTGAGCATCAGAAATTAGTTTCTTGATTTTCTTTGGTTTCATAGGTTTAGTTAAAGGTGGCTCATGGAGTAGATCTAGCAGTTTTTTTACATTATCAGAAACTGGTGTATCAATATCTTGATGAAAAGTAATTGTGTCATTTAGATCCATTGTTTTTAAATTTTCCATTCCTGTTGATTGGATTTGGTAGACAGGAGCTGTATTAGCATACTCAGTAATCAAAGAATCTTTTATTTTATCCATCTTTTTCCCATTGATTAAAGAGACTTGAGTTACTACCATCTTAATCACCTTTCTGCTTATCTTCCATTTCTTTAGCTTTAATTATCAAATCCTTTATATTTACATTGTGTTTCTTCTCAAAATTATCTATATTTGTATCTATAATAGAGACAAGATTATAAGCTTGATCTATAGGTAAGATTACTGAATAAGCAAATAAGGTAATTTTCTTATCATTTGAAACACCCATTTTTCTTCCAAAATATATCTTGATTTCTTTCCCTGAACTCAAGATAAGAAATCCATTAGGAGAGAAGAATCTAGTATTTCCATATAATGTCATACCTAATTTCTTTCCTTCAATAGGTTGTATTTCTTTCGTGCTTTCTTTCTCTTCTTTTACTTTAGAAGTTTTAAAATCTTTCAAACCTTTTTCAAGAGAATCCTTGAAATTAAGTAGCTCACCATAAGATAAAATAATCATTAATTCTGAAAGGAATTCTTCTAAGTGGGGAACAAAATTTCCAAAAAAAATAGTAAAGTCTGTGTCACCTTCATGAGACACAATGTAAATTGGACAGTATTTATCAAATAATGGTTCTCTAAAAATATATATTTCCTCATCTGTTTCTTTTCCTACGAAAGGCCCTTTATAGGCATAATTGGATGGATCTAGGTTTACTGGTCCAATTTGTATCTTCTTTTCGTCCTTATTCATCTCATTGCACTAATTTATAGTAAATATAAAACAAAATAAACTTTTTCCATTCAAATTAACTATTTGAGTTATTTACAATCTTTCAATAACCTTGCTGTTTGGTTACCGTATATTTTTAAGGATGACCTTATGCGTTACGAGGACTTTCATAAGAAGGTAGGTTGTCAACAAGGTTAGTTCTTTTGCTTTTTTCTAATGATTATCAGAATAATAACAGATAAACAACTAGGTAAGAATAAGGATACTGTTTCGGTTGGACTTTCATATCCTGCTGCTTCCATCCATTTCCAAGCTAAATCTAAATCATGATGGTAAATTATGGGGAAACTACCATAACTATAGAAATTTATCATAGGCTTATGACTTAAAAGGTATACACCATCATGAATTACTTCATTTATTTCACCACGATCTATAGCGTAACAGATTGCTTTTCTCACTGCACAAGCTTTTGTATAATTACCAAATTCTGTTCCATTTATCCACACTGAATTGTCTGAACCACCAATATTTTCTCTTAACATATTAAATGCTAAGAAGCTAAATCCATTGTTTAGTGTACTTTGAACTTCAAATCTTGGATCTGCTTGCATTTGCTTTCTTTCAGATGGGAAAGAGGTTAGATCGACAATATCTAAATTACCAGCTTTGAATTCTGCTAATTCTGCTGAAATATCAGGAATAACGCGAACATTGAAGGTTTCGATGTCTAGATCTTGCTCAGTTCCATCGATAGCACCATAACCCATCCAGTATGGACTTTTTTGTAGCACAGTTACGGAGTTCTTGATGTAGTAGTCCAACATATATTTACCACAGCTGAATGCGGATGTAGAGTAATATATCCAAGGATCTGTATCTAGGATTCCATCATAGAAACCTGTACATTTAGCACCTCCAGAAGTGTATGAAACTTTAGAATCAGTAGAATTCAAAAAGAACTCAGGAAGAATATACTGAGGTAAGCTTGACCAGAAGTCGGCATAATATTCATGTTCGGAGGTTAGAGGATTCCCATCAATTTCAATGTGGAATTTCAATTCATCTGCTGGGTCAACATATACTTTTGTGATCCAATTTTGATTTGATGGATTTTCAGCGACAATTGAGTTTGCCCCTGCAAGATAAGTAAAAACCGCATCTTTGCCTGTGACTTTTTGATTTGTACCATCACTAACTTCACCATTCTTCAGACCAGCCATTAGTGGAGTGGTAGCTGAGTCTAGTTGATCAGAGCTAGCACTTCTACCAGTAACATTGTATGAGGGGTTCCAATATAGGTTGTCCCTCATGGTAAACGTGTAATGGAAATCTTCAATTAGGTTCCAATCTATAACTAATGAAGTTTTTAACGGGGCCAAATCTGGACTCCAACCAACAATTGATTCAGATATTAGACTAGTCAGGAAAGAGCTGGATGTATCGTCTGTTTGCAGTGGGTTCAAATCTCTCCAATTAGCGTCAGCTATACTGAATTCAGCTAGTGATTCTTGACCTTCGTGTAGACCATCGTATTCGATGTAAGGTAAAGAATCAACAATTCCCCAACGACCGTCATAACCGATTGTGTTCGCCCATGTAGCAACATAGTTTCTAGCGCCAAAAAGAGGTAATAATGGGAGAATATTGTCCATAAATAAAATTTGCCAATCATAATACAATTGTTGCCTTTCTCCTCCATCATATAAAGTGACCGCTTCATTCTGCATTGTTTCACTTTCATTCTGATAAGGAATATTTTTATTCAAATGAAATAGGTTCAAATTGCCTTCTTCTGTATAATAATCTCTCATATCTGGTGTTTTAAGATCTGAGAAAGCAGATAAAGTCAAATCAAAATTAACTGTCATATAAGGTTCAAAGAAACTGATGAAATCAGCTGATTCTACTGTTACCTCAACTTCTATTCCTATTGCTCGAAGATATTGTGCTACATATAACCCATAATCTGCACAGGTCCCTACGTTTGTTCTCAATACTAAAGTGAAGTATGGTTCAACGGTTTCTTCTCCTACTGCATTTACTATACTAAAAGTGATAATAAGATAGAATATTACAGATAGAGCAATTCTTCTTTTCATATGATCACATGAAATTTATTACTAAATTGTTCGCTAAAACACTTATTAATTTTACTTACAATAGATATTACTTGACAACAAGGTTATTTCATTTGTCTTTTTCTAAAGATTATTAGAATTATTAGAGATAAACAGCTTGGCAAGAATAATGACACTAATTTTACTGGTCTTTTATATCCTGCATATTCCATCCATTTCCAAGCTAAATCTAAATCGTAATCGTAAATTATGGGAAAAGCAGGTTCATAATAAAAGAAATTAAAATTTCGCATAGGTCTATGATTTATAAGATATTCACCATCATGAAGTACCTGATTCATTTCAACTCGGTCTATTGCATAACAAATTGCCTTTCTTACTGCACATGCTTTTGTGTAATTCCCTGATTCGGTTCCATTTACCCACACTAGATTATCTGAACCACCAATATTTTCTTTTTTCATATTAAATGCTAAGAAGCTGAATCCATAGTTTAGTGTACTTTGAACTTCAAATCTTGCGTCAGCTTGCATACTTTTTCTTTCTTGAGGGAATGGAGCTAAGTTCACAAGATCTAATCTACCAGCTTTAAATTCTGCTAATTCTGCTGAAATATCAGGAATAACGCGAACATTTAAGGTTTCAATATCTAAATCTTGTTCAGTTCCGTCAATGGCACCAATACCCATCCAATACGGACTGGCTTGGAGAACTGTAACTGAGTTTCTGAGATAGTAGTCCAACATATATTTACCACAGCCGAATGCGGAAGTACTGTAGTATACCCAAGGAGCTGTGTCTAAGATTCCATTATAGAAACCTGTACATTCAACACCACTAGAAGTGTATGAAACTTCAGTGCTAGAGGAATTCAAGAAGAATTCAGGAAGAATGTATTTGTGTAGACTTACCCAAAATTCAGCATAATATTCAAGTTCTGGGGTTAGAGGGTCCCCATCAATTTCAATGTGGAATGTCAAATCATCTGCTTGGTCAACATAGATATTTGAAATCCAGTTATTATAAGATGGATTTTCACTAACGATAGGGTTTCCCCAAGCAAGATATGTAAAAACTGCATCTTTTGCCGTAACCTGTTGATTTATACCATTACTAACTTCCCCGTTCTTCAATCCGGTTAGAAGTAGATTGATGGTTGGGTCAAGAGGGTCAGAACTAGCATTTCTGCCAGTAATGTTGAATGAGGGGTTCCAATATAAATTATCCCTCATGGTAAATGCGTAGTGGGATTCGTCTATTTGTTTCCAATCTGAAACCAATGAAGTTTTGAGTGGAGCTAAATCAGGACTCCAACCAACAATTGGTTCAGCTATTAAGCTATACATAAAAGAACTGGATGTATCGTCTGTTGTCAGCAAGTTCAAATCTCTCCAATTCGCATCAGCTACATTGAATGCTGTTAGCGATTCTTGACCTTCATGTAAACCATCAAACTCCATATATGGTAAAGAATCAGCTAAATCCCATCTTGAATCAAATCCCAATGTATTAGCCCATGTTGCCAAATACTGTCTAGAGCTGAAAAGGGGTAATAAAGGAAGAATTTGATCCATGAACAAAATTTGCCAATCATAATACAATTGCTGTCTCTCTTCCAAATCATCCGAAGTAATTGCTTCATTTTGCATAGCTTCACTTTCATTTTGATATGGAATACTTCTATTTAGATTAAATATATTCAATTTACCGTTTTCGGTATAGTAGTCTCTCATATCTTGGCTTTGAAGATCAGAGAAACTCGCCATATAAAAATCAAATTGCGGATTATAGTTAGGATCAACAACTACCATAGGAAAAGACCATTCTTGGACTTTTACTTCTAATTCTATTCCTATCTCTCTAAGATATTGAGCTATGAAAAGACCATAATCCGGATAAACTCCTCCTCCTGTTGTTCTTATTACTAAATTGAAAAAAGGTTCAACAGTATCTTCACCAGCTACATTTATCACACTAAAAGTGAGAATTAGATAGAAAACTACAGAGATAGCTATTTTTCTTCTCATTAGTTCACCAAGGGATTTGTCACCAAATATTACGCTCAAACACCTATAAACTTTTCTTACAATGGATATCACTTGACAACAAGGTCAATAAGTTATGAATTGAATTTAGATTTTAACATTTCTCCAAATGCTTTAGCTTGTGCAAGTTCCTCTTCTGTTGGGTGTCCTTCATTATCCATTATTTTACCCATCATGCGTAAGGCTCCTTTGCAATAGAAACGATCATCGAGAATAGTCACCTTATTTTCTGCATTAATTAGACTCTCCATCGTCTCAAAAACCATTTCTTTAATCAATTTAGGATTGGTTTCTTGTGTGCTAGGAATTACTTCATCAGGTCATGCACTTGTGAAAAAGAGTGTAACTTTTTTATCTTCAATTATCTTTTTGCTGAATTTTGTTAACCATCTTTTACTTTTACCTCTGATTTTGAACATCATTGACCATGTACCTAGAACTAGTAAATCATAATTCTCAATATTCTGTGGAATATT
>DAOVER010000003.1 GCA_030668875.1 Candidatus Heimdallarchaeota archaeon
TTTATAAGAATCTCTAGGTAAAGAAGAGATGACGAAAGTTCCTAGGGTGGAATGTATAGAAGTAAAGTATCAGCCTAGTTTAAGCAAGCTTTGTCATCAAGTAAAAAATCTCTATAATCGAGCGAATTTTCTGATAAAAACTTCATTGAACAAAAAGAACAAACTCCTCTTTTACATTGATCTCAACAAACTACTCAACCATGAAGAATGCTACCGTGTTCTTCCTGCTCACACTGCCCAACATACCCTCAAACTTCTTTGCAGAAATTGGAAGGGGTATTTCCGAGCGATGAAGGAGTGGAAAGTCAACCCCGATGCTTTCTTCGCTATGCCCCACCCACCTAATTACAAAAAGAAGGATGGTGAAGTGGTAGCTATTTTCACTAACCAACAAGCGAGGATTGTTAATGGATGGCTGGTTTTGCCGAAAAAAGTGGGATACACTTACAAAACACGGTTGACCTCCCATACTGATTTACGAGAGGTGAGAATCATTCCAAGAAGAGTAGGGTATACAATAGAATTAGTCTATCAGAAAACCTTACCTAAACTCCGCAAAAAGTTGATAAGAAAAGGCGGGGTAGATTTAGGGATGGACAACCTTGCAGCTTTTGTGGATAACCTCGGAGGGCAACCGATTGTTATCAAAGATGCAGGGAAAGGGATAAAATCCATAACCCAATACTATTTGAAAAAGCAAAAACAATTACAAATTCAATATGCTCAACAACAAAGACAAAAACTGAAAGGAAAAAACCGATTGACCTATGGTCATACTTACTACAAACTCCGAGAAAAGTGGAGGAGGAAATTGAAGGACGCCATCCACAAGCTCACCTGCTATTTACTTGACTTGTGGGTGGAAAGAGGTCTACACGAGGTCATCATCGGTTACAATGAGAAGTGGAAACAAGGGGTGCAGTTCTGGAAGAAAATCACCCAGATGTTTGTCACCATTCCATTCTTGCGAATCATCAACATCTTGAAGTATAAAGGAGCAGAACGAGGGATAAAGGTAGAGATGATTCCCGAAGAATATACTTCCAAGTGTAGTTTCCTAGATAATGAATTTCCCCAAGCTAGGAAAAAGTATGCTGGTCGTCGAGTTACTCGAGGGTTGTTTCGAACCTCTCAAGGTCATCTCATTAATGCTGATGTCAATGCTGCATACAACATTCTACTTAAAAGCGATCCGAAAGCCTTGCCTAAACGCACGGTGAACGGGGTAGGAGGATACGTGATGTATCCACTCAGAGTGAGTATAGAATCTCTTCGTTCTACATGATGACCTCTAAGCGCACCATGAACCTTGCTTTGTCCAAGAGGACAAGAAGACAAATAGACATCATAAAGTAGAACATAATCATTAACATTTTCATTTAGAAAAGTCATTCTTCTTGAAATTTTTACAGGTGTAACTTGGAACTTTTCTGCAAGATCATTGTGTGCTTGTTTTGCATTAATTGTCATTTCTCGTAATAATTTCAAATCTAGATTCTGGATTTTATTAAGAACGTTTATCTCTTGTTTAACTTCAGAAATAATGGTATCAGAAGCTTTTTCATACTTTTCTTTCCATGGCTGAATATCCCAAATCCATTCACCTTTCTCATTATCATAAAATTCAAATTCAGGCGCAGAACTTGCTTTGAAATCCTTTCCTTGGATTTTCTCAAACTCCTCAATTAAATTCATATTTTTAATTTTAGGAACATTGCTTCTCTGTCTGGTACACTTCTTCCTTCCTTCTGATCCTCTCCCCCTCAACGCACGTGAGGGGACCCACCTAAACGACGGTTAGACCGCCTCTGGCAAGTTTGACCAAGTTTCATGACGTGCGTTATCTAACTCATTTTTACGTTCTCTAGTCCTACCTGCTACTTTTTCACACTAAACTTGTTATGGAACAAATGGAAAAAACATTTATATTAGTTATTACAATGGTTCCATAAGGGTGTTTGTCTAATGTTATCAGTGAGAAGAAGCGCAAGAAATATGTCACCTAAGTATATTGTTCCTGTTGATTCTAAAGAGGAAGAAGACGAATATGTCAAAGATATGTATTGCAAAAATTGTAAAGTGAAAGGTGGTGTAGAAATTGAGTTTCTCAGGGATATTGTTGAAGAGGGATACCACTATGAAGTTGCTAGGTGTATATGTGGTCGATGCAATAGACGTTTTGAAGTTAGTTTTTTTCCTACATTTTCTAGTATCAATACAAAAATCGAAACTACTAATAACAGTATGTCAAATCATTCTTTGTAAGACAAACTTACTCTAAATTTCTAATCCAAGTTTGGATAGAGGTTCTTTTATCATATATCCGCTTGAGGTTTTCCAGCATTTGTTGTCAAAATCATAATTCTCATCGTAGAACCAATAATTGCGTGATCCCTTGTCTTTGGTACTTAATACATAAACCTCTACATTCTGAAGTGTGTTCCAAATTGAAAATGCAAATTCAGATGCTTGTGAAGCGCTTATATTTCCCCACATAAAGAGATTTGTCCCCTTTAGGATGTCCATTGAAACATGAAATGGTGGTGGATTATCTTTCATAAGATTGTACAGTTGGTTCTTTTTTTCTTTAGTGACTGATGATGCGACAGCTATATATGTTTCAGTTAAATTGAATGATTTTCTGTCAATTAGCAATCTAACTTTATCTACATAGTTATCCATAACATAGTTGTAATGCCGGTGAGCATCAGTTTTACTAAGATTGAATTTCTCTTTTAACTCGCTTTGTTTCTTAGTAGCATTGGATGCATTTGAAGTAAGCTCTCTTAAAATTTTGAATTGAATGGGTTTGTAATTTTTATAGGTGCTCTTATCTTCAGTAGTTGTTTCATGACTGGTGGGATATTTTTTCAATTTATTAAACCACTTATCCCATGAAAAATTCCAAGATAAAGTCTCTGAATTGAACCTTTCGAGATCTGGATAAGAGATTTGTCTTAAACCTGAACTTTCATAAATTCTGAAAGCATTGATATATTTTTTCTGTTTCAGTATCTGAAAATATTCTTTTAGCAAACCTAGTGTATTTGGTGGAATCTCGAATTGCATGTATAACCCAAATTTTCCCCCAAATGTTCTTGCCCGATATACCGTATATGGATGAATATCACATGACTCTTCCACTAATTTCATGGATTCTTTTGATGATACTTCCACTAAAACATGTTTTCTCTCTAATCCCAAAGTTTCAGGCTTATATAGCGCAATTGTTTTTCTAATCATCCCCCTTTCTTTTAGATTATCGAGTCTAACTTTAACAGTAGGTCTAGATAGCTTAAGTTTTTCAGCAAGTTCTGAGATAGATATGGTAGGATCTTCTACCAATGCTAGAAGTAGCTCCATATCTTTTATATTCATACCCATAACTCTAACCTACATCTTCTAACTCCTTTATTCCAATAATCAATCTATCTGTTACACACTTATTTATTTAAGGTATTTTGTTAATAATACAAGCATATGCGAGGGATATCTTCATCGTCTCCACCAGGTGGATCAAATACACATCTATCATATGCTGTTATTCCCCATGCGCTTATGGATCCTCTGATAGATGTTTTATACCATCCCGATCCTGTCGCATGATTGAAGTAAACTAACATTGCTTCTGTTTCTTCTTTGGTAATTTTCATTTTTAGCTTGTATACATATGCTAGACCTGAAGGGAGTGTTAGTTCTACTTCAAGATCGAGAATCAAAGTTGCTGTATCGGGGAAATCATCATTATCAAAATACAATTCTACTTCAAATTCAACAACAATGTCATTTTCTAATCCTGAATTATCGAAGTCCATGTAGTATGCTTTTACGATATGTATATCCAATTCTGCATCAACATCACCTGCCAAAACTCCAACCGAGCTTATTGTTAAAGCAAATAAGAAGACTGTACCAAATAAGTATTTTATTTTCTTATTGTTGTTCATTGTAGAACAATAGCTAACTTGTTTATTAAAAGTTGGGAAAAAAGACAAATTCTTCACGTTTTTATTGCCATTAATTTCAATTTATGCATTATCAACTAACGCAATAAATATTTTTCTTTTTCGTTATTTTGTAGTATTATGCTATTAGATACCTTTTTGTTGAATATTGACCTTGATTCACCTTCTTCCACGAGTTTTCTGTATTTACTATTCTATGTACTGCAAAGTAATACTGTTGTATTACATGTCACTGTAATTTTTCAAAAACAAACATTCTTTTCAAGTGAAATCATAAATTTTGTTCAAACGTTGGGTTTGATATCTTAAAGGTAAAAAATCAGTTAGGAGATTATTTTGGTGCGACTGATGTTTAATGTTGCCAGTTTTTTAATCACATTGAGAGAAACAATTGAAGCTGTCTTGATTATCGGCATAGTATTGACTTATGTCATTAAAGTCAAGCAAGATGGACTTAAACGAGACATTTGGATAGGAACCGCTTTAGGAATAGTTCTTTCAATTGGATTTGGTATTCTATTCATTTTTGTATTAGGTAGTTTTGAAGAACATGAAAATATCATTGAAGGCTTTTCAATGATTCTAGCTACAATTTTAATGACCTTAATGATTATTTGGATGAGCGAAACTGGAAGAGATTACCAAAAGAATCTTGAATCAAAAATAGATGTAACTATTAAAAATGAACAGCTTTTTGGATTAATTGCTTTAGCTTTTATTACAGTTCTTCGAGAAGGTATAGAAACAGTAATTTTCCTTACTGGTGTTGAGGCAGTAAATGAAGTTCCAATAGACATTCTATGGTCAGGATTAACTGGGATTTTGGTAGCTTTAATTATTGCATTGATTCTTTTCTTTGGTAGCAAAAAAATTAACTTGAAATTTTTATTTAGTGTGACTAGTGTTTTTTTAATACTCTTTGCAGCTGGAATGCTTTCTCATGGCTTCCATGAACTCCAGGAACTTGGATGGTTTGGAAATGAAACCCAGTTCTTGCAAACAATTGCATGGGATACGAGTTCATTTTTAGCTGACAAAACAACAGAATTGGGGAAGTTTCTTAGAACACTCTTTGGGTATCAAGATAAACCAATATGGTTAGAAATCATCTCATATTTTGGCTACTTTCAATCATTAGTTGGTCTTTTCTTCCTAGTGAAAATATTGAAAAAAAACCAGACAAAACATAAGGTAGAAACAACAGCTTTACTAGAAACTGAGGTTAGTTAGTAATTCCTACGATAAATGCTAGCATATTTTGTTTTATATGTCCCTTCCTCCAATCTATCTGATTCTTTAGGCCATTGATAGACTTCTAGTGGAGTTTCACATTTTCCACAAACTATCTCTGTTTGTTCAGGAAGGCCACTGTCATTGTACAAAAATTTAATCTTTATTGAATGATCACAGATATAATCAGTCTTACAATAAGGACAATGATAATAATCATAGTTGTTCGAAACCGTAGGTTTGAGTATTCCTACTGGACAGTAATAGGCATTCACAGCTTTTTTACAATCACATTTTAAATGATGTGCTATTTCTGTCATCGAAAAGTCTAGAATGTTCCCATATTTATATTTAACTTAAAAATGAACAATAATTTTAGAAACTAATGGAATTCTAGACAAATTATTGACCTTTTTAGTATTTATTTACATCAAAATCGCATTTTATAAATAAAACGCATTTATCTCCTCAAGAAGCCCATATGTTTTGGCAACCGCTTCATGAACCTGTTCCTCGCTTTTCCCACCAGTACAAACTAAATTTCCAGATTGAAATAGAAGTAGAACATTCTTAGGTTTTTGTAAACGATAGATAAGTCCAGGGAACTGTTCTGGCTCATACATACTATGGTCTAGCCAAAGTGCGATCAGCTCAAGATTTAATCGTTTATGGTTGAAATTACCTGAAGCAACAATATTTTGGATAATGATTTCTGGTTCCTCTGTAATTACTACGCCCTTTCTTCTCAATATATCCGATATTTTTTTTACACCAATTTTTACATTTTCAGTAGATTTTGCTCCTGTCAGTACTAGTTTTCCTGAACTGAAAACTAGACTCGAAACTTTGGGTTTCTTAATCTTTAATATCACTCCTGGAAATTTATCTGGATAATAGCTTATGTCAACTGACTCATCATCTATTAGATTCTGATACGTTTCGACTAATTCAATAGATGTAAACAAGTCTATTGAAGCAACGATGTTTTGAATTGTTATATTGAATTCGGGTTTTTTCATTTTAAATTGTTTTCCTTGTCCCTTTATACTCATAAAGCAATTTTCACCTTGTGCATGTAAGTATTTTGATGTGTAATAAGAAATCTCACTTATCAATTGAAGCCACAAGATATCTTCAAATGAGGGCTTTTCTTGCTGTAGAAAAAAGTTTACAATAAGATAATTCAGTATCCATATTAATAATGGATTCTGAGAAAAAACAATCTATGATGAATCCTTCTTCTCAATTAGCTAATAATTTTCTCTGCCATTTCTTTATATTTTCCAGAATTAAGGGCAAAGTACAAAATTCGAAATACATAGAGGATTCTATCTGATTCTGTAAAGGTTACATCTCTAAATATCTCTTGAACCTCTTCTTCCCTTTCTTCAAATACTCGGAAGATTTCAGTTTCAGAATCAGCGTCGATTTTAGTCATGATTTCTGCTAATTTTTCTGGTTTTGGAGGTTTTATTCCTTTAGAAAGTGATAATAATTCAGATGCTTTTGACAAATGTTTCATGCAGATTTTACATCTCCAATTGTCATCTTCCAGATTTTTTAGATAAAAGATTTTAGCTGTTCTTGCATACAGGATTTCTGTTGCTGTTTTTCCTATTACTACCCTACGGCTTGCAGGTGCTACTAAACCCACTTTGGTTAACTCTTTAATATACCTGTATATTGATTTGTCGGATCGTTCGAGCTTAAGATTCTCAATTTGCTCCTTACTTAAACCTCGTTCTTTAGCTTTTTTCAATACAATTTTATTGTAGCTGTCTTCAATTTCCTTAACTGTCTTCTGTCCATCCCTTAGAACCCAGAAGATGGGTGCATAGCTCTCATCATAAAAGATTTTCACTAATTTGGGATCGCGTACAACTCTTACTTCCTCTTGTACGAAGTCTTTATCTGGTATATCTGTGTAACCCATGTTATATTTCTCCTGTTCTTTTTGAATCTGTTATATTGTTGATTGAAATAAAGAAATAATTATATAAGATTAAAACTGGTGTAGAATAAGTGGAATAAGAAAATAAAACACTTCTTTGTAAATACTTTTCCTTTATCATTTTTTAAGACACTTCATGAGACTTTCTTCTTTTGCTTCAGAATAGAGTGATGACACTATGCTGAGAACATATAATAGTTTCTTGCTCTCTTCAAAACCCCCTTCTGTGAGGATTTTTGAAACCTCTTCATATCTCTCATTCAGTGCATTGAAAACGTAATTATTTCCAGAATTCATTATATCAACAACTCGTTTGCTGAAGCAATTAAGATCAATTTCTTGAACATCCTCAACAATTTGTAGTATTCTAGCAGCTCTTTGAATGATAGTTTGCCCCTCACTTTCTCTCCACCACTTATCTTCTCCGCTCTTTGGTAATATGACTTTAGCCACACGACAATAAAGATTTTCTGTGACTGTCTTGCCTTCAACAAATCTTTGTCCACAATTAGCAACTATTCCCAAATCTGATAACTCCTTGATATAGCGATAAATGGTTTTTTCAGAACGTTTTAATTTTTTTTCAAACTCATCTTTCGGTATATCCAGCTTGATAGCTTTATTTCTAACAATATCATTATACTTATCTGTTATTTGTCTAACAGGCATTGGTCCTTCTCTGAGGGCCGATATTACTGGAATATATGCTGTGTCAGAAAATTTCTTAATCAGTTCTTTATCTTCTACTACCCAAACTTCCTTTTGTTTAAAATTCTCGTCCATTATCTCCATTTTCTTTTTACCCACTATTCCCTTACTAAAATTACCTAACGAGACTTAATAAACGTTTCTGTTTGCATAAGAACGTGCTCTCTTTGTGAGAACTATATTCTCACGATGAGAGAAACGCTTATATATTTGTGAGAGTTGATGTATTTAGACACGAAAAAACAGTGTCTCTATCAATCAATAAAACAAAGAGGTAAAATCAAAATGGCAGTAAAATATGAACAAAAAAATGAACTGTTAAAAAATTTCAATGCTCTGAAGGCATTGTACGATCTCGAATTTGTTGAAGAAGAGAACTTAAGCAACATCTTAAACCAGCTAGCTGAGAACATGTATAGTAACGATCTCCGCAAAGCGTATCCTGATATGAAACATTATCAGAACTATCGCCTCCGACAATCAGTAGAAAACGATAGGAATCGTTCTCTCTCGAAACTCGTGCTACACAGAGGTTCTTAACTTAACTAATTCTTTTTCATATAATGAAATCAGTAGGACGACTATCACAACTTGTGCTAACAAGTAGTGAGTTATCATTAATAAATATCAAGTGAGAAAAATAATGAGGTGGTTTCATGATTAATAAAACCGAAAAAAAAGAAGAGTTAATAAGATTATTCCAAAATCTCAAGGAAATCAAACATTACGCCTTTGAGGATGAAGACCTAATCTTGTCCCTCTTGGATAAATTATCTGCATCCTTGTTTGGATCAAAGTATGATTATTGTTCAACACCTGAATACAAAGAACACTGTAAAAACATCATCAAAGAAGATCTAAAGAGAGAGAAAGAAAAAAATCTTGTTACAAAAGCATTGATGACTGGAACATTATTCTAAATCAGTCAACTTTCTCTCTCCCACTCTTTCTTTTTTATTTTTCAAAAAATAATGGATTAATGTTTGTTATCAACTAGCTATTTTTTGTGCCTGTCTTTACTTTTTTCCCTTTTCCCCTTAAGTAATCTTTAAAATCATTCCTATCTAATGTAGACAATATACTTCAATGGTGAATACCGTGGGAAAGAAAAAATCTACTGAGCAACTTGACAGAGATATACAAAACCTGGTGAAGAAGATTTCAGTTATTGAAAAATTCGTTAATGTGGAAAAGAATCAGCAAGATACTCGGGTTGGAAAACTTGAAAAATCCTCTGAGTCGATAGATAATTACCTCAAGGCTCTTCGTATCGAAGTACAGGCTTTAAATCAGAATTTTGAAAAGGATATAATTGAACATGATGAAAAACTTGCTAAAATCCTCGAAGATTTTAGTTCATTCCAAAACACCTTAGATTCTGAGATAGAAAAAGTTGTAGAAAAAGATAAAGTTATGGAAGAACTTCGATCAACAGTTAAAGAAAAGACTGCTTTGCTTGAAGAAAGAGAAAAAAACCTTGCAAATATGGAAGAAAAGTATTCTAAGGCTTTGGAGAAAATCGCTAAACTTGAGTCTAATTTAGCTAATATTGAAATAAAATATGAACAAACAAAAACCCTTCAAGAAGAAATAAAGAAAAACTTAGAATCCATTGAAGGAGAATATAGTGATTTCAAATTGAAAGAAGAACCTATCCGTGCACAAAATGAGAGTATTCGACGTCTTTTAAATGCTCATGATCAAGGAAAGATCTATCTAGCTCTTGTTTCTGCTTCATCAAATAGTTTATCTCTCGATGAATTAGCTGATGTGACAGGTTCCACCGCTGTTATGCTTAAACCTTCCTTGCTTGCAATGGAAGATTTAGAAGTAATAGAATTCAATCCTAGTACGCGAGAAGTTAAATTAATATAAACTTCATTTATCTACTTTTTTCTATGTCGTTAAAAGTTAATATTTTATATTAAGTTTAGAGATTCTAAATGGTTACCATGGATAAATACTTTGAAACCAATCTGAAACATTGGAACGAGCTTGTATCTGTTCATACTGATAAGAACTGTTACAACCTTGATGATTTTATGAAAAACCCTAACTCTCTTCATTCTGTTGAATTGGAAGCTTTGGGAAATGTACAAGACAAAACTCTTCTGCATCTTCAATGTCATTTCGGAATGGATTCTTTGTCTTGGGCAAAACTAGGTGCCAAAGTTACTGCAATGGATTTTTCTGATAAAGGAATAGAGTTTGCAAAAACTTTGAGCAAAAAATTAAATATTCCAACTTATTTTATTTGTTCTAATATTTATGACTTACCTGATGTTTTAGATGAAAAATTCGATATAGTTTTCACTTCTTATGGTGCTTTATATTGGTTACATGATATTCCTAGATGGGCAAAAATTGTTTCCAACTATGTCAAAAAGGGTGGTACCTTCTTCATTGCAGAATTTCATCCCGTGTTCGGTGTTTTTGATGATAACAACAAGACAGATCTAGTTGTAAAGTATCCATATTTCGATATTGGTGAACCAATGTATTTTGATGAATGTGGTAGCTATGCTGATCCTAATGCTAAACTTAAAAATAATGAAACATATGGCTGGTCTCATAGTTTAAGCACTATAATTAACTCATTGATTAGTGCAGGATTAACAATACAAAGTTTTAATGAATTTCCTTTTTCCGTTGATTTTCTTCTACCATTTATGGTCAAAGGAAGTGATGGATATTATCGTTTAAGAGATACTGACCAAGAATTACCTTTAATGTTTTCAATTAAAGCAACAAAATAAAATGGGATAGATACGGACTACGGACTTGTTCTGACCAAAACTCAAAAAAACATCCGACATAAAGGTTAAAAACCCTATCTAACTCTTAGTATTACAATCACTTTTTAAGTGATTTATAAATAATGTAAGTGAAAACAACAGAGTCACATAAAAACTGTTTACAAGGTGTATCAATTGAAATTAGATGACAATATATTCTATTTATTGGATGCTGGAGAAAATAAATGGATTTTCACCAATCGCACTGAAGCTATCACTCAGATGAAAGGTGTTGTGAAAGATGGTAATATTGATGCTATCAAGCTGCTGAGTATTAATGCTGAAGATGATAATTGGGTCATCCAACAATATCCGTGGAAAGAAATAGCTTTCGAATTAATTAAAGAACAGGGGTGAGTTTGAATGGAAATAGTTCAAATCCCAATAAACAAAATAAGTCCAAGTCCCTTCCAACCAAGAGAAACGTTTGATAAAGAAGCGATAGAAGAATTAGCAGCTTCAATTAAAGAATTTGATCTTCTTAATCCTATACTAGTTAGACCAACTGGTGACGAAAGCTACCAAATCGTAGCTGGTGAAAGAAGATGGAGAGCTGCTCAATTTGCAGATCTAGACACAATCTACGCTATTGTAAGAGATATAGATGAAAGTAGACAGCGTGTTGAATCTTTAATAGAAAATATTCATAGAAAAGATCTTTACATGATTGAAAAAGGACGAGGAGTTTTAGAAATATTTAGAGCAGAAGGTATTATACAAAGTCCAAAAAGTTTAGCTAATATTATTAATAGTATTGAAAGGAAGAAATCAAAAAATCTTTCACTTATCCCAACAGAGGATAGAATTAATGAGATCTGCCAGAAAATTCACATTAAATCTAATACAATTAGGCTTTGGTTAGAATCTGCTTCAGTTAGTGAGGATATCATCAGTGAAGAATTCTCAAAACCTGAAGAAGAGAGAATTCCTGAAAGAATTTTATCAAGATTATCTACAATAGCTGATCCTGATTTGCAAAAGAAAACTTATGCAAAAATAGTCAATCAAGACATGGGTAAAGATGAAGCTAGTAAATTTGTTTCTCAAATTAAAAAAGTACCCAAGGCTGAACGAGAAGCTATCTTAACTACTGGAATTCCAATAGAAGTAATAGGAGATGCAAAAGAAGGCTACAGTATTGAAATTCCTAAAGAGGAAATTGAATCTGTGAAGAAGGCAGTTGGAGTTGGCAAGAAGAAAGCAGCTGCAATACTAACCAAACCCATAATCGAAGAAAGAGGAAAACATCGAAGGAATCAACAAGCCCATAGTAAACTTCTTGATTTACTTAACGATCTTTTCTGTCCTTGGTGTGGTAAACCCGCTTCTACTCATCTTCGTTGGACCTGTCATTCCGATGAAACTTTAGCTGAGGCCAAAGAACAAGCAAAAGAAAACTATTCTGATGCAAATAAACGAGAAGAAGTTGATTCTCGATTTATGAAGAAGAAGAAATGATTTATTCCTATTCTTTCTTTTTATTTCATTTAATTGTTGATGTTGATAGCTAATCTCTTAAATACATTTTAGAAGATTTAGCTTTGATATGGTTGCAATCAAAGTAGTTTACGGTGCTACATGGTGTCCTGGGTGTTCACGATTAATGTCTTATCTAGATGAACACAAGGTTGAATATAAGTGGATAAACATAGACGATGACCCAGAAGCTCTAGGAATTGTTGAAAAAATTAACGATGGTAAAAAACGTGTTCCCACGGTTGAGTTTACAGATGGAGCTTTTATGGTACATCCAACCCAGGAGGAAATTGCTAAAAAGATTGGTTTGATCAAAGATATGGGATTAGATTTTCATGATTTGATCATTATTGGAGGAGGATTAGCTGGTTTAAATTGCGCCCTGTATGCTGCAAGAGAAGGTCATGACATCGTCGTCATAGAAAAAAGTGGAATAGGAAGTCCTAATGCTTATATTGAGATTCTAGATGATTATCCGGGATTTATTGACGCAATAGACGGAGTAGAGCTAACGAAAAGATTTTCCAAACAAGCAAAAGCAATTGGTGTTGAATTCCTTACATCTACTGAAGTAGTTGATATCCTCTTCAGAGGTTCTCATCTCATGGTTAGAACCACAGCTGGAAGAACTATTGGTGGAAAAGCAGTTTTGTCTGCAACTGGTAGAAAATATAGAATGCTTCACATTCCTGGTGAAAAAGAATTACTTGGATATAGTGTTCATTATTGTGCAACTTGTGATGGAGTGTTCTATAAAGGCAAAGAAATAGTGATTATTGGTGGTGGAGTAAAGGCTCACGAAGATGCTATCTTTCTTTCTCGTTTTGCAAGTAAAGTTACGATTGTAGGTAGATCAGATATCTGGAAAGCCCCCTATGAATTGAGACGTTTAGTCTCCGAAAAAGAGAATATTGAGCTGATAAAAAACCATGAAGCTATAGAATTCATATTTAAGGATAAACACGTTCTTAATGGTATTAAATTCTATGATAAAAAATCGGATAAGGAAGTAATATTCAAGGCTGATGGAGCTTTTGTTTCAATAGGTTATACACCAGATGTCGGTTTTGCAGTTGGATTGTTTAACTATAATGAGGATGGTTTCATTGAAACCAATACGAATTTAATGACAAAAACTCCTGGTTTGTTCGCTGCTGGAGACTGTAGAACATGCTGTACTCATCAACCAATTTTAGCTGCAGGTGATGGAATTGCATCTGCTGTTATAATACACGAATATCTATTAGAGAAGAAGAAGGAAAAAGGATTGAAGTCTTAACAACATATAGAAGGTTATTTTCCTTCAGAGAATGTTCATATATTATTAAGAATTGAGTATAGTGTGAAATCAAATAGTTCTCCCCATTCTAAATCAAAAGAAGTACATTTTTCAAAAATAACTATTACTGATGAGTTCTGGAAAACAAAGCAGGAAACAAATCGAAACTCAGCTATTTTACATCAATGGGAACAGTTAGAAAAGTCCAAAACAATAGATAATTTTAGGTGTTTATCCGGGGAAAAGGAAGGATTTAGGACAGGATATTTTTACACAGATTCTGATTCACATAAATGGGCAGAAGCTGCTTCTTTAATTCTAACCAATTCTAAATCTAGAAAACTTGAAAAATTAGTTGAAGATTATTTTAACTTAATTGACAAAGTGCAAGAAGATGATGGTTATATTTTTACTTACAATCAATTTCACTTTCCGGAGCAAAGGTGGAAAAACTTCCAAATTGAGCATGAACTATACTGCTTAGGGCATCTTATTGAAGCTACATGTGCATATTATTTAGCAACTGGAAATAAAAGAATACTTGAAATTGGAGAAACAGCTGCTAAGCTTGTTATTAATGGCTTGTCAGATTTCACAGCCAAGCACACACCAGGACATCCTGAAATAGAAATAGCTTTAATCAAACTTTTTAGAATTACAAAGGAGAAATGTTATTTAGAACTTGCTGAAAAAATATTAGAAAAAAGAGGTCGAATGAAATTCTTTGTTTTACAAATTCTTAAGGAGAATTTTTCACAATCAAAACGAACAAAACTCGTAGAAAAACAAAGGAAAACAGCATCTATTGATAGTATGACTAGTGAAACAAAGATTATGTCAGATTTATCAAAAGATGGTCCTTCTGGTCTATTTATACGAACCTATTTACAATTTTTGTCTGGTAAGTATTTCCAGCAAAATGCGCCCATAAGGAAACTTAACAAACCAATTGGTCATAGTGTAAGATGGGGATATCTTGCAACTTCTATTACAATGTTATTCCAAGAAACAGGTGATGAAAGTTTACTAAATACTCTCGAAGAATCTTGGGATCATATGGTTTGTAAAAGAATGTATGTAACTGGGGGAATAGGATCTTTGCCTTTGTCAGAGGGATTTGGTAGAGATTATGAATTGAATAATAGACACGCATATAATGAGACATGTGCTGCCATAAGTTCAATCTATTGGAGTTGGGAAATGCTCATCGCAACAGGTCAAGCTCAATATGCAGATTTGATGGAGTGGCAATTATATAATGCTTTTCTGGTTGGAATGTCAGAGGATGGAACAACTTACTTCTATAGAAATCCGCTTGAAACCAATGGAAATTTTGAAAGAAAACCTTGGTACAAAACAGCTTGTTGCCCCTCAAATATATCTAGAACATTAGCTAAAATAGGCCAATATATTTACTCTATAGATGATTCTACGCTGTGGATACATCAATATGTAGGTAGCTCCTTCAATTATGATTTAGAAGATGGCAAAGTGATTTCTGTATCAATGAAATCCGGATTCCCTTGGAAGGGCAATGTCAAAATAACTATTGACAATGGATCAGAAAAGAAATTAGCTATTAAGTTAAGAATTCCTAGCTGGACAAGAAAAGCGTTAATCCTTGTAAATGGAAAGGAAGAAAGTATCCCTGAATTCTGTGAGTTAGACGAGAGTACAGCTTCTGGATACTCTCCTTACAATTCCTATTATCTACCTTTAGAATTAGATTCAGGAAAATCTGAGATTGAAATGAATCTCCCCATGGAAACTCTCCTAAGGAAATCTGATAAGAGGGTTAAAGGTAATAGAGGAAAAATAGCTCTTACTCGGGGACCTTTAGTTTATTGCTTTGAAAGTATAGATAATCTAACATCAGATATCCCAGATTCTAGAATAAATTCCAACATGGTCATTAAAAAATTATCTTCTGATTCAGAAGATAAAGTAGTAATTTTAGGAATAGAAGACCCAAGTGGAGAAGCCCTGAAAGCAATCCCATACTTTAGCTGGGGGAACAGAGGGAAAACAGCTATGCAAGTATGGATTGATTATGAAAAATAAATACTTGAGAAAGATGATTTCTTCTCTCTTATATTACCACTAATTTTATATTTAACTATGTTTCAGCTTTTTCGATTAGGTGACTTTTAGTGATAGAGAAGAAGACCATCTTAGTAACAGGTGCTGCAAATGGTATTGGTAAGTCAATTTCCCTGTATCTTGCATCAAAGGATTATTTTGTTTTTGCAACAGATGTTGATGAGAAAGGATTGAAATCTCTTGAAAAAATAGAGAATATCAAATCTATTAATCTAAATATTAGTAATTCATCAGAAATTGATAGAGCAGTTAACGAAATAACAAATATTACAGCAGGTTTAGATGGTTTAGTTAATAGCGCAGGAATCTTTATTGGAGGACCCATGCTAGAAATTTCAATTGAAGATATGCGCGCAATTCTAGAGACAAATGTTCTTGGAATGATTGATTTGACACAAAAATTCTATCCTCTTCTACAGAAAAGAAAAGGGAAAATAATCAATCTTAGCTCAGAGGTAGGTAGATTTTCCTATCCTTTTAATGGTCCATACGGTATCTCAAAATATGCTGTTGAAGCCTATTCAGATTCACTTAGAAGAGAATTAATGTTTAAAGGAATGAAAGTTATTAAGATACAACCTGGTGCATTTGACACTCAATTTATGACAGAAACAGAAGTTGAATACAAAAAGCTTATTGAAAAATCAAAGTTTAAAAATCAATTATCACGAATTTTGCCAGTTCTAGCGAAAGAGAAAAGGAAAAGTTCCAATCCCATTGTTATAGCAAAACTTGTTCACAAGATCATGAAAAAGAAATATCCACGCAGCTGCTATAAGGTTAAGAACAACAGATCTAGAATCATTTTGGAGTATCTTCCAACATCTTTAGCTGATTTCTTAATAAAACATTTCATCTAATATTTTTGCTAATAACATTTAAAATAAACTAAAGAAATTTTCTCTCTATGGCAATGGAACATATTGTTGCACGTTTGTTTGATATGGATTTTATTTATTTTGATTTGCTTTTTTGTGCATTATGGATGACAATTCTTCTAATAAGAAAAAAGCGTTTACAATGGGTATTTGGTCTTTTTGGTGCAGTTATTGTATTCATTTCTGACGATTTAGTATGGTATCATTTGCAAGGAACAAGAGTATTAGAAACTGTTCCCTTTAACAATGATCTCTTCTTACTCTACTTTTCTTTCACTTATGGTATGATAGAGTTTTCATATGTTGCTACAATGATTTCTGCAAAGAATTGGAAGACTATGTTATCATGGTCTCTGTTTCTCTATGGTGGTTGGTTTGCAACGGGTTTTCTTTCAAATTGGTTGCATATAGATGATAGAATTATTGACATCCATAGGGAAATGACTGAAATTGGAAGATGGATTCAAATTGCGATGGTTGTAGGAGGCTATCTCCTCCTTATTTTATTCAAATATAAATGGAAACCATTTAAAAATCTATCATGGTTAAAACTCGGATATCTATTTCTTGTTGGTTTTTTAGTCCATTTTGGAATGGAGATAACTTTACTTGCAGCAGGTATTCGACCTTTGGATGGTTCTCTTGTCATTCTCATTTTTAACAGCTTTCTTGAATTTAACTCAGGGGTACCAGTAATTTTTATCGCTTGGACTTTGTTAGAAAACAGAGGAAGTAGCATGGAATCAGATGATTTACATTTAGAATCAGCTGAGTTAAGTGTATCAACAACAATAAAAAAGAGTAAGATTGAGTGAAAGAAACAAATCCATCTCTCTGCTATTTCCAGATTCTTAATCGCTAGTTTACTTAAACACAGGAATTTCTTTGACAGAGGTAGAATCTATTTGTGTTGAGAAGAATTGCTTTTTACTTTCTTTTTAAACAAATAAACTAACATAGCAAATGTCAAAGATAAAATTAGAAGAATATATGTAGAATTAATTTTGCATATATAAGGTGAATTCGGAGGCTGAACAACTGTTATATTGTCATTCATTAAATTCAATAGGTCACATTCATAAAATGTCTCTAGAGCAAAAACTGTATCATCTACCCATACAAATGTTGTATAATTATCCCAAAATGTTGGAAAACCTCCATAGACTTCATCTTGTGAGTTTTTAATATCTATACACAGCTCTAAAGTTTCTGGGGAGATCTCGCTTAAACTGAGGTTATTTTCCCATGCGAATTGTATAAAACCATGAATTGATCGCACACGATGTGAAAATCCCTCATAGAGATTATATTCATCGTAAACCATCAAATACATTTTTGTCAAATAAGGAATAAGTTCCTGAATAGTTGAAACATTAATTGTTTCTAATTGATTTGTGTAAGAAAGATATGTATAGGCATCTAATGTTGAAATAATATTTAGCGAATCCGGTAAAAGAGGGTCTTGAAAGAAACCATTGCCTAGATATTGACTTAAAACGTATTGTGTACTTAATGTCCAATTTATTGAATCCAAACTTTCAAACTCTGAAAGGAGCAAATATGCAGATTTTACAGCGGGAATACTCGCAGGTACATTATCAAATGGACGAAATGAACCATCTGGTAAAAAATCATCCAAAGTCCAAGATATAAAATCCTCAATATAAACAATGTCTGTAGCGTTCAATTTCTCTAGAAGGGAAAATGTTAACCATAAATCACTTGGACCATGTTCATTCTCTCCTTCTTCCCCATGACTAGAATCATACAAATATCCCTCAATGTAATTAATTATTGAATTTGTGTCCAACTTGCTTAACTCATTTAATAAAAATAAAGTTGAAACCGCATAATACGTCGAAAAAATATCTGATGCCATTTTAGTAGCTCCAAAAATTTGGTAAAACTGTCGAAAAGGAATTGGAGAAAAACCTCCATCTTTGTTATGTCCACTCAAGATATAATTAATTGCAGCTTCATAGCTACTCATTGTGACATTATTCAGAGTAAAATCATATTCCAAAAAATTATTGCTTTCCCTAATTAATTTTGTTGTTAAAAAAATGGTTGAAATTATCAAAAATATGAAAACCAACGTTGCTATAAAGGTATATTTTCTTTTCCAAGTGATCTGTTTGTATTTTTTGATAAAAAAATTCTGGTTTAATGATGGTTTCTTATGTTCTTTAGAAAATGAAGTCTTTTTTTCCATCTTCATTAAACCTTTTCATACTTCTATAGCTAACTATTGTTTAACTTATAGATATAATTTGTTATTCGGATCGAAATCCATCATGCCCATATAAAATTCTAAACTGAGTTCAAGAGATATTAATATAATGAGGATGCACACAAGAATAATTATAATCGCAATTGCTGCTAAGAAAGCTAAGGTTGTTGGAAAACCACAAAGGGATCCTAAAGCTTCTGCTGCAGTTTGAATCCAACCATAAACACCTAATGCTGCAACGTATAACCCTTGAGTTGCCACTGTAAAAAGTAGTTCTGTGAGAACTATTATATTAAGACATATTAATGCCATATAGATTATAGCTGCCAAAGCTGTAGCTCTATTGAATTCATAGTGTGTCTTGGTAAAGGAATCTTCAACAGACATAAACTCATTAAATACATTGTTATAGAAAATATTGGCTAATTCTCTCTCAACTTCAATTATCTGTTCTCCTGAGTAACCTATAACAACTTTAGCTCCTAAACTATTGAAACCTTGTGCTAATCGATAATCTAATGTGCTTTCTGTTCCAAAAGAGTAACAGCTTGAAAGATAAACGAAACGTAAATTCCTATCTGGAGTTGACCTTGCTAGTTCTTCTAAGTTATACTTATTAGCTACTTCATAGTTACGCATTATTAGTGCTGGACCATTTGAGGTATAAGCTCCGTGTCCAATGAAGTTCATTGTTAAATAAGTACTTTTGGAATTTGCATAGCTAAGATCTTCTATGAATGCACTAGTGGATGTTGCTGTTGATGCACGTCTGTAATAACCATCATTACTGAAAAATGTATCTACTTCATAAACTTCACCAAGTCTAACATCATCTGTGTAACTGGATAAAAGTGTACCAAAATGATACTCAGGATCAGCACCTCCTCCTCCTCCACCTTCTCCAGGATCTAATCCTATTGGACCGGGTATTCCCCAAGTTTTGATATTCCCTCTAGCTTTATTCTTTAAGATACTAATGTATGTCTCACTAAATATTTTTGGTGAAAAAACATAAAAACTTTTGCTAATATTTGTGTTTTCAAGTATAAATAGCGACTAGATTTTTCGATAGTTTTGTTCTATGTTGTAACTACTAAGGAAGGAAAAGAGAACATCAATAATAGAGTAAGAGAAAATCATATTTTTGTTGGAGAAGAGCAGTCGAAAAGAAGATTTGACAAAACTATTGACTATTTATACCAGAGAATTCACCTATCTTGGACTGTATTAAAAAACAGAGGAATCAGTACGAGATCAGATGATCTTCATATAAAATCAGCTGAAACAAGTGAATTAACGAAATTAAAAAAGGAATAAGATTGAGAGAAATAAACAAATCAATCTCTCTGTTATTTATACGCATCTACAGCTGAATCAGGGATTTTCATTATCCCTAATCCGAAGACATAGGGTCCTACATGGCATAGAATATTTGCTCCAATAGGTTCGTAGAAGAAATACAATGGTTTGAATTGCTTATTTATTTCCTCTGAAAAAGCCATGATCTCAGGATTATCAAGACCATACATAATAACCATAACATGGTTCACAAATTCTTTTGAGTACTGCTCTGCAATAGCTCGAAATTTATCCATACCCTCACTATAATTCTTGACTGTTCCAGCTGAAGTTATCTCTCCATCTTTCACAATAAGATGAGGTTTCAAACCCATTATAGTCCCCAATAGACTCTTTGCAGCTCCTATTCTTCCTCCTCTGCGTAGATATTCTAATGTATCTACCATGAAATGTAATTGGATATTCTTTTTCATTTCATTAATTTCATCTATGACAGTTTCAATAGGAATCCCTTGGTCTCTTCTTCTTATAGCATGATCAATCAGTAGGGATTGACCCCATGAAACAGTTTCGGTATCGACTGTGATGAAATCATCAGTCTTAAGACGTTTAGCAGTCATAATCGCATTCTGTAATGTTGCAGACATTTTAGCGCTGATTCCTAAATAGAGCACTTTCTCATATTTTTTCAAAGCTGCTCTTATCACTTGATCAAAATCTATAGGAGGAGCAACTGATGTTGATGTTTTAGCTTTAACATTAATCATTTTATCAATAATTTCTTCTCTTGTAATATTATCTCGATCTATGTATTCTGTATCTCCAATCATTATTCTTGTTCTGATTAGAATTAAATCATGTTTCTTCATATAATCAAGACTAAAATCTGCACCAGAATCAGTCATGATACCAAATTTGTGGGTCATAGCTAGAAACATCTTGGAGTAGTATAAAAATTATTACTTAAAATGTATAAACTAATCTGTCTTTTCTTCAGACATAACCTTTCCAATTTAACTGAAAACATTTATATCTCTGATATACACTTCATTCTATATGGGAAAAGGATTAACAGCATTTTTGATAATATTTTTTGTTATTTTAGCAGCTGGGGGTGTAATTGGCGTTGACATTTACATGAGTTATAAGGATGTTGAAGTAAATTATGATCAATTCACAATTGGTACTCCTACGTTTGACATAAGTTCAGATAATACTACAGTTACTGTCACAGCAACGGTAGGGACACCTAAGCTAGGATATATCCCTAAATCTATTAGATTAGATATACAGTTGAAAAAAGGTGGAACTAACTACGGAGATCTCCAACAAATAACCATCAAACTAGGAGAATCTGCGCCTGTCGAATTCGTGTTTGTTCTTACATCAGCTGATGTATCAAATGTAGGCTCAGGAGGAACAATAACTATTACAATAGAAATTTCAGCTGTGCCAATCTATTTTGGTATTCCACTGACATTTCTAACTCAAGATTTACCTCCAACAGACATAATAATACCTTAAGAATAGAACATTGTAATGTTCCAAACCTTCTTTTTTTCTTTTTTGAATAAGTTTTTAACTATATCTAATTATTTGCGATTGTGACTATTGTAGCTAACCATCTCAAGTGTGACTGTGCTAAAGTTGTGAAAATAGCTTCATGCCCCCGTCCCATTATTTCACCTACACTAGAACAAGATAATTCCTATTTTCACTGTCCTTATTGCAAACTTGATTATACTTGTAGTCAAGCTGTAAAAACTGTTCATGAAAAAGATAAATATGGTTATCCACAATTGAAAAAGACAGTTTGTAGAAAATGTGGAACTGAAGTTGAAAGAAGAAAATGGCCTAATGATTAGGGTTATTTTTATTTGAACCAATTCTTTCAAGTTTTATGTTAAAAACAGCTCCTGAAGGCTTATTGTCTTCAACTGAAATACACCCACCGAATTTTGCTAAAGTTAATTTTGCCAGATATAATCCCATACCACTTGTGCCTCCTTTATTCCCTTGAAAATTCTTCAAAAAGATTTGGTTTTTCAAACCATCTGGTACTCCTATCCCATTATCGATTATTTTTAGAATTACAGTACTATTCATTTCCTCGACAATTATAGAAACTTGAACTGAATCTGAGTTTTGTTGGAATGCGTTTTGAACTACATTTAATACTATTGGAAAAAGTAATTTGTTAGCTTTAACATACACTGGTTCAGCTGGCAGAGTTAGATTTACACCATTAAAAGCTCTTTGAATTCCATCTAATATATTAAGATTAGTGGGTTGAATTTTTAATGAATTCAAAATATGAGTTGGTGTTTCAAATTTCTTCTGTCTCTCTTCCATCAAACCTACTCTATTATTGATCATATCCAGAAAACTAGTTTCTGAGGTTTCGTCATACAATTCCATTGCATTATTAATGACACTCAGATCATTTTGAAGATCGTGAAACCATAATTCAGTAACAGTAAGCAAATCTTTGGATAAATACTCTATCTCTTCATATCTTTGTTTGTAAAACTCTCTCTCCATATCGATATCTCTCATTGACTGAATTTTGAAATCAGGATTAAACGTAGCTATAAGCGCCGTTATCATTGTTGAATAGAAAATAAAATTCAGTACATCGGGTGTTAAAACCTGTAATTCTTCTTGTATCGCCATGGAATACACACTAGAAAGATCTCTGAAAAGCATAATTAGAAATCCTGCTGTTATAAATAACCAATGATAACCATATTTCATTCTAGAATATAACACCATTAGGATAATAAGTACAACAAAGGAAATAAGTTCAACTATTATAAAAGTTACAAATACTGCTAATTCAGAAGTTGTGATATGTTGACCTAACTTTCCATAAGAATAGTAAAGTGTCGGGGATACAATGACTGTAGATAGGCTGACAATTGCTATTCCAATGAAAAATAATGCTTTTGTTATATACTTATAATCTTTGATTATTCTATCAATAGAAATCCCTAAGAAAGGGAAATACGCTGCAATGTGGAAGATTGTCCAGTAATTTAAAGTTAATATTGTTGGATTCTCATTTAAGTAATAATCGAAAAACTCGAAAATAAGAAGCATTATCAATGAAAAAGTTATAGCAATACTAAAGATTCTTGTATCCTTGTTTTTTGCCTTGAAAATTGTTATTATACCTAAAATCCCCCCTACAGTAGGCAGAAAGAAACTTAATGCGTATATATAGAGATAGCTGTATAAACCCCAAAGCCTAATTATCATAGGTATGACACTCATGATATACATAGTTGCCCATATTGAAGCTAGTACTCTAGTGCGCAAAAAAACACCCTTACTTACCTCTCTTCAACAATATTTAAACCCTTATCATAAAGGCAAGAAACCTGATGGAGTAGCGACTAAACATATGAACATTGGGATGCTATAATGTGACAGGAGAAAAACCAGTAAACACTTATGCGTTAATCTCAATTTGAGCAGTAAATCTGTAAAGGTTTATTTACAACCTTTTTTTTCTTAAGCTATGTCTGAAAAATGGAAATTTATAGTTAATCCTAACGCTGGTACTCAAAGGTGTATTGAAAGATGGGAGAAAGCTGAGCCAGTTATTAAAAAAAGTGGAATTGATTATGATGTTGTCTTCACAGAAGCTCGCAAACAAGGAAAGGAGCTAGTGACAAAGGCAATTAATGATGGTTTTAACAGAATTATTATAGCAAGCGGTGATGGAGTTGTAAATGAGGCTATTAATGGGATAATGTCTTTTCCAGAAAAAAAGCGAAAGGAGATTGCTTTTGGAGTCTTACCTTTTGGAACTGGAAATGATTTAGCAACTTACATGGGCATCCCTTGGGAGCCAAAACATGCGGCTAAGACATTGATAGAGAAAACAGCTGTTTCACCTTCATCTATTGGTAAAGTAAAATATCATGATACAAAATTCGAAGTGTATTTTGGGAATATGTTTGATTTTGGGATATCATCTTTAGTTAATCTAGGTAATATGGCTGGGGAAATGAATTGGATAAAGGGTCCATCAAGGTATACTTTCTTAGCAATCAAGAAACTAGTGACTGTTAAACAAAGAAAAGGAACAATTATTCTAGATGATGGAGATCCAATAGACTTCAAATTGATGCTTTTAGCTATTGGAATTGGAAAATCTGTAGGTGGAGGTATGTTAGCTTGTGTCAATGCTCATCCCCAAAACGATTTCTTTGATGTATGTATAACTCAAAATCTTACAAAACCTAGAACTCTATTAGGGATTCAAAAGATTTTCAAAGGAGAGCACCTTAATTTAAAGGGAATGCAATACAAGCAAGCTAAGAAAATTGAAGTGACACTTGAAAGTCCAATAGGAATGGAGCATGATGGAGAAATCTATGAAGAAGACGTTAGCTCTCATGTAGAAGTAAATATTATGCCACAAGCTTACAATGTTCTCTACAATACTGAACATCCATCTATGCACTGGTTGACTGAAGAAGAGCTTAAGCAGGGTAAAAAACCCGATGGTGTGGCTACTAAACATATGAAACATTGGGATGCTAGAATTTGGCAAGAGAAAAATTAGTTGTACAATAATTGTAACAGAAATAATATATACAACTTTTTCTTAATTTCTGAGTAGATGAGTGATAAAAAGGAAAAATCCAAAGAAACTAAGATAAGTTATAAAATTGAAAATCTGCGAAGATTCTTGAAAACTCGAAAGATGTTTCTAATTATGCTTATTTTCTCACAATTGTGGGTTTCAGTATTATCCTTTATTACCACTCAATTTGTTTACATAGATTCATTAGACATTTATGCAAAAAGAATCATCGCAAGAATTATACCTGTATCCTTCTTTCTTGTACAAGCTCTGAATGCTGCGTTTATTATCTATTTATTCGAAAAGAAGCATATTAAAACAAAACTAGCTTTCCTCCTGCCCATAACCAATTTGATAGTCTCTGGAATAGCATTTGCTCTTTTATATGTTATCCCCTAATGGTAACGAGCTGTTTTTATCTAGAAGAAATTTCCTACAATCCTATAGCTATTAGAATCATTGAATAGCCTATACTGAGAGCAGTAAAAGTCAGAGTCAAAGGTAGCATCTTTTTGACATATTGCAAAAATGACATAGGATATCTCTCTCTATTAAGAATTTCCAGCGCCATTAAAATTGTTATAGAACCTAAGGGCGTGAGAGCTCCTCCTATGTTGCCGGAGAGGACAAAACCTATCCATAAACCTGTAGTAATTCCTACAGGGAGAGATTTGAAAATGTAAGAGAAAATTAGCGAAACTGACGACCCATTTAGAAATCCTGTAATTGGTAGTCCAATAACACCTATAATGAGTGCTACCAGGATTTGTCCTCCTATTGTTGGATTTCCACTCCTTAAGTAAATATCTGCAACGGAAGATGGAAGAACGAGCACTGAGTTATTCCCTAAAACTCCTCCTAAGATGGTGTTCAGTGGAACTAGGGCACCTGCTGCTGTTAACACACCCATCAGAACAAATAAAGCTACGAAGAAAACAACAATATTCCATTCCACCCCTTCTTCGAGGTAATGTTTCAGATCAGCTCTAAACAGAAAAATCCCATTATCGTTGTTATTAAAGATACTAGTGCTACATCGATTGGATTCCCCTTAATACTAGTTAGTAAAAAGCCAACGAAAAGGATTCCAAGAAGAATTACAGATTTCCAGATATTCATGCGGTTTTCTATTCCATTCCATGGATTTATTCTCCCCAACTGTTTCTTCTTCTCTTCAGGGACTTCCTTAAAAATTTCTTTCTTGTAAATTAAGAAGAAGAAACCTGTTGCAAGACCAAAGAAAATTATTGCAATTGGAAGCATGTATGCCATAAAACGAATGAAGTTCATCCCTTCTCCTGCGTACAAGTTGAAAAATATAATGTTGGGTAGTGACGAAACTGGCGTTGGAAGCCCCCCGATTATGGTATTGATGCCTACGAATAGCACAAATGGTTTTGGATTTATCTCTAGCTGTTTACAAATAACTACTGTTAATGAGCCTAAAAGAATTATAGCACTTAGATTATCAAAAAACATTGAAACAAAAAAAGTTAGTGCGCCTAATGAGACAATAAGTTTTTTTGGATCTCCTTTAGTTAATTTGACCATAGATAATGAGATGAAATCAAAGAAACCCGCTCCTTTAGTCATTGCTACAATTATACTTACAGAGAAAATAATGACTATCGCTTCAACATTGACTGTTTTGGCTAAGGCTTCAAGAAAGTTATGCGGAACCACTTCATACTCTAGATTTTAGATGAATCCTGCTCCCCAATCCATAAAAACCAAATAAATTATTGAGACAACAAGAGCACCAGTTACAGTGATCTTATTTGCATCCACCCCCTCTTTCATCAGTAATAGAATAGTGGTTAGTACAATTATAACAATAATAATTGTTATTATCCAATCTAGCTCTCCTAGAATACCAGCCAACTGTTCACCTTTACAAAATATTATTTTAATTCTGTGATGAAAATCACATTTCTATGGATGTTGCTCAGTTTATTTGAGCAGTGATATGGAATTTAATGTACTTATTCAAATTCCATTCTAGAGGAAACTTCTTTTTCTTCTTCTTCTTCAGATTCAGTTTTTTCTGTTTCTGCTTCCTCTATTATCTCTTCGATTACTTTCTCTTTCAGTTCCTTCTTAGGTTCTTTAAGATCACGTTTAAGTTCAAATTTAATCTCTTCCTTGATTTCTTCCTTGATTTCTTCAAGAATCGTTTCTTTGAGCTCTTCCATGCTTTCTTCTGTTTTCAGTTCCTTAGAGACTTCTCTCTTAACTTCTCTCTTTGGTTCTTCCTTGATTTCTTTTTTAACTTCTTTTTTGATTTCCTCAATAACTTCTTCTTTCACTTCTTCCTTGATTTCTTCAATATCAGTCATTTCTGTTTCCTTCTCTTCTTCTTCTTTTTCCAATAAATCTAAATCTTCAAGCTGTTTTTCAACTTTAGCGTCTATTTCTTTTTCTTTCTTTTTATCATCGGTTTTTTCTTCAGATATAACGTTTTCAGCTTGTTCCTTTTTCTCTTCTTCTGTCTCTTCCTTATGTCCAAGTATGTCTTGCTTAACTTCTTCTTTAATCTGTTCTTTTAACGATTCATCTATTGCTATCATTTCTTTTTCTTCAATTTCTTCTTCAATAATATCTTCTTTTGCAATATCTTCGTCTTCTTTTTCATCGGCAGATTCATCAGTTTTTTCTTTGTCAATTATTTCTTTCTTTGGTTCTTCTTTGCGTTTAGCAATAAGTATTGGAAAAGTAATCTCACGATCTTCCAATAATTCAATAAAATATGAGTATAAACTTGAATGTTTGGTCGGCATATATATGATTAATATTCCAACATCTTTTCCAAATGATGTAATTTCATCTTTGAATACTTCCATTTTATTTGTTGTAATAAGAAGGTACTCAATGAATCTTGATGCTTCTTTAAATACTTCAGAATTAGCTCGGTCAAACCTATCTAAATCTTCTTTATTCTTTTTAACAAATTCTGCGAATTCTTCCTCACTCTTGTCTTCATGGTAATTCTGATCAATATTAACTAAACAGTGAATCTCGCCTTTCTTTAGACTTAATGAGAGAGCTTTTTCAGTAAGATAACTCAATTGTAAACTGTTACTTGCCATAATACATGTATTTTTCCAAAGTAATTCCACGTTGATTTTATCACTTTGAATCAAAAGAACTGGAATTTCTTTTACTTCTTCTAAAAGATATTCAAAAATATCTCCCATAACGGTGATTCTGGCTTCAGATTCAATATCTCCCTCTTCGACTTGTGTTATTCCGATGAAGGATGAAGGCACAATTATTAATTCATAATCTCCTTCAGTCAAAATTGCATCTATGATGCTTTTCAGCATTTCCACACTCTCAATAACCTGTCCTTTTATCTCAAATTCCTCACTACGCAGATGTTCGTAAGCAAATGAAAGTGAATCTTCGTAACTTTCCTTTGATGTTTTTGATACAGTAGAGGTGTTTTCGGTGTAAAAACAGACTACATCGATTTTAGTGCCAAAATGATGGTTTAATTGTTCTGCTACTAAGACTGAAGTTCTGGATTTTGATGTTCCATCAATTAATACTAGAGCCTTTTTAACAGGATCTTGTTGAGGTCTAACAGAAGGAAGTAATTCTGTGAATTTTTGCAATGTCTTTTCTATTGCTGTCTTCTGTTTATCTCTATCTTTAATGCTCATCACAAACTCTTTTCACCATTACCTAAAAAAGCTTACCATAATAATCACAACCTATTTTCTTCATAAATCGCTTCTAACTGCTAAGATTAACAAAACTGGGCGAATTTGCTCTTGATTTTAGGAATTGCCTGAATAATTGTAATACTTGAAGAAATTTTGACTAAAAAATAAATTTTTTATTAAGTGAATTTATACTGTTGTCATGATTATTTTTAACTAAAAAATTTTTATAGGTATCCAAGAATACGATATACTGATAATGTTTCATAATAAGCAGAGAAAAGAGAATATTCTTAGAGAAGGAGTTATTGTCACACTGTTCTTTGTCACTTTTGCAGCTTTTCTACTTATTTTAGATATTTTCTTCCCAACTTTTCTTCTCGTTGTTTTTTCAGTTGTATTCTTTGCAATTGGTGCAGTTGTTTTATTCATGATACTCTTTATTCTAATAATTAAGGCAAGAGGAAGTGAAATTCTGTTTTATCTAGGATATGAATCATTATTTACATTTGTAGGGATTCCACTTGCTTCCATATGCATTCTAATCCTCCCCGTTTCAATCTATCTTCTATTCTTCTCAGGGAATGCTTTTGAAATATTAATTTTTGCAGTAATTTTTACATTTAGCCTAATGCTAAGCTCTCTAATTTATACAGGAATTAAATTATGGTTATCGTCTAGAACAAGTGGGATTTTGGTACCAGAGAAAGTTGAAAAAGAACCAATCGAGCAGCTGTTAGATTGTTTTCCAAATTTGGAAGATTAAAACTTTTATCCACAGCAAAATTCTTTTATGGTGTGTAAATCTAATAAATCGTAATTAGGTGATATTATTGCACAAAAAATTATGGATTCCAGGACCGACTGAGGTCAAAGATGATGTTCTTGAACAGCAATCCAAAAAATTATTCGGTCACAGAAGTAACGACTTTACTATATTATATAATAGTGTGTTAGATCAATTGAGAGAGTTCTTCAAAACTGAACAACACATTACAGTAATAACAGCTTCTGGGACTTTGTTTATGGATATCTCAGGAAGAAATTTGATTCGACCTGGTAAAAAAGCACTATGTATGGTGAATGGTTCTTTTTCTGATAGAATGTACAAAACACTTGTTAATTGTGGTGTTGAAGCTGAAAAAGTTGATATTGAATGGGGTAAAGCGATAAAACTTGAGCATATCAAAGAAAAATTAGATCAATCAGAATATGATGTTGTAACAGTTTGTCAAAACGAAACTTCTACTGGAGTAAAGTTGGATCTCAAAGCAATTGGAGATTTGCTTAAAAACTATCCTGATACATTGCTTGTTGTAGACGCAGTTTCATCTCTCGGAGGAGATTTAATTTTGCCAGATGAAATGAGTACAGATTTAATTTTCGCTTCTACCCAGAAATGCTTTGCACTTCCTCCAGGACTTGCAATTGGAATAGTATCTCAAAAGGCACTAGACCGGACTAATGATGTTCCTAATAGAGGTTCTTATACAGATCTTAACAGTATATTTGCATACTTCGAAAAGAAGAAGCAAACTCCTTCCACACCAAATATCTCTTTGTTATTTGCTTTTGATTATAAATTAAAACAAATGCTAGAAGAAGGAGCAGAAAATATTAGTGCAAGGTTAACAGAACTTAGAGATTATACACACAAATGGGCCTTAGATCATGGTTTTGGTTTGTTCGCAGAAGAAGGATACAGCTCAGTAACTGTATCAACAATAGTAAACAAATTGGAAAAGGATGTTGGAGCTCTCAATAAAGCTTTAGGTGAGAAAGGTTTTGTTATAGCAAATGGTTATGGTAAACTAAAGAATCAAACATTCAGAATTGGTCACATGGGTGATCATACCTTAGATGATTTGAAGGAGCTACTTGCTGCTATCGAAGAAATCTGGGAACTCTAAAGGTGAAAGAAATGCCAAAAATTATACTAACAGATAAATTAAACGAAAAAGCAGTTGAGGTTTTAGAAGCAGCTGGTTTTGAAGTAAAAATTGCTTGGGACATTCCTAAGGATGAACTTCCAAAAATTATTGGTGAATATGACGCAATTATTGTTAGATCTGCTACAAAGGTTAGGGGAGATTTATTTGATGAAGCAGTTAATCTCAAAGTGATTGGAAGAGCTGGTGTAGGTCTTGATAACATTGATATGGAAACAGCACTTGCACGAAACATCAAAGTTGTAAACACTCCTGCAGCTACAACCAACTCTGTTGCTGAATTAGCATTAACAATGATTCTATCCTCAACACGTGATATAGTTAAAGGTACTTGTGAAATCAAATCTGATCCAAGTAGTTTCAAAGCTCTGAAGAAAGAATTATTCTCCCGTGAAATTGACGGAAAAACTCTAGGGCTAATAGGAACTGGTAGAATTGGTACAAGTCTTGCAGTCAAATGCAAAGCTCTAGGTATGAATGCGATCGGATATGATGCTTATGTTGCTGAGAATCCTGTTGTAGAAATGAAACCTACAATGGATGATGTCCTCAAAGAAGCAGATTATATTAGTCTCCATCTTCCTCTAAATAAAGACACCAAACATATGATTGGAAAAGAAGCTATTTCTAAAATGAAAAGTACAGCTGTTTTAATTAACTGTGCTAGAGGTGGAATAGTTGATGAGATTGCAGCACATGAAGCATTAGAATCTGGGGTACTAGGTTACTACTGTACTGATGTTTTCGAAATTGAACCTCCAAGCATCGATAATCCTCTACTTCATCACGAAAACATAATAATTAGCCCTCATATTGGTGCTCAAACAGCAGAAGGTAACATGAGAGCTAGCGTTCAAGCTGCTGAAAGAGTTATTGACGCTTTTAAAGAACTTGAGGATCTCTAATCCAAAGGAATAGTTTATTCCTTTTTTCTTTCTATTTTATTATAATTGAAATCAAACTGATTAGAACATACAAGAAACCTTTAAGAGAAGTTTATTTTCCTATTTCCTATATGAAAATTGCTTTAGTAGGTTTAGGGGCTATCGGAGCTATTGTAGCAGCTGATATAGCAAAAAGTGGTCATCCTGTTTATATCCCTTGTAAATATCAAGAAACTTTGGACATAGTTAAAGAGCGAGGGATTAAAGTAACAGGTGTAAGTGGTGAATATTACGTAAAGGATAATCTCCATCCAGTTTTGGCAATTGAAGATTTACCTACTGATCTTGATCTTGTTTTTCTTGTTACAAAGCTAAATGATGTAGAAGATGCTATGAAACGACTAGAAGATAAGCTGAGTACAAACTACACTGTTGTTACAATGACTAATGGTATGATTGAGGAGAAAATATGTCCTAAGATTGGAAGTGATCATTTACTTGGATGTGTTACAAGTTTCGGAGCTACAAAATCTGGACATGCTGAAGCCATTAAAACGTCTTCAGGGGAGATGGTGATTGGACGATTAGATGGTCAGAAAAGAGAAGTTGATGATCAGATAGTAGAAATGTTGTCATCAACGGTTCCTACTACTTGGTCAGATAATGTGAAAAACGAAAAATTTTCCAAATTGCTTATTAACCTATCAGTAGCTTCTTTTGGAGTTATAAGTGGAATGACTCTAGGTGAAATGCTTCAAAGAAGAATGACAAGAATAGCTTTTCTTACTGTTATGACTGAAGGAGCAAAAGTAGCAGATTTGAAAGGAATTGAACTTCAGAAACTAAATGGTTTGAATCTTAATTTCTTAGTACTAACGAAGAAGGAATTATATGGATTTTCGTTCAAACATTTCATGAAGCAGATAATCATAAAAATTATCAGATTAAAATACAAGGATTTGAAATCATCAAGTCTTCAATCAATTGAACGAGGAAAGAAAACAGAGATAGATTTTCTTAATGGATACTTAGTTGCTGAAGGAGAGAAGTATGGGGTTGAAACACCTTTGAACAAATATGTTCAAGAAACAATTCATGTGATTGAGCAAGGAAAGGAAAAACCATCTCTAGAAGGATTAGAACGTTTAGAAGAAAAAACAAAAGAAATTTGGGGACTTTGAAGCTGATTTCGTTCATAAGCATCTATCTACAGCTGAAGAACCCTTTTCATCATATTCTACTTTCGTTACCCAGAGGTTTCTTTCATTGAAAAGTTTCAAAGAAGCAAGAATTGAACCCCCTATCCAACTTTTGATTAATCTGTTTCTATCAGCTTTAACCTTAATTTCTATATGATTTGGAAGTTTGCTTCTAATATCTGAATAGAATCTTTCCTTGAAACCTCTATATAATGTGCCTCCACCAATTAGAACAATATTTGATAAAACAACTTTAAGTAAATCTGAATCGCATTTCTGAGCAGATTCTATTACGGCATCAGTTAGATCTCCAAGTTCTCCTGTTACACTTAAAGGTTCATTTCGGAATAGTATTTCAGGTGCTTTATACAAAATTTCTTCATATTTTACGAAATCGTTATTGATGATATTTGCAGACCTTATCTGTCTATCTGTTTTCTGCCAAATCTGTTTTTCTTTCTTTGGGTTTTCAGAAACATAGCACAATTCTTCAGTAGCATATCGAATGTTGCTATCTATGATACTTTTTTGATTTGGGGTGCTTTTAGAATGAGCGATATGTTTGTTAGTATAGTCTTTCATCAATCTAGTAACATCATTTGCTCCTGTATCTCGAATACTAACACTGTGAGTAATTAACCAACCATCGTAAATGGGAAGGATTCTAGTTGCTGAAGCCCCAATATTTACGATTAATCCTGTTACATTTCCATCAGCATAAAGAGACAATAACTCTTTTATCGCAAAATACATCTTGGAAACGTTAAATTGGTCAAAAAGAACTCTAGCAATTTTCCTTCTAATTACCTTTGTTTGGTCATAAACTCCAACATAATCAAGCGCTTCTTCCTCACGAAGAATATTTTTTGCTTTTTCAGGTAACGTAGAATTGTTTATCACATCCTTTTTTCCTTTAAGGGAATCAACATATTTGTCCATTTGTGGTCTCTCAAGAATCAGTATTGCTATCTTCGAAGGGTCTACTTCCATTTTCTCGAAGATATGACTAAAGAAAATCTCAAGATGTTTAAGGTCTATTTTCTCTTCAATAATGTCTGTATCAAGATAAATAGAAACTTTTTTGATAATTTTCTTCTTTGCTTTAATATTTGAATGTTGAATAAATGTATCTCCTTCTGCAGAATAAAATATTGTAGATTCAAAGATGTACCTCGGTTGATTTTCTCCTGCGAACCCTACTTTGGTGAAGCTTGATCCTAAGTCAATTACCATAATTGTTGGGTTCTTTATTTTTTCAACCAATTGGACATTCTCTTCTAGAATCTTTAGACCTCTCTGTAATTTCATAAGATCAGTATTTTTCAAGAACTTCGAACATTGTTCACAATAATAACCAATTGTGATCCACTTGCGTTGTTCTGTTCCCTTCCTTATATAGACTCTTTGCATAGCTTTTCCACAATGTTTTGGTCTGGTTTTTTGCAGTTTTTCTGGCACTTTTTCCACCTATATTGTATTTAACTAATTATCTGCAATTATTAAAGATTATCAAGGGTATATCGTATTAACGATATATCGCAATGTAATGGTATATCATTATATGTTTACAATATCTGTACCAAAAGCGAATAGAAAAGTAAGATTTCATTATACTGATATGCTATAGGTCGATGAAAAAATTAAAAAAGAGCAAATAATGAATCAGCTTGATAAGAATGGTTGATATCAAACCCTTTCGAGCAATAAGGTATACAGAAAAGGCGGGAGCCATAGAAAAACTGATTGTTCAGCCTTATGATAAGATAGATGAAGAAATGCAAGAAGCATATTATGCTCAATCAGAGTATAATTACAGCAGATTAACTCTTCCAAGTGAAGAGAACAGATATGAAATATCACGTCAAAGATTAGTAAAATGGTTGGAAGAAGGTATTCTAAAACAAGATGAAGTTCCTGGAATATACGTCTATTACCAAAAATATGAACTCTTTGGTAAAGAATACATAAGAAAAGGGTTCATTGGAGCATTAAAATTACATCCTTTTGATGAAAATATAGTTCTTCCTCACGAAAAAACTCACAAAGGACCCAAGATTGACCGTCTGAATATGTTGAAAACAACCAGACACACTCTAGAAACAGGATTTATTCTGTATTCTGATTCAGAGAAAAAAACTATCAATCTTTTCGATGAAATTGCCCAAGGGGAACCTTTAATCGATGCTAAAGATGATCTTGGAGTTCAAAATAAAATATGGAAAATGACTGATTCAGCACAAATAAGAATAGTTCAAGATGTATTCAAAGAACAGCAGTTAGTTATAGCTGATGGCCACCATAGGTATGAAACTGCTATAACCTATCGTGATATGAGAAGAAAAGATGCTGGAGCTTTAAGAGATTATGATACCTTTGAATACCGTATGACATATCTAGTTCCCGTTGAAGATGAAGGTTTGATAATTTTAGCAACTCATCGTTGTTTGGCTAAAGAATCTGTCTCTGAAGAAAAAATGAGTGAACTTAAGCTTTTCTTCCATATGAATGAGATTATGAGATCTGAAATTCCCCAATTCTTAGAAGATAATAGAGATAAACGCGCTTTTGTTATGTATCAAGATAGAAGAGCAATCTCTATGATTATGAAGGATCCTTCTGCAATCAACAGATATGTGAGTGATGCCAGTGATGACTTCAAGACTCTAGATGTTGTTATCTTGCGAGATATGATTTTCCATGGTATTATGGGGCTTAAAGAACTCCACATTGATGATGATATTTTCTATGAGAGATGGTGGAATGAAGCCGTTGAAGAGGTAGACGCTGGAAAATACAAGGTTGCTTTTATTCTAAACCCTACTAGTGCAGATGAAGTTCTCAAAGTTGCAAAGAACCATGAAAGAATGCCTCAAAAAGCAACAGATTTTTATCCAAAAATGATCAGTGGTTTTACAATGCTTAGTTTAGAAGATGGAGAAAAAATTCTCTAATCTTTCATTTCTATTTTTACAAAAAAAGGGGATACTAATCTTTAGAGATTAGCTCCACAATTTATGCAGAACTTTGTATCCATTTCATTCTTTCCACCACAATGGGAACAATACTTATTGTTTTGTGCTTGAGTAGTTGGTTGTTCTGTATTGAGTGGTTGGTAGTGAATTGGTTGTTGACCTCCACTGGGTTGGTGTCCTGTATGTGATATGATTGGAGTTTGTCTAGATCCTCGTCTTCTGCGTCTAATGATGTCAAATATTAGTATTATCGTAAATAAAACTCCAACCGCAAGCAGAGCTCCTCCAATTTCTGGGTCATAGAAAAGATAAATTATCCCAAAAATAATTAATGAAGGCGCACCAAAAATTATCCTTCGAAAGAAATAACGATTATGTCGACGATGCATGTATAACGATGCTATTCACTTTCTTTAAATATTATGTAAGATTTTAATAAGTTCATCTTCCAAATTCAGCTTCAATTAAGCCAATTAATTCTCCAATGGTATTAAATTCTTTGAAAATATTCTTTGGTAGTTTAACACCGAATTCATCCATTATTTTGATTCTAAGAATCTTCAAATCATTCTTATCCAATCCTAAATCCTTTTCAAAATATGTGTTGATTGTAAGGTTTTTCTTTTTAGCATCAGTCATCTCTAAAAGAAGTTTTGTAAACCTTCTATATATACTTGAATACATTGTTTTCACTTCACATTATTTTTTCTGCAAACAATTTCATTGGATTATCCACAATCTTGGATTTTCTAATCGCAATAACCATCTTTTGTATGCCCATTTCTTCAACTTTTGCTATCTGATTCGTTAGATCTTCTGTAAAACCTATGAATGAGTTTCGAAGGATGTATTCTTCTGAGGGTTTTTTATCTTCAGGAGCTGCCTTGATTATTCTTTCAACAATTGCATCAAGCTCCTCTTGAGAATCTACAACATTGACTGTATTGAAGTAAGATATTTCAAAGTTTTCTACATCTCTGTGATATTTTTCTAAGTTTGCTTTAACTCTGCCAATTGTATTTGGTAGATCATCAATTTTTGTATAGGGTAAATTAATCCCATCTGCTTCTCTACAAGCTATATCCGTCATCCTCTTACTATCTGTTCCGAGAACAATTTGAGGATGTGGTTTCTGAATAGGTTTAGGATAATTTCTATTGTTCTCAAGCTTCCAGAACTTACCTTCATAATCTGTAGAATCTTCCGTAAAAAGTTTCTTGTAGATTGTAAGAGATTCTTCTAATTCATCTACTCTTCTCTTTGGATTTGGAAATGGATAACCATATGCTTTGTACTCTTCTTCATACCAACCTGCACCTAGCCACAATAAAGCTCTTCCTTTAGAAATATGGTCAAGTGTGCTAATCATTTTTGCTAGATATGCCGGGTTTCGGAATGAATTACAAAGTACTATATGTCCTAATTTAATTTTCTCCGTTTCGATTGCCAAAGCACTCATAAGCATTAGAGCTTCAAGATATGGTTCTTTCTTTTCTTGTTTCTCATCAAATCCTATAAGGTGGTCATTTACATGAGCAGACTCAAACCTTAGTTTTTCTGCTTTTATAGTTAAATCTCTTATGTCCTCATAATTATGAACTGATCGTACATAATATCCATACTTCATGATTTACTGTCTAATTTAGGTTATTTAACGATTTACATTTTGAAAGAAACCATTATAATCTGTTCAATCACAATATTATTAAGTTTAATTTTTTCTGTTAGAGTGTGTAATATCTAATCTAGTAATTGTTTATACTTTACCCAAGATATAAAAAGTCTAGATATGATAGACACATACTACATACGTTGAAGTGACTAAATTGAGTGAAGAAAATAAATATACTAAAGTTAGCGATCTCTCCCCAAACGTCAGAGACATCAATCTTTTAGCAAAAATTGTAGCTCTTGGTGAAATAAGAGAAGTATCAAATAGAAACACAGGAGAAGAACACAAAGTTATGGATGTTCTCATCGCAGATGATACTGCAAAAGTTCTCTATTCAGCATGGAACGAGCAAATCGACACCATCAAGGAAGGTGAGACTTACCAATTCTTAAATGCAAAAACTATACTATTCCGTAGTCACATTAGACTATCTTTAGGCAGAAATGGAACAATTGAAGAATCTGAGGAAAAGATAGAAGAAACTAATGATGAAATAGACATGTCAGAAAAAGAACATGAATATGAAAGAAGAGGATATAGGGGCGGCGGTGGCGGTTCTTATAACAGAAGACCTAGATACGACAGATAAAACGATCAGTGAAAGGTTTTTTAGAAAATCTTCCTAACGTTTTTTTATTTTCATTATTTACATTATTCATTAAAGCTCATGAAAATTAATTATTGTTTAGTTATCACTATCTTCATTGTTTATCGTCTACATCACTACTGCTATTTCTATGTTTTCTATTAACTTGTTGTGCAATTTTAGCTGCCATAGCTCCTGCACTTATCCCCCCATCAATATTAACTACCGCTATTCCAAGTGCACAACTTTGTAACATACTCATCAACGCAGTTTCACCCTTTCCTCCAAAACCATATCCTGTTGATATGGGTAGTCCAATGACTGGGATATCAACTAAACCTGCTACAACCGTTGGTAATGCTCCTTCCATACCTGCAGCAACAATCAGAACATCAACATCCTTCTTTAGTAGATTGTTCAAGGGCTCAAACAAGCGATGAATACCTGCAACACCAACGTCATGGATCATAAATACTTCACACCCCATCATCTCTGCAATTGCCTTAGCTTCCTCAGCTACAGGGATATCTGAAGTTCCAGCGGTAATTATACCTATCCTTCCATTTTCTTTGGATGGAATATAATTATGTTTTTTTATAATACAAAACTTTTTTCCAGTTCCATATTTCACAATAAAATCACTGCTGAATTCTGCTATTTTTGGGATGTGTTCTTCTGTAAGTCTTGAGAGCAGTACAATATTCTTTTTTTCAAGAACTTTCTTAGTAATTTCAACAACCGTCTCAGGAGATTTTGTTTCTGAATAGATTACTTCTGGAATTCCAGTTCTAGCTTCTCTAAAAATGTCGTATTTAGCAAACTCTTCAATAACCTCAATCTGATTTGAGTTTAGATAGTTCTCTGCTTCTTCAACTGAAATCTTTCCAGAAGCCAGTTGCTCAAGAATTTCTTTTCTATTCATGATTCTCAGTTCCTTCATAATACATGTTAACCAGCTTAATTTCTAATTCATTAATTGGGACCTTGGTTTCATTTGCAATACTTGCAATATCCTCAAATTCAGGTTTTACACCTACTATTTCTCCGTCTAACATCCTTTCCTTAAAACGACATTGGAAACCCTTTCCTTCTACAGTTATCTCCTTTGTGACTACTCTTCTTTCTAGTTCATATCGTCCAAATCTATCCTCTCTAACGCCCAAAGTACCGAGTTCTTTCATCATGAATTTAGCTAATATTGAGGCTTTATCTTCATCACAAATTACTCTTAAACACCAAGCAGGTCTGTTCTTCTTCATAATAAGAGGGTAATAGGAAACATCTAGTGCTCCATGTTCCATTAGTTTGCTAACAATTCCTCCTAGTATCTCACCCGATACATCATCTAGATGAGTTTCTAGCATTGAGAGATAGTGTTTTGAACTTTCTTTATGCAAATCAACGAGAAGTGTTCTCAAAACATTTGACCTTGATGGAATATCTTTATTGCCTGAACCATACCCAATACTCTGAACTCTTAGGGGTGGAAGCTGATTGATTTGATTAGTTACTAATCCGCCTAAAAGAATTATTCCTGTAGGAGTCAATAACTCACCATCGACTTCATCACTGAAAAATGAATATTCTAATTTCTGAAGAATTTCTAATACAGCTGGAGGTGGCACAGAAACTTTTCCATGTGAAAAAGTAATAAATCCGCTTCCTACATTTACTGGAAGTCCATAGATTGGTATATCTAGTAAACCATGCTTTTCTAATAACCAAATTGTTCCAACTATGTCCAGTATTGTATCAACACTTGCAGTTTCGTGCAAATGTAATTTTTCAATAGATCCTCCATGAACCTTGGATTCAGCTTGAAAAAGCAGCTGTAACATTTGTTGAGCTTTGTTTTTTGCTACACCAGAAAGATTAAGATTGTCAAGAACCTTCTTTAAAGAATCCATTAGATCTGAAGCATGATGACTCTTCAGATCCTCTTCTATATCTATCACTAAATGAGTTGAATTAATTCCTTTTTTGAGTATTTTTTCAACTTTTACATTCATTTTTGTGGATAATGTTGTGTTAATTGATGAAACAAGTTCGTCTAAATTTTCCTTACTTTCTGTCAGATCTAAGATGCTTGAAAGAAACATGTCTCCAGAGCAACCTGCGATTCTAGGGTCAATAATTAATGCTTTACTCACTGTCTATCACATCTTGAGGTAAAGGAATATTCATGGAACCTTGCCTATACCCTTCTAAATCAATTGTTATGTAATGAAAGCCAAGTCTTCTAAGTTTCATCACTAACATCTCTCGTTTTTCTTCTTCTAGAAATATTCCCATTTCTGAAATAGGAACTTCTATTCTAGCAATATTTTCATGTGCTCTTAATCTTAATGTTGTGACTCCAAAGATTTCACGAATAATAATTTCAGCTTGTTCAATCTTCTCTAATGTTGTTTCTGATATTTGTTGACCATAAGGGATTCTTGTTGCTAAACATGTTGATGCAGGTTTTTTAACAATTTCTAGTTCCATCTTACTTGCGATTTGCTTAATTTCTTCTTTTGTTATATTCAATTCTAAATAGGGACTTTTTATCCCTAGTTCTTTGACTGCCTTCAATCCTGGTCTGTAATCAGAGAGATCTGTTTCATTTGATCCTTCTACGATAATATCGTAATTATGACTTTGCACTTCTTTAATGATACTTTGGATGATTAATGTTTTACAGTAATAACATCTATCAGGACTGTTTTCAGTAATTTTTGGATGTTTTAAGGGATTTACACTGATTATCCTGTACTTTATTCTTCTACTTGTTAAATATCCAATAGCATATTGTGTATCCTTAGCTGGTACTAGAGAAGACTTTACAATAACTGGTAAAACGCTTTGAGATGTTTTCCTAGCAATTTCTAATAAAACTGTACTGTCTAAACCTCCTGAAAATGCTACAACAATATTCTTATCGTGAAAATATTCTTGAAGCTTATTAATGATCTCATTTACCATGTTTTTCAGATAATTTAACTTTGATGTGTTTTTATCTTCTATGTTTTGTCAAGATTTTAAAGACACAGTACTTGTTCCTCAATTACTTTTCTTTTCCCTAATAAAATCCAAAATAATGAAAAGAAAAATCAGAAGAAACCAACTTAGAATCTACTTTTTTGAGTAATAAAATTATTCCGACAAAATTCAGTAGCCCCTTCCTATCATGCTAGTATTACACTATGTTATAAAAAGGTGGGACCTTCTGGTAATCTATGCATGTCAATGTTATTTGTTATGTGAGAGTCAGTACAGCGGATCAAACATCAGGAAGAGATACGCAAATTGATGTAATAGAAAAGAAAATCCAATCTTTGGGTTATAGACATATTTTAGAAACCTTCATCGATGAAGATGTTTCTGGTGATAGCCATATAGAAGAAAGACCAGGATTCAAGAGCCTTCTAAGTTATGTTAAAGAGTTTAACAAAAGCAATCCTGGTAACACTGTGAAGGAAATATGGGTTCAGACAAGAGATCGTATATCAAGAAACGTAGATATGCTTGGTTACGCTTCAGTTGTTTTAAGAGCGAATGGTGTTGAAATCAGAGCTACTGAAGAATCAGATGAAATGCTGGTTACAAGGATCTACGATATGCTTGGAGAAGAAGAACTCAAGAAATACAAACTGAAAAGAATGTATGGAATCAAAAGGAGAATCCAAGATAATAAGATAATGTCAAGACCACCTTTGGGATACATAATCAATGATGGAAAACTCGAGATTGATGAAGAAATGCGACCTAAGTTAATCGAGATATTCCAAATGTTTGAAGACAACGAAACAATGTCAAAAATAAGTAACAAATTCGAAATACCAAGAAGTACTTTAGCTTATTTGAGGAAGAATCCCATTTATCGAACTGGAGAATATTATTGGAAAGGAAAGATCGTTTATCAAGTAGAACCAGTACTTAAAGAAGGAGACTTAATAGAACGCGATGAAGACGATTTCTACTATTGAATTTCAAATGATTGCAGGATAATTACTCGATCATTTGCTAATTTCATTTTTTCCTAATATTGCTTTTTTAGTTTTTTTCAGTAACATTTATGATATTTAGTTCTATTATCATCTTATGAAGCTCAATAAAACTACACTTACAATTGCTATTATTGCGTCAATGGTGTTATTGAGTATTAGTTCAAAAGAGAGATTTGTTAATTTTACCTACGCTGTAGATTATGAAAATGATTGGCATCATCCATTAATACACAGTGAAGATGCTTGGGAAATAACTCAAGGAAGAAAGGATATCATTGTCGCTGTCATAGATTCTGGTATTGACTTTTCTCATCCAGATCTCATTAATACTCAATGGATCAACACTGGAGAGATTGTAAATAATTCAATAGATGATGACGGAAATGGTTATGTGGATGATGTGTATGGATGGGATTTTGTTAAAAATGACAGTACCCCCGGACCAGCTTCTGGTGATCCTGTGAATTGGCATGCAACTTTCATTGCAGGAATTATTGCTGCACCTAAAGATGATCTTGGTGTAGTAGGTATTGCCCCTAATGTTACAATAATGAATGTCCGAGTTCTTGATGCATCAAACTTTCTCTATAGTTATGAAACTTTTGGTGCTGCAATAAGATATGCAGCTGAAAATGGTGCAGATATTATCAATTTGAGTATAATTGCTTCTACTAATTCATCACTATATATGGATGAAATAGAGTACGCAAATAGCTTAAACATTCCAGTAGTAGCAGTAACTGGAAACAGTGAACTTTCTGTAGTAGCTTATCCTGCTAAAAGTGACAATGTAATCGCAGTAGGGGCTTCAAATCGTCACAATGAAAAAGCAGATTATAGTAACTATGGAGAAGAAACTGAACTTGTTGCTCCTGTTGGAGATTCTGATGAAACTAATATCATAAGTACTGTTCCGCCTGATAAATATGGGCTTGGATGGGGTACTTCCTTTGCGGCACCTCAGGTAGCTGCTACTATAGCTTTGATGAAATCCCTAAATGATTCTCTATCAATTGCTGTGATTCGTGATATCTTACATAAATCCGCAAAAGACTTAGGTGATCCTGGGCATGATGTTGAAACTGGTTATGGCTTATTGAATGTTCTAAGAGCAGTTCAGGCTGTATTAGATCCATCTATACTCCTGCTTCCTGATGACAGCAACTATCAGTTTTTAGCGATTCTTCCAATATTAACACTCATCACAATAGTAGTTTTTAGAAAAAGAAAATAATAGAACAGGAAGAATAAAAAGAGAGTGTTTTACAACCTTCTTTTGAAGAAATCGATGAAATGGTTGAAGGTTCGGATTCTCATTCCAATATCAGAGAAAGCACCGTGACCTTCATCAGTAAATTCGACATACTCGAATGTCTTTTCTCCTTCAGATGCTTCCTTCCAACCCATCTCTATGAGTTTGTCTCTGAATTGTCTACTCTCTTCAACTGGACATCGAGGGTCATTCACACCATGAATCATTTGAATTGGAACTTTAATATTATCTATAAAATTCATAGCAGAACCATTTTTCCAAACCTCTTTGTTTTCTTCATAAGATCCTAGATGTTGAATAAGGAAGTATTGGAAATGAGGTTTAGATTTGTCAAACATTGTTTTTAGATCAGAAATACCTATCCATGCAGAACCAGTTTTCCATCCTTCATCAGCAAATTTTGTTAATTGGATGAATGTCATAAATCCACCGTATGATCCACCAAAAACACCAATTCTATCTGGGTCAACATAGTCTAATTTTTCTAGATATTTCTTTGCCCAAACAACATCTTTTCCGTCTCCTCCGCCCCAATCTTTTAGATTGAGTTCCATGAATTCCTTTCCATAACCAGTACTGCCTCTGATGTTTGGATTAAGAATAACAAACCCTTCATGAGCAAATACTTGAGAAAACATATCGAACATTTGGAAGTATTGACTGGTTGGTCCTCCATGAACATTAACTAACGCAGGATATTTTTTACCTGATTCAAGTTTAGGTGTATAGAGGGTAGCAGCAATTTCTCTTTCATCAAAAGACGGGTATTTGATATACTGTTGCCTATAGAAGTCATCTGCGTCTAAATCAGTTTGAGGTGGAATCAAGATTTTCTCTTCACCATTTTCTATGTCATACCTTCCTAAAATCATAGGTGTTTCAGAATCCATCCTCATGTAAACAAGATATTTATCATTCAGACACCAACGAGCATTGTATGTAAGCCCTTTGAACCCTAGTTCTTTTACATCTCCAGATTCAACATTATATATACTTGGTATTAACTCTGCTTCATGATTTTTTAAGACTATTAACTTTTTACTGTCATCTGAGAATAAGATGGGATTTTCTTCATGTTTCCCTTCTCCTAACCACTTGATTTGGTTAGTTTCAAGATTATAAAGACCAGTAGTTACTATCCCAGTTTGATCACTTGATATTGCTAGGTATTTACCATCTTTACTTACATGGCTGAAGGAATCATTAGAATCGTCAGAGATATTGACTAATTTTTTAATCTCACTACCATCCTCTTTGATTGCCCAAATATCAGTATTTTTCACGTTGTAAGTTTCGTTATAATTGAAATAGATCCAACCATTTTTTGCCCATTCAGCAAGACCCCAAACAGGTTTATCAAAAGCAGTCAGTTGCAGTACTTCTTTAGTTTCGAGATCTAAGGTAAATAGATTCATTTGGTCATGCCTGTTTGAAGAGAAAAGAAGCTTCTTTCCATCAGGACTCACATCTATGGGATATTCCATAGCCTCTGGTGTATCTGTAAGTTGAATGCTTTCTTTAGTCTCAGTGTTGAAAAGAAAGATATTATGTTGTTCATCTCCATCTACATCACGAGTATAGGTTATGTGAATATCATCTTTTAACCAAATGTAACCTGCTCGAATAGCTTTAGGAAGCTCACCATCAGTAATTTGACTATATTCTAAAGTTGCCGGATCTAAAATATAAAACTCCTGTCTTTTTGTTTTATTCCAGTAAAAACTTATTTTATCTCTTTTATTATTAGCCGATATGAACGAAAAACTAGGGATGGAAGCTAGTTTTTCTAATGTAATTTCTTTAACCATAATTATCAAACACAAATTTGAACTGTGTTAAAAAATATTACTGAACGACAAGAAGAATCTGAAATTACAAAAAGTGGAGATTTTGATATAAAAATGTTCCAGAATAGAATTATAGTGAAAGAAAAATGAAATAATGAACAACTAAAGTTTGCCAAAAACTTCTTCTATTTCTTCCAAAACCTTATTTGCTTGATCTTCGTTGATACATAGAGGAGGTTGAAGTCGTAAAACATTACCAAAGATACCTCCAAGACCGATAATTATGCCTTCATCCTTGAGATAGTTAACTATTTTGTTCGTTTCTTCAGAAGCTGGTTTTTTTGTTTCTTGGTTTTGAACTAATTCAATTCCAATCATTAAACCCTTACCTCTTATGTCACCTATCAGAGAGTGTTTCTTCTGTAGATCTAAGAGACCATCGAAGAATATTTTTCCAATCTTAGTTGCATTTTGGATTAAGTTTTCATCTCTTAGTATCTCAATATTTTCAAGGGCAACAGCACTGCAAACTGGATTTCCACCATATGTTGAGAAGAAATCGCCAGATTCAACGCTATTAGCTATCTTGCTACTAGCTATCACAGCTCCTATTGGCATACCTCCTCCCATTCCTTTTGCCATAGTCATAAGGTCAGGATTAAGATCCCAGTGTTCAGCTGCGAAGAGTTTTCCTGTTCTCCCAAAACCTGATTGAACTTCGTCTAGAATGAACGGAATGTCTCTCTCCTTTAGAATACGAGCAATTGTTTCAAAGTATGAAACAGGTGGGACAATTATACCTCCTTCTCCAAGAATAGGTTCCATAATAAATGCAGCAACATCTCCAACTATGTGTTTATCAATAATTTCTTCAACAGCAAGTGCACAGTCAGTACCTAATTCATCCTCATCCATTTTTGTTCTATAACTATAAGGAACTGGAGCATGAACTATTCCGGGAATATTTGTATAATTAGCTAAACCTTTTTTGTATTTTCCCTGTCCTGTAAGACTTAAGGCATAACCCAATCTTCCATGAAAAGAACCTTCTAGAGCGATTAAAGTTCCACCAGGTTTTCCTTGTGAATATGCATGTTTTTTAACTAATTTTACTGCATTTTCAACTGCTTCTGTTCCGCTATTACATAGATAAGTGTGTTTTAAGTATGTTGGAGTGATTTCTTCAAGCTTTTCGACTAGAAGTGTTTGAGGAATATTGAAAAACCTCCCTGATGTATGTATTAATTTCTTCATTTGATTTGTTGCAGCCTGAACTAATCTATCGTGTGCATGTCCAACATTAGAAACTGCTATCCCTGCAAAACAATCTATGTACTCTTTTCCATTAATATCTTTTAGAATTGCTCCTTGTCCTTCAACTAGCACCAGAGGTACTCTAGCATATCCTTGTACAAAAAATTCTTTGTCTTTTTTTACTATTTCCTCAAAATTCACGACTTACACCTATTAATATTAACAAAATATTGTGCATAAAAAGACAATGGAACCAGAAGAAAATATCTAGTTCGTTAAATAACTTTAACTTGGAATATATCTTCCAGTAAATCTTTCGTATCTCCCTGGTAGTTTATCATTATCAGTAAGATGTATCATCCAAGCATGAACTTCTCCTTCAGTCATAGCTTCTCCTGATGATCTGTCTGATCCTGAACCTGTACCTGTTCCAAAACGTGCGTTAAATAGACCAAATGGACCCACGCCTGACATAAATCCTGCTTCAGCTTGGATTAATGCTGCAATGTCTTTCAAATACATTGGTTCTTCTGAGTTAAGTATGAGTCTAACAAACGACCTTACCAACCATGTGACATATTAAGTTATCCAGCTTCCCATCATAGACTTGGCCATAGACTGAGCCATTTTAGAAAAAGGCATGCTGGATTTATACTTGCTAAAGTCAAATCTATCTTGTGCAAAAGGAAGTAGAAAACCTTCCAATTCTTCGATAATTTTTTCTGACATGATTTATTGATTGTCTGATAGCCTACTTATATCTATTCAATCTAAAACCAAACCATTAATGAACAAGGCTTCATTGGAAACAAGTAAGGCTCTAGCCACTCTTCTGGTATATATGATTCTTCCGCTTCAAGTAACTTGGGCAGTGATGCATATCCTGCTAATAACTGTGTTAGCTTATTCACAGAGATTTCCAATGTTCTGTCTTTTGATACATCTTCTTCAGTGGCTTTTACTGCAATACATTTTCCGTTACTAATGTTCAGTTTCCATGTACCAGTATTTTCTTCAATTATTTTATCTTCAATTTTCAAATAAAGTTTTGTTGATATATTTGTTGGATAATTTAAATCTTCAAAACACATTTTCAAATTTAGAACTCGTAACATCCCTGGCCACGAAGCAAACTTATGTTCTGAGTTGTAGTCTACTAAGTAGCTCAAAATCTCTTCTTCATAGGGTAAATTTATCATTATATGTTTAACATCACTATCAAAATTCCTAAGAAAGGATAGCATTGTCTTTTTAGTAGAGATATCAATGTAAGCAAGATCGAGTATATTCATATCATGTTGATATTCGTCTGTTTTTTTTAGCTTGAAGCAAAAGTAACCTACAGGTTCCTCTCCTCTCTCAAATAGATACATCTTGAACCTTTGTGGATAACCCCTAAGTTTCCAAGCATCTTCTTTTCCAACAATTCTAGTATATTTATTAACCGCATTCTGAGCTATTTTGTTTAGTTTCTCGAAATCTTTCGAATGATCATATCTTATAATTGAAATGTTCTCATCTTTCTGAATATCTTTTCGAATATTTGATGGTTTTATCTTATAGGATATAGCTTTCTCAACGCTTGCATAACCAAATTTACTATAAAACTTATGTTCAAAAGGCCAAAGTGCGCTATAAATGTAACCGTCATCCTTCATTTTTCGAAGCAAAATATTCATCAGTTTATTTATTAAACCTTTTCTTCTATGAACTGGGCTAGTCATAACAAAAGCTATTCCTGCACATTTAAACAACTGATTTCTTATGAATATTTCAAAGAATCTTCCATCTGCAGCAGCTTGTAAATTATTGTCTTCAAATGCTCCAAGAAAATATTGCTCACTAAATTCTTTGAAATCTTTTTTCATATCTTCTACAGATTCATGAAAACAAGTAGCAGCTAATTCAGCTAATTGATCATATTCATCTTTTGATGAAATCTGTCTAAATTTCATAATCTGCGATGAAACTACGAAGTTTTAAATATTGTTTTCAACTAGAAATATATTGTTGAAATATTTAATAGCAGGTAAATTGAATATATAATTGAATTTCTTAGCTGGGGTTACTTTGACAATTACTGAATTGAGAGATGAAACGGAGGAAGATCAACCAAAAGAAATGAAGAGGATTGTAACGTTAGATTTCCTAAGAGGTGTGGCAATCTTTGCAGTTATTTTCATTCATTCCTTCCAGTATCTTTATGACTATACTTGGATTATAGAAGACCCCTCTCTTGTTCTGGAATTTCCTATACCTTTTCTCATCATAGCTGGTGTTTTAGGATATTTCGGACTTTGGGTTGCTTTCTTCATCTTGATTTCAGGAACAGTTAATGCTTATGTAATGACACGAAAAGCTGTATCTATAAAGAAAAGGCACGTTATTTTAACCAAGCAATTAGTAACAGGTGTCTTCATTTTAATTCTTGGTTATATTAAGGAAGCTTTCTTTTATTGGGGATATATTGGACACTCTTTTAGATCTGGAGATTGGACTAATTTCTATCCTCTTTGGAGTTCATTGTTCGAAATGAAACCTCTTCAAATAATCGGTTGGACGATGATTATTAATGGATTTATTCACTATTTACTAATGTTAAGAGATGGTCATAAGAAGTACATTAGAAACATGATACTATATGGTTTGTTTATCCTAATTGTTCTGGTATTAACACCTTTCCTTCAGAGTTGGGCAAAATCTATTTACTCTGACTGGGGTTCCATTACTTGGAGTAATTTGTCTCCTTATATTGAGCATTGGGGGCGTGATGGATGGCCAAACCATCATCTGGCTACGGCAAATGCTTCGTTTCCAATTTGGTTTTTGACTTTAATTACTGGTGAAAATCAACCTCTATTTCCGTTTTTAGCAACTTCATTTGCGGGTTCTATGATTGGTATTTCTCTTGCTAAACCAAACCAAAGAAAGCTCTTCCCATTATGGGGTGGTGTCGCTGGTTTAACATGTATCTTAACAGGTGTTTTGTTAGGTGTTTTTGGAGTTCCTTTTACATTTGTATCAACACCTCCTGCGATTCCAACATATCTTGTACATCTTGGAGGACAAACAATTGTTCTGATGGTTTTTCTAGGCTTAGTAGAATTCAGAGGACGTGGAAAAATTTTCGCTAATCGAAAAACAGTGAAATTCTTTCGGTTATGGTCAATGGTTTCATTGACAGTTTTTATGACTGATTTGTATTTTTATGTGCCAAGATATTTCCTTTCATTAATATTGGATATTTTCACGGAATACAATATTATGGAAGATGGAATATTCACAGATGTTGAGGGACTTCCATGGGTTTTGTTAGTATCTTTTGTAGTTCTGTTATTCTATGAACTTCTTGTCTGGGTGTGGAGTAAACTGAATTTTGTTGGAACAGCTGAATGGATGCTAATCCAGATGCAAGGTAAGTTAACAGGACAGAAGTCATCAAGATTAGATGTGAAAACTATGATGAACAAGGTTCACTGGGTTAATTTTCCAAAAAGCAAAAAGTTGTAGATTAGTAATGCTAAATATATTTCTTACAGTATTATCTTTTCTCGAATAAAGTTTTTAAAGAAGTTAAAGAAGAAAATCAAATATGATAACTATTGATGTTCTATGGGCTACAGCCTTAGGTTATCTTTTAGGATCAATCCCTATCGCTTGGATAGTAGTAAAATTATGGTTGAAAATAGATATTCGTACCGTAGGATCTAAAAATGTTGGAGGACGCAATGTTGTTAGAGCTTTCCGAGAACAAGAAAAACCAAAAGGTTTAGCTTACACAGTTGGAATTATTGAAGCTATACTTGATATGCTAAAAGGTTTCTTTGCAATGTGGTTAGCAGTCTGGATTTCATACGCTACTGCTGCAGATGGAGTTGTAGATCCATGGGTGATTGCTTTCGCTGGTCCAGCAGCTATTTTAGGTCATAATTGGCCAATTTGGTTGTGGGGTCCTGGAGGAAAAGGTGTTGCTTCAACACTTGGTTCATTAGCTTTCTTTAATCCCGTATTTATCCCAATCTGGATATTAGCATTCTTTGTTTTTGGATCAGCCATTATGTACAGTTCGATAACTTACCTAGTTACCTTCGTAGTAATGGGAGTTATTCTGTTCTTTTGGACATGGATTGTATCTCCAATGGAGATGTTTCTGGTACCTGCAGATACGCCTGAACTAGGTCTTATTGCAATGGTAACAATGTTTGCAATAACATTAGTTGTACTTTCTCGACAAGGAGAGAACTTCCGTAAGATCAAGAATGGCGAAGCTAAAAAGATGAAACTTTGGAAAATTTTCAAAGGAAAAGCAGATGAAGCTTTAAAGTAAAATCTCTTTTTCCTTTCTTACTTTCTTTTTTCAAGTAAAATTATATAGAGTAAAGGATATCAACTGCTTTTTCTATGTTTTTCTCACTTATAGAACAGAAAGCAACTCTAACACCATTCAAACCATTCTTAGTATTTTCAAAGGGTACTGTTCCTAATCCTTTTTCTAGAAGCTTATGACTAATTTCAGAAGCTAGTCGTTTACCTTTAATTTGGAAGTAACCAAAAAATCCAGAGTTAAATCCAACAGGTTGAAGAACAGAACTTTCTCTTTCTCCTAACAGCTTTTTCATAAAGTTATATCTATCTTCTAGGATGCTAATGTTTCTCTTTTTCTCTTCGTGAACTTGGTTGTTCTTTTCGGAATCATTCAGCACATTACTCATTGCAACTTGAATGCCTTTTGGAGCACTTGAAGTGTTAGTTCTTGCAGCTTTGGCCATAAGTTCTCTAACCTCCATCTTATCCTCCTCAGAGGTTTCTTCTCCAAAACCTACGGTTACTAATCCCAATCTTGCACCATAAGCAAAATATCGTTTAGAAACACCATCAACCTTAATCGTAACAACGTCTTCGTTTAATCCTATTAAATAAGGAAAGAGTGAATGCTCAATTACTGAATCTTCATATGCACATCCTTCATACGCGTCATCTAGAAATATGGTAGTTGGTATAGAAATTTCCTCTACTATTTCTTGAAACTTCTTTACTTCATCATAAGTTGGGCTTATTCCAGAAGGATTATTCGGGAAATTTAGATATATTCCGATTTTCTTATCCTCTTTTTCAGCTTTATGAATTTTTGATATCAGATTATCAAAGTTGAGATTTCCTTCTTTATCAAGTAATTCATAAGTAGATTCTTTAAATTGTAAATTCTTGAAGAAAACGTTGTCAATATTCCTCCATCTAAAGTTGGGTGCAATTATGGTGTTCCCTTTGTCAAAAAGTACCTGGGCAGAAATCATTAACCCACCTGTTAAGCCCCCACAAGCTGTAATTGGCAAAGTGGAAAAAGTAACCGCTCCTTCTCTAAGGTAAGCAGGGTAAGTATCAATTGTGTCTTTCCTCCAAGCTTGAATAAAATCATTTACTCCTCTTACATTTGCATAACTGAAAATTTGATCGCCGTTTAGGTTACTCAATTCTTCAATCAAAGTTGGGAGCACCATAAGTTCTCCATCGTCTTCAGTTGCACTCCCGATAGTAGCATTAATGAACCCGTCCATTTCACTTGCTTTCCTTTTTGATCTTAAATTCCAAGCTAAAGTTCCTGCAGACAAGTCAACGGTATCTTCTATGTGTTTACCTCGTTTAGAGAGAAAATCTCGAAGAATCATGGGTAAAACGAGGATTAAAGATAGAATTTAAACATTCACCATGTTACATCTTATTAGTATCTATCACATTCACAGTAATCTCTTTCAAAGTATTCTACAATCAAAATAGCATGATATCCTTCATGCCCTTTACCTTTTTTCCTGTAACCAAAAAGAGATTTAATGGTAACTGGTGCACAGTAAACAACTGTGTCTGCAAATCTTATCCAATCTTGCCAGAAGGGTTGTGGTGGGGAGTCATTGCACTCTACAAGGGAGGGCGGAAGTATTTTTACCTGCAGTACTTTTTCTACGGGTTTATATAGGAAAGTGCGGATAAGGAGGTAGTGCTAGGTGAATACTCACCGACAACTTGGTTCACAGGTGCTCGTTCACCTGTCCCTCAGCTAGTAGTATTAGAACCAAGGAGCACTAAGCGCAACTGTAGGATGCAAATGGAGCACTTGCACACTCCGCTTCCTCCTACCCCTAATCATGAACCTCATGATTCTTCCCCTCAACGCACGTGAGGGAACCCACTTAAACGACGGTCAGAATGCTTCTGGCAAGTTTGACCAAGTTTCATAACGTGCGTTTCCTATGATCCACCATCTTACTCCTCACTAACACCACATGATCCAATATACATTACCTCTGATAGCAATTTCACAGATTATGGTTTTACCGGTTCAGGAGCGGAAGAAAATCCTTATCTTATTGAGGAATATTATATAATAACAACAGATAACTATGGTATTCAGATTAAAGAGACAACAAAATATTTTGTTATTCGTAACTGCTATGTTGACGCAGGTTTCACGGGCATTTATATCACTGATGTAGCTGATGGATCAGCAACAATCATTAGCAATTCGTGCACAAACAACAGTAATGGTATCTATCTTTGGGATTCTAGTAATTCTATTGTTTCCAACAACACGTGCAACAACAACGACTATGGCATCGTTCTTGAGCATTCTGATAATTCTATTGTTTCAAACAACACGTGCAATTATAACGACTGGGGCATTTATCTTGCAGGGTCAGGGAGTTTGACTGTTTCCAACAACACGTGCTACAACAACAAATGGAACGGCATTCTCCATTCCTCTTCTAGTAGCTCGATTATCATTAACAACATATGTAACAATAATGACTATGACGGCATTCGCCTTTCCTCTTCTGAAAGTTTGACTATCATTAACAACACGTGTAACAACAATAATGTTTCTGGCATCTATTTTTTCTATTCTGATCTTTGTGTAGTTATTTACAATCTTATACAAGAAAATGAAGTCTATGGAGTCATCTTAAATCCAGATTCTGATAACAATATATTTCACCATAACACCTTTGTAGACAATAATCTAGGAGGAACTTCACAAGCGCATGATACGGGCAGTAACAATATTTGGCATGACTCTGAAACACTTGAAGGCAACTATTGGTCAGATTGGTCAGGAACAGGAAGTTATTCTATTGATGGTTCTGCTGAAGCAATCGATCTCTATCCTCTAGATGAAGAAGGTAATCCTCCTGTTGTTCCTGAATATGACTCCCTTTCTTTATTTACTCTTCTAATACTGGTATTTCCTTTATTACTCACAATTGTTATCTATCGAAAAAGAAAAAAAATAGCTTAAGTAACAACTCTTCCTCCTTTTTTTCCTTTAATATATCTCTAACCACAACGGATAATTTTCAAAATTAATTCTATCTTGTTGAATGCAGAAAATTTTCGTGAGAAACATGATCTTTCAATTCGTAATAAGTAAGTTTTTTAGAAACGATGCGTTTTGTGAAGTGTGACCAACTCTGAATTCATTTTCAAAATCACTCTTATTGGTGACGGTGCCGTAGGTAAAACTTCTATTCGTCATCGTTACATGGGTTATGGTTTCAAAGAGTCACATTTGATGACTTTAGGTGCAGATTTCAGTGTGATTGATAAGGAATTTAGAGAAGGTGAAACTTGGACTTATCAGATCTGGGACATTGCCGGACAGAAAATATTCGAAGAAATCAGGTCTAGATTCTATAAAGGTAGTATGGGTGCATTGGTCGTTTTTGACGTGACTGATAAGCAAACACTCCGTAATTGTCTTTCTTGGGTTAAGGAACTTTATCGTTTTTCAGGTAGTGATGCAATACCTGTTGTTTTATTAGCTAACAAATCTGATTTACGAAATCGCAAAAGTGTTGATATGAAAAAGGCTCATAAGTTTGTGAAGATTCTAAATGAAGGAACAGCTAGTTATGGTTTTACTAATCATGTTCTAGAAACAAGTGCAAAAACAGGACTTAACATTGAAACAGCTTTCAAGTTGCTAGGTGATGCAATCCGGGCAAGATTTTAATATTGTAATGATAAGAACGTTTTTGAAAGGAAAAATATTTAGTTAAATTGTTAGGGTAGTCTTATTTATGGCTTACAAGATTCTTATACTTGGAGATTATGGTGTCGGAAAAACATCTCTTTACAATTACTACAAAGATAATGCTCCTGAAGCACAAGAAAAACCTGCTTTAAAGGTTAAATTACTTGAAATAAACAGAAGAATAGATGGAGAAGAAACTATCATTCATCTTTGTGATATCCCTGCTAAAGAATTATCTCCAATTAATAGACCCAAATTATATAAAAGAACTGTAGGAGCAATAATTTTGTTCGATATTAGTCGTCCAGATACTTTTAGACATGCACTATTTTGGATAGAAGAACTAATGAATTACAATGGTTTTGGTAAAGTTCCTATTGCTTTGCTAGGTAATAAAACCGATATAAGACATTCAAGTGAAAGAGTATTGAACCCCATTGATGCACAACAATTTATCTATAGATTAAACCGTTCCGCTAAAGCTTCAGGAACTAATATTGACAGCTCCTTCCATGAAATGTCAACAAAAGCAAAAGAAGCAAAAGGTTTGTTAGGTATTCTTGACCAGCTGATTAGAGCAATTATCAAACATAATGTTGAGAAGAAATAAAAGCGTGTTTTTATGTATCCCCTCGCTCATATAGGTTACACATTATTTCTTGTAGAATTAGTTTTTATTTTCACTTATATTTTCCAAAAACTGAGAAATAGAGATCGAGTTACAATTCAATGGGGTATTAGATATGTTTCTTTGTACGCATTGTTATTGGGGTCATTAGGTCCTGATATTATAGACAAAGCAATATCCTTACCAATTACGGGAAATGGAAGATATGTTGGGCATTCTTTGCTCTTTAATGTAGTAATTTCGCTGAGTGTTCTTGCAATATTCTGGAAAAATAAACGAATCTGGATAGGATTCATTGTTGGATGGCAAATGCATATTCTCTTGGATTTAGGTGGTTTCATACCTTGGTTATTTCCATTCGTAAACTATGAATTTCCAGAGAGAGTACATACATTTTGGGAAATGCTCCAACTTCCTTCAGTTTATCTCAATGAGATATTCGGTTCTTTATGTTTGATTCTTCTGATTATGCTTTATTTACATAGAAAAATACCTGTACGAAACATGCTAAAAGAGGATTTCTTTAAACACCCTTCTTATCTCAAACCTATCGACAAAAATGGGAAAAATATTTAGGGTAGATTCGATTATAGGATTCATGGATTCTTATGTTAAAAAGATTAGAGAAGAATCACCCACATTACAGAACCACATTTATCTTAACCATGCTTCAACTGGACCCTTACATGGTCTAACTTTAGAAGCTCTCAAAAAATTCTCCCTTCACTGGGCAGAGTCAGATTTTGAAGAAGTTGATGCAGCCTGTAAAAATGTTAAAACTCAATTTGCTAAATTGATTAACGCTTCAGCTGAAGAAATTGTTTTTACTCCTGATGTTACTCATGGGACAAAACTAGCTGTGAATATGCTAGAATATGACGAAAAGAGCAATATTGTTTGTTACTGGAATGACTATCCTGGGCAAGTTTACGAGGCACTATATCTAAAAGAGAAAAAAAATGTTGAATATCGACCTGTTCCAGATAAAAAGAATGAGATATTAGTTGAGGGATTTGCTGATAGAATAGATAAAAACACGAAAATAGTACTACTATCCCATGTTCAATGGCTCTCAGGTTATAGATCAAACGTGAAAGAAATAGCGAAAATAGCACATGAAAACGGAGCATACATTTTAGTAGATTCCATTCAATCCACTGGTGCTTTAGTTAATGATGTGAAAGATTGGGATATAGACTTTCTAACTTGTGGAGTTGCTAAATGGTTACTAGGACCCAATCACAAAGGTCTATTTTACATCAATAAGAAATTGATTGATGAATTTTATCCCCCCTTTGCAGGATACCATGGAACGGATTTAGGATCACGGGAGGAACCTTACTGGAATGTAAACAAATTAGAATTCTTACCTTCAGTTGATAAATTCATGGATACAAACCCTGGAACCTTGTTATATTATGTTGCAGATGCAGGAATGAAAATACTTCTAGACTATGGTGCAGATAAGATAGAGGAAAGAATAATGCAACTAACTGATTACTTATTTGAGAAACTAGAAGAGCTGAAAAATACTGAATTAATAACTTCAAGAAATGAAGAGAATCGATCAGGAATAGTTAATGTACGAATTCAAAATAACGTTGAAATAGTTAAGAAATTGAAAGAGAAGAAAATGATTGTATCGAGTCGCTATGGTGGAATAAGAATAAGCCCTCACTTCTATAACATCGAGGAAGATATAGATAGTTTAATTGAACTGATAAAACAACATCAAAGTTAGCGTGATATTTCTTTCTCTTTGTATTTTTAATTTTTATCTCTACTACAAAAATTTTTTAAGGCAGAGCTAAAATCCTATTTTAAAGCGTTCATTTTAATGAAGAAAGTGTCTATTATGCTAAAGAAGAAGAAAACAGAAATGGAATCTGAATTAGTACAAGAAGTAACGCCGTGGCACAGTTTTGAGACACAAGAAGTCTTTAAACAATTAGATACAAACGAAAAGGGTCTAAGCAACAATGAAGTTGTTACTAGACTTGAGAAGTTTGGACCCAATATGATCACAATTTCAGAGCGTTTCAAAATACTAAAAATGATTGTGGGGCAGTTTACTAATTTCTTAGTAATGCTGCTTATTGTCGCAGGAACTATCAGTCTAGTGCTAGGATTAATTGGAGCAGGGGAAGCGGGAACATCCGAAATAATTGATGCAATAGCGATTTTTACTATAGTTGTTATTAATGCGATAATAGGATTCGTTCAAGATTATAGATCTAATCAAGCATTAGAGAAATTGAAAGAATATTTCGAACAAGATGTAATAGTAGTAAGGGAAGGGAAAGAAAAAGTTGTACACAGTAGTGATCTTGTTCCAGGAGATATAATTCGATTAGAGGTTGGAGAAAAAATACCGGCAGATTGTAGATTACTCGAGGCTAACAGCTTCAAAGTAGATGAAGCAGCATTAACAGGTGAATCATCTTCAGTAACAAAAAACCTTGATATAGTTCCAGTAGAAGCAAGAATTCATGATAGAAAGAACATGATTTATTCAGGAACAACTTGTGTATATGGAAGAGGAGAAGCAGTTGTTGCAAATACAGGTATGAGAACCGAGATGGGGAGAATAGCTGAATTAACACAAGTGAAAGAGGAGCTAACCCCATTACAAGAAGCATTAGATAAACTAGGGAAAGTTTTAGGAATTATTATTCTAATACTCTGTGCACTAGTCATGGGAATTGATTGGTTGTGGTTAGGAGAAAGTTTTCTAGAAAGTTTTGAGACTGCAGTTGCTCTAGCAATTTCAGCAGTTCCAGAAGGATTACCAGCAGCTATTGTCATCACACTTGCAATAGGTGTTTCAAAGATGGCAAAGAAAAATACTATCGTCTCAAAATTACCAGCTGTTGAAACACTAGGCTCAGTAGATTATATCTGCAGTGATAAAACAGGTACATTAACTCGTAATGAAATGACAGTTAAGGAAATATGGACGATTGATGGACTGTATGAAGTTGAAGGTTCAGGTTATCTGCTAGATGGAGATTTCATTAAAGATGGAAAGAAAGTTAATCCAATGGAAATACCAACGTTGAAAACAGTGCTACAAACAAGTTATCACTGTAATAATTCAGCTGTTATAAGAGAGGGCGACAGAATAAGCATCAAAGGAGACCCAACAGAAGCAGCTATGCTTGTAGCAGCAGAAAAAGGTGGATTTTCAGAAGAAATGTTGTTGAAAATGGAACATGAAATATTCTTTGATTCAGATAGAAAAAGAATGACAACAATTCATGATGAAAAAGGAAAGAAATACGCTTTCATGAAAGGAAGTCCTCCAGTTGTTCTTACAAGATGTAATTCAGCAATGAAGAAAGGCAAAGAAAGCATGATGACTAAAGCTATAGAACAAGAAATAATTAAATCTAATCTTGCTCTTGCAGAAAAAGCACTAAGAGTATTAGCAGTTGCCTATAGAGAATTACCAAAAAATTATGATAAGACAAAAAACGATGAAATAGAAGATGATATGATATTTCTAGGTCTAGCAGGAATGATTGATCCACCAAGACCAGAAGTAAAAGATGCTATAGAAGAATGTAGAATGGCAGGAATTACTACTGTAATGATAACTGGTGATCAAGAAGCAACAGCAGTTGCAATCGCAAAGGAGGTTGGTCTTATAGAATCAGATAAGCATTTGGTAGTGAGCGGTGAAAAATTCTCTCTTATGACAAATGAAGAATTAATCGAAAAGATCGAGAATATAAGAGTTTACAGCAGGATGAGTCCAAAAGACAAATATCGCGTAGTAGAAATATTACAAGAAAAAGATCATGTTGTTGCAGTAACAGGAGATGGTGTCAATGATGCGCCAGCATTAAAGAAAGCAGATATCGGTGTAGCGATGGGAATAACTGGAACTGACGTTTCTAAAGAGGTTGCAGCTATGGTTATTACAGATGATGCATTCAATACCATTGTCGCAGCTGTAGAAGAAGGTCGTAATATCTTTGAGAACATGAAAAAATTCATTCGTTATCTCTTAAGTTGTAACTTCGATGAGATTTTTGCAGTCTTAATAATTTATGCAGCATTCCAAGAACTACCGTTCCTACCTCTACAGATACTTTTCTTAAACTTACTAACTGATGCTCTGCCAGCTCTATCTTTGTCTTTTGATCCTTATGATCCTGAATTGATGAAGCGACCACCACGAGGCAAGAAGTCCTCATTTGTAATGGATATGTACGCCTTCGCAAGTTTCGCTGGTGTTATAGCTCTTATCGGTTCCCTTGGTATTTTCCTTGTCGGATACCTAGGTATAGGTGACCGAGTTATTACTAATTGGGCACATTCGAACAATCAATATTTAGGAGCAGAACAATTCCATGAAGCTAAAGTTGCTTATTCTCAAACACTAGCTTTTGTTGCTACTCTTTCCTTTGAATTGTGGTTTGTGTTTATAGCTCGAAACGACAATGCAACGTCTTTCCTCAAATCTAAACCTTTTAAGAACAAATACCTGATTGGCGCTGTTGTGCTTTCATGGATATTACTACTTGGCGTAGTTTATATACCACTATTCCAAGCAACGTTTACTGGATTTAAGGAAGTTCTCCCTTACTACCTAATTAGTTTGGAAGATTGGGCTTATATTATAGGTTTCACTCTTGGTTTGTGTATCTTGTTTGAAATCTTTAGATATGCTCTGAGAACCGAACGTATGGCTGGTTTTGCCAAAATGGTTGGAATGCATTAAACCTCCCTCTCTTCTTTTTTTATTTTTTTTAATAACTTGCATAATGCTTATTAATTCCCATACTGAAATTTGTTCAAAATGGTAAAGGTATTTTAAATGAAGTTAGAAGAAGGTAAGGTTTGCAGCAAAATGGGAATAGCAGTTATAATCAGCCTAGCTATACTTTCTTCCTCATTACTGAACTCTGCTCAAGTTGATATTTATGAAGATCATACTGTCATATTAAATGCCATAACTGATGGTATATACATTGATGATGACTTAGATTTTGGTCCTACTGGATATAATTTCAATGGTTCCGGAACAACAGGAGATCCATATAGGATTGAAGATTTAACTATTGATACGGAGAATTCCATAGGAATTTTCATTGCTGATGTTAGTGTCTACTTTGTTATACAAAACTGTTGGATTGATGCTTACGATGTAGGTATTTATATACAAAATGTGCCCAATGGAAGAGCTAATCTCTACAATAACATTTGTAACCATATTAAAGGTGGGCATGGGATGATAATAAGCAATGTCGAAAATATTACAATTCAAGAAAATAGTTTCATAAATAATTACTTTGGTCTACATCTGTATGATACTCCAAATAGTAGAATTCTAAACAACTCGATTGAATTCAACACAGAGGGCATATCTATAGATTTAGGCGTAAATTTAATCATTGCTAATAATTCAATAATATATGGTACAAATACGGGAATTTCAATCCGTGATTCAAATTACACTGTTTTTGAAAACAACGAGATTGAAAATATTGATGGATATGGTGTTATAATAGATAATTGTGATTATGCGAACTATAGCAATAATGTGATAAATGATAATTGGGTTGGAATACAAGGATATTCAGTCAGACACCATGTTTTTACTGATAACTTCATTTACCTAAATGATTACTATGGAATAATAATATATTATTTAGGATATACAGGAGTTGAACCAAGCGCAAATAATGTTTTTCATCACAATATTTTCATAAATAATATAAATGATATTCCACCCTGGTTCAACGTAGAATTTCAAGCATATGATACTTCAATAAATAGTCTCTGGTATGATGAAGCAACATTAGAAGGTAATTACTGGTCGGAATATAATGGGTCTTTACCTTATTACATAATTGCTGGAAGCTATACATTAGATCTGTATCCGTTAAATGGAACAGATACAGATGGTGACAATCTAGATGATTTACAAGAAGAGTACGTCTATTTCACAGATTTATATGATAACGACACTGATAGTGATGGGCTAGATGACTTTGAAGAGATATTTGTTTATGATACAAATCCAAACAATTTTGATAGCGATTATGATGGACTAGCTGACGGTGAAGAGATTTTAATATACAATACTAATGCTCTAAATACAGATACCGACGCAGATGGTTTAAATGATTATAATGAAGTTGTAGTGTATCTGACTAATCCTCTAGATGCTGATTCTGATGATGATTTGATGCCTGACGGTTGGGAGGTATCCCATTCTCTTAATCCTCTTGTCGATGATGCTGGAGACGATCTTGATGATGATGGGCTTGTCAATCTAGACGAATTTGAGTATTATACAAATACTAATTTAAACGATACTGATTCAGATGGTCTTTTTGATGGGGAAGAGGTTCATACTTACCTAACCAATCCAAAAGATTCAGATTCTGACGATGACAAATTAAACGACGGTGATGAAGTAAATATCTACTTAACTGACCCAGCTGATTATGATTCTGACGATGACAAATTAAACGACGGTGCAGAAATAAATCAATACAATACAGACCCTCTAGATGCTGATTCTGACGATGATTTGATGCCCGACGGTTGGGAGGTATCCCATTCTCTTGATCCTCTTGTCGATGATGCTGCAGGTGATCCTGACGAGGATGAATTGTCTAATCTTGAGGAATATGAAGAAGGTACAAATCCACATGATCCAGATAGCGATGGAGATACTTATTACGATGGTGAAGAAGTTAGAAAAGGTAGAGATCCTTTGGATCCTGAATCTCATCCTTTAGCTGATGATATTCGCAACCAAATTATTGGTGGTTCAGTATTTGGTGTGCTATTTATCGGTGGTCTTACAATCTATATTCTGATTAAAAAGAGGATTATTAGCTTCTAAAATTGTACGAAAATTTTATGAGGTTTAAATAGTCTTTACTCATAGTTTGTAGTAGCGTTCCTTGTTGGGTAGCTTACACGAAATGGAAAAAAGCGAAACTGTAACTCATTAGCGTGCTAATGACGGGCAGTGTAGGAGAGACCGTGGCGGTCCCATTCAGTCGTCTGTAATAAACAACTGATAAAGTTGGTTGTACAAAACTAGCATGCCATAAGAATTAAGAGGTAATCTCTCTTCTTTTTCTTACTAGATACCTAATCTCATGTAAATCTTACTTATCAAATTTTGAAAAGAATTATCTACATTTTGTCCTGATAGTGCTGATGTTTCTATGTAATCTACTCTTAATCCTCCCCATTGGGATAAAGTTTCAGCATAAGCCATTGCTGATAGTTTGTCAACTTGCACCTCTGCTGGAGTAGTTGCTCTTAGATCTGATTTATTTCCTACTATCATCATAGGAACAAGTTTGTGATTGTTGTATTTTATCAGTTCGTTTATCCAGTAATCAATGTTGGTAAACGTGTTTGGTCTGGTTATATCAAATACGACTAATGCTCCATAAGTACCTGCATAATAAGCTCCTCGTACTTCTGAAAACCTTGGCTGTCCAGCTAAATCCCACAATTGTAAATTAATTACATAATCTTCAAAAGATACTTGTTTGACAGAAAAATCAGCTCCTATTGTCATCAAATAATTTTCTCTAAAACTTTTTCCTATAAAATTCCTTCTCAGACTTGTCTTACCTACAGCTCCGTCACCAATCAAAACTACTTTAAATATTTTTCCAACATCGCCTGACATAGTCTACCAAACAATTTAGTGCTGGATAGTATTTATATCTTATTGTTATTCAAAAGCAATTCTTCTTCTTTTTTTTGATTTAAAGAAGCTTTTAAAACAGATAAAAATAATGGTAATTCGTGTTGATTTTATGTTAAATGATGGTGATTTAGCTCCTAAGTTTTGCTTACTTAATGAATCCAACGAGAAAATCTGTTTGAAAGATTTTCTAGGTAAATGGGTTGTTCTTTACTTCTATCCTAAAGATAACACTCCTGGATGTACTACTGAAGCTTGTGATTTTACTTCTAGTATCGATGATTTCAATAATCTTGATGCAATTGTTGTTGGTATCAGTCCTGATTCTCCTGAAAGCCACCAGAAATTCATTAAAAAATTTTTGCTCAAACACATTCTTCTGAGTGATCCTAAACATGAAATTCTTCAGCTATATGGTGCCTGGAAAGAAAAAACTATTTACGGAAAAAGTTTCTTAGGTGTTATACGAAGCACTTTCCTAATTGATCATGAAGGTAAGCTCGCTAAGATTTGGATAAAGGTTAAAGTCAAAGGACATGCTGATGAAGTAAAAGCAGTTATAGATAAATTGCAAATCTCATGAAATCTTTTTTTGATTATTTCTTATCTTCCTCCTATGTTCTATTTAATCTAATAAATCAAAATGGAATTTTCTATTAAAGCAAATGGTTAGAGAATTTGTTGAAGATGCATCTATGTTAATTGCTATTTTTAGCAAACCAGACCTTGATTGTATTGTTGGGGAACTTGAGTATTATCTTTTTGATACTGGAATGGCGACGCTTCAATTAATGTTAGCTCTTGTCAACAAAGGTTTAGTAGCTCATGCAATGGCTTGTTTTAATGAGAAGATTGCTAAAGAAGTATTTAATATACCTGAAGAGATGAGACTGGTCACCCTTTAGCAGTAGGAAAGCACAGTTCTAATCTTGAGGATAAATTCGGTAAGAAATATATTGAACAGGAACAAATAGTATCAAAAAGAATGATATTTGATGAATTTGCTTACATTGATTCAATGCAGTAGTTCAATATTTTGCTAGACTCTGACCCTTAATTTTCTTCTAATTGTCATTATGTAATTCCTTTTTAAGGTAAAACATTTATTATGTTATTAGTTTCGAGGTTTATCTATGACGAGATTTGATCAAGGTCCTTCCTTTAATAAGTACAAAAGAGAACTCTCTACTTCATCAAAAAATGTAAAGAATTCTCTAGTTTTTATTCTCATTTTAGGTTTTGTACTAACTATCACATCTATACTTAGTATATTTTTTATTATTATTCCTTCAAGTTTTACCGTAATGGAATTAGATCTCCTCTCTTTATATGCTATAGAGATTATTTCAGACTTTTATGCTCTGAATGCTGTATTATTCATTATTTTTGCTATTTCAGAAATAATATTTCTCGGTTTTTTCGCTTTCTATCTCGTCCAAATCTCTTTGCATGCTAGGAACCATTTTAAAATTTATAGTCTAGAGAGGGAAGAAAAAAGGTTCCAATACACTGGACTGTTTCTTATCCTTTACGTAATATTTTCATTGTTAGGATTTATTCCTATCAATTATCTAAATACGACTATGTTTTTTATTGGTAATATTATGTTGTTTCTGGCTCTGTTCATGAACTTTAGAATTTTCCAAACTTTCCAAAATCAGATGAGATTCATCAAAAAGCCATCCTTCCTTCCGTTGATAGGAGGCACTATCAATATTCTCTCTTGGATAGTCATGTATTTTACAATTATAGGTATTTATGGAAATTTAATAGGATTATTTCTAATCTTTTTAGGATTCAGAAAATTGGTTGTTGATTTCAAGCTTATTACCACTGAAAGTAAATCCTTTATAAAGGATCCAAGTGCTCCAGCTCCTGCTACACCTATCCCAAAAGCTCCAAGTATTTACAATAGAACTATGATACAAGATGAGGCACCTAAACCTACTCCAATTGAAGACTCATCCGTTGTTCCATCAGCTGTTCCTGAACCTACCCCAATTGAAGATCCAACATCTTCTCTTCCTATTGCACCTAAGCCTTCTTTTACTCCTGCTCCATCAATAGATGCTCCCACCTTAACAGCTCCGAAACCTTTAGATATAAACCAAAAGTTCTGCCCAAACTGTAAAGGTGTTGTCTACAAAACTGACAGAGTATGCAATAATTGTAATGCTGACTTAACTCAATCACAAAGCTAAAGTTATTTTCTTGTATAACGGATATTGATTGATAACATCTCCTCTTCCAGCTGTTCCTGAACCCTCTCTCATTGGTGAACCATCAATAGAAGCTCCATCCTTGACAGCTCCAAAACCATTATGACTCATAAGTTTAATAAGAAAAATATCCTTGATTAAATTAATTCAAACACTTAGTAGTTTCTATTCAATTCCAGATTCCAGTTTCCTTAAATCTCTATTGAATAGGATTATAGTTTTGATTCTCATATAAATGATGCTTATTACTTTGAGCAGTATAATTAAGAGTGATAAAGAAAAAAACATTGAAATCTGGTCTGTCATGTCTATAGAGCCTTGATAGTTGAATGAATATCTTATGATGATATTTATTTCAAAAAACATAATCAATATTTGAGAAAACAACGATGCAAATAGAAGCGGTTTTACTTTATTATACGTTTTTAGAGAAATAATGAATATGCAAATTGTTAATAAAATAAGAATGGTTACTGGTATTAAATCTGATCGAGAAAACATTATCCTATAAAATGAGGACCCTATACTAATGAGTGACCTATCGCTCTCAAATACAACCAGGTAGTTTAATATTGGTAGTAATATCAATGAGTACACGAAAAACCACTTATCTAATTTCGTCTCATCTGTGAACAATGTCTTCAAGGAATGTGACAAAGCTTTAAGGTTTTTCCATGATAGATTCCACTTGATTTTTCTTATACCTCTGATTATAGGCATCATAACCACTATTCCGGAATCAGCTCTCTACCGAATATATATTACTATCGTTAAAAAATGAAGAAAAGTGTGATTGAAGCCTTAATACTTCAATTCTCTTTTTTGGAATATTAGTAATGCACCTATTAGAGCTGCTAGGCCCACTCCTAGTAACACAAAGAAATCTCCTACAGGGAAAGTTCCTGATGACACAATTGCTGCAAAGTTCATATAATTAAAGACAGAGAAGTATTTTATAATTTCTACTGATTCTGTCATGTCACCAATCCTAAACAGAAGGAACATGCCAAATATTACAGTTGCTGATACTCCTAAAGCTTTTCTTGGATCTAATATTAAAACTGAACAAAACAGAGCAATAGCCCCTAAACTGAAAAAAAGCATCCAAGTTCCAATCATTGAATAAGTTAATGCTAAATAATCAAATTCAACATTTAGATGAGCATAGTTATATTGTAAGTATTCAGTACTGATGAAAGTAAACAGCATTAGTAATAATGGGTAGAGTAAACTATAGAACAGATACACGCTGAATTTCTCTAACAAAAATCTCCAACGAGGGATAGGATAGCTTAATGTCACGTCAAGAGTTTTCTTGTTGATCTCCTCAGTTATAATTTTTGTTGGAATGAAAATTGTGACAGCAATAATATAATATTCAAGCATTATACTCATATACATCTGATGTGCTCCGGGCCATACTGCGATATTAAAAATACCCATATCTCCTAGCATAGCTGCATATACTGGGCTTTCAAGAATTACAGCGAATAAGTCAGCTGCTTCTCTCATGTCAGGCCAGATTGCTGCTATTAAAAGAACAAATAATCCGAGTGAAAGAGGAATTATAATTCCAGCTTTCCATTTTTTTACTAAGTTTTTTAGAAATATATGTACCATATTTTTCACCTAATCGTAATAATGTAAGAAGATTTCTTCCAAGCTTGCGTCTTCAATTGACAATCTCTCTATTTCATATCCTTTCAACCAATTTATGAGGTCATCAATATTCTCCTTTATTTTGAGTTTGAAGTCTCCGTTATTTTTTTGATTTGCATCTAAAACAAAATCAAGCTCCTTTATTTCTTCTAATTGCGGCACTTTGCTAGAGGAAAATCTCACAAATACATGCTGTAAGAATTTTTTCCTGAGGTTTTCTACATCCTCAACAAGAACCATCTCGCCATTCTTTATAATGCCAACTCTATCACAGATAGCTTGTACTTCAGTTAAATCATGAGAACTAAGAAAAATAGTTACACCTTCTTTTTTAAGACGTTTTAATAATTTATGAAATTTGGCTGTAATCAAAGGGTCCAGTCCTGAACTGGGTTCATCTAGAATTAGAAATTCAGGTTTAGAAGCTAAAGCTAAGATGATTCCTACCTGTTGTCTGTTACCTGAGGATAACGTTCTTGTTTTTTGTTTTAGATTTACTGTAAAAATTGTTCTCAATTCTTCTAATAATTCTAAATTATTTTGTCGGAAATGGTTGAAATATTTAATAAGTTCTTCTCCTGTGAAATTGTCATAAACCGCTAAATCACCTGGTATATAGCCTATTCTTTTTCTTATTTCTAGAGAATTTTTTCTATGGTCTAGACCAAAGACGCTAATTTCTCCCTCTTCAATCCTTAGATAATTCAATATTGATCTCATAACTGTGGTTTTTCCAGCTCCATTCGGACCTAAAAACCCGAAAATTTCGCCTTTAGAAACTGAAAAACTTACATTTTGAGCTCCGATAATCTTCTTACCGAATTTTCTTAAACCTAAATGTATCTCTCTTCCGTAAACTTTTGTTAGATTGCTTACTTGAAGAACCGTTGCTTGTGTCATTGCTCTCTGATTGCTTTTCAGATAGGATATTTATATGTTTTCTATTCTGGTTTTTATCCTTCCTATTGCTTCTTTTATCGTTTCTAATTTTTGTGAGTAAGAGAATCTAAGATATTTTCTTCCTGATTTCTTAGTATTATTATCTCCATAGAAACTTGTTCCAGGCACTGTTGCGACTCCTTTATCCTTAACTAGAAAATCAGCAAATTCCAAATCTGTTTGACCAAAGGAACTAATATCTGCAAACACATAGTATGCCCCTGAAGGAATGAAAGTATCAAATCCTATATTGTTTAATTCTTTTGTTAGGAAATCTCTGTTTGTTCGATATCTTTGCTTTAACTCATCGAAATAATCCTCTTTAAGATTAAAGGATTCAAGAACGGAATATTGTAAAGGTGACGGGGCACAAACTGTTAGATAATCATGCACTTTCCTAACTCCTGACATTAATTCCTTCTCAGCTGCAGCATAACCTATTCTCCAACCTGTTATAGAAAATGTTTTACTGAATCCTGAAATTGTAATTGTTCTTTCGTACATATCTTTGATACTCCCAAGACTTATGTGTTTGACATTATCATAGAGAATATACTCGTATATTTCATCAGTAATAGCAATTAGATTATGTTCTTGGCAGATATCAGCTATGAATTCTAATTCTTTCTTTGAAAATACTTTGCCAGTTGGATTATGAGGAGAATTTATCACAATTGCCTTTGTTTCTGAAGACAAACTTTCTTTCACTTTTTCCTCATCTATCGAGAATTCTTGTTCGTCAAGGGGGACATATACTGGCTTTCCTCCAGCTAGATGAGTAATCGGAACATAATTCTCATACCAAGGTTCAAGTACTAGAATCTCCTCCCTAGGGTTCATTGTTGCCAAAATAGCACTTGAAATAGCCTCAGAAGCACCACAAGTAACAGTGATTTCATGTTCAGGATTATAATTGATTTTGTTATAGGTTGAAAGTTTTTCAGCTATTTGTTCTCGCAGATCTTCCCTACCATAAGTTACAGAATATTGGTGTTCTTGTATCTCTATTGCTTTTTTTATCCCTTTTATTAATTCTTCAGGAGGGTTAAAATCTGGCATCCCTTGAGACAAATTAATAGCATTATGTTCAATTGCTTTCCTTGTCATCTCTCTTATTACTGATTCTTGAAAATGATCTAATCTTCTGGCTAACAATGTCATAGATGAAGAATATAATAACTATTAATAGATTTTTTCAATGATTTAAGATTTCAAACTTCTTGAACTGTGAAAAATTCGGTTTTCTTGATGTTAATTAAACCGAGCATTGCTAAATCTTCGATTCTATTGATAAAATCATTGAATTGTAGAGAATTTTCTGCTTTGAAATATATGTCAAGCAGTGTTTTATGTTGATTGCCAATACAATAAGTGAGAAGCTTTTCGTATCCTTCGAAATTCTTCTTTCCATAGTCTTTGCTAAAATCTGCCCATTTCCTTCTGAATGTTGCATAGGATTTGAGCGATGATACAGGAAATGAGCTCTTTGCATGAAGTATCATATCTATTTCTATAATAGTTTCTCCAGTTGGAGGAGCAGTCAGTTTTGGATCTAGATAAGTTATCAGATAAGAAAGCATTTCCTCATCTAATAACACTATAGCTTCCAAAATAGAGATGATTTGTTTTAACCAATCCTCGATAATCTCTTCGTCAATTCCTTTTGAAACTATAGCTTCTAATTCAATAAAACTTAATTCAGATTCAACTTCAATCTTATTCCCACTACCATTTTTCTGTAAGACATATTGTGTTTGTCGGAGTTTATCAGCGATTCTTAAACTTTTTAGATTCTTGTATTTAAACTCCTTATTCGGTTCTATTATTGTTTCTTTCAAATCTACTTTTTTTGGTACTGGAATTTGAAAGGCGCTGATTTGACTGGAGGAAATATCATCTCCAACTCTTACAGGAACCTGAGATCTAACCACGAGTGATTTATCTACATAAAGAATATTGGCGTTTAATCTCTCATCAAGACATTGATGAACATCTACATATTCTACGTAACCCTTTTCATCAACTTCTCGGTGAAGTGACTGTAGAATGAGTAAAACTCTAGTATTTTTGCAAATATTGCACTCATACTCAATCTTTCGTCTAGCTTCCTTCTGAACCACACAGATTCCCCAATATCAATGTTATAATACAGTTTTCTAACGATTTCTTATTAATCTTTCTCAACGGGTTATTCAAAATTGGACTTTGGTCGTCTTTTATCCAAAATATTTTAATTTAAGTTCATAATTCATCGATATATGATTGAATTTTCTTTCCCCATGGATGCTGGAACTTTCTTCACCATGGTAATCTATGCTATAGCTATGGGCTTTCCAATTTATATGTGCAACTCTTTTGCAAACTTAAGCAAAATAATACCCTTCTTGAGCACTCCGGTTGATTTTGGAAGAACGACAAAGGATGGCAAAAGAATATTAGGAGACCACAAAACTTGGAGAGGATTGATTTTTGGTATTATTTTCGGTACAATAGCCGGAGTTATTGTTTGGTATGTCTGTACAATTCAGTATGATGTATTTGATGTTTTTCCTTGGTGGACTGGCTTCTTTATGAGTCTCGGAGATCATTTTGCTGATTTATTGGGTTCTTTTACAAAAAGGAGAATTGGTGTAAAACCTGGTGGTGCTTTACCTCTGTATGATCAAGGTTCATGGATGGTAACTGGTCTATTATTTGCACTACCTTTCCTATATTCTGAACCCAATTTCTGGTTCTACTTCGTAACTTTGATTATTATGACTCCATTACTACACTTCCTGACAGGTTTCTTAGCTTATTGGGGTGGAATAAAAGACGTATGGTATTAACTGTTAAATAAGAAATTTATGAAAGCATTTACGAAATGCTTTTATCTAACAAAATAATATGAACTTTAATATTACAGAGTGAGTTTATCAATGAATCCTTCAGATGAAACTATTCTCATAAGAGAAACTTTCGATATCATATTTCAAAATAGTTTAGATATGATATTCTTAGTTGATGAAGAATGTTCAATCCGCGAAGCTAACATTCAAGCTTGCAGATATTTAGGGCAAACATTAGATGAACTCAAAAGCAAGAAATTATCTAGTTTCATTCTAGAACAGAATCTTTTGAGCGAGTTCGTTGAACAAACAATGGAATTAGGAAAACAACTGCAAAAATTCACCTTTTTCACAAAAGAAAAAACTGAAATCTCATTTCATATTTCTTCAACACTTATTTCTGCAGTTGATGAAAAGCTCTTTGTTCTTATCTGTCGAGATATTCAAGAAATTGTTGATTCTGAGCATCAAAGACAATTCTTTTTTGAACTATTTCAACATGACTTGTTGAATAAATTACACGCTGAAATTGGTTACATTGACTTTTTCAAACGTCTCTATGATTCAGAGATGGTAGAAAAACAAACTGGAATCCAAATGATAGAAAAAATGAGAGATATAACCGTTCGTTCAATTTATCTTATCCAAAACGCTAACATTATGCTTCTACTTCAAGAGGAAAAATTGCTCGCAAACCAGAAACTTGAGGATATACTCAAACATACTGCAAGATACATAAATAATTTCTTTGCTAAAAGAGTGAAGTTGGATATAAATAGAATTCAAGATGTATTAGTACTTGGTGATGAATTTACTTATCGAATTTTTGTTAATCTTATAGTAAGGATGATGGAATACACAGATGATGTCGTTTTAACTGATATAACGGTAGGAACACCGGTTTATGAAACAGTTAATGCTAAATTACATTTTGAAGGAATCGTTCTTTCTCTTGAGGATCGGAAAGAACTTCTTATGAACCAAATTCTTGATCATAAAAAACTAGATGTCACCGTTATTCAAAAATTATTAAATAGATACCAAATGGAATTGAAAATAGATAATGTTCGTCGGTCAGGAGAAATAGTAGGAACAAAAATGACTCTTTCGATTCCAATTGTTCTCCCAGAATCAACAGAAAAATAGTTCAATGAATAGCTTATACTACTAATCTTTTTAAGAGTATATTAGCTGATTATTTTAGTGCCCTTTTCTTCTTTATTTTGGATTGAGAGGTGTTTAATCCAAATTTAAGAATTTGGACATATCCAAAAATTATTTATATGGTATTACTAGACAGCAAATGAACATCATGAATAAAAAGATTTCACTAGCAGATTCAACAGTCAATTCTATCGTAAAGGTAGAAAAAATTACTGCTGGACAAAAAGCTAGACGATTCTTAGCAGATTTGGGTGTTTTAGAGGGAGTTAAACTTCGAATAGTAAAAAATGATTTGGGTCCCGTTTTGATAGAAGTAAAAGCCACAAGAGTTGCTATTGGAAGAGGAATAGCAACAAAAATCGAAGTAACTTGTTAGTCCGGAATGAATTGAATGAGAAGATCCCGTTTTAATCAAGGTAAAAGAAGATATACTAGAAAGTCTCGTGGTGGTAAACCTCGTGGTGGTAAACCTCATATTCGTAGGATTTTTACTCCTCCAGGTTCTGACCATACCATTGAGCATCGTATAGCCTTTCTAGGGAACCCTAATGTAGGTAAATCCTCTCTTTTTAATATGCTGACCGGTGGTCACCAACATATTGGTAACTGGCCAGGAAAAACTGTCGAAAAAAAAGAAGGGCATTATCTTTTCCCTAGGAGAATCGATAATTGGATTGGTGGTATATCCAGAAAACCTATTGAGAAAAAGGAAGGACATTTACTTCTATCTGATGAATATTTTTCCATTATAGATTTACCTGGAGCTTATTCACTTTCTGCTCATTCTGAAGAAGAATTAATAACTAGAAAATATGTTGTTGAAGAAGAACCTGATCTTGTGTGTGTTATTGTTGATGCCACTAGATTAGAAAGAACCTCCTATATTGCTCTTCAAGCTCTTGAACTAACTGATAATATTGCTTTGATAGTAAACATGATGGATCTTGCTGAAAAAGAAAGTATCCAAATTGATAGACATAAACTAGAAAAACAGCTTGGTATACCTGTTCTACTTGTTAGTGCTTTTGACAATAGCTGTATTATTAGAATCAAGAAATTTCTTTATGATGCATTACATACAGAAAAATATACTTTTACACCAGCTTACTTAATCTATTCTCAGAAGTTAGAAACAATGATTAACAGTGTTTCTAGACAAATCAATAACAGAGAAATATTGCAGGATTATCCAACTCGGTGGTTGTCTATCAAAGTTCTAGAGGGTGATAAATGGGTTATCTCAAAACTAGAAGAGGAATATGTTCTTGATGATATATTCAAAAAAATAGAAAAACTAAAAATATCTGAGAATTTTGATCCAGCTGATGAGATACCAAAGAGGAAGTATAGAGCTCTAAAAAGCATTGTTAAAAAATCAGTTATTGGCTTAGAAGATTTTAAAGAGAAGAAAAGTGACAAAGTCGATAAAGTAGTTATGCATAAATTCTGGGGTTATCCAATTCTGATTCTCATTTATGCTGTTTTCTTCCTAATCACTTTCTCTGCTTCAGGTCCAGTAATCTCAGGATTAGATAGCTTATTTATTTCGTTCTCAGAAATCGTAAGAGGTTGGCTATTAGCAATAAATAGTCCTGCTTTTCTCACTAGTCTCATTGTGGATGGGATCTTATCGGGAATTACTGCTGTTCTACTCTTTGTACCAATAATAATCATTTTCTACATTCTCATTGCAGTAATGGAAGATTCAGGGTATCTAGCAAGATCTGCTTATCTAATGGATATTGTATTAGGAAAATTCGGATTACAAGGAACAGCATTTCTCAGTATGATTATGGGGTTAGGTTGTAATGTAACGGGAGTACTTGCAGCTCGAACAATCAAAAGCGAAAGAGATAGAATTTCAATGATTTTAACAAATTCTTTCATTCCTTGCGCAGCAACATTGGGAGTACTCACTTCTATTACAAGTATCTTCTTCAAAACCAAACCTTGGTTTGCTGCACTTCTAATGTTAATATTATATGCTATGAGTTTCTTACTAGTTTTTCTATCTGCAATGTTCTTTAGACTGTTTTTAGGAAAATCAGATACAATGCCCCTTATTATTGAAATACCTGAATATAGAATGCCTAGATTGAAAAATATTTTTCATTTAACTTGGGAAAGAGCAGGAGTCTTCATTAAGAAAGCTGGTACTTTCATTTTTCTTGCATCGATAGTTATTTGGATTGCGAGTAATATCCCTTATGGAGCATCTCCTCAAGAAACTATCGCTGGATATATCGGAAGTGGGTTGGCCTTTATTACTGAACCTTTGTTTGGATTTGATTGGAAAATTGTCGTAACATTACTGTTTGGAATTGCAGCCAAAGAAGTAGTAATTTCTGCTTTGAGCATACTTGGATTATTAACAGCAGCATGGACAACACCTCAAATTATTGCATTTCTTGTATTTCAAATGACTTATGCACCATGTTTTGCAACCTTAGCAATAATAAAATCAGAGACAAAGAGCTGGAAAATGACTGCAATAGGTTTCTTTTATCCTCTGATATTAACGTCTCTGATAACAGCTGCAGTTTATCATATCCTATTATTATTCTTTTAGGTGAAAATATGGCAACAATAAGTAATGAACCAGAAAAACTCTCTATGAAAAACAGAATAAGGGGATGGCTCGGAAAATATTTTGGTTCAGATGAAAATTGCAGTTCTCAATGCTCAAATTGTATATATTGTCCATATATCCAAAACAGTAAGTTTACATTTGAGATTAAGAAAAAAAATTAATGATCTCTGTCAGATTATTGCGCTTTGTTAAAAAATAGGAATGTATTGTAGTTAGACAAAAACAGTTAAAAGAAATTTCATAGAAAATTCAATCATTGGTATTGTGTATTTATATGGAAACTGTTGAAGAAGTTCCATAAGTTCTTGAAGAAAAGAAATACTTCAAACAATATCTATTCTTCTGGGGAGGTCAATTGTTTAGCAGACTTGGATCCACAATTGTACAATTTGTCTTGGTCCTTTGGATTGCAATAGAAACCCAAAGTGAACTTATTCTAGGTTTAGCATCAATTGCAGCTTTTGGACCATTCTTGATTCTGGCACCAATTGCTGGAGTTCTAGTTGATAGGATAAACAGAAAAGCTATTATCATCATTGCAGATGCGTCTATAGCTATAACAACACTTGCAGCAATTTATCTTTTTTACGCAGATTCTATGTCTTTACTGTGGTACTTCTTTATAATAATAATTAGAGGTATAGGTAATGGTTTTCACTTTACTACTCTCAATGCATTGATGCCAACGATGGTTCCCCAAAAACATCTAAGTAGAATGAACGGCATCAATTATATAGCAACTGGTGCAATAAATGTAATAGGACCCGCTGTAGCTGGTGGACTTCTTACAGTATGGAGAGAAGCTGATTTACTTTGGATAGATATCGTAACCTTCGTAATCGCTATGGTTCCTTTAATTTTTATTTCAATTCCAAAAGTTGCAACTACGTTGAAAAAAGGTGCCAAATTCTCATTCTTCGCAGATTTCAAAGATGGAATAAATACGATACTCAATATTAAAGGAATGATACCATTTTTGGTTATGTTTATGGCGATTACTTTCTTCGTTACTCCAATAAGTACTTTACTGCCGCTTTTTGTGACTAAAACACATGCTGGTTTGAAAACAGATTATGCGATCGTAATTGCTTTCCTTCAAGCTGGTATGCTGATAGGTGGGATTGTAATGTCGTTCTTCAAGGGTTTTAAGAAGAAAGGACTAAGTAGCTATATTGCAATAGTATGGACATTTAGTATTATATCAACTTTAATTCTTGTTCCAACAGATATTGAAGGTCGATTCTGGATAATAGGTGGTATACTATTCATAAGCGTTATAGTATTACCTCTTTTGAATGTTTCAATGATGACTGTATTTCAGACGATAGTTCCAAAAGAAAGCCTTGGAAGAACAATGAGTGTAATTGGAGTTTTTACCACTTCTATAACACCTATAGCAATGTTACTCGCTGGAATTATTGGGGAATATGTCCCAATTGGGTGGGTGTTTCTTGGAACATCTGTTTTGGGGTTGATGATTAGCTCTGCAATTTGGTTTCTAACAAAAGCTCCACAAATCGACCAATCAACCTCTGAAATACTTGAGAAACAGGAACAAATGGCAGAAGAACAACCGGTTATATAGTACTTATTTAATTCTAATCATTTTTCTTTTTCATTTCATTAAATGTTTCATTTTCTTTAGTCAAATGGTAATAATTGAATGAAACCTAGATAATCCAACTTATGCATCGAGTATTTATTATTTTAAGTTCTGTAGATACTGTTGTTCATAATGAATTAAGTTTCAAATACGCTTATAACGCTTTGAAACAAGGCTGGATGGATCAAGCAAGAGTCATTCTTTGGGGTTCTACAGAAAAGATAGATGCAGAAAATAAGGGTTTTATTGAGCAAGTTAAGCTGCTAATAGATTCTGGAGTTGAAGTTTATGCGTGCAAATCGTGCAGTGATAACTTTGGATCTAGCGAAAAATTATCAGAAATAGGTATTGATGTAAGATATGCTGGAACTTTTGTTACAGAGATGTTGAAAGAAGGATGGTATCAACTTACTTTCTAGATTAATTACTAAGTGTACCTTGAAGAATGCCTTCAGTTGTAATTGATTTCACTCCTTTTTCCATCCATTGTGCTATTAGATTTTTCGATTTCTCTTCATCTCTTCCTTCTATTGCATCTATTACTAAATATATCTCATAATCGTTTGATTGTTCGAGAAATCCTTCAATTGCTTTTTTTACACTGAAGTCTATAGCAACTCCATAAACAATGATTTTCTGAGGTTTCAATTGGTTTACAATCGGAACTAGATTCGGATTAGAAAACGCGCTTAATTGCGTTTTTCGAAAAATTATGGGACCCTTCCCTTCGATTAGTTCAACTATTTTTTCTTGAGGATAGGTTATTGGATCGACCCATAACGGCATCTCTGACCTAGTTTCCATGATTTTCTCTTGACCTGGTTCATTTTTCAAACAGTGAGGTGGAAATGTTTCACTGAAATCTGGATTTTCTTTATCTATCTCAGGATCCATATCTGAATGGAAGTCAACTGAACCAAGTATCTTGATCCCATTTATTCGTGCATATTGAGTTAATTTTTCTAAATTATTTTTCAGTTTTTCTGCACCGTTAACATATAATTTTCCATCTGGATCCATGAAATCTTTTTGTGTGTCTACGTCCCAGAATATTATGTCTTTTTTATTCATTTTTCTCACATAAACATTCAAAATATACTATAAAAACGTTTTAATTGCACTTAAAACTGCCTTCAATTCTTAGAAATCTATAAATCGAGATAGTTCTTCTTTGGTGATAGCTCCAATTCGTAGAATTTGAGGTTTGACCGACTCAAATGTAATGATTGTTGACTCTATTCCTAGAACCTTTTCTTCGCTATCAATTATTATAGGTAACTCCTCTTTAAAATTAATATATACATCTTCAGCTGTCAAAGTACTGGGTTTATTAGAAATATTTGCACTTGTAGTAGCAAGAGGTTTTTCAAATTTCCTTATGATTTCCAAAGCTACTCGATTATTTGGCATTCGTACTCCAATTGTATCTAGACTGCTGGTAACCATGTCAGAAACTTCTGCTCTTTTCTTAAGAATTATTGTTAAAGGACCCGGCCAGAATTTCTCAATTAATAATTTTGCATCCTCTGGTAAAAATTCAACAACCATCTTCAGCTGGTTCATAGAAGAAACAAGGGCATTGATAGGCTTATTTGCAGGTCGATTCTTTAATCTATAAATCCTATTTATCGCTGTTTCACTAAAGATATCCCCTCCAACGCCATAAACAGTATCTGTTGGAAAGGCTATAATCTCACCTCTTTTTAGTAAAGATACGACCTTCTCGATAATTTTTACATTTATAGATCCGGGATTTATCTTGACTATGTTAGATTGCATATCATTACTCAACCTTGATATTAACTAGTTTTAATTCATCTTATTACAAATTTTGGGTTAGAGAAAGTTTTTTGATAATCACTAATTAAAACAAGTTTTAGTACTGAAAATTGGTTAAGCTAACTTATTCTATCGAACCTTCCGGTGGTTCTTCTCCACAAACTGGACATGAGATACCATATCTGAAGAAAGTATCATGATCACTTTCACACTTAGATATCTTCTCTTTTGCAGGTTTTAGGTCAGCACTAATTTCAACCATTTCTTCAAATTCGTCCCTGTTCAACCATTCTCCTTTCATCATTTCAGTAGTATATGGAACAAATATTAGATATGAAAATAGAAAAGGAATACCATCAGTTTCTTCATCTTTATAGTTATCTTTATTCTTCTCAAGAATTTCAGTAAAAACCATCAAGATTTTGCGCATATCTTCTTTTGTGAAACGGTACATAACACCGGGATTCACATTAAATTTGGGTAAAGTCAACGGTTTTAACCATTTATGATACCAACTTGTAATCTCATTTGTCTCCTCATCTACTAAGAGCCTATCTCTGTGTAATAAAGCTGCATAATGAGAAAGAATTCCCCGTATTTTCAATAAATTGAAAAATGTGAACTGCTTATGTGGTGGAGAAAAGCCTGATGTCTGTATCTTATCATAAATATCTCTAAATTCATCGTAGTATTTTTGAGGTATTAAATAAACCTTCTTCGTAACTTTTCTTCCTTTTTCATTAAAACCTATCAAATCTTCAGTATCCAGAAGATTAAGGTTTTTAGATTGTAGAATTTTAAGGTTATGATAAACAGAACTAAGATGCATATTCATGCTAGTTGCTATGTCTCCTGCTGTGATCCCAGTTATCTCTTTTCCGTCAATATTTAAGTACCTTCTTTGAAGGAAAACTGCATCCAAAATGATTGCCCAAACATCTATTGCTGTAATATATCTTCTATCTTGAGCAATCTGGAAAATCCTTTCGACATACCATTTTTTACCATCAATTTGTCGATGAGAATCTTCAGGCATAGTGTTCATTCCTTCTATTTTGATTGCATAAACGTTTTCATCTTAATTGTTGGATTGCAGATAATCCAACCTATATTCTCTGATATGTTTATAAGTATTGCATGTCTATATACCGATTTCACAAGAAAAATCACTTCTAACAATCTCTTAACTTTATAATTTATCAATAATTGAAATGCTTTTCCTAATGAAATAACTATCCTTCAGTTTTTTTATCATTCTTTGTATATTTGAACATGTAAATTACTGCAACGGTAAATATGGCGATAATAACTAAGAACCCTAATGTACCTAAAATAGCTTGTAAGACAACATCCACTTATATCAAGTCTATTTGTGCGCGAGACCATTTTAAGTTTTTCCTAGTTATTGCTGTTTTTCCCTTTCTGAATTCTTTTAAGAAAAGATTAATAGGTGCGCTTTATAGAGGTGATATAGGTGAGATATCTTGCGTTTCCCGTGCGAATATATAGCATCAACAATGCTTCCTAGCTTAAGAATCAGAATCGCTCATAATCTGAGGAGTAAAGGAAAATCTCAGAATGAAATTGCTAAATTATTGGGTGTGAAACAACCTGTTGTTGTATCTTACCTTAAGAAAAACATTGCAGAAACAGGTGATGAAAAAATTAATCATCATTTAGATGCACTTTCTGATTTGATTTCAAACATGCTTTTCACTCAAGAGCCCTTGGATAAAGTTATGAGAACTATTTGTACTAAATGTAAATCTTTACGTGTAGAAGGACCATTATGTTCTATTCATAAGGCAATCCTTCCCCAATTGGCGGTTTATGATAAATGCGACATTTGTTCAGGTTATAAGGAAATTCCTTCATTAGAGAACCGCAGCATCATCCTTTCAGAACTTAAGGAGATGTATACTCAACTTTCAACACATCCTACTTTCTATAAATGGGTGCCAGAAATAGGTTCACAATTAGCGCAATCTGATGAAAAAGCTAAAGATTTAGATGACATTGCTAGTTATCCTGGAAGAATTATTAAGGTAAAAGAAAAAATTGTAAAAGTAAGCGATCCTGAATTTGGATCTTCGAAAACAATGTCTTCATTATTGCTATGGTTAAGAGAAAAGCAATCAGATATACGATGGGTTCTGAGTTTTAAAAACAAATCAGAATTATTCAAAAAGATAAAAAATCTAAAAATCCCATATGTCTCCACTGAATCATTAGATTCTAATTGGGAACATACTCTAGACCAAATAGCAAAAACCCCCATAGTATTCAATATGAGAATTCTTTTAGATAGTGGAAGTTCTGGGTATGAAGCAATAGGCTATATATTTGCTAGAACATCTGAAGAATTGCTTGATCTAATAAATAGGATTTTCAATTAGTAGATATAGCCCCCCTATATAGTAAAGCTAAGATTTAAAATTATAACATACTATTTTAATTTGACTTAAATGAAAAGAAGTGTCTTTATTCTACTATTTATCATATTATTTACAAGCTCTATTTTCGGATCAACCAATGCCATAGAAGTTGAAGTAGATGATTATGAATTGACAATATATTCATATGAATCTCTACTTGCAGATCCTGGTTATGATTTTGTGGAAGGTTACTCCAATTACAGTGGTATCCCTAAAGAAAACATTCGTCTCATTCTTGTTGAGGATGCAAATACAATAGTAACACAAGTTGTGCTAGAGAAAAACAATCCTATTGCAGATGTTTTGATTGGTATTGATAATGTTCTAATCCATACAGCTAAGAAAGAAGATATTTTAGTTCCATATTCTTCCCCAAGTTTAGAAAATATTTCGGAGGAACTAATTGATAATCTGGATCCAGATCACTATCTACTTCCATATGATTATGGTATAATTGCTCTCTGGTATGATATTAGTAGAATCAATTCATCCACTATACAAGAGATTAACAATCTAACACTTGAAGACATAATCTCTCTTGAATTAGATAAAAAACTTGTAATAGAGGATCCTACACTTAGCTCACCTGGTTTAGGATTTTTGTTGTGGACGATTGCTGTCTATGGTGATCCTTCAATAAATTTTGATGGATTATTAGGTCAAGATTGGAGAGATTGGTGGAACAAAGCTTCAGATAATTTGAGAATCACTTCAAGTTGGGGAGCAGCTTTTGATGTTTATAGCTCAGAAGAAGGAAACCGTCCAATCATGGTTTCTTATGGAACTAGTCCAGCTTATGATATATGTCATCCTCTCTGGGGAGTTGGTACAGAAGTTGATCCCCCCTCAGCTGTTTTTTTAAGTCATGAAAACGGACTTGATAATGCTTGGTTACAGATCGAAGGGATTGGTCTTGTAAATGGAGCACCAAATGAAGAAAATGCTAAGGATTTCATAGATTGGTTTCTAAGTGAAGAACCTCAAGAAGAAATCCCATTGAACAACTGGATGTATCCTGCGAATAATCGAACAGAAATTGATAACTGCTTCCTTGAATCAGCTATAAACCCGGATGATGTTGACATCCTAAATTATTTAATCCCTCCAAATATGTTAAACGAAAATCTAGATTACTGGAAATCGGAATGGGAATTGGAGATAGTTGAATTCAGTTCTATTGTTGTGGTAATTTTAGCAGTTTCAGTTGGAGCAATCTCATACAATTTCGCAAGAAAAAGAAAGTAATTCGATGTTGAATAGCATGTTTAGCACTACTCTCAAGAGAAGAGCGAAAGTGGATTCTATCTTAAACAGATCCATAATCATTTTAGTTATACTTGCTTTTGGTTCATTCTTGATATTGTTTTTTTATGCTCCTTTGTCCAAAATATTTCAGTTTGCTTTTTCTGATGTTAACTATTATAATGCGCCCTTAAACGCACAGTATTTCAGCCAATCCATAATATCTTTGATATTTTTTTCTGATGGTAACCAACTTACCTTTAGTTTTATTATAGAAACTATCACTGATCCACTAAATATCTCATTTTTACTTTTCACATCTTCTCAAGCTATATTATCAATGCTAATCTGTCTGATTCTAGGAATTCCTGCGGGGTATTTCTTCGCAAAATACAAATTTAGAGGAAAAAAACTCTTACTTAATCTAATGACAATTCCTTTTGTACTTCCAGCTATTGTGGTGCTACTAGGGTTTATCGTTACATATGGTGAATCAGGATGGGTTAATAGTATATGGACTGGTTTAACTGGTATTGATTCTCCTATCATTGAGATTTTTGGTACATTTGAAGGAATACTTATTGCTCATGTTTTTTATAATTTGTCAGTCATTATTCGAATGTCTATTCCTGCGTGGAAAAGTGTTGACACAGAGCAGATTGACGTGGCTAAATCTTTAGGAGCGAGTAATTGGTTAATTCTGCGTAAGATTATATTTCCTCAAATTGTGAATTACATTGTATCTGCAGCTCTACTAGTTTTTATCTATACGTTCAATAGTTTTGCAATTGTTCTCTACTTGGGGGAAATTAAGTTTCAAACCTTAGAAGTAAGAATTTATAAGCTCATGAAGGCGTCACTCGATTTTAATGGAGGAGCAACTTTAGCTTTGATTCAACTAATATTAAATACAATCATAATTATTCTATACCTCTTCTTTGAGAGTCGTACAAGACAAATGGCAGAAGGAAAAGAAAGCATATTTACTAGTGAAAAAATATCATTTTCTAAAAACAATTGGAAGAAAAACATAATTATGTCTTTGTTTATATTGTTCATTCTTATATTGATGATTTTCACCTTCAGTCCAATAGTAGCTATAGTGTTAGAATCTTTCCAACCTTATGCTGATGGAATATCTCATTTTTGGGGGTATCAACAGCTGTTTTCTAATGAATATATGCCTTTGCTGGGCAATTCTCCCCTTAGATTGTTGCTAAACACATTACTGTTTGCATCTCTAACAACAGTACTAACACTAATTCTATCCGTTTTACTCGTTTTTGTTCTACGAAATAGATATCAAAGCTTAAAAAAATACAAAGTTTCTTTTTCAGAAAATTTTGTTTCCTATATCATAATTTTACCAATGGCAACATCCTCAATAACCCTTGCAATTGGAATGTTTCTGATGTTCAACAACTCAGTAATTTATTTAGAGTATGTATGGGTATTCATAGTGTTGACTCATGTTTTAATCTGTATCCCCTTCGCATCAAGATCTATACTCTCAGCATATAATCGGATAGATGTAGAAATGCTAAATGTAGCTTCTACATTAGGAGCTTCTCGATTCAGGATTTTTACGAAAATAGAACTTCCGTTCATTTACAGAGGTATTATTGTAGGGGGGATTTTTGCTTTTGCAATAAGTTTAGGGGAATTTGCTGCAACAAATTTTCTAGTTAGAGGAGAATATGGAACATTGTCGATTGGCATTTCAAAACTAATTGAAACCCAAACTTTACAACTACCTGCTACAATGGCAAGTATTCTTGTAATTATCACTGTTATTTGTTTCCTAGTTATACAAAAATTCGGAGATATAGAATTAAAGGTGTAAATTATGGCAAAACTCTCTATGAAAAAAATTTCTATGAAATATGAAAAAAAGCTGATTCTAGAAGATTTAGACTTAGAGGTTAAACATGGTGAATTGTTGGTTCTACTTGGTGAATCAGGTTGTGGAAAAACAACCTTGTTAAAAATAGTTGCGGGAATAATTCAACCAGACAAAGGAAAAATTTATGTCGATGATATAGAAATTTCCAATCTCTCTCCACAAGTAAGACAGATTGGGTATGTTCCACAAGCCCAAGTTCTCTTTCCCCATATGAAAGTAACACAGAACATTGCTTTTGGTCTGGAAGCTAGGAAATTGACAAAAGAAACAATAGAAGAGAAAATTAATTGGATAGTAGATCTAGTAGAAATTTCTGATTTACTAGACAGATATCCTCGAGAGTTAAGTGGAGGACAAAAACAGAGAGTAGCCTTAGCACGGGCAATGGCAATTGAACCGCACATTCTTCTTTTGGATGAACCTCTTTCTAGCATTGATGCAATAGGGAGGGAAGCTTTAGCTTTGACTATAAGACGTATTCAGAAAGAAACTTCTACTACTACACTCTATGTTACTCATAATGGAGATGAAGCTAGATTGATTAGCGATAGAGTAGCGGTGATTTATGATGGTAAGATTCAACAAGTTGGAAAAGTGCTAGATGTTGAACAACATCCAAGAAATTACCTTATTTCCAAAATTTTAGGGTCTCCAAATATTTGGCCAATTCTTTATACAAAAAAGAAAGAAAAAACAAAGCTTTTTACTTCTATTTGTGACATTCCTATTCAAGGAGAAATAAGCTCAAAAATTACAGGAATAAAGATTCCTCCCTCAATTATTTCAATTTCAAAAGATCGAATTGAAGACCCCAATCTTGTGGCTCTAGAGTGTTACGTGAAAACAGTGATTGAAAAGAGTGAAGATGAATATCGGTTGATATTAGATCTAAAAGATAATCCTTCCGAATATATCAAAGTTGATTGCTCAAAGTCTGATTATGAAGAAAATATCAACCAGAATAAAGAAATCACCATTTACTTTAATCCCTCGGAGGTTATCCTACTTTGATAAATGAAGAGCTAGTGAGGGAAATAGATGATAATTTAATGGTAGAATTTGAGTTATCTTCGAAATTAATATGGGAGAAAATAAACGAGGGTTATACAAATGAAAATTACACAATAAAGAAATCGAATGGTTCTCCTCTTGCAGTTTGTAAAATATTCACAGATGATGAGATTTACCTTCGTAAAGAAAGATTTGAACGAGAAGTTTCTGCATTGGAAAAATATTCAGGAAACATTGCTCCACAAGTCCTCTATCAGAAAAATTCAAAGATATTGATTTACAATTATGTAGAAGGTACTGGACTCCATAAACTTTCCCCCAAACTTATTGACATTAGTTATGTTAAAGATACACTGGACACACTACATTCAGCTCCAATCTCAAAAGATAAGACATTGAAATCTGACGTTATATCATTTTATAAAACCATAGCACTAAGATATCAAAAATCTAAATTCGCGTATCCACAAAAACTAATAAATTCTCTCCTAACCCTTGCTCATCGACAGGAAGAGCTTCTAGATACTTATACTGAATTCTTAACTTATGTTCATGGAGACTTAGTCCCCCCGAATTTAATATATAGAAATAGCAGCATTACACTTATAGATTGGGAATTTTCTAGACCTGAATTGGTTTTCTTTGATTATCAGTATCTCAATTATTATGCAAAAGCTCACAATCTGTCAATAGAAATTGAAATTGAAAAAGATTTACAATTATTTTATGACGAATTAATCGATATTCTTGAACGTTTATGGAGGTACGGTTATTTGTTAAAAAACAAAAAAATAGATTACAGTATATGACTTTGTTGTTCTATTTCTGACGGATATGAAGTTTAATAGTAAATTTCAACAATAGTTACTTGACATATAGCTTCTTTTAGAGTTGTGTTAAAATTGTTGGGTAAGTGGAATTAACAAGGATATCGATGCTAGTGTGTGTAGATGGGTGTATGAACCTAGTTCTCTAGAATTCTCTGGATTTCGTGGCAATCATATTCACCTTCCACAAGATTCTCGAGTGATTAATAGCCCTAAATACTAGAAAAATTTCTGGATATGTTTGTAAAACCAGTATTATGTAATTCTTGAGACAACATTTTTAATGAATGTAACGTATTGTTTACAGTTTTATCAAAATAAATAGTGGTTTCAATGGATAACCAAGAAGAAGGAAAAATAGAAATATTCTTGTCGTCTAGTGATTTGCTTCAGATAATTGGAGATTGGTTCAAAGCAAAGAGAATTTTCTACTCTGATGAAATGTTTAATGATTATCATAATAATGTAAGTGATAAACTAAATGAAACAAATGAGATGACAGAGTATCTTAATATTAAACTTCAAGAGAAGGTTTTCCAATGGTTAAGTACTCATCATTCCAATCGAAAAGATGTATATCAATCAGTTGAGGAAAAGGATGAAGAACTCGTCCCTGCATGGTTTTTGCAAGAGAGATTCAAGGAAATTGAGATGATGATTTCTTCTAAATTTTTCAGCTATGGTTTCAAAGATATTGCTATGGAATACGATAGTGCTTTGAAGCATTTTATAGTCTCTCTCTTTTCAAATAAAGAAATGGATGAAATGTCATTAAGTGTCCTTTCAAGTGATATTCAAGCCTATTTGGTAAATCAACTAACATTACTAAAATTAGAAAAAGCTAAACTGCATGAAAAAAAGCAGATAGAGTTTGTATTTTCTCTTATTTGGTAAAGAAAACATCATTTGGTGTCATTTTTTATTGTTTTTTGTTCAGTCGTTTTAGCTTTCTCATTTTCCTTTGTGTTGATATAGGACAGCATAGAAACTGTTACAAGTAATATGCCCGCACCGATTATCTGCAATGTGGTTAGACCATAACCCAGGAAGAAATAATTTACAAAAATTGCTAGTAGTGGAAAAGCTAATTCTGCGAGTCCAGCAATTGTAGCTTTTGATCGTTTCAAACCAAAGTAGTAGAGTGCTAAAGGTAGAACTCCTCCTGTTAAGAACGCTGAGTAAGCAATACAGGCAATTACAGGCCAAAAACCATTGTACACTTGTGGATAAACACTTATTCCATTAGTAAGAAATACATAATGTGAAACATCGAATAATCCTGGAGAAACGTAGATACCAGCAAATAGAAACTCAAAATAGGTACTGTTGTATGTCAAAAGGATACCATTAAAGACTAATAAGAAGAAAAATCCACCCACATATCTTAGAAATGTCAAATCCCAATAGTTTAATTTTTCTGTTAAACGCCTTCCAAATACTGTTGATCCACCCCACATTGTGGCTGCTAATAATGAACATAATACTGCAATAAAGCCTACCCAATTGAAGGGTTGACCAGATTTAATTAATTCTTCAAAGACTATGAGAAATACCCCTATCAGCGAAAGTGAAAGGGCGACATAATACTGCCAAGTTGGCTTTTCCTTCAAAATAGCTGCAGCAAAAGCTAATGTAATAAGAGGTTGAGTTTTTTGAAGAAGAATAGCCACAGTTGGATTACCCATTCCTAATGAAATTAGGAAGAAAAACAATCCAAGAGCTGATCCTCCCATAGATACGTATATTAATGCAAACCAATCTTTTTTTTCAAATTCTTTCAAGGTTTGGAAAATCTGTTTGAAACCTCTTCGAACTAGAATTATTGGTGCTAGAATAATGATGCCAAAAAAGTGTTCTATTAAACTTATAAATGCTGAAGCTCTTGGCATTGCTAAATAATTTGTAGTTCCCCATGAAAATCCTGGAGATTGGATAAGTAAAGGGTTTCTTACAGGTGCATCAAAAGCACGAGCAGCATTTGCTAAAGAAACTAGTGCAGGACCAAATTTATTGTCAACTTGCTTTTTTACATCAGACATCTTATTCCTCTTCTACTCTAAATTGGTAACCGATTATTCTGCTGGTGTAACATTTTTAAGTTTTATCGTGCAAAAATGAGTAAGAGCACATCTATTTTGTAAATGTGATTTTCTCAAGACATAGTAAGGTCGGATAATAACATCTTTTCATACACTTCTTGATACATGACTCGAATAGATTCTGAAGTAAGATCCTTTTCAAACTGTTTTTTCATCCTTTCTTGTTCACTTCTTCGAGTCACAATTCTTTTCCCTATATTGTAGATAGATTTCAGAAGTGACCAAATGAGTAGTGGAATAAAGAGTAAAATTTTCAGTAGAAACTTACCAAGTTTCTGGAATATTTTCTTGAAGTCAACATCAAGATCTTTTTTGTAATTAAGCTTTCTTCCCCTTTTTGCTACGGTTAAGTAGGCATCTGATAAAGTTGAAAATATTTCAAAAAATCTCTGTTTAAAGAAACTTCCTGGTCTAAATTTACCTAAATCAACAATAGCTTTCCCAACCATGATTATTATGTGTTTGATATAATTATAAATTGCTATGATAAGCGTAAAGATTGGCATCAAAGGAGCAATGAATAAGTAAGCAAGCTTTTTACCATATTTTTTGTACCATGGTTCAGTAGTAAATTTGTCTTTCAAATATTGTTGAGCCCCCAATGCTAAAGCAATAGCTAATTTGTTATATTCGACATCTGAGATTATTTGATCATATTTTTCTTCTTGTTGAGCTATTCCTTTAAGAGCTCCTGTAATCATGACTGAGGAGAACAAATCATGACTCAAATAACCTTCTTCTATTTTCCTTAATATTAGTTGTAAGGATTCTGTAGCTTCTTTCTCTGACATCTTATTGTCTCTCGCAAAACTTTCTAAAGCTTCATCCTTTCTCCATGGAAAAATCGATGATTCCTGAGACCAAATCAATAATGCAAATGTTCTTGCAGTCTTGCTTTTTATAGTAGAAATGTCCAACTTACTTAGAGGAATTTCTGCTTTGTTTAGTAAACTTTCCAATTGCTTTTTTGATCTTTCAGGTACAAACTTATTTTCCAATGCTAATAGATCTTGAACCCTGTCCTTCATCTCGTCTAATTCCTCCATCATTTCCAGTTTAAAGTCTTGATAAGTCTCGGTTGAAATTGGTGGAGCATCAAAGAAACTAAATGAAGATTTTGCTAAGAAATATGGAAGAGAAAAGAAGTTCTCTACATCTTGATAGAAAGAAGCCCATCTATATGCACCCATTCTCATCATATATACACTGCATTCATGGAATAGCGCGTAAGTGGGTCCAAAAATTGTTGCTATCCATGAAGCCATTAAAAGACCTGTTCCAAACAAGATCAAGGCAATTGCGCTTACAGTACTTGAATGAGCATTAAAGACCCCCCATTGACCGTACACTGAATCTGCTATTGTATAGTTAAACTGATCGAAATAATAACCGTATGGGAGATGAGCAATTTGTTCTACGAAATTTCCAATTAGTTGTAGAAGATCCTCTCCCCAGATGGCTGTTGGAATTAAGAAGAATACAATGGGAGTAACAGCTAAATTGATTGCTTCACCAAGACCACGTCTGATAGGATAATTTTTGATCATTTTTGATTCTCTTACTCTAATATCCTCTAATTCCTTTGAAACCTCCAGAATCTCTTTTGATTTCTTCCCTGCTAAAAATTCTGAAGTTGTTACAAAATATTTTCTGTACATTTGAAGTAACGGAACTAATTCTCTTAATCCACTTGGAACTAAAATATCAAACAAATTGAGTAATAATTTCCCTAATGTGGAAATAAGAGTGAATAAACCGGCTAGTAGTACAAAAACTACCTTCATCACTCCTGGAACTTTTTGTTCGTCTATCTTTTTAGCACTCTTCTTTACATCTTTTTTGTTCTTCTTGTTCTTTTTAGGAGAGTGTTTATTAGAGTCATTACTAGATACCATCTATAATAATAGAATAATCATCTATTTTTAAAATTGTGATAGTATCCGTTCTTACCTATTTCTTTAGATGTAGTTCTACATAACTTGTAATGAACTCAATTTCTTCAGTGTTACAACCATAGATTTGAAAGATTTTGCTATCTATCAGATCATCTATTTTCTGCCTATTTTCTTTATCTATAGAAGATAAAATCTCATTTACATGATCACTAATTTGAATAATGTCTTCCAAAGATGGTACAAGAATAGGTAAATCATGAAGAAACATAGGTAGATAATGCAGATACCGTCCCATTATTTCTGTTCCTGCGTACATAGTAGCATAGAGAAAGCTGAATAATTTACTATTCAATGTAGCCAGAATTAACTCTAAATTTACATTCAGTTTTTCAGATTTTTCTTTAAGATGTCCCAATAGAAAAATGTCTTTGCTTACATAAGATTCTCTGTCTAGTGTGGCTCTAATCCTTAAGGAATGTTGACATAGGAAGATTTTTTCATCTGTAAAAAAATTAAGGTTTTGAAAATTGTTTAGCAATCCCTTAGCTTTTTCTCTGTCATAATCTATCCAATAACCTCTCCAATTTATTCCATATCTTTCAACTTCTCTATTTCCACCAAATTCTCTTCCGCCAATAAACTTCATTGGATATTTGCCTTGAGCTTCACGCGTTACAAACTTCTTTCGTAATCCTTTCCTATGAAATGAAACTGACCATCTAAATCTTATCAAATCGCTCATGTTGAAATTTGAAATATCGAACACTCTTTGAACAATTTGCAGAGATAGCCTCTCTAGAAAAAAAATAGTCTTGTTTAGTGTTCTTTCATAAGTATGTGATTCTACAGCAATTTTCTTATTATCTAAGTTTTCTAGAAGAAGTTCATCTATTGAAACATCTGAGACCATACTTATTTGGTCTTTATGTCCCCGCTTATTATCAAGAATCAATATGATAGGATAAACTGCTGGTCTGAATACCTTTTGATGTGCAAGATCGACTATTTGACTTATGATATTATTTTTTAAAAAGCTCTCCCTTAAGCTTTTACCATACCTAGAAATAAGAAATTTGTTAGGTATAATATAACCCAATTGTCCTTTCTTATTGAGTAATTGTGAACCATAATCTATGAAACAATTGTACAAATCAAAACTGCCCAAAACAGCGTTAGGGAAATTTGTTCTGCAGATAAACTTTGTATTTGCATCCATCCTTTTTGATTCTATGTATGGTGGGTTACCTACAACATAATCAAATTTCGATGATTTTAAGTTCTTGACTACTTGTAAGTCACTCTTCGACTTCTTTTCAAGAGAATTTGTTTGGAAAATCTTTAAATCCAGAATATGATTTATTGGATATTTTTCTTGTAATTCAGATATGATTGTTCTTGCAATATTTACTTTGGTTAGGAATACCGCTATAGGATCTATATCGAAGCCATGTATTGTTTTTTCTATATAACTAATTATTTCCTGAGGTTTTAATTGAAGGTGTTTTGCTTGTCTTATTATTCTTTTAACAGCAGTTGTAAGAAAAAGTCCAGAACCACATGCTAAATCAATCATTTTCCCATAAGAAGTAAACTCATCGGAATTAGGGTAATTCATTTGATTTAGAATATATTCAATGATCTCAACGGGTGTAAAAACAATTCCCTTTCTTTGCTTAATAGACTTTGTCAAAATGTCTTGATACAAGTTACCTAAAGGATCATCTATCTCTTTTATTCCCTTTTTCAGTGGATAGTTGTCAATAACGCTATAGTGTTTAGAAATTTCCTTTTGACTACAGTTCTCAAAACAGAAGGGAAAAAAACTATGAAGTAATGATAATTTACCTTCGAGTTGAAGATTATGAGACATCAGGTTAAATTCTCCCATTTCTTCCATTAATAATGCAATAGAGAGAATTTGGAAATTCGTCATGTTAAAAAGTTGCTCCTTTGTTTTCAATTGCACACTTATTATTTCTATTTCATTAAGAAGTGTTTGAAAAATTGGCTCTTCTAACATTTTGATCATCTACTACTTTATGTTGTTTCTTAAATCTAATCAGTAAAAAATCTTTAGTATTTTGGAGAAATTATTAGTCAACGTTTTGAAATATTATACTTTTACACGTAACGTATCTTAAGTCTCTGATATCTTATTTGGCATGTTTTACATAGTAACGATGGCTTGTGAATCAACATTTCGAAGTTCTCAGTCTCCCTCATTATGCAATTTTCAGAACATCTTTTCAATCCTAGTACCCTTCCCACATGAAAAGCAACTTCTTTAGCAATCAAAGTTTTAGTAGCTAGCTTTGATGTTGTGACAATTGAACCTTTCAGTGATTCTGCATAACCATAAACATTATTTTGATCTACTATCAGAGGTTTGTCAATCAACAAAGTAAAATAAGATAAATTATCTCTCCTCATATTACTCAGTAATACTTTTGCATCAAAGGAATGCTTTGAATCATTCCAACAATCTTGTCTAGGAATTCTTACACCCACGATTCTAAATGACAGATCAAAAATGTCTTTTAAGAGTATTTCAACGTGATCTACAACGTCATCTGGGACATTTTCACTGTGATAAATTTTGAAATCTCTTAGCAATAGAATCTAATGCATAATTTCTCTTTATTACCAATAAACTTTATGATAATATCATCAGCAGTTATTCATTAGAAAAATCTCAAAATGGTAAAAAACTAGTGCTTTTTACGATATTCCGCCTCACTAAAAATTTGCTGCCTTTCACCCATTTTGAGCAAGAAAGCTAAGCTGTTATCATCCTTACCTTGTGTTATTTCACGAACTATTTTCATGTTGGGAGGTAAATTGTAACCGTGTTCAAAAATAATGCTTATTTTCATTCTCGAACCTTCTTCTAGTAATTCAACATTGCTTGATTCCACATAACCATCGGTATTGAATATTATACACTTGATTTGTTCTTGTGTTTTGTCAAAGAACAAGTATAAACTTTCTAGAAGTTTTTCTTTTTTTTCAAGAATTTTTGTTATTTCTAGAACATGTATATCAAAACCATAACTTCTCCATTTTATACTCGATTCATATTCTATCTCATTTTCAGTTATTGTTCCTTGCCAAGTACCAAGGAACCATTTGAGTAATGTGATCGGATTATCAAAGTCCATCTTAAGAATCTACAGACAAATGTATTTAAAAACCCTACTTTGAATTAATTTTCAAGCTGTGTGTGATATTTGTATGTCAAGCTTTGAAAAATCACTTTTAGAAGATTGGAAAGTTGAGAAAGAATTACTAGATGTAGCTTTTACTCACCCCAATCAAACTAATGAACATTCCGAGAATGAAAATTTTGAACGTCTAGAATATCTGGGAGATGCAGTTTTAAGTCTTTTAACTGCTGAATGGTTGTATGAAAATATCGATGAAGATGTAGGTATTCTCTCTATGTTAAGATCACTGCTTGTACAAACAAACACTCTAGCTGATATCGGAAATGACCTTGGATTAAAGAAACACCTTATTACAACTCCCAAATACAAAATAACAAAAACTGACATTGAAGACTGCTTAGAAGCCATCTTTGGAGCTGTTTATCAATCAACTAATATTGAAAAAACAAAGGAATTTTATTATTTCTTGTTTAAACAACGACTAGAACATTTCAAAAAAGAAATATCTACTGAAAAAGGTAAAAAGAAGATTCTAAAACAAACAGTGTGTGAGCATAACCCAATTAATCAACTGCAAGAGTATTTCCAAAAAAAAGGTTTAGATTTACCTGTGTATTCACTTGAAAAGAAGAAAGGAAAAGAACATGATCCTATCTATTTTATTCTCTGCAAAGTAGTAATTGATGGAACTGAAATTTCTACAATTGGTAAAGGAAGAAACCGTAAAAGCGCTAGAAAAAATGCTGCAGAAAAAATCTTGAAAAAAATAGGAAAGATATGAAATAGAATAACTATATCTTTAATCTATGTGAGGTAAAACCGTTATTTGAATGCTGTTTGTACCTAATGAGTGAATTACAACTGGTGCAGTTCCCCAATGTAAAACATCCTTAACTTTCACTAAACTTTTCACTTTATTTTCAGAATAATTAAAGAATTTAGTACTACCAGCTTCACATAAAATCAAATCATATTCGATATCCTTGGGCATATTTTCGTCTATTTTAGCAATAGCTTTGTTTAAAGCACCTTTGAAACCCGAACTAGCACCTATGCCTCTAGCTCCTTCATGCAGAACTATCTCAAACATTGGTTTGAGATGTAATACTTTGGACATTATATTCAAGCCTATCTTTTTCTGAATTTTACCAGTTTTGAACAACTGATCAAAAGAAGCTGAAGCTCCCACTGTATAGACTTGCTGTCTATATTTATCCATCTGTTTGATGATATTTGAAACAGATTCACCTTTCTTACTAAGCTTCCAAGCTAAATAAATCAAAGCCCCCTGGCTTGTAGTAGATAAGCCTGATTCATAAAGTGTAATTTTAGCTTTATTCTTCAATTTCTTAGCTGCGATTTTTGCTGAGTTGATTTGACTTGAAAGTTTTGGAGAAACACCAATGTATAGAATCTCTTTATGGCCTTCTTCTATTGCTTTCTCAAATACTTCCATTGCTTCAGCAGGACTTCCATAAGCAGTTTTCGGGTAAGGATTGAATTTGCTTAATTCTTTTATGAAGTCTTCTCGATTTATATCAGTAAGTTCTTTATAATCCTTACCATCAATAATCATTTTTTGTTGCAAATACCCAATCCCCTCTTTATCCATGAATTCTTTCGGTATATTGGCTGAGGAATCGCCAACTAATTTGAGTGTCATGAAGTAAATTTAATAGACTTCTTTATAAGTTTTAACAAACTTTTTGTTTAGCTATAATTACAATTTCATATAATTAGAATTAGACACTGTTGAATATGCAGGTTTAGAAAACATGTGTGTGTTTCGAAAGTTTTGAATGTTTTACTAGCTTGTATTTTTAGAGTAATACTTAAAACAATCTTTTCTATTTTCCAGTGATGATAATCGACGGGCACACTGATGTATTATATGCTCTTTTTAGACAACAGAGAGAATTTCATATTGAGTCTCCTCATGGTCATGTGGACCTTCCCAGACTTAGGAAAGGAGGAGTTATAGCAGCTTTTTTTGCAATATTTCCTGCATGGAGTGATTATGATATTGCAAGAGGTGTAGATGCATGGTTCAATTTAGTAGAAAACCCAATAAATTCTCTTGTGCACATAAAGAAAGTTGAAGACATAGCAAAATGTAAAAGTGAAGAAAAAATAGGTGCAATTCTACATTTTGAAGGATCTGGGGGTGTTGATGAAGACTTCTATAAATTAAGATCATATCATCGATTAGGGTTAAGAAGTATGGGGTTAAGCTGGTCTAACCTAAACAAATTTGCTACAGGAGTTGGTACAGGGGATAAAGAACGGGGTCTAACTTATTTGGGCAAAGAATTGGTTGCAGAAATGGAAAAACTTGGTATTATAGTTGATGTAAGTCATCTAAATGAGAAATCTTTTTGGGATGTTGTTGATGTCACTAAAAAACCTTTCATTGCTTCTCATAGTAATTCATTTTCAATAAGTGATCATGAACGTAACTTAAAAGATGACCAAATTTTAGCAATTGGAGAGGCAAATGGGACAATAGGGATCAATTTTTGCGACCTATTCCTATCAACTAAACTCAAAAATGAAGAAATTGGTTTTGATACAATAAAGAATCACATCGACAAAATAGTTGAACTCGCAGGTATCGACAATGTAAGTTTAGGTTCTGATTATGATGGTGCTACAGTACCAAAAGTTGTGAAGGATGTAAGTTACTTTCCAGAACTTATAATATATCTAGAAGAGAATGGTTACAACAAGCAAGATTTGGTAAAAATAACTCATAGCAATTTCCTTAGAATTATGAAAGAATGTTGGTAAACTATTCTATTGGACTGGAATAGAGAAATCAAGGTACCCAAACAAATGTGGAAACATTATCTGTTGTTGCCATCTAATTTGCATTTGTAGAGTCAGAAGAAGTTCCGTTTCTTCATTTTTGTTTATCTGAAGATCTGCAGGGGTGTTGTTATTAGTACTAGTGAAGAAAGGTATTTGGAAGAAATCGCTGCCTTGAGCATTAAAAGTTTTGTTTCCGATATCTGTATCTGCGATTATTTCTCTTTCATAATAAAAATGCAAGGCGGAGTATTGACCCTCAGGTAGAGCAAAGGCACCGAATAAATCAATAGTGTTGTTTATTGATTTCAAATCAATTATTATTGGATTCTCTACTAGTTCAATTAGAGTTTCAGTTCCTTGTTGCTTAATCAGTATTTTATTAATTATCAAGTATATGTGATAGATATCATATGCAGGAGGAACAAGTTTTATTCCATCTAAAGGAATAGTAGCTGTTTCGTTTTCATACATATCGCTTGTAATATAAAGATGAAGATTCCCTTGATCTTCGTTAATTGGAGGTTCCCAAGTAAATGGATCATCTATGAAATTCTGAAAATCTGTTACAATAGTGCTTGAATCTTTAACTGTGATTAAACCAGCTATTATTGCACTAGATATAATAATTGTTGAAAGAATTAGTGTGATTTGATTCCTTTTGTGCATTTCACTTATGACCTCTTATGATTTATGTTCTTCTTGGGTTATTTTTATTCTTCTTATTTAAATTTTTAAAGTTCATTCTGAAGTTCTATTAAGTTATCATTAGATAGATATAATCAATCATTATTAGAATTAAAGCTAATATCACAGATTGATAGTTTTTACTCTTTGTTGACATATTGATTCCTTGGATTACAAACAATGTCGAATAGATCTTGCATATGATAAATACTATATTTAAAATTACACCCACCCAATTATCAATCACAGCTTCTGTATAATGTAAAATGCCCACTGGTATTAAATATACGAAATATGGGATTATTCCAACGAACACGCCTATCCAGAGTTCTTTGAACTTATACTCTATTTTCACTATTTTGAGTGACATGAAGATGATGAATAGGTAGAGATACCAATGAGCGAACGAGATAATCCCGTTTACTATTGCTCCACCTGAAAGGATAGATTCTACTGAGCTGAAATAGCTGTTTGACACACCGAACAACCATGCTGTTATAAGAAGAAGAACATTCAATTCTATCAAACTTCTTGATGGATCGCCAAAGAAGAAATAGAATAAATCTGGAAAAGTAATCTTATCGATGAACCATTCCTTCTTCTCTTCAACAGCTTCTGGAACTGAAACTTTGTGAATTAATGTGTCTATAACTATTTTACCTTGTTCACTCAATTTATAGAAATTTTGACTATCTTTTTCTAGTAGTTCTGAGAGGCTTTTTAGATGATAAAACAAACTACCATCAGTTAAACTTAGTTCTTCTTTTATATTTGTAAACGAGATAGAACCTTGTTCTGATACTAAATTCAATATACCTTGCCTGATAGGATTTGAAAGAACTTTCAAATATTTATTACTTCCATTATCCATATCAGTCAAACTCATTAGAGATATACTTACGACCTCCAATATATAATTTTAACTTTAGAACAATACTTTAGAAAATTAAAGTAAACAATTCATAGAAGTAAATAAACAGCTATTAAAAATCAGATTGCGATGGTATGCCGGTGAAAAATTTTGAATAGAAAAACCACAATTATCGGATTAAGTATGATAACTCTTATGCTAATTAGTATGAGTGTTAACGCAGCTCCAGACATTGGTATTGAGTATGAGTATACAAATGGAATAGCGACAATCACAACTGCAAACATAACTGTAAGTGTGAATGCACCTGGAAATGTTCCAACACTACATTTCAAAACAGAATCAGGTTTGGAATATAATGTCATGTTTAAACAGCTTCTAGAATACGAAGATTTGAATGAAGATGGTGCATTTCAATACAACGAAACAATCGAAGGATTTCCTATGGTATCATTGACTAGCCTCCAATGGTTGTTCAGTGGTTTCGTAACTGACGAAGTTGATGGAGAAATCCAAGCGATACACTTTAACTTCACTTCAGATGAAATTGTAGGGATGATCAGCCCTGATTTGGAAGTAAACATTGCTATGCATCTGTATCTTGAGGATCAAATTATTGATGGATATGAACTTCTTGGTGGAGCAGAATTTAAGTTTGACTTATTCATTAGTGGTTGGGACTGGGCTAATAATGATACACTTTTAGCTCTAAGATTTGATATAACACCTGGTGAAGGTTATGAAATCAAAAACCAAAATAATCAAACAGTAGATACTACGATAAATACAACCAATGAAGAAGAAAAAGTTACTCCATTAGCGGATCTAATAAAGCAAAGATTTAGTATAGAAAATGATGAGAATGGAGCTTTCTTTGGGTATGCAAACCAATCTAAAATAATGAAAGAAGAGCAACTTAGCTATGGTTCCGTTAATGCATCTGTATCTACTACAGGTGATGGTTCCATGCAACTATTCCTAAGTTTTGAACAGTTTGATGAATTGCATTATGATCCTTCCTTAGGAACAGACGATTCTAGTGATTCAGATTCAGTTCCTATATCTTGGGTAACCTTCATTACTTTACCATTAGTTGCAGCTGTAGCTTTGTTGATATCAAAACAATCTAAAAAGAAATAATTATTTCTTCTTTTTTTTTCTTGAATTATTCTTCATCTTTTTCTAATGGAATAATTTCTATCTGTCTCCCAAAACCAAAGTCAATCTCTTGTAGTATTCCCTCTTTCATCATCTTATCAACTCTTTCTCTTACAATTCTTCTAGACGCTGTTCCTCTCTCTTTACGAACTTGTTCTGTTAATTGAGAGATATTCAATCTTTCTTTTCGTTCTAATGCAGCTAAGATGGACTTTGATATATCGTCGTGTTTCAAGAGTGGAAATCTTTCCACTAATCTATCTTTTAAGCTCAATGCCTGCGATAGTATGGCAAAAGGAGCTTTAGTGACTTGTAAAGACGTTGTGAGGATTTGTAGAAGACTCATCATTTGTTTAAGTTCAGGATTACTATCTGAAACTTTATGCTGAAGATTATTAATCTGTAGAATAACATAGTTAATTTTTTCCTCTAACTCTGTCATTCTATTTTCTAATATCTTATCTTCATTCGACAAATTGATTCACCTAGTTTGGCATTGCTTCTATAATTTGATCTTCTATTATTTCCTTAGATTTTTTTCTTCCTCTTGATAATCGAAATAGCTTTATACCTCTTCGAATACTTAGTATTTTTACGGAATTTTTGTAAGCTCTTCTAGTTACTCTCCGTATATCTCCAGGAACACCATACTTCTTTAATTCTCTATTCACTCTTCTTTTATTTACTTCTCTTTTTATTCCATTGGAGGAAAATACAAAGAAGAAATACCATGGAAATATAGTGAGCATGTAAAGAATGTACAAAGACGACATGAAAATCGCCCATCCTTTAGTTGCCATTTTTCCGTCACTCAGTCTTCTCTATCTTTGGCAACAGCTTGTTTGATCAGATCTGAATCTAAGGCTTTTCCTACAATATTGAATGATTCTGAGAACTTCATAACGATTTCTTTAATCATATCTTCAGGTAAACCTTGTTCATTCAACTGTTTGTAAAGGGCACCTATACCTTTTCCAAAGTTTTCTGCGATTTCGGGATCATATAAAGATGTAAATATATTCTTAACAAGCGCAGGAACCTCAGTTGATACAACTTGTAGTATCTCTCGTATTTCTTCTGGATCATCTACATCAGAACTGATTTTAACCTTTTTTTTGTCTTTCTTATCGATTTTTTCATCAAAGTTCATTTTTTTTGACACCTCATTATTGTCTAAGTTTACATTACTTGGTCACAAGATTTCAAGCTACTGGCAAGAAGTGACCAGAAAGTGACCATTCGTATGTTAAAAAATAGTTTTAAGTTTTATTTAATCTTTATTATTAATCAATAAACTCTCGTTTTTTGGTTCTTTCTGAATAGAAACATCAGAAGAATTGATAGTAGGAAAACTGTTACAGAAAATCCTACAACAATATAAAACATGACGAATAATCCTATTGAAGAATTATCTGCAGCTAATCCCAAGATTAATGAAGCTGAAACTGAGCCCAGCAATCCTATAGTGTTAAAGATTCCAAAAGCAGTTGCTCTTCTTTTTATTTCCGTATAAGTACCCACCAAACCATATAGAAGTATGCTGAAAACCACATATGTTGGGAGGCTGTAAACAATTAGACTGAGTACTAAGTTCTCAGGAAATATTGCCATAGTAGAATATATTCCTATCTGCAAGAATGTCATAATTATTAGCATAAAAATCACCATCTTACTCTTTGTAATTCTACTAAAGACTAAAGAAAGGATAAAACCAGTAGTTGTAACAATGATTAGAAAGTAGCTATACTGAACCCACAAAGCTCCTAGCTCTACTCTAAAATAGTATGAAGAATATACCCAAAAACCACCAGAACTTGCTTGTTGGAAGAAACCTATAATCAAAATTAAGATTAAAATTGGTCGATTTTTGGAGAATTTGATTTTAGATTCATTATTTTCTATTTTTTCTACTTCATACTTCTCATCTTTAGTCTTTTCAATTGTCATATCGTTTTTCGCAAAGCTGACGATAGTAAAAGATACAATACATGCGATTACTGCAATAAAAAGTTGAATCGCCATACCTGGATTTTCAACCAATTGCGAGGATATGATTCCAGAAGTTGAATCTAAGAATTGTCTCAAGAAATCTGGTTGGTTTAAACTTGTTATATTGTCTTGGATGGTAGCAGCTATTGGACTACCTACAAGCCAAGCCAAACTGAAACTTGCAGCAATCTCTCCTAATATTCTTTCTTTTTTCCTTGTAGTTGATAGTGTGGCATAAGCATAGAAATTAGCTGTTTGAGCAGAAATAAAAACATTACCTATTAGAATTCCGATTAAAAAAGCTAGAGGTGTTTGAACAAACATCAAGGCGAAATACATGAATCCTGAAGCGCCTATACCAAGCAACACAAATGGTTTTTTTCCGAATTTGTCAGCAAAAATTCCCCAAATCCAAGTCCCAAAAGCAATTACAAAACTTGGTATGGCACCGACGAAACCTATTACGAAGTATGTTTCAACTCCAAAAAGCTCTTTTAACCATACTGGAGCATACGGAGCAAACATGGCTGTTGAAAGTCCTAAAAAGAAGAAACTGACCAGAATAAGAATCTCATTTCTGACGAAATTTAACTTGGGAGACTTCTTCTTCTCTTGTACAAGATGATTTTCTGGTACAAAACCGTTTTCTCCAGCCATACACTCTGGATATTTAGGCTATTAAAAACATTTTACTTCTATCTAAAAAGCGAAAAGTTGATAATGTTCTAATGCTAAAAGCTCTTGAAAGAGTGTTCGATCATCAATGAACGAAAATGAACCAACTAGTGTGAAAGATATTCTAATAGAAATGAAAACGCTCTCAGAGATATGCGTTGATCTTGCTTTTGCATCTTTACTATATTCAGATAAATTAGTAGCAGAGCAAGTTTTGGTGATAGAAGAAAAAATAGATGCTCTCTATAAAAAGCTTCTAGACAGGCTTTCAGTTTCAATCAAGAGCTTGAATCAAGCAGAACAACTGAGAATTTATTATATCATAGGGGAAGCAAACAATATTATTTCAGATTCAGCAGCTGATATGGCTTCTTTAGTTTTAATGGATTATCAAATTAAAGATGAGATTAAACTTGTTCAGCAACATATGGATCAATTAGTAGATTTAATAGAAGTTAATTCTACGTCAATTCTTTGTGGAAAATCGGAAGTCTCAGCAGATCTGCATGATTTGATCGGAATAGACGTAATTGCAATCATTCGTCCTGAAATAGGTGTGATAACAGAATATGATGCTGTAATGGAATGTGGAGATTTGTTGATTTTCAGAGGACCATTATACAGTGTAATCGAATTTATTGCTTTAGCAAAAGGAGAGATAAAAACAGTTGAAGAGGCAAGGGCACATATCATAGAACAAGGTGATGTTAAATCTGTACCCAAGCTAAAATATCACCAAGATCTTCTTGTAACTATGAAGGAAACAGCTGAATTAGTTGTTGATTTAGCTTATCTTTATGCTCTTGAGGATTTACCTGATGTTCAGAATCTTATAAGAGTAAATGAAGATAAAATCGATAAATTGCAGTTTGAGTTAATAGAGGAAGTTCTTAGGTTATTCAAGCAGGATTTGATGGGTCAAAAAACCCTGATGGCTTATCTTAGAATGGCAGATAGTTTTGAAGAGATAGCTGATGCAGCAATCAAGATTGCATTTGGAGTTACAGCTAGACATAAACCTTATACAATACTCGAGGCGGTAGTCGATGATTCATCAGAATCAGTAGATTACATTCATATAACAAAGGATTCAGAATATGTAGGTAAGACTGTAAAAGAAGCAGAATATATGGATGATTTCTTCCAAATACTAGCTCTTAGAAAGCGAGGACAATATTTCTTCTTCCCAGAAGATAATGTTAAAATTAATGTTGGCGATGGACTATTCATCAAGGAATACTCTAGTCCTGATGATGAGTGACCAGTAAACAACTCTCACAAACGTGCTGTTATCCATTTTGAGACATCATTGAATGCTTTTGCTCTTATCTCCTCTTTTTCTGTATAGACTTCATGTTTAGCATTCTTGTATACAATAAATTCTTTGTCTTCTGTCTTTAAATCCTCAAAGAGCTCCTTTTCACCTATTATCATTACATCATTACTTCCTTTTTGCATGAGAACAGGAATTTGTATTTTACCAATCTCATCCTTAATCTCACTGTAATGATTAATCATAGCAATACCCATTCCAATAGTTCCCGTTTTGTAATCTATCAAAGGATCATTCTTGTAATCTTCAACAGATTCTGGATCGGAAGAAATGTTATCAGGATTAATGCCAGCATCTCCTTTTAGTTTTGGAGCAAATTTTACCATGATTTTCGCGAGTATTAATGATAATTTAGGAAATTTTGGTGGTGACGTACCACATCCAGAAAGAATCATCCCTTTTAACTCTTCATGGTACTTAATAGCATATCTTTGAGCAGCTAATGAACCCATAGAATGACCAATCAGAAACAATGGAATATTTGGGTAAGTCTTATTGATTTGTTCAGTCAGAATGTGAGCATCATCAACTAATGTATTCACAGTTGTAATATGATTTCGTGTTCCGTCACTCTTCCCATGACCTTTATGATCATGAATGAAAACTGCGAATTTTTCTTTAACCAAATGATCAATTAGATTGGAATATCTTCTTGAATGTTCACAGAAACCGTGTAAAATTTGAATTACAGCTTTTGGTTTTTTTACTAACCAAGATTTAAAGAACAAGTTATAATCACCTATTCCTTGAAAATAACCCTCTGTTTGTTCCATAGTTAATAAAAAGAGTAGTAATCCTTAAAGATTTCCTACCAAATTACTCTGATTATATTTTTAGAAAGGATTTGATTTTGTCAGCTATACCTTTTATGATTTCTTGAATTGCCTGTACATCTTCACCATCATCCTCTATCTCAGAAACTGATAGTTTTTGTATCATAGCTGTGTTGAAGATATCGTTATAAGGTATTTTTGCAATAACTGTGTTCTTCCCTTGACAGAACTCCTCAATCTCTTGAGACACTTTTTCGTTAATATCAGATTTATTAATAACGATATATCCGGGTATTTGAAATTGGATTAAGAGTTCTAAAATTCTTTTTAGATCATGAAGGGCAGAAATTGTTGGTTCAGTTACAACAACAGCTAAATCACTCCCTGTAAGAGAACTAATTACAGGACAACCAATACCAGGTGAGCCATCAATCAAAACAAGCTTTTTCTTCTCTTCTTTTGCAACTTCTTCTGCGATTTTTCGTACCTGAGCAACAAGAAGACCTGAGCTTTCTTCACCTGGAATTAAGCGAGCATGAACCATTGTACCTATTCTTGTATCAGATTTCATATAATGTCCAGAAATCCTTGCATTCATTGAAATAGCTTGTTCAGGACATACATGATAGCAAAGGCCGCAACCTTCACATTTGAAATCATCTATCTGAATACCTTCAGTTATGGCATCAAATCGACAAGCATCTCTACATAATCCACATTTAGTACATAAATCTTCATCAATTTTGGCAAGTTTCAATCCCTCATATTCGTGTTTCTCTTTAACATCTGGAGTATAAATGAGATACAAATCAGCTGCATCAACATCTGCATCTGCAAGGATTATATCATCTTTCATTAAATAAGCCAGAGAAGCTATCAACGAGCTCTTACCCGTTCCACCTTTTCCAGAAATTACCGTGACTTGTTTAACATCAGTACTTTCATTCATTTTTAACCATCTCCTCTATGTTGGAATATAAATTCTGAAATTTACTTTCCCATTCGGGAAATCCTTTAACTAATGGAATGCCTACAGAGTTTTGTTTAGCAATTTCCATGTCAAACGGGATTTTCATCAATATAGGGACTTTATTCTCTTCGCAATATAATTCTAGTTCATTATTTCCCATGCCATCTTTATTAATTACAACTCCAAATTTCGTTCCAAGCTTATTAAGAGTCTCAACAACAATTTTCATATCTGACAGTCCAAAAGGAGTTGGTTCCCCTGCCAAAATAACAAAGTCTGCTCCATGTATTGCTTCAACCATAGGACAAGCAGATCCTGGAGGAGAATCAACGATTACTATCTTGTCGTTTTTATCTATAGTTTTCATTAATTTACTAATAACTGGAGTAGCAAGTTCTTCTCCAACTATAAGCTCACCATAATGAAATATTATATGTTCGTTTTTACCTTCATAGATGTAACCCAAAGGTTTGTCTACTTCTGTAATAGCATTTTCAGGGCAAACGTAACTACATACGCCACAACCATGACATATTTTGTCAAATAGAAGAATTTGTCCAGGAAGATTTGCTAATGCATTGTACTCACAACTGTCACTACATTTCCCACATAGGGTGCATATGTCTGTATCTATATCTGGTATAGGTACTGTTGCGGTTGCTATCTTTTTGATATATAAGTCTAGAAAAAGTGAACAATTGGGTTCTTCAACATCTGCATCAAGTAAATGAGATCCTTCTAAAGAAAGAGCTAAACTTGTTGCAATTAGTGTTTTACCTGTTCCACCTTTGCCAGATGCTACTGCTATTCTCATCTTGAATTTTTCCTGATTTCAATGATCACAACCATCTTTTTGGTCAGCTCTTTTTAGCTTCCCAATCCTTAGAAGATCAATTGTTTCTTGTATAGTGCCAGTTGCTCCCACAAAAAGTATTACGCCTAGTTGAGTACAGAGATCAATTGCTCTTCTTCCAATTCCTTTGCAAATGATTGCTTCAGATTTGGTAGCTAGAAATTCTGCAGGCATGCCAACACCACCAAAATGATTACTCTCATTAGGTATAATTTCCAAAGAATCAGTTTCGTCATCCCAAATACCATAAAATGGCACTCTTCCAAAATGTTCTCCAACTAATGAGTTTCTATCATTATTGTCTATTACTGGAATTGCATATTTCATTTTATCACCTTAGATTTTTTGTAATTGATTATTTTTCCATTTTTCAACCAATTCCTTCACAGAAATTGCTTTTCCTTGGAACACTTCAACATTGGCTCTTCTTAATGCATTATCTGCATTTGGACCTAAATGTGGAGCAATAACAGCCTTGACATCCTTTGAAATGAGGAATTGTACAGCTTGAACACCCGCTCCTCCTCGTGCATCAGAAGCAGGATTAGTAAAAAATTCATAACTGTCAGTATCAGCATCATAAATTGCGTAATAAACAGCTCGACCAAATCTTTCATGCATTATTGATTTTTCATCTTTAACTTCAACAGGTATAGCTAATTTCATTTTTTCACCTTAGTATTATTGTCTTGTAAGTTTTCTATTGGTTCTTTCTCAAATAACAACGCCTTAACATCAAAGAGAGCAATAGCTATTTTTTTATGAGCAATAGCTAGATCGCGACTGAAAGATGCTTGTGATATACCCATTTTTTCAGCAGATTTTACTTGCCTATAACCTTTATAATCTGCATAATATATCGCTGTGATTTCTTCTTTGGTTAAATTCACATACTCAATATCCTTCAGGGGTATAGCTTGAGGTTTGAAAATATGTCCATCAAAATCAACACATTTACGTTGTATTTTTCGTTTTTGAACCATGCTGAATCAATCTGCTTAACTGATAAATAAAAAGTTTTAGGTGCATAATTATTCGTGGTCAATTATTCATGGTCAATTATTCATGGTCTTTTGTAAAAAAGACGTATAGAAAGTATCATAAATACCTCAAGATTCTTAAGTTATAAGAGCAGAGTGATGTTTTGTCTTTAAGAGGATATATTACTAGAAGAATATTGTATATAGTACCAGTAATGCTAGGTATAACATTGATGAATTTTTCTTTAATAAATGTAAGTCCTGGTGATCCAATAATAGTTCGTCTAGGCTTAATTCATTGTGAAACACCTGAATGTTACAACTCTGCTTATAATCGAGAAGCTTTGGAAATGGGTTTACTTGATGAAGAAATGTATACTGTTCCATGGTTTGAAAGATATGTTTCTTTTGTAAATGATTTGTTACATTTCGACTTTGGTAAAAGCTGGTATAACACGCAAGCTGGTGATGGGATACCCATTTCGGAAATTATAATGGATCATGCACCTTATACGCTGATTCTAAACATAATATCTTTCATCTTATCACTACTAATGTCAACAGCAATAGGAGTTGTTTCAGCTACAAGACGAAGAAGTGTATGGGATAAAGGTCTTACAATAGCAATGTTGCTGGGGTATTCAATGCCTCTCTTCTGGATAGCAAAATTGCTGATGTTACTATCGTATGAGCTGTTTAATTTTACAGGAGTTACAAACAAGGACGCATTCATAACACCTATACTCCTTAATCCAGCATTCTACAAGTACTTGATACTGCCGACGCTGGCGTTAACGCTAGGACATTTAGTGTTTATGGCAAGATTAATGCGATCACAGCTGTTGGAGATACTAAGACAAGATTACGTAACAACGGCGAAAGCAAAAGGAGTATCTAATAGAGGAGTAATATACAAACATGCTTTCAGAAATGGATTGCTACCAATAGTAACAATCATAGGTACCTCATTACCAGGATTACTAGGTGGAAGTGTTATGGTGGAATCAGTATTTGGATGGCCAGGATTAGGAACAATATTCCTAGAAGGAGCCCTGTTCCGAGATTATCCCATGATGATGGCTACGAATACAATCTTTCCATTCTTGTTCTTGGTAGCGAGATTACTGACGGATATAACGTATGTGTTTATCGATCCAAGGATCAAATATTAGAGATTCTTTTTCTCCTTCTTTCTTATTTTATATCCCAGTTTCAAAGTATCACAAGATTAAAAATGATTTTTGTATAATACATATAATAGTATCATGAAACCTTTCTGGAATAAGATTTATCACATCTTTGTTAACCCTGTTTTATTTGTTATAGGGATAATAATCTTTATTCTAGTAATAGTTGCCAAGTTTGTTTTTCTTCTTTATGAAACACTTATCCCACGAGGTCTACGTGAAATTGTACCTCATATGGTTTTATGGCGAAAATATCTCCTTTATGCTTCCAATTTGCTCGCTCCTCAAGAAGAGTTTGATGCTATTGAGGTTGAAGAAAAGGTTCATGAATTGATTAGCAAAGAGGACAAAATCAACAAAGCTTATCCCATTCAGAGAGGTGTCGGTGAAACTTATGATCATGTTCTAATTTTTGTTTTAATCATAGTAGTTTCTATTGTAGCTATTGGTAGTGCAACTCCTAACTTTGATGAATTTGTTGATGAAGTGCTTGTACGATTACATATTTCTAATCTAGAATGGTATGGTTATCTAATTATCGGAATTGTATTCTCTACTGTTATGGGTATGTTATCAACCATTGCAACCATTTTTGGTCCAGTTTATGTACTTTTCCATAAATCTAGCTTGCGGATGGTTCAAATGGGAGCTTACAGCTGGGGAACAATTTATCAAAAACTGGAAAACTTATTCTCTTTACCTTATATTGCTTCAAAGGCTTCATTCACCTTTTTCGATGCCCCTCCTATCTCCGAGGAAACTTTCAAAGAATTCAAAGAGGATGTAATGGGAGACTTCGGGAAGATTACAAACCGCATTTCTTCAATTTTGAGTTCTTCCTCAATTTCTTTACCTGTTCAAACAAGAGAACTCTATGAAGAACTATTATCTACAGAATTAGAAGATAGACTTGATATGACGAAGGTAACTGATTCAACTTCTAGAGCATTCTCCTTACTTATCTGGCAAAGTGAAACAGCAGTCATCCCCTGGAGAAGGGAACCTGGTTTACTTGGTTTTGCTGAGAAAAACAATCTCAGTTACAAAGATGCAAAGAATACCTTTGTCTTTATAACAAAAAAACTAGAAGATGATTTTGTCTCTAAAACATTCTATGATTCTATTCTTCTTACCGGAGCTTTAAAGGGAGTTATCAATACTGAAACAAAATATGAATTGAAATTGAATGATCTAGAATATAGCAAATTAGTATTTGCCTTAGCCTTAGGAACACAAAGATTCATTTTAGATCACTTTTCACAAAACAAATTTAGCACACGTTTTAAAACAAAAATAAAAAATGTTCTTTTCGGATTTATAGTGCCAGTAGTTGAATTAACTTCAGTCTTTATCTCTTATTTTAAACACATAGGAAGTAGTTTCAAGATGAATTTTTCAAAGGGATGGCACAACAAATTTGTGCGATTCTTTTATGAAAGATTCCGGGAGATTCAAACAGGATTAAGAGTAAAAGTATATGAAGACAAAGATGAAGAAGAAACAGAGTTTGAAGAAGGTAAGGAAAAACCCAGAAACATTTTCATCACAGGTTTATTTTTCATATTACAAGTAATTCTTGCCCTACCTCTTAGTTTATTCTTCTTTGCAAAATTATTCTATTTGATTTTCCGAGAAATCTTTAGAAAGAAGAAATCAGAAGAAGTAAAAAGGAAGAAATTTGAAAAAGAAATAGCAAAAGAATCTCTCATTACTATGTATGATGAAATCTACTCTAGATTGGTTTTAGACACCTTCTATTATACATAGATGTGTCTCTGAGACAATTATACTTTTTTGTTAAATGTAGTGTTTTTATTCTTCTTAAGAGATGTTTCGTTATGAAGAGTTCTTATTTTTTTTCATTTTTTGCCTTCTCTTTAAATCATCTAATACTCTGATAGCCTTTTATCTTAAAGTCACATGTTATTACTAGAACAATTTGATTTAACACCAATACGTTTAATTCTCCTTCCTACATACTAAAATTTAAATGAATTCAAGCTTTAGAATGAAATGATGCAAAGTATCTTTGAATACTTCATTGAACGTTTTTCTCAACCATTACAGATTCTTCTACAAGAATCGATAGAAGAACAAGATGAAGCTAATCCAAATGATAGATTGCAAAAGGGAGTAATATTAACTCTTGAGGATGTTATAAGAAACAAGGGTAAATTTGGAGAAAAGGAGATTTTTGAATTAGCGAGTCTGAGTTGTTATTTAACTCAAAAGATGAAGGCTGATGAAGAATATCTTAAACTTCTGAAAGAAGTTAAACATCCCTATATTCAGATGTATGTAGTATATTTTGAAGAAGATCCATCTAACTATCTTGAATCTCTAGAGAAAATAGAAGAATTGACAATATTAGTTGAAAAGAGAGAAGATTATTCCGATGAAATGAGAGCAAATGTACTGGAAATTCATAGTTGGGTTTATGGACAACAAAGCAACATAGCAAAAATTAAAGAGATTTTTAAATATGTTAGAAACAGTATATCTGAAACTGAAAATCCTGTTGAGCAGTTTGGTTTGCAAGAAAGCTACATGAATTGTGCTTGGTGGTTTTTGCACTTCGGAGTTGAAATGGACTTTGATGAAATTTTCATCTTTATTGACCCTTATATTCAGAAATTCAGAATGTACAAAACTATAACAAGCTACCTAAACGTCAAGGGTGGTGTAGAAAGTTTCATGGGTGATAATCATGAGGCAATCAAGAGCTTTGAGGAGTTAATTAAGGTTCATGAAGAATGCAATGATGATTATCGACTCTCCATAGCTATTGGTAATCTTGCCGAAGTTCATATGGTAATGGGTAAATCAAATCTTGCAAAGGATATGATGGAGAAAGCTATCGATCTTTACAAGGAAAGTACTGGAAAATGGCCTTATCTTTATCTAACTGAGCTTGGAAACATGTACTATTTATTAGGTGATGATAGAGCTGAAGAATCATTTTTACATGCATATGAAATTCAAAGAAAGGAAAAATCTCTGCACAAAGCATTAATCATGTATGAACTTGTACACTATTATCTCAGAATAGAGAATCTTTCTGAAGCTAAAAAATATCTAAAAGAATTAAGATCTCTATCAAAAGAACTAGAAGCACCTTCAATTAATGCTCAGGTAGATTATCTTCGAGGTTTCCTTGAGATGTTAAATCATAACTTATCAAACGCGGCTGAATATCTACAATCTGCTCTGGATCAAGCTAATCATACTAGAGATGTTGAATTAATCCTCTTTTGTAACATTCAACTCTCTGTTGCTCATCTGTGGTATTATCGATTACTAGAAAACAAAGAATCTCTAAATCTTGCTTTAAGTTATATTGATACAGTAAGACAATTAGCAGTAGAAAATAATCACAATCAGATTTTAACTTCCAGTTTATTAATCTGTGCAGTCCTTTGCTCAGTTAATGGAGAATATGAGAACTCACTTGAGGATATCAAAAAAGCTCGCCAAGTTGGTAAAGATATCGATTTTGAAACACTAAAAAGAGATTTGGATAAAATTGAAACTAGTATCAAAAATGCTCAAAATACAGGATTATTAGAAGTTGCAGGACAAAATATAATTGAATATATACTCCCCCAATTTAAATCACTTCTATCTTTGAAGCTTCTTCAAACAAAAAGAAAGGATGTAGAAGTTCTAGGTCTTTTAATCATCTCAGAAAGTGGTATCCCTATTTTTTCAAAACTAAAAGATAAGTTGAAAGCAAATGACTTGCTACTATCTGGGCTTTTGATGGCTATAACTCAATTTGCGGAAAGCATTCTAGTGGGAAAGGAAATCGGAAGACTCAAGGATGTAAATTATGAAGATTTTTGTATAACTTTACAAGCTATAAAAAAAGGATTAGTTGCTGTAATTGCTTCTGAAGTGAGTTCAGAAATACGAATGTGGTCAATGGCTTTAGCCAATAGAATCAAAGAAATACCCCCCGTAGCTACAAAGTTTGTTTCAGATATTCCAAACAAAATCGAAGATCTGTTAGAAGAAGTAAATCTATAGTGCCTGTGTTTTTTCTATGAAACATTTATTAATTTAATTAACTATGATGGGTTTTTGTCATGCTGTCATATTAAGACACCAAGTTTAGCTAGTTTCTTAGAGTTCAACATATACAACTACAAGAGTTCTATACTCACTCTCTGTGGATACATCACGTATCCTCCTACCCCGTTCACATTGCGTTTAGGCAAGGCTTTCGGATCGCTTTTGACTAAGATATTGTATGCAGCATTAACATCAGCATTGATTAAATAACCTTTAGAAGAATTGAACAGCCCTCGTTTGATTCGTTTACCTTTGTACTTCTTTCGATGTTTGGGGAATTCATTATCTAGGAAACTGCTTTTGGAGGTGTATTGTTCAGGGATGGCCTCCACCTTTATTCCTTGTTCTGCTCCTTTATACTTCAAGATATTGATGATACGCAGGAAAGGGATGGTGACGAACATCTGGGTAACCTTCTTCCAGAAATGTAATCCTTGTTTCCATAATGGGTTGTAACCAATAACCACTTCGTGAAGACCTCGTTCGACCCATATATCTATCAAGTAACTGGTGAGTTTATGGATCCCATCTTTCAGTTTCCTCCTCCACTTCTCCTTCAGTTTGTAGTAAGCTTGTCCATAGATCAATCTGTTCTTTCCTTTCAGCTGTTTTCTTTGTTGTTGTGCATACTGTAGCTGTAACTCTTTTTGTTTCTTCAAATAATATTGAGTAATGGATTTTATTCCTTTCCCTGCATCTTTGATAACAATCGGTTTTCCACCTTGGTTATCCACAAAAGCTGCAAGGTTATCCATCCCTAAATCGACACCACCTTTTCTTATCCTCTTCTTCAGGAGTTTGGATAAACTTTTCCTATATACTATCTCTAGTGTGTATCCTGGTCTGCGAGGGATGATTCTCACTTCTCTTAATTCTGTGTGCTCTGTTAGTCT
>DAOVER010000062.1 GCA_030668875.1 Candidatus Heimdallarchaeota archaeon
CATCTCACTCCAACCCACCAAGTTATACAGGATTGTCTCTGGCTTTCTTTCCACTCGTTTACCCTTTCTAGTTTTGAATCACGGTATTGAAAACCGAGGGTTAATTTTTCTTCTTTCCAATTTAAGATCTCTGTCTGTTCACTTCTCTGGAAATTTAAGGTTTCTTCATATTTTCCTTTAACAAATTTTATGCAGTCTCCATCTTTTAATGACATTTTTTTCACCCTTATAGAGTAGTATTGATTCTTTAAAGACTAGTATAAATATGTAAAACTTTTATTTAAAGTTGTTTCATCAAGAAAATCAAATGGAAAATTAGGTGTTGGGAATGTGCTGAATTTCACGCAATAATTTTTAAAGGAGCAGAGAATAATAATTTGGTAAGTGATATGGCTTCTAAATATCCTGTTTTAGTACTTTGTGGGAGTGATAAGAAAAAAAGAGAATTATTGAAACTTATAGATCCTGATGAAAAATACGGCGTAAAAGCTTTAGTACCATTTCTTGGTAAACGCATGATGGATTGGCAGATAGAAGAACTTATCAAATCACCCTATGTGGAAGAATTGTATCTTCTAGGTGTCACAGAAGAGCAAGCGAAATTTGATTATCATGTCAATTATGTGCCTGTCTCTGCAACTTCTAATTATGGAGAAAAGCTGTTAGCAGGTCTAAAATTTGTTCGTGATCAAGGTAAGAATTTTGAAAAATTTGTTGTTTCTTCATCAGACACTCCCTGTATTACCGTTGATGCAATAAATGAGTTTTTTGAAGCAGTAGAAAAAAATGAGGAATACGATTATATCCAAGCTGTAATTTCTGAAGAATCTGTTAAAGCTATTTTTCCCGAACATGAACGAGTTGTAGGAAAATTTACTGACATAAATGTCTTCCCGGGAGAGTTATTCGCAGTTAACGAGAAAGCAATAAAATCTTGTTCCAAGCTTATTGATGAGTTCGGTCGAAGGCGACGTTTAATTAAAAGAAGAGAAAGATCAAAAACTACTAGTGCTTTGACACCAGTAATGAGAATGGTTTTAAAAAGACCAAAAACTTGGCCTATTGTTATCAAATTTATACGAGGAAAGTTAGAGCTCAAAGGAGCTGAAAAATTAATGTCTATTATCAGTAAACTAAACGTGAAAGCAGTACTTTCTCATGATGGTGCTTCAGGCATGGATATTGATTTACCAGAAGATTATGAGAAAGTAAAGCGATATGTTAGTAAAACAAAAAATGTTCCCTACACAGAGGGAATAAGCTAAACCAATAATAAATGGCTTTGGATAATAAACAAAGGTTGCACTAAAACAATTATAAATTACTTAATCACATATCAATTTACAATGATAAAATTCCCGGTATTCTTATTTACAGGAAGAGATGAAGTTCGAAGAGATTTACTTGTTTTTCATGACCCAAGTGAGAAATACAAAGCTAAAAGTTTACTGCCCTTTCTTGGAAAACCATTAGTTCAGTGGGTAATAGATATTTTAGAAAAATCAGAGTATGTTGATAAAATCTATATTCTCGGTTTAGATGAATCTGACGCAAATCTTAGCGGGAATCTTGAATTTGTTCCTGTCCGAACCCGAGGTAATCTTTATTCTAAATATAAAGCAGGATTAAAATATCTAAGAAGTAAAGATATCAATCCTGATAATATAGTCATAACATTTTCTGATATTCCTGGAATGACATTGGAGGGATTTAATCAGTTTATGGAGGCATTACAAGACAAAAGAGGATATGATTTTGTTCTAGGAGCTGTTCCGGCAGATATTATAGAAAATGCTATACCTAATTCAGAAAGAGCTGTAGCACGAATAGGAAAACATAATTTAGTTCAAGGAGATGTTCTATTTCTTAGTCCAAGAGCAATAGATGAAGGGGAAGAGGTTATCATAAGTTTCTCCAATTTACGAAAGAAGCGCTCTTTTAGGCAAATTCTGAAATTTGTTGCAAAAAAACCTAAATCTTGGTCAAAGATTCTGAAGATTATTATGAAAACTGCTACATTAGAAGATGCAGTATTAGGTTTTGAAAGAGCATTTAACTGTAAAGCAGATGTTGTTCTTCTTGACGATCCTGGAATTGGAATGGATATGGATCTTCCAGGAGATTATGAGAAATTAGAAAAATATGTCAAGAAAATAAAGAAAATAGATTGAAGATTTTTAGACCTTCACTGCTTTTTTGAGAGGTTTCTTCCCCTTAATGAAAGAGAACACTAACAAAGTAACCGCTAAGAGAAGTGCATACTTACACAAAATACTTGCTACTGCGACAGCAAACTGTGGAAAGATTATAACCATTAAGAGCATAGGCAACATGAAAACAAGAAATCCTATGAGAACTATGATGCTATATTTGTTATCAATCTTATCTTTAGCCCAGATAAGGTTTTCAACAAGGAACCAAATGCTGTATAAAAGCGAACCAAAGTAAAAAGCTCCATATATTACACTTATTCGTAATTCATACGGATTTGTAACTGTTCCTATGCTTATGGTGCCAGTTGATTGATAAGTTGCGAAGAAAGGATTACAATCTACAATTTCAACTGAAGATGTTTCAAAGATATAGTAAACGGTGAATGCTAGTGCTATAGCAAAACCCAACCAATAATCAGGGAACCTCCACTTCACAACTCTTGTACAGAGGAAATACCCGACTGGAGGTAGAAAAGTTATGACTACAAATCCAATACGCGTTATAAGACCTGCATTTACACCAATGCAAATCAAGAATTCAGATAGCTGATATAGTTGTAATAAAGATAGTAGTGCTACTATCTCCCAGAAATGCGGATGATCTCTGTTGAAGATGATAACCACTATTAATATTGCAAGTTCTGTTCCGAAGAATATTAATGAGACTAAACCATCAATTGCCATTGCAATGTGTGCAAATATTTTAAAGTTATAAACATTTCGAGAGAAAAAGGTGTCTCTTATTCAATGTTTCAGCCAATCCTTTATAAATAACACGCGGTTTATCTATTCTTTGTGGTGAACGGTTAATTGACCAAACAATTCCCTATTTTCCTAATGTCAGGTCGTGATAAAAACATCAGAAGAGAAATAATGAATGTTCTAGATCCCGATGAAGAATACAAAGGAAAGTGTCTCTTACCCTTTCTCGGAAAACCTGTTGCACAATGGGTGGTTGATGAGCTAGTACAATCAAAACATGTAGAAGGGATATATAGTTTAGGTATATCGAAAAAAGATTTGGATCTTGGTGAAGTGGTTGAATATATTCCTATTGATTTTTTCGCAGATTTAAGTGAAAAATATGTGGCAGGATATGAATATTTGAAGGCCAGGGGAAAGTCATTTGATGAATATGTTATTTGCATGGCAGATACGCCTGCTATCACTGTTGAGAAAATTGATGAATTCCTTGAAGCTGTTATGAAGATGAAAGGATATGATTTCATACTCTCCTTAGTACCCTATGAACTTTGCAAGAAGGAATTTCCTGAAGCAGGGAGAGTAACTGGAGATTTTACAGATTTTCAGATATTTCCAGGTGAAATGTTTACTTTGAGCAAAAGAGCTATACTCGAAGGTGAACAGATTATAGCAGATATCAGTAGACTACGAAGAAAGAGAAGTTTCTGGGCTGTAGCTTGGTACGTCTTTAGACGTCCAGCAACATGGACAAAACTCCTTAAGCTTGTTCTTAGAAAAGCTAAGCTTAAAGATGCTGTAATAGTCTTAGAAAGAGCTTTCAAAATGAAAATGGGCACAGTTCTTATAGAAGATCTTGGTTTTGGTCTGGATATGGATGTTTCTCAGAACTATCAACAACTAGAAAGCTATATGAAAAAAACAAAACTAGCTAAAATACAAGTTTCCTAAAATGCAGTAGAGAGGTCTCTAAATACGGGTTTTATTGTTCTATTTTTCCTTAACAAAAACTATTTAATAGGGAAATCAGTAATATTATATTACAATGAATAGAAAAGTCAAATCATTTACAATTTTTATTGTGGGGTTACTGGTCGCATCTTTTTATTTTTCAGCTCTCTCACAAGGAGCATTAATTTCAGACCAGTTAGAAGTAACTGAAGGAAGTTTCGTAAGAGGCAAATTCCTTTATACAAATAGTACTCATAGCGATGTACTGATGGCATACATTACACTCTCCGTCGATGATATATGGAACGATACTAACACTCTCCTTAACGTTGTCAATTTCAAGGTTTTGTACGAATTTGAAAGCGGTGAAGATAATCCATTAGGAACTGATGATTTTACAACCATGGAAATGACGGCAGCTGTTTTTGAACATAATAGAACAACAATTCTACCTGCAGCAACAATGGTTATGGCAAATAGTACTTGGGAAATATCAGCAGATGTTCTCTATTTAGGCGATACTGAAAAAATGATGGATTTGGATTATACAAATGTAACAATAGATGGTAACTCTTACATCTATGGAGATTTAGTAGGTACCGAACCATATTATTCCGATGTCTTGGGAATGATGTTCATATTTGCTATTGTCAATGCTGCATTATTATCTTATCAAGCATATACTCCATATGCAATCAATACTGTAGCTAATGTAGCTGACACAGTTCATTTTACACCATCAAATGGTGTTGTGGACGAATTTGAACCAATTACTACATCTCAAGGAGATGCATATGATTGTATCAATGTTGAATATATTAACACAGCTACTTTTGGTTTAGATGATGTTGGTGAAGTTGATACTCATTATGAACAAAAAACTGGTTTACTTATCAGATCAATAGAAAAAGACACTTCAGGAAGTTCACAAATGGAATTCCAACCCATTGAGGTAGTAATAAAAACAAGTTTCTTACCCTTCCCAATTGTAGGTGTAGTAGTTTCTTTTATAGCAATAGGATTAGTAGTAGTTATATCCAGAAAAAGGAAATAACATTTCTTTTTCCTCTCTTTTTTTTTGATTGTTTTTGTATAGCGATAATTTGCTTTGGCTTACTTACACGCTTTCCCTTATCATTTTGTTTAAATAGTAAGAAAGGATATTACGTAATGGGTGATAAACTTGAAAAGGGGTTCAAGTTATTTTATTTGCACAATAATAATGTCTATATTAATAGGAGGATTTAGTATCAGTACCGCAGCCGCTTATCAGGATGTTGTACCTGGTGACCAACTTCTCTATGAGATTAACTATATTGATCGATATGAAGGTGATTTTCAAGTTTGGTATGAATTTGAACCAACCTTTGATCCCTATTACGAAACATCGCATTGGTATATTTATGATGATACATATGAACAAACAGAATTACGAAGCTATTTCGTAACTGGAAATACAACCAGCACAGTAACAGCTGATGAAGTAGGTTCGTTTTATGATGGAATGAGCCATTATTCAGGCATTGACTATGAATATAATTATCCTATGACATCTTGGGAATTGGTGAATTCTTATAATCATTTCTATGACTCAAATTACAACTATAGTAATTTCAATCCTGGTAACACATATGATACTTATGCAACTACTTTGAATTTTGATCCAGCCTATATTTACAGTGTTTCTGTATATAATACCACAACAACTGTGTCTTATACAATAAACGGTATAACAACACCAATAACAGTAGATGTTTATTCATATTCCCACACTTCAAGTGGTAGTTGGACACAATATCAATATGATGTGAACTATACAATGTACGAAGATTTTACATCTTACTTTACTGCTTATATTGATCCTGCAACAGGCTATATGCTCGAGTTAAAGCAAACTATAATCTATGATGATTATGGCACTTTTGGAGGTTACAGTACAGAACTTGGAACAAATCTATCAGGTCATGATATCACCAAGGGTACTTACTCTCAGGTTTGGAAGCTTATTGGTTCCACTGCAGCTTATGGTGAAGCAACAGATGTAGAAATTCCTGCATTATTACCTTATGGATTTGATAATAGGATATACAATACTACTTGGATGACGATCCCATTTGATATATTGAATGCTGGACCATCAGTTACAGTAGAAGTATATTTGGATGACAATCTGTATGAGACTATTAAATCCGTCTCCTCTGGTTATTATGAATACGACGTTTTCGTAGACGATATACCTTTCAAAGGACCAAATTATGGACATTTGATAAAATTTGTTGTATGTGATGACTTTAATCATAATCTTAATTCAACTTGGGAATTATACTTAGATGAAGAAAGAACAACCATTCCAACTTGGGGACCATCTTGGATAGAAGGACCAGATTACATTACCTTAATTGGATATGATCTTGATAGTTCATTTAATATTTATTCCGATACAAATTGGACAGTTCACACCTACAAATGGGATGGATTTGCATATAATTATCAAAATTATTGGGAAGGTTACCAAAATGGTACTATGTGGTTATACGATTATGGATTGGCAGAAGGAATACATGATTATCTACTTGTATTTGAAGATAATGAAGGAGTGCTTATAGATTTATATGTTACTGTAGAAGTTCTATCTCCTGAAACTCCAACTATTGCTGGACCAACCGGAGATTATTGGTATTGGATTGGAGACGATATAACATTCTATTGGCAATTATTTGATGTAGATCCAACTAATTACGAGGTCAAATTTGATGGAACAATCATAGAGTCAGGAATATATACAGATGGCAAAACTATTTCATTCAAACCAAAAGAGCACATTTTCACAGTTGGTGATTATGAATTCAGTATAATGGCTAATGACACAATGGGTCATGAAAACTATATCCACTTCATGATACACGCAGACGGTTCAGGAACTGTAGATGTAACTGAGCCCACACTTACTCACACCGGAACTCCAATAAACATGGAAGAGGGTCAAAATGTTACTCTAAAATGGACTATATACGATGATAATTTAGAAAATTACACAGTGTGGCAAAACAATACTGAATTAACATTTGTTTATGCTAGTAGTCCAAATGAAGGTTTTGAAATCGATTTAAGTTCTCTAACCATAGGTTACTGGCTTTTCGAAATAGTTGCGTTTGATACATATGGTAATAGTGCTTACGATTTCATTGAAGTGTTCGTTAGTCCAGATGATGGAATAAATGATACTGAACCACCAACTGATCCTGAAGAACCAAGCAATACTGTTTCAATTGATGCTCCTGGAGTAATCTACACTATAATTGGTTTCTTGAGTGTAACATCTATAGTATTTCTCATTAAACGAAGAAAGTAATTCTTTTTCTTTTTTTATTTTTTCTCTAATCTTATTATTTGACTTTGCAATTCATTGAGAGATAACACTCCATTTGGAGAAAAGTAACCGGTTATAAGTTCAGGGGGTGTTATATCAAATGCAGGATTTAAAGCGTTAGATTTAGGATTTGCTATTAACATTTCCTCTTCATAGCTCGTTACATACTTGACTTCCTTCTCATCACGATATTCTATCTTAAAATCCTCAACTGATTCTGAATCGAGATCGATTGTTGACCATGGGAAGGATGAGTAAAAAGGAACATCAAAATAATTTGCATTAACTGCAACTGAAAGAGTTCCAATCTTATTCGAAATAGTACCATCCTTTAGGCATCTATCCGCTCCCAGAATCACCTTGTTTATTTTTCCTTTTGACATGAGAAAAGCTGCTGCTGAATCAGGTATAATCTTATGATTTATTTCAGCTTGTTCTAATTCCCAAGCTGTTATTTTAGCTCCTTGTAATCTAGGTCTTGTCTCATCTACATATACGATGATTCCTTTCCCATCTTCCTTAGCTTTGAAAAGTGGGGCAAGAGCGGTTCCATAGTCTATAGTAGCTAAAGGTCCTGCATTGCAATGTGTTAGGATGGAATCTCCATCTTTAATGTGATCACAACTATGATTTCCTATGCTTCTGCACTCTTCTACCATCTTATCAACCAGAAATGTTGCTGCTTTCAAGGCTTCGTCAAAAGAGAAATCTGTTCTTAAAGCAACGTTGTATATCTCTCGAGCGAAGTTGCTTAGATCAATAGCGGTTGGACGGGTAGAAAGAATATTACTAAAAAGAGTATCAAAATGCTCCCTTTTATCTTGTCTTGCTTGATTATTTGCCTCTTTAACAGCTAAAACCATACCATAAGCTGCAGTTGCACCAATAGCTGGTGCTCCTCGAACAAACATTTCTTTAATTGCAGTACAAACATCTTTTACTGTTGGAAGTTGAACAAAAGTTACCCTAAAAGGAATCAATCTTTGATCTATTAGTTGAATACTCTCAGTTTCTTCTTTCCATTCAACTGAACGGATATTGTCTAGACCTAAACTTTTGATTTTCATTAGCATAATAAGTAAGTAGAGATATTAAAATTTAATGTGCTAATAATTCAAACCTTTGAATTTTGGAATGCTTTTTCTTATCTCATCTACCATAATCTTGGAATGAGTGTTCTCATTTGTCTTTAAATCCATGTAGATAGAGTTTTTGATTAGCTCTTTGACTTTCTTTGTTACCTTTACATCATGCATCTTATCTTTCTCTGCAGCAACTAATAAAACGTGATTTTCAACTAAGGGAAATACTTTCCAATACCTCTTATAAGCCAAATGCAATCCCATTTTTTTCCATTTGAAACCATCAGCTTCCTCAAGAGCTCTAATGTATTTTGCAGCTTGCTCAGGAGTATCTGATTTTGATCTGATAAGCCATTGTCTTCCTAATGGTTTTGCTATTTTCAACAACCAATGTGGTGTTATTGCGATGAATGGTCTGTGAAATTCAGGATATTCGAATCTTGCAGGTGGAGCAACTAAAACAGGTAATAACGGATTGTATAGTTTATCAACTAGTCCACAAACAATGGTTGTGGCACCAATACATGAGCCAAACATTACTAGTTTCTTTTCGTCTAATTTTAGCTGCCCAATCACTTCTTTTAAATCTAGAGCCATACGAGGCATTCCAATTTCAGATTTTCTAGTTAATCCACTAGATGCTTTTTCTCTGGATTCAAAATATACTATCTCAAAATCTTTCATAGCTTCAATCAGAAATTCATCCCATGAGGGTACTACAGTGGACCAACCTGGAATCATAAGAAGAACGTAACCATTTGCTTTGTTTTTTTCAGGCTTACTTGTTAAAACTCTAACTGAGGTGTTATCTGACATAACTAGATCTTCGCTTCTTGCTAATTTTTCAAATTCTGAGACTGAATAATTATCTAGAAGATTTTTTATTTCCTTTTTCATCCAATAATCCACAAAAAAAGTCATTTAAAAACCTTTCAAAAGGAAAAAAACAGAAATTAAAATAATTTCAATTGCCTTGGAAAAATTTGTAATCAATTGCAAGAGTTGCCGCCAAACCAAAAATTGGTTCGAGAGGAGGATATACATCTATTTTGTAAGTATCTCTTACTGAAAATACTTTTCTATCTAAAGTAAAACCTACATTGTTGTTCAAATCTCTTGCAGTAAATGCATATGCAAAAAGATCTGAGGCATGGTACTCATTTCCTGCTAATTCAACAGTAAATTTAATTCCACAGAACCTGATCAGTGGAAAACGAACCATTCCTATTTCTTGTTCATTTTGTAAAATTTTCCACTTGTTTTGGAGAAATAGGTTTGCTTTAATTCTCACAACTTCATTTCCTTGCATATCTTCAATAATTATGGTCTTTGCTATTGTAAACATCTTTCTTCTTGCTCTGAAAACTTGCTGATCAGTTGCATTATCAAAGATATTATAGGTTGCAGTTAATGCCAGTATTTTTTGCTGTATCTTAAATCCATAAGGTAGATTTTGTTGAGCCATGTCTATACACATGAGGTTGCTGATATAAATTTATTGGAAAAGGAGCGCTTGGCTATCAGAACAAAGGACTAGTCCACGAACCTTCGTTAGATAGAAAGAAAATCAGAGTACCATGAGCATCTACAAGAACAAGTCTTGAAAAAGTAATTGAATAAGAACTGAGTAACCCCCTACTTTCATAATAACTGATTGATTGGTAGATAGCAAAGAACGGTTCTCTGGCAGTATCGTTCAAGATAGATGATAGATTACCCGCCACATCTGCGCGAGTGAATGACGGTAATTCAGATTCTTCAAGATTAGAATGTGCATTATAATCTAAAAATGCATTAAGATATGCAAAATAATTTCCTGCGTATGTATAACCAAAAGTAGATTCCATCCATTTAAGATAAACAGTTGTATTTTTTGTTGCCCCTAGAATTGTTCCATTGTAATCAAGTGTTATTCTTCTTGGTTTAAAAAGGTAAGAATCATACGCTGCTGATTGTTCGTTAAGTGATTTCGTAATCATTATAGTAATGTTGGTGAGAGAAAACTCTGGATCATCAACAATTAGTCTTGTTCTGTTCAGTCCATCCCAGATAGAAGTGTTTAACCCTATATTTTCAACTTCATGTAATCTAGCTAATTCTATCTCATCATCGGTGTTTCTATGGATATCTACTGAAAAGAATACGTTTGGAAAGACATAGATATTAAGCAGAGAAATAGTGAAAGCGATAATTAGTACTGAAGCTGTACCTATTATCATAGGGTCGCGCTTTGTCATTATGAATATTCTACATACTTGTGTTCTAAAAAATATTCCTATCTGTTGAATTTATGAATAAGATTTCAGAGATGTGGATTAAAGCTAAAGGCAATTTCAATTACAGAGTATAATAATTTTGTGTCCAACAAATAATATTAATAAAGGGTAAAAAAAACATTATCTGATTACTATGGTTAAAATCACATTTGTTAAACTTGGTAACATAACGTTAACCACCTTAATTGATATTATGCTAGATGAAAGAGCTAGTAGAAAAGACATCGAAGCTACAGTCATAAGCTCATCTACAAAGATGAAACCTGAAGCAGCAGAAAGACTATTCCCTCTTATAGATCAAGTTGAAACTGATTTGATGGTCATGATCTCGCCAAATGCTAAAGACAAAGGGCCACAAGCAGTTATTGAAAGATATAAAGAGAAATATCCAGTTATCGTTGTATCTGATACAGCTGATAAAGAAATGAGAGAGAAATGGAAAGCTGAAGGTGTGGGTTATATCATTGTTTCATTTGATCCTATGATTGGTGCAAAAATAGACTTTCTAGATCCAACAGAAATGTGTCTCTTCAATGGTTACATCATAGAAACCTTCAGTTCCTGCGGTGTATTCTCTTACATTGTTAGATTATTTGATGATGTTATTAATCAACTCAAAGCAGGAGAAAAACCTGAATTACCAACACGCAACCTATCACCTATTGGTGTAACAGAAAGTCACCCATTTGGAAATGATTATTCTAGACCAAAAGCATTTGCAGCTTTAAGAATTTTGCAAGATGCAGGAAAATTAAATGTAAATGGTTGTTGGGGTGAAAAAGATAAAAACAGAGCTCTAGTCAAAGTAGCAGCTGCTCATGAGATGGTCAGACAAGCAAGCATTATTGCTGATGAAGTAAGAGAACTTGAAAAAGCAAGTGGCCATTTAGTTCGTACCCCTCATAACAAAGAAGGAGAAATTTATCATAAAATACATTTCTTCGATAATGCTCACAAAGAACATTAATCCTTCTTTCCTTTTCTTTTACATTTATTTTTGTTTTAGTTTTTAGATAATGAACAACAAGTTCATCATGTAGATGCCATTACAGCTGTAGAAGAAGCAGCTTGTTGTTGTTTTATTGCGAAGTTCAGTATTAATGCAACAGATAATGCTACTAATGGATCAAATTCATTACTTACCTCTAATAGAAATTTATCTTTAAATGTCCATGATTCTTTTTCGAACAGAAAAACTTCTTTTCCCATTCTATCTATAGCTTGAAAAGAGTGAATTTTCGCCCGAGAAACAATAAACTGTTCAGTATCTGTAATGATTGTTATATCTTGATTACACCAGCTTCCAATCGATTTTCTAACTTCAGCTAGAACAATGTCCTTTCGCTTAATCTCCCATTTATCACCCCAAAAGGAAGTTTTCCTCGCTGTAACAAGTAATTCTTGATTCATATCCATTATGTTAAATTGAGGCTTGAAGCCGCCATAAAATTCCACCTCCATGATTACTTTATCTCTTGAAGCATCAATAACAGAATACTTGCTAGTAAAAGTGCCAGAGGTTCTTTCTACAATAAATCCATAAGGTATTGCGCTATCCATCAAAGGGAAAATCTACTTGGCAACTTATAAATATGAGTAAACAGAAAGAGAAAAGAATCAAGGATAAACTCTATTCCTTGTTCTTGGGAAAGGTTGTGTTTCTTGAATGGTATCAAGTCCACATAACCACCATGTAAGCCTTTCAGCTCCTAAACCAAAACCGGAATGGTAAACTGAACCATATTTCCTAAGGTCGATATACCATTCATAATCTTCAGGGGACCAACCTTCTTCAATAATTCTTTCAACAAGTGTCTTAAGAACATCTTCTCTCTGACCACCTGTAATGATTTCTCCGAAACCTTCAGGAGCCATAAGATCAGCTGAGTAACACCACCTGGGATCTTTTTCATTGATTTTAACATAGAACGGTTTGTGTGCTGAAGGATACATAGTTACGAAGAAAGGTTCCCCAATTAAGTTTGAGAGATCTCGTTCTTCCTCTGTTTTGATATCATCATCCCATTTTAGCTTGTGACCATTTTCATTTAGAGTGTTGATAGCTTCCTCATAAGTGATTTTCTTGAAAGGAGCTTCTATTTGTTCCAAGAATGAAGTATCTCTTTCTAATTCCTTGAGCTCTTTTTTATTATTCTCAAGAACATATTGAACAATGAAAGCAACAAGTTCTTCTTGAATTTTCATGTTTCCTTCGAAATCAACGAAAGCTTCTTCACCCTCTATGTGCCAAAACTCGTTGATGTGTCTCTTTGTTCTCATCTTCTCTGCTCTGAAACTTGGAGTAATTGCATACACTTTTTCTAAACTGTAAATTAGTGCTTCGAGATAAAGCTGAACACTCTGACTCAAATATGCTTTCTGATCGAAGTATTTCAAATCAAATAGAGTAGAGCCTCCTTCACAAGCAGAACCTGTCAATATTGGTGGTGTGACTTCATAGAATTTGTTGTCATAAAACCATTCTCTAGCCGCTCTGAGAACGTTTGATTTGACTTTCATAATGTTAGTTGATTTGTAGCTTCTAACAAATAAGTGGGTGTTATCTAACATGAATTCCTTGCTTTGATCCTTAGCAATGGGAAACACTTCACCTTTGTGAATTATTGTGAAATCAGTTAGAACTAACTCGATATTATTTACTGCCCTAGAATCTTCTTTAGCATTGCCTTTAACAGCAATAGCATTCTCAATTGCCACCTCATTAAGATTGTCCCAAGCTTCTTCAGAGAGATCCTCTAGCTTTCCAATACATTGAAGTATACCAGTAGCGTCTCGCAAAACGACAAATATCTTGTCTTTCATTTTACGGATTCTATAAATCCATCCTCGAACCTTAACTTCTTTGTCTGAGGTTTCTATATCAGTTATATGTTTGTAAATTGATTCGGGCATTAAATAAAATTTCGACAGACATAAAAAAATGTTAGGGTTAGGAAGAAAATAATTGAAATAGTAACTAATTAACTAGTTATTTTAGGAGAAAGTTTAAAGAAAAGACAACGAAAAACATCATTGGATAGCAAAAATGTGTCGTCTATTTCTTCAAGTAGGTAAGAATGTTTCACCAACAGTTTACCAAGAATTTCTTAACGCATGCTCAGACTATGTAGGAGAATTGAAGAAGGATGTACATGAACATAATGAAAACAAACTCTTCAACCATGTTGATGGTTATGGATACTCATTCTTACACAATGATCATTATGAAGTGAGAAGATTCAATGAATCAATTTGTGAAAGACCCCCTATCCCTGAATGGAATAAACTCCAATCACCAATTTTGTTAGCTCATGCTAGAAGAGCTTCACCCAATATAGTTGTTAAGCTTTCAAACAATCATCCTTTCTATTGGTACAATGGTGATGAGTATGTCTTTGTTCACAATGGGACAATAACATCTAAGATTGACAATTATGACAAAGATAAGTTCTATCTTAGAGGTACGACAGACTCAGAAAAATACTTCTATTCTTTGTTAACTTCTCTGAGAGAAAATGATTGGGCTATGAAAAAATCATTAGTTGATTCCATCATAAATGATTGGAATTATACTGGTGCAAATTTTATTTTAGCTTCGAGAGAAAAAGTTTGGTTTGGATCATATTATCAAAAGAATCCTCTTTACTATACAATGAAACTGTACGATACAGAAGATTCTATTATCGTCTCATCTTCCAAACTTGAATCACTTGGAAAACCTACAGAATTATTGACAAATGGTACACTAATTGAAATAAACATAAAGGAGAAAATGTACTATTATCTAGACTGATATAGGTTGATGATGAATAGATGACTGCTGAAAAAGGAGAAGGGAAATTACCAATCAAAGAAAGAATGAAGAATTTCTCAGAGCTTTATTTGGCACATCATGAAATTAGTGAAGAATGTAAGAACCATGTTTTCAAAATTGGGCCGTTTTATTTGTGCGTTGGATGTACAAGTGTGATCATTGGAATAATAATTGAAGGAATAATTCTTTTTATTTTTCTGGGCTTTTTTACAACCTACCCTATTGTATTAGCTCTAATTACTTCTTTTGGAGTATTTTTAGCTCTACTACAACTTATAGTCAAACCAAAAAATAAACTGATAAAAACACTCATGCGTTTTTCATTAGGATTTGGAATGGGAGCATTATTTGCTTTGATGGTCATGATTCCTAATTGGTATTTGAAGATAGGTTTGTTCATTCTAGTATTACTTGGCACAATTCTCTATAACAGAGTAAGACGTGATTATGCAAATGATTCATGTAGTTAAAATAAAAAATATTCTCTTTGAATCTATGATGTTCTTATAATACGCACGTTATGAAACTTGGTTAAACTTGCCAAAGGCGGTCTAACCGTCGTTTAAGTGGGTCCCCTCACGTGCGTTGAGGGGAAGAATCATGAGGATCATGATTGGGGAAGGAAGGAAGGGAGTGCGCATTTACTCCGCCAACATTCCTGCCATTGCGCTTCGTGCTGTATGGTTCAAGCTTTATTAACTGAGGGACAAGT
>DAOVER010000032.1 GCA_030668875.1 Candidatus Heimdallarchaeota archaeon
AAGTTTGAACCATACAGCACGATGCGCAATGGCAGGAATGTTGGCGTAGTAAATGCGCACTCCCTTCCTTCCTTCCCCAATCATGATCCTCATGATTCTTCCCCTCAACGCACGTGAGGGGACCCACTTAAACGACGGTTAGACCGCCTCTGGCAAGTTTAACCAAGTTTCATAACGTGCGTCTTTACTTACAGCTATTTCAAAGGTTACATTAAATGTTGATTCTTCACCCACAATATTTTCTAGTTGGTTAATGGGGACTCTAATGTCTACCTCTCCAGCTGCATTTGTAGTAAATGGTCCCAATGATTTTGCTCCATAAGTAATATTTACTTGAGCATTTTTAATAGAAATCTCTTGCTCATCTACGCACTTAATAGTGAAAAATACATCTTCATCATAACCTTGGATAGCTCGAATTTGAGATGGATTTGTTGATATTCCTATCTCCTTCTCAATATAGAAATATAGAGTAAAATCTAGTATGGTAAAACCTGAGTGTGTTACTAAAACATCCATCTCGTGTTCTCCTCCTACTTCTGCTGAAAAATTGAGGAAAATTTCTTTGGGATTATTTATCTTTTCTCCAACAAAAAATGTTGTTGCAAGAGGTACATAAGTAATGTATGAAACATTCAAATTGGAGTGAGAAGATATCATTAACTTCAATTCCATACCAGTTGAACTGTTACTACTACCAAAAATTGAACTTGTTTCTGCAAATTTCAGATAATACTTGAAAGTTGTTTCTTGAAAGATTCGTAGATACTGATCTCTTAACAACATAGAATCTAGAGGTAGGATTTTGGTTAGCATTGTTATTACTTGAGCATTCACAATGACTGGATTTCTATACTGCTTTAACCAGTCAAGATATAAAATAGAGCCAGTTGTCGTCATACCTGCTTCAAAGAAGGCAGGGAAAACAAATAAATTAAAAAATAATTGGTCTACAACAGGTAAAACTTCTATCAGGCTCTGAGGAGATCCTGTAAAATCATATTTCATTCTATTGAATTCAATTATCTGTGAGAGAGCTAAACAATTATCATAGGTTCTAGCTTCATCTTTAAGGACTGGTCCGCTTAAATCATATACTGAATGAAACAATCCTGTATCAGGGCTTCTGAACATTTCTAAAGCTGCTAATTCAAATAAATCAGCAGCATTAAAATAGTAATTTGCTAATCCAGTTGCTGCAATAGATGCTTGATAAGCACTGTGTTGTAATAAAGCAGTATTCATATACAGATTTCCTTGTAAATCAGCTTGATTATCAGTATCAGAACCAGAATTATTTGTACTTCTGAATAAGTAGCCAATACTTGCATCCAACAATGTTACAGAGACATTCCCATTCAAAAGGTAGAAATCCACTGTTTTCTTAGCTTCTGCATAATAGACAGAACTATCATTAAGCAAATTATTTGCCATAGTAAAGAGTCCTGTGGACTTTGCAGATTGTTGACTTAAACCTCCTGTAACATTCCCAGATGGTAAATCTACATACATTGTTTCATTTATTGATCCTGTTGGAGTATGATAGAAAACATCTACAATGCCATCCATTGTTATATTTGCTAAGTCCCAAAAAACATCAGCTAAAGAATCACCAATAAGATCCAGTGCTTGAGCTAATCTACAGTAAGCTATTACTAACAATAAATTATCTTCAGCATGGAAATCATAAAACATACCATCGAAATTTCCTGATATATAGGTAAAGTTAACTTCAAGGTTCAATGAAGCTGAGTCAAATAATGCATCAACGAGAAAGTTTGTATCATTAGTGACATAAAACATATCGATAGAAGCAAGCATCATTTGAATTATAGATAGATCCTCTAAACGATTTGTAGGATTGTCACCAATAGGAAAAATATCTCTTATACTATTTTCAACGTTAAAAGCATACTCTATCCCTGAACCCCAACAATAATCTGCAATTTGATCATTTCTAGGTTCTGGAAAGAATTTGGTAACACTTTCTTCCAGATAGGTAGATGTTTCTTCTATAGGAACTAACTCCACAGCAAGAACGGTTTTCTCTATTGTACCAAAGAAAGGAAAAACGAGTAACATGAATATCATTAAGTAAACTACAAGTTTTTTCTTAGAATAAATAAAAAGAAATTGATTACTTTTAAAAAAAGGGACTGTATTATTAGAAAAATATCTGGAACTATTTGTTGTTTTCTTTAATGAGTAAATATTCCCTTACTATTTTCTCTAAATTCTCTTTCGTTATCCTAGTATCTTTACTAATTTTTCCATCTAGCATCTCTATATGACGGAATCCTGGTCTCAGTAATGTTAAATCGTGAGAACATGTTACAACGGTTGCTTTGTTGATTCTAACAATATCCATCAGAAGATCTATAATATGTCTTGCTAGTTCAGTATCAAGGTTTGCTGTGGGTTCATCAGTTAGGATGATTTTTGTCTTTCTTGATAGAGCTGATGCTAAGGCCGCTCTTTGTTTTTCACCTTCTGAGAGTTCATAGGGATAGGCATCTAAACGATGGACAATATGACACTCTTTAGCAATTGAATCACTGTATTCCACATCGAATTCTTGATCTGAAAAAATACTGGGTATAAGGAAGTTCTCATGAACCATTATAGGATCAAAGAGGTTATTATGTTGAGAAACATAAGCAATGTTTGCAAGTCTAAAAGAGGAAATTTCTCTTTCTTTCTCTTCACTAATAGGATAGTTCATAACATTCACAAAACCGTCATTTGGTTTGAGTAAACCAGCTATCATGTTAAGAAGAGTGGTTTTACCAACACCACTAGGTCCAGATATGAAAACAAAGTCACCTTCATGAATATCTAAACTCATATTCTTGATAACTTCGTTATAACCTGCTTGAGAATGATAACCTTTTGTCACATTTTTGATTTTAATCAGTTTTTTCTTCTTAGCAGGAGGTATAAATGCTCTACTTAAGAGATGCTCAACATCTTTGAAAGTTATCTGTTCAAGCTTTTCTTCACTTTCTTTAGCAGGTTTAGAAATTATCTCGTAAATCTTATCTCTACTTATTGCTTCAGGGTTCCAGAAAAGACCAAGTTTCCTAGAGGGGTGAGTGTCAAATTCCACAATATCCTTGATAGCAGCTGTAGCCTTAACTTCATCAGGAACCCGAACAAAATTAGATGCATCCATATAGGAACGATTAATGTCAGAAGAATGCATAAGAAATTCAAGTTCATCTCTTTCCATATCTCTACTTATACCCGCAAGTCTCCCATCTCTGATAATGAAGCTTTTCTCGAAAATGGTTCTGAACCTTATATCATGAGTAACAACTACAATGGTCTTGCCTAAAGTTAGGTTAACCTGTCTCATCGCATCGATGAGATCTTGAGTGTTTTTTGTATCTAATTGACCAGTCGGTTCATCGGCTAGTAAAATCAAAGGATCCTTTGCAAGCGCGACGCCCATAGATAAGCGCATGGCTTCACCACCGGATAGTTTTCCCACTTTGTTATTGTATACGTGTCTAAGATTCAGCAATTTAGCGATTTCTTCAACATCCTTCCTTGCTTGCTCTTTGGGTAAATAGAACATCTTCTTAGGAATCATCAGGTTTTGTTTTACCGATAAATGTGAGAAGAGATTGTCACTGATAAATTGATTAATCAATCCAAGGTTATGAAAACGAAACTCCCTTCTTTCAAATTCCAGGAGGTGATCATACCTTTGACCTTTCACACTTATTTGACCACTTGTTGGAAGTTCAATACCGGCAAGAATTTTTATTAGTGTGGTCTTACCTGCACCGCTAGGGCCGATTACGGAGACAAGTTCTCCTTCTTTTATATTTAAATCCAATCCTCTTAGAGCAGCTACTTTGTAATTAGTTATTGGATCATGGTAGACCTTTATTACATCAATACAGTTTATCATTTTTATCACTCCAGATTCCTTGGTTGGTACTTTGCAAAATTCCTTTTCATTGATAAATAGTATATACCGAAAAACACCAGAGGTATACCGAAAAACAAACATATCACTAGCACATACGGGAATGGCATAGCATAAGGTAATATATCATAAGCTAGTTCAATTAAGATAGAATTGAAAGCCCTCTCTATTCCATATCCTGCTAACGCACCTAGTAGCAACCCTGGCACTATTGCAGCTATAAACAACTCTATTGCTGACACAATAATAATTTGCCTCGTTGAAATCCCTATTTTCTTCAAAGAGTCGTGTTTCACTTTTCTCCTCTGAAGAATTTTTAATGGATTACTTAGGCTTGTAAAAACAACTGCTGCGAGACATATAATTATACCAAACACAAATTCCGCTACTATCATAGAATAGAAGGGGAAATACTGAAGTAGAGTTGCATCTGCATTTTCTTCTGAACTATGAACATTGAATCCATAATCATCTTCAATCTCCTTAGATAGTTCGATATGATCTGTTAATGGTTTAAGTTTTACAATAAGTCTATCTAGTGAAATACCTAAGATATTGAATCTATCGAAAATTCTCAGAAAATTAGCCTTTGACATTACTATATCATATGAATATGAATACGCTCCTTCTAAATCACCTACATCATATATTATTGGGAAGTAATCAAATACTCCAGAAATACTAAATTCTACATCAGTTTCATCCTCTTTCAAGAAAGTATATGAATCTTCTTCAGCTGCATAGAATATTGAGAAAGGTGTTGAAACCAACATCGTATTATTTTCTTGGAGGCTTTTGATATCTTGATCCCAATTTTCATAGAGATTACTTGAAGGCTTATAGGACGTTGCCAAATAATTTAGAGGATCCTCGATAAGTAATATATTTAAATTTGCATTACCATGACTCACAGCTAATTGTGTGATATTTGCAAGTTTTGCAATTTCTGCATATTCTGCCTGAAACTCTTCTAGAGAAACATTAGCCATACTCCATTCATTGACATACAGATCTCCTCCTCCATAGAAATAGGCTTGATTAGTAACTTGGTTTTGTATTTTGATAGGTGTTATTATGAAGGGTAACAAAAGCCCAACCAAAATAGTATATGTAAGGAAGGTATTATTGAACAAATTGATATCTGCTCGAACCTCAACTAATGAGAATGAAGTTATTGATTTTCTTGCTGACCAAGAAAGTTTACTAATTACAAACATCAAAAGCTTATGCACACCTTTTAGCAGAAGTCCAACTCCTAACAGAGTTATCATAAGCCCTATCCCCATCGAATAATAGAATATCAAGACGAATTGTTCAAAACCAGGCATAAATAGAAAAATCCCACCAAAGACGATCATAAAGAAATAGCCAATGAAAAAGATACCTACACCCCAAGATATCAAGATAAAGGGTAAGAGGTATGGTAACAGTTGTTTAAGCAACTGAACCCACCTTTTTGGTGGTTTAACTTTTTTCTTATCTTTTCTTGCTAGAATTATTATTCTAGGGATGGATAGAAGTATTAGTATCACAAATGTTAGACTAATGAAAGCTGGTAAGCTAGTGAGAACTAAAGAATATATTTGATCATTAAACGTCAGGAATTTGTTTACTTTTAATAAAATCGGTAAAAGAATCATCGTTAATCCAAACCCTAACGCTATAGAAACCAAGGATTCAAAGAGTTTCATCATAGAATAGGAAAATGTAATCGTCCCCGTTGAGACTCCTTTCGATCTCAGAATTTTTATTTCTTGTTCAAAACTACTTCCAAATAATTCGTTAACCTCGAAAACAAGGAACAAGGCTAGATATAGTATAGGAATGGACAGAAATATGAATAGAAGATAAGATACAGATAGGATAATATCAATACCTGTAAATTCGATAATCAGCTCATACCCTATTGACCAATAACCTGATGAAGAAGATGATAATGGGTAAGGTCCTTCTTCCCTTAACAAATAAACTTCTTCAATAAGATTTGTTATTTCTTGAGCATCTGAATCATCAAAATCATATTCAAACTGCATTTCTCCATATATTTGCAAGTGATATTTCGTTACATTTTCAAAATTTCTAAGAAAATACTCCATAGGAACCACAAGAGAATGATCATATGCTAAAGATTTGATGGGATCAGATGGTAAACTTAGTAATGCACAAGCATTTTCAATTTGATTGTGTGATGGTTGTTGAAATAGTCCCACAATCTCTATTTCAATTGTGTCAATATCAATGTCACCAGGAGAGCTAGTGGCATTTATTGTAAGGACATCATTCAGCTCAATATTATAAGCTAATGCCGCACTCGAAGGTAGTATTGCTTCATTTTCTGAAGCAGGTAATCTTCCACTTGTAAGAAAACTTCCAAAAACCGCAGAGTAATTTGACATGTATCCCCTGTATGTCAGATGAGTCATTTCTTCATACGGTGACAATTGAAACCCTACGACTCCTGTATGTATATCATAATAGTAATTGTCGATCAATTTAGGTAGAATTTGCGATTTTGATTGTATTCCATACATAATTTCATCTAAGGTTTGTTCTGTAATATTTGGATTTATTAGGCTTGTTCCTGATTCTGAGAGTGACATCAGATCTAAATTGAATCGGGCAGATGCACTATTATTATTACCAAAATCTGCATTTCTGGCAAATTCAACAATTAGATTATTTGCCTTTGAATCATAGAGAGTTGCACTTGTAAAAATGATTGATGCTAGTATTGTAAGACCTAGTAGACTGATAATCAGTCTCTTCTTATTAGCTTTCCATAAAGAAAATATTACACTGAAGATGTTGGTGAGAAAGAGCCAGAAATTGATAAAAACTAATTTAAATGTCGATACATCAGGTTTTATCGGTCTTGTTAGGAACTTTTTAAGCTTAACAAATCCTCTGTTAATTCTTTTCATGAATATAAGGTAAATAGTACCAATAATCACTACTGGAATTACGACAGTATACCAATATTTCATCCAGAAATATACAAAATCAGAATAACTTACAAGATCAAATAAAAAAGCCTTAGTTGGAAGCTCAACATTTGAATTTGTTTGAACATTTATTGCCATTACAGTGCGTGATTTGAAATTGTAATCATCAAGTGTTTTTGATTCTATTAAAGTGGGGTAACTCGCTACATACGTTCTATTTTCAAAAAGAGTTATTGAAACCCTCTCAACATAATCTTCATCTCCGTAAAAAGAGTAGAAGTGTACATTTTCAATCAAAAATGAGAATAGTGAAATTGTTTGATTGTCATCTTCAATAATTGAAATTTTAGCTGATCGAAAATTTGGATTATATCTAGACATATCTAATATTTCAATAAAAGATGATGTAACAAACAAGAAAAAGGATGTGTTCTGATATGAAATCATCCTATATTTTTCATAATGATATACACCTAAATTGATAGTCTGGAAAGATTCCATGTTTATTGTATCATTTACAGAGAACGAAACACTGTAAAACAGTTGAAATTCGAGTATAGTTAGATGGAATTTACCATCTTCACCAACGAATAACTGCGCTCTATCAAAACCACTTTCTATAATAAGTATAGTAGAGTTGTAGTAAGAATAACTGCCTGTTACTCCAACGATAATAAGAGTTCTCAAAGAAGAATAACTGCTTTCATTATAGCTATAAATATCAAAAAATGCGAATAATTCACCATCAAGCATATGGAGAGATACTAATTCATTTGAGGGCATAGGTAAAATGAATAATTTCTCTGAAAGTGTACCATTCAAATAAGCTGTAACTTGCGTAATTAACGTTCCTGAGGCGTGTTGTTCTTTGAAGAGAAGGTTGAAATAATTGTTACCTGCTATTATATTGATACTGTAAAAACCACTTGAACTAGTGTATATTTGCTGATAATTACTTCCTGTCTCACTCCAACTAAACATCATTATAATGGATTCATAGTAACTTCCAGCGTGAGAGAAGAGAAGAACAACTTGCTCATCCATCATATAAGCTTTGAATATGTTATCATATGAAAAAGAGCTTCTGTAAATTTCAACCATTTGATTGTTGAATATGTGCAAAATCACAAATGTGTTGTTCTCAAAGTTCTTCTTCACAAACACATGTAATTTTCCCTCACTGTCTACAACATTAGAAGAAGAAAATCTTGTAACATAATCATTTCCTGTGTCAGAAAGAAATATCGTAATATTTTGATCTGTAGCATTCACAGAAGTAGCTATAAATGTAGACAAAAACAATAAACAGAATAAAACAGGTAATAACTTCCTCTTGCTGAAACCATCCATAAACATCCAACTACAAAGATAATTATAAACCTAGCTTATCAAAGATTTTATGTTTGAACTGTGGGGAAGATTTTACTCTTTCAAAAATAATTGCCAGAACTTATTAAATAGCCATGAAAGTGGTAGTACGAAAAATCCCACTGTTATCACAAAAATTATCGTTTGAATTACAGAATCCGACAATACATCCATACTTACCACAAAACCGTTTGTAAAAGATCCCAAATAAATCCACGGGTTAGTATGAAAATAATGAAAGTATACATTTATTCTTACAAAATATCCACCAATAAATGTCCCTGTTGCAAAAATAAGTGATATTATAAAGAATGGAAGGTTATCAAACCATTTTTTATGTTGATTATCTAAAGCAGCACTGATATTTCTCGTCTCTTCTTTTAATTCTTCTTTTTTTATTGCTTCAGCAGGGGTAATGGTGTCTGGATTCATCGTCACTAGGATTTGTCCACTTAAAACGATAATAAACTTATCGAAGAAACCAGAATGGAAATTACAGATAACAGTTTTTTTAGAAAAAGTTAAGTACAATATATATTATTTTCTGTAGGTTGGATATAATGGAAATAGATTATGGAGTATCAGGGGTTCTAAACTATATTCAATTAGAGAAATTTTGTAAAAGATTCAACCTTCTTCCAAACCAGATTAAAGCTAATTTTGATGGTTGGAGAAAATTAGTACTTTATACTGATAAGTTAATTTTTCTATTTCCTAGAGATCCAAGAGGAATTGAATGGTTAGAAAAAGAAGCATTAGCATATGAAATAATGGATATCTCTGGTAATTTACCAGTTCCCAAGCTAATCGAGAGAGTTTCTGACAAAGAAATATCTTATTATGATTTTGTTGTTGTAACAAAAATTAAAGGAACTGCTTATGCCAGGTTTGAGGATGAAGTTGATAAACAAGATGTTCATAGAATGCTTATTAACTTAACACAAATTATTCCTTTATGGCATGAAACGGTACTTGAAGAAGATCAAATCAAAATATTAAAAGTTCCTTCAAAGAAAATTGAGATAATTAGCCTTGGCAATTGGGAACAAGCTACTCTAAATCCAGATCAAGTTGAAAACTCCTTGCTTTATTTACAAGGAGTATTAGAATACTGGGGAAATAAATTTAATTTTCATTCAACAGATTTACTGATATCCAAAGCTATACATTTGAAATGGTCTAACTGCCTTTCTGAAATTGCATCTTTGAAACATGTACTTATTCATGGAGATATTCATGAAGATCAAATTCTTTTAGAATCAAAAAAGTCAATGACAATTACAGGGATTATTGACTGGGAAACTGTTAAATTTGCTAATCCAATCTGGGATTTTGATTTTGGAGAATGGGGACTTAAAATCTGGGAATGGAGAGAGTTCTTTTCCGAATTTAGAAGAGAGATATGGAAGATCTATTCAGATAAAAGAAAAATTGATTTAAAATCATTCGAGGGACTAGACTTATTCTATTCCATGAGAGAGCTGCTCTGGGTTCTAAAGACACCAGAAAAAGAATACTTCCCTATTACCGGATTAGATTACGAAGGTTCTATACAATATTATTTAGAAAAACTAGTTAATATTTCAGAAAAAATTTAGAGAAAAGGAGAGTAATAAACTCTCCTTATTTATCTTTTATTTTTATGTTTTTCACTGATTTGAAGGAGCATTTTCTTTAGTTCTTCAGGGAAATCTTCACCAGTTAATTTCTTCATCTTTTTCATCATTGCTTTGATATCCTCTGGATTCAAGCCTTTTGCTCGTTCTTTTAGATTTTCTATCATTTCTGGAGTTAAACCTTTACTAGATTGTTGTTCCATTGGAGACACACCATCCTTTTCCTTTTTCATCTTTTTCATTTCTCTCTTTGATGGTTTTTTGCCTTTCATACCACCATGCTTTTGTCCCATTGCCATTTTATGAGCGTTGCCTTTCTTTGTTTGAATATCTTGGTCAAGTGTTTCTATCCCTAGATCTTCGGGCTTAATCATTATATCAGCCAAACCTTGATGAACATAATAGGTATTATAGAGATCAGCATAGATACCTTCTTTTTCCATCAGTTCATTATGATTGCCAAGTTCTTTGAGTTCTCCCTGGTCTAAAACTACAATTCTGTCCGCATCTTTTATTGTTGAAAGACGATGGGCTATAACAAAAGTTGTTCTTCCCTTGAACAGCTCTCTCTGTGCAGCTTGTACCAGAGATTCTGTGTAAGCATCTAATCTGCTTGTTGCTTCATCTAATACAAGGATTCTAGGATCAGCGAGCATTGTTCTTGCAACAGTAATTATTTGACGCTGTCCGGCGGAGAGCTTCTTTCCACCTTCAACAACTTGATTGTCATATCCTTGTGGTAAAGCTTCAATAAACTCATCAGCATTAATTCTCTTGCTTATATCATAAACATCTTCCTCTGTTGCATTAGGAGCTCCATATAGAATGTTCTCCATAACGGAACCTGTGAAAAGAAATGGTTCTTGTGTAACTAAGCCGATTGCTTGCCTAAGCGAGGATTGTTTGACTGATCTGATATCTTGATCACCTATACTAATTGAACCGTTATTTACATCATAAAATCTCGTTAATAGAGAAGAAAACAAAGTGGTTTTTCCAGCTCCAGTATGACCAACAACTGCAATCATTTCACCGGGTTTTGCAGAAAAACTCACATTGGTCAAAACATACTCGTTTGCTTCATACGCAAAACTCACTTTATTGAAATTAACGGTATCATCTTCAATCTGTAAATCTTCTGCATCTTCTACATCTGCAACAGCTGGTTTTGCTTCGAATATGTCTATTACTCTATCCATTGCACCTAATGCAGATTCTAGTTGTGGAAACATCATAGATAACATTACCATTGGGAACAAGAATGACTGTGATAGTTGGAGAACTTTGAAGATGTCTCCAATACTAAAGAAAGCTGACATATTTATCCAACCACTTGCTAAGATTACAACTATGAAAACCCCGTAACCTAAAGCGGTCATCGATGGAAAAACAAACATCATAAGCATTCCAAACTGTCTTGAATATTTGTAGTGCTGGTGATTTAATTCTCTCAACTCAGTAGCTAATTCTTCTTCTCTATTGAAGGATTTAGCAACCGCTATCCCTTCTAATCCTTCAGCCATTTTACCTGAGACGATTCCAAATGCTCTTCTTACTCGTAATACTATTTTTCGAGCAAAAAAGCTCAAGCCACCTGCCATAATGAAAATTGATGGCAATGCTCCCAAAGTCATTAAACCTATAATCCAACTAGTTATCATTAGCATTACGAAGGATGCTATGATCAATAATAGTTGTGAAACTATCGATGTAAACATCTGAAGACCTACAGCTAATTCCCCTGTATCAGCTGTAACTCTAGCTGTAATGTTTCCAGATTGTTCATTTTTAAGATAAGCCATGTCAGAATAACTTAGTTTTGTGTAGAGATCTGATCGTACCTCATGAAGCATTTTAGAATTCATGTTAGCCATTATCCGAGTTGAAAATGAGCTAATTACCCACCCAATAGCAGTTATAACAAGGAATACTATAACTAGAATTATTAGGGTAGTATATACTGAAAAACTCGAAAGGTCTGTTACATATGAAGCATTGTATCCTTCTCTAATTATCATAGTATATGCTGAAAAGCTCGAAATGTTTGACACATCTAAGCCATTAAGTCCTTCTCCTATTATCAGTGGATTAACAACTGTAAGAGCTGAGTACAAAATCGATATTACTACAACAAGAAATATTTCCCAGACATATTTTTTGATGTAACTCCACAAATAGCTAAGTAAAACACGAGTAGATCTAGCTCTCTTGTATTTCTCTTTCCCAAATCGAGCAGGTCCTCTACCTGCACCTGCACCGTGAACCATTATGCATTACCTCCCATTGAAGTATCATTATTTTGACGCTCGTTCTCAGTCATGGGTAAGTGTTTGCACATAAACTGGTAATCTGGACTAGTTTTTAGTAATTCTTTATGTTTACCTATACCAATAATAGAGCCTCTTTTCATAAATATTATAATGTCCGCTGCAACAAGAGTGGTCAGTCTTTGTGTGACCACAATGCTTGTTCGATCCCTCATTAATTCATCCATGGCATATCTAAGACGAAGCTCAGTTTTGATATCTACTGCACTTGTACTATCATCTAAAAGAAGTATTCTTGGATTTGATAACATAGCTCGCGCAATAGCTACACGTTGTCGTTGCCCTCCTGATAAAGTAACACCACGTTCTCCTATTACAGTGTCATATCCTTCAGGGAGCGAATCTATAAATGTAGCAATTTGAGCTCTCTCAGCAGCTTTTCTTATTTCTTCAGAAGTAGCATCAGGTTTTGAAAAAGTGATATTAGCTTTGAGAGTATCAGAAAATAAGAATATATCCTGTTCTACCATTGTTACATTGGATCTAACATAGTTTGTATGCATTGATTCAATAGAAACGCCACCAACATTTATTGTACCTTCTGTCGGGTCATATAATCTCAAAATCAATTTAAGAATTGTTGACTTTCCAGATCCAGGGCCCCCAATTAGTGCTACTCTTGCACCTGGAGGAATACTAAATGAAACATTTTTCAATACAAGTTTTTCTGTTCCGGGATAAGCAAAACTAACATTATCGAATCCTACAGTTTTATCCCAATCAGCATCTTGTGGAGTTTTTGGTTGAACTAATGGATCGTTGAAATCCATGACATTCCATAAACGTTTTGCGTTCTGTAAACCTGCTTGAAGATTTATCAAGTGAGCTGGAATCATGAAATTTTGTCTGTTCAAATTCAGAAGTAAACCCAAAATAGATATGAGAACACCTGCACCTAGTAACCCATAGTTTCCTTGTATGACATTGTATAAACCATAGGCAAACGCAGCAGCAGTAATAATAATTGTTATGAGAGCTGGCCAATAAAATGAACTGAGATAACCTTCCCTTTTCATATCTGTAGCATATTCTTCACTTACATGGTTAAATTTTGTAATTTCTTTTTCATGATTGTCGAAAGATCTTACAGTATCTACTCCTTTAAACATCTCTTGTGAGACTGCAGAAAGATTTCCTAGATCTGTAGCTAGTTTCTTTCTTATCGGTCCTACACGTTCAGCATAAAACCAAGCTATTATGAAATAAACCACAAAAGCTGCTGCTAGAACTGTTCCGATTATCCAATCGTATTCTATCACAAGATATGTGGTTATGACAATTGTAAAAAATGAATTAAGTAGATGTCTAAATGATGGGTGCATTGCTAATCTTATTTGGTTTACTTCATTCATACCCATTGATAATACGACCCCAGAATCATTCACATCAAAAAAAGCCATAGAATGTTGTTGAATAACTTCATAGAATTCTTGTCTTATATCTCGTTGAAATCTGAAAGAAGTATCAGCCCAGATATAAATACTTCCACTTGAACCTACAAAACCTATTGCAATATAAACAATCATCCAAATTATAGTTGTAATGAAATCACTAGAAAATATTGTAAGATTCTCGCTTACATTATAAGATAAAATTCCCACAACATTACCTACAAGCGCCACAGTTTTAGCTGAGGTGAATGCACTTCCTGCCATCAATATGGTTGCGATTAGATATCGAATAGGATAGCGCAACAAAGCTGACCAAAACCATCGGGTTTCTGTTTTATATTTTTTCAAGATCTCTTGTTGAATATTATCATTATAGTTCATTCCATTATCGTTTGTTACTGTTTGAACTGCCATCGTACTATTGCTCCTTTGTCATTGTTAATTCATTGTTTTATCGTAATTTGCGTAATTATTTTATTTTCTCCAAAATTCTTGTTATCTCATTTTTATGCTCAGATAATTTGGTTTTGAGAAACTCTTTTGTCATTTTTCTCTCCTCTTCACTTTCCAACCTTTCTAAAAATTGAGGAATCATTTCAGGTTTTTGAAGTAAGAAGTGAATATTCGGTAGAGATAAACCATATTCCATCATCATGTGTGCAAATGGTCTTCGTTTGTGCCTTCCTCTTCTCATCATTATTTTCTTCCTTTGCTCATGTGGAATATCACTTGCCAATCGTCTAAACAGCAATCTAAAAGGATTTATCACACCAAAGTCAGAATACTCCTTTCTCATTACTTTATGTGCTTCAACTCTGAAAATGAAAGACGTAATGTCTATCATGGATAGAATTGATATATTTAGAGCTTTTCGTCCCAAATCTGTTATTCCATAAATTTTCTTGAGTCTTCCACCATCAATATTTTCAGCCTTTAATTCGATGAGACCATTTTTTTCGAGAGAATCAATTGCTGGGTAAATTCCACTTATGTTTGACCAAATTTCTGTGGTTGACTCTATTTCATGTTTTGTTTTTTCAAAGTTGGCGATCACTCCATCTAGGTATTCTAACTCATGTTCAATTGAAATGGAAGAATCTCTATTCAGAATTCTATTGATGTTAGGGTTTAATTTTAGGATTAAACATTTCTCTAGAGATTCTTCAATTTCTTGTTTCTTCCTGTTATATTCATCTGAATCTAACTCCAGTTTGTTTGCTAAATGATGTATTTTTAATAGGTGTACGAGGTGATTCTCAACAAACTCAATTCCTTCTCGCTTATGTTTGAACAGAATATCAGAAGCTTTGGATCGGATTTCATATGCATGATCACCTTCCTCAGTTCTAGCAAGATGAACTAGTATTGCGATTTCGCCTAGCCTTCTAGCTAGTTTTTCTTCAAATTTACTTGCTGCATCTTCCTTAAATTTACCTTTGTTTTCTGGTCTATTTCTTCTACTCATGGTCTCACGCGACTACATAGCCATATTTCTTAGTTTACAAAACCACTTCTGTTAAAAAGTGGCATATTCAGATTTCTGAATATTATGAAAAAAGTAATATTTATAAATATAACTATCTGACGAACTCTAAAAAAGTTAAGAAGAGATTATTCTACATCAGGGATGTAAGGTTCTTCATCTTTGATTAGTTCAACAATTTCACTATAAGCCTGTTTAACTTCTAACTCCTCACCTATTAGTAAGAAATGTAAGGAACCTTCACCATCTCCTACTCCACCGGAACCGATGTGAAAAATAGTTAATTCAGGATAGAGAACGTCAAAGGCTTCCAACTCTGTAAATACTTCTCCAGGAATAGGCATTATACCTATAGGGAGACCCATACAATACTCTGGATCTACTGTTTGATTTCCGAGTATTTGGGAGAGTTCCCAGACACTATCATCTATTGTTCTTGAAAGACTGATTGGTACAATTATACTTATACCCCTAGCTGTTGCATGTGGTAATATTCCACCAATTGTTCCTCCTTCCGGATGGGCCATATAGACTCCAGCAATACCATCTGTACCCAAAGTATTTCCTCCTTTAAAGACAATATCACCAGGTTTGAAATTCTTGAGTTCTTCATGAAGAGAATCAATCTCTCTTTTTACTCCTTTATCAAGAACAACTTCTTTCAAACGTTTTTCTCCCTTCAAACCTCCATATCTATAGAGATTTTCTTTATCACCAGTCATCTGACCTGCAACATAATGGCGTTTTTCAAAAGGGACACCAGTTAGTTCTTCTAATACATATGCAGTAGTTGAGCCTCTAGAAACAAATATTTTTCCTTCATCGAGAGCATATTTCACTTCAGGATGTTCTTTTAATCCTCTAGCAATTAACCTTTTGCACTCAGAATGAGTTAATACAATTAAAGCGCGCATGAAATATATTCAGAGGTTAATTAATAAAAACATTTCTTCAAAAGAAAAAATAAAAGGTAGCTACCAATTATCACTTGATGTTGGCGGTCTACCATGTGTCTGTAAGAACAGGTTGTATTTATTAGCAGTCCTATAAGCATCGATATGAGCGTATAAAGCTATAACGACTGCACCTATGCCACCTATAGCCATAAGTGCTATGGCTAAACCAAAGTTATAATACCAATCAATTAGTATAAAAAACCCTCCATAAGTAACTCCAATACAAGCTACAGCACCAAAAAACAGACCAATACCTTTACCTGGTTTCCCTGCATATATATGCCCTGAACCCAACATTACAAACCACGACAAAATCACCGCAAGAGCAGGTTCTTTTCGTTTATGATAGTGTGTTGGGGGAGGAGTAAAAGGTTGTGTTCCTGAATATTGAGGTGTTGCTTGTGGATAAGGACCACTATGTTGCTGAGGAGCTGAATATTCTGGTTGATATTGAGCTTTAGCAGGTTGAGCAGCTAGTTCAGTATCTGTTCCACAATTTTTACAATATTTTGTTCCATCAGGTAAATAAGCACCACAATTGTTACAATACATTTAACCACCAAACAGTATGTGTTCGCGTCATTAAGGTTAGTACTATTTAATAAAGTTATTCTAAAGAAAGATGGGAAAAAGAAACTTGTAGATTCTTACTTTTAAATCTTTAAAAGGTAATTAAGTTCACCATTTATCTCCTGATGTGGGTACTCTGCCATGAGTATCAATAAAACTGTTATATTTCCTTACTTGCACATACGCATCTATTACACACCACAATTGGACTGCAAAAACTACAGGGATGATCCAGAACACTATGAATGGGTCATAAGTCGTAAGAACTAAAATTACTATAAGAACACCTAAAGACACAATTCCTCCAATGAAAGCGAATCCTCTACCCACTTTTCCAGCATACATCTGGCCAGATCCCAACATTACAAACATCGATAGAAGTACTGCTACAACAGGAGTTTTGCGTGAAAGATGAGCTCCTTGTATTGGTTGAGCATAAGCTGGTTGTTGATAAGGACCACTATGTTGTTGAGGAGCTGAATATTCTGGCTGAGAGTGAGATTTAACAGGTTGAGTTGCTAAACCACTATCAGCACCACAATTAGAACAAAACCTTGTTCCTTCAGTCATTATAGAACCACAGTTATTACAATACGACATTTAATCACCAATTTATTATTTGTTCGCGTTAGAAACATCAATGCTATTTAATAAAGTTATTCCAATGAAATCTCAGAAGAAGAAAAGGGAGTAGATCTTTTTTCTTTCATTTTGTTACAGCACACTTTTAATATGTTATTCAGTATTCTATTCTGAGAATAAAAAGATGGAATTAAAGTGAATTTAAATATAAAATCTAGGTTAAAAAATCAGGGAATACCTTCCAAACCACCGTTGTTACGTTTTACAATTATAGATTTAAGCGGGGTTACAGTTTATCATAGAACTTACGTAAGTGAAGTTCTAGATGAGGTATTGTTTTCAGGGTTTAGTGCCGCTATGATCGCATTCTCAAGAGAATTAGGGACACAGCTCTATTGCATCAAAATGGAAGGTGTTGATTATTATTTTAAAACCAGAGGAGATTTTATCTTTGTTGTCGGCATGTATCCTCGCGTCCGTTCCCCTAGCGCCAAACGTTTCCTTAGATTAATTGACAAAGAAATCAACTGGGATGAAATAGACGGCTATCTCAACAAGGCAATTCATTTTCAAACTGAAGAATTTGAGGAAAAAGTTGAACAAACTATTTTAGATTTTCAGATTAGATTCAAACACATAATCAGAGATTAGAATAATTCTAAACATTTAAATTTTACAAAGATAAAGTGTCTCACTGGAAGGTGACATATTGCTAATAACAGCACAAAAGCCCTTAGAAGTTCAACCAAGAGACATGACAAACATCTTGAAATTTAAAGAGAAGAAGGAAATTACAGACATCAACGTTCGCAATAAACGCGTCCTTGTCCGAGTGGATTTCAATGTTCCTATGGATGAAGATGGCAACATAACTGATGATCGAAGAATAAGATATACACTTCCTACAATTTACTATCTTCTTAATGAAAACTGTAAAATTATCATGATGTCGCATTGGGGTCGTCCTAAAGGAAAGATAGTCCCTTCATTAAAGATGGATGCAATTGCAAGAAGATTAAGAGAACTCCTTCCTCTTTACAGAATATATAAAGCTGATAGCTGTATAGGTAAGGAGGTTAAAGAACTCTCTAACAAACTCAATCAACAACAAATACTGCTATTAGAAAACACTCGTTTTTATCCTGAAGAAGTTAAAAATGACGATGAATTCGCGCGAAACCTAGCTCTTCATGCTGATGTTTTTATTAACGATGCTTTTGCAACAGCTCATAGGGAACATGCTAGCAACTGCGGAGTAGCTAAATATGTTGAGGAAAAGGGATATGGATTTTTAATGGCCAAAGAACTGAAATTCCTCTCTTCAACTATAGCTGAACCTCAACGTCCTTTGACTGCAATTATAGGGGGAGTAAAGATAGAAGATAAACTTCCAGCAATTAAGAATCTTATTGGTTTAGCTGATAATATTTTAATTGGAGGAGGGCTAACCTACACGGTCCTTCTAGCTCTAGGTTATGATGTTGGTAAGTCAGTCAGAGATCTCAACAAAGTAGAGATAGTAAAGCAATATCTAGAAGAAGCTAAAAAAGTTGGAACAAGTATATACATACCAAGTGATGTTATTGTAACTGAAGATCTAAGGAGAATTGTTCCTGTAGAGACAGTTCCGACAACTAATATTCAAAAGAATCAAATAGGAGCAGATATCGGTCCTCAAACCATCCAGGATTATAAGGAAGTCTTGATGAATTCAAAAGAAGTTCTTTGGACAGGTCCGCTTGGAATATTCGAAACAAAGGAATTTGAGAAAGGAACTAGAGAGCTTGCACAATTTCTTGTAGAACAAAATATAACGACCTTTGTAGGTGGGGGAGACTCTGCAGCAGCATTTGAAAAGTTTGATTTCGAGAAGGATATCTCTTTTGTATCTACAGGTGGAGGAGCATCTCTCGCTGTAATGAAAGGAGAACTTCTTCCAGCTATAGATTTTCTTTAATTCTATCAAATTTCTATTCTTCGATTGTGTTTCTTCATGCCTTTTTGTGATGTTCCTTTCTATATTCAATTCGTGATTTCAGAACGAAAAGAAGGAATATATTGATTATCTATCACTATTAAAGGATAAAACTCAATGGAAGATTGCTACAAAAGTTTCTGCAATCAAAGAAACAGATGTTTAACCCAAATTAATTACTAATTCTGTTAATTCTATTCAGTTACCTCAAGAGTAAGCTTGAAAAATGGATTAGGATTATTTTATCTATCTAGAAAGAGCATATCCCTCTCTTATTTCTGATAATACACAAGCTTGTAGGAAAAAGAAGGTGCCTTTATGTCGACAAGAAAAATACTCAACGAAGTTCTTGATTTGATGGATGATATCCATAGAATCGTCAATAATGCCAATTGGAGTGATTATTCTGAAGTCAGGGTTAAGATTCTTGTTAACAGTAAAATGAATGAACTTAGGTACGTTCTAGGAGAACTCCCTGAGACTGATGTATTTAATTCTGAAGAAGCATCAACCTTTTTTGAGAAAATTCTAGATAAAATCACTCGAATCTTGGGAAACCTACCCCAAGATAAAATGACTCTACAGTTTTATGAGTTAGAGATTTGGAGATTGAGATACGCGTCAATGTATGCTTTGCAATATGGTCAGGGAGGAGCTTTACAAGTAGCTGGAGCAGCTCATGCTTTAGCCAATGTCCTTATCGGCATTGAGACAATGGATGTTCAAGAACTGATTGTTGATTGGGATCATCCTGAATTCGATAAAAGAAGAAAATTGATTCTTAATTATCTAAGTTCTGCTTATTTGTTCTTTTTTAGTTTATGTACATCATTAAACACTATCTATAAGCATGATTTAGAGCACTGGGTTTCAGAAGGTTTCAAGGCAAGTGCTCAATACATTCACTACATGGATGTCTTTTGGGATGTTCCAAAAAATATCGCACACTACAAGAAGACACACAGAAACGTTGCTGATCCCAATTATTCTCCATACTACGCAACATTTGCTGCAGTAGATTACATCATTACCTTTCTTCTAGATCTGCAGAAATTCTTTTTCAATGATAACGTTAAAATAGACAATTGCAAGGAGCTTGTCAACATAGCTGAACCAGAAGCGTTTTTTGAATCTATAGAAGATTTATTAGCAAAAGCAGAATATTACGTTACAGATTTTAAGAAACATGTCAATGAAGGCTTTTTCGATTTAAATGAAGATCCTTTCAATGATGGAGACATAAAAGAAACTATCTACGAACTACAAGTGACAAAAGTATGGATAAAAGGACTAATTACACTCTATAGGGCAGTAATTAAAGATATACCCACTGAACTTCACATATTAGAGAACACAGTTATTCCAGAACTGTTCCAATATATTGACAAATATAAAGAGTTATTCACTAAGCCTGATTTCATCGAAAGCCAAATAGCAGATGGTATTAACTCAACAATTATTGAAATTCTCCTTTTTGCAGGGGCAGCTACTGTAAAATCAAGGAAACGAAACCACATTGAAAAGATTGACAAGGATTATCATATGTTCTTTTCAGAAGATGGAATCAAACGTTATCCAATCCTAAATGGTCTTTATACAACCCTCAAAGTCACTTTAGATATTGCAGATGAAGACTACTCTAAATTGGAAGAGTATGGTTACAGATTGAATAAATTATCAGATCTAACTCTGTATGAAGCTCGCAACTCTTTTGCTTTTGCTTTATTGGGAAATATGTTACTCCTATTAGAAGGGGAATTGAGCAAAGAAACATTTCTTCATGCAACAAAAGCAAAGTTTGAGGAACTCTTACCTTCATTTTCGGCATGTATAATTTCAGAAGTTGAAATCTATATTTCAAACCTAGAATTAACTTTGAATGGAGAGTTAGCTTCATTCAACATGGGCAGATTGCTGTCACCAAAACATTATGATCCCTATTCAATTTTTGTTCCTGATATCTCAAAACTTGCCGTAGAAAGGAACTTAGGAGAATTAGTCTACATTCCCTTTAATCTTCAATCAGATTATTTAACCGATGCAGATTTCCAACTAGCGGAAATAATTGATATTACAACTGTAGAAAAAACTGATGCTACTGTAGAACCATCTGATACAACTTCAAACCCTTAAAACAGAGCTTTCTTCTTATCTCAAATCTGAATATTTATCAACTGGAATTATTTTCCTTTGACCATGTCTTTCGAGATCATTGATTTTATACCCAAAGAAGCAGATGAAAAGCTACTAGAAGCTTATTATGATTTTGCAGAAACATTGTTCAGGGAAACATATCCAACTGATCCATTAGTTCCAAGGGATCTTCATCACAAATTTTTATTGATGACTAAGACTGGGGAAAATGTAATTAGAAGATTGGTTCGCTCTGATATTTCCGGGAAGATTATTGGTCGGCTCTATCTAATGATTATTACTAAAGAAAACACAGGTTTTAACGAAAACAAGCATTCAGCTGAAGTTTATATTAACGTTATCAAGAATCATAATTATGATACTATTTCACAAGAACTACTCAAAACTGCAATAGACGAGATGAAAAAATACGACTATGTTACTACAGCTGATACATGTAATTCTTTAGAAAGAGAATGGAAGTTTTGGGAAGGATTAGGAGCTAAATTGGCTTTAGAAGGCGCACAAAACAGATTGTTAGTCGAAGACATCGATTGGGATATGATAGAAAAGTGGAGACATGAAGGTCATAAACTTGCTGAGGTAGAACACGTTGATCTTTTCTCCTTTGAGAAATGTCCAGAGGAAATTATACAAGAATATACAACCACTTACAGCGAGATTATACGTTTAATTCCACTAGGTGAATTCGATTACATTCCTGAACCCACAACACCCTTCACAAGACGAGAAAAAGAAGAAAACTTAAGAAAAACAGGTTACGAGTGGCATACTTTAGCAACAAGAGAAAAAGATGGAGAAATAAGTGGATTGACAGAGATTACTTATTCAAAATCTAGGCCCCATAAAGTAGATCAAGAGTTAACAGGAGTAAAACCCAAATATCGTGGAAGAGGTTTAGGTAAATGGATTAAGGCTGAGATGATGGTTTTCATAAAAAATAATTTTCCTGAAATTAAATATATATCAACTGGAAATGCAGATATGAATGCACCCATGCTTTCAATTAATGATCGAATGGGCTTCAAAAGTGTTCTAACTGAGAAGTGTTATACAATAAAGCTTGAAAAATTAGTGAAGGAACTGTTGTAATTTCTTTTTCTACTTAAATTTATACCCAGATTCACCTCCAGAATTTCAACTTGATAACTTAAATGACATGGTTACTTTGCGATATTATATGGATAAATTACAGAATCTAGAATGTAGATCCTTTACCATTTTACGATCCGCATAAAAGCTGGGTGATTGAAAAATTAAAAAATAAAGTGAATTAATAGTGATAGAGAGAAATAGAAAAACAGAATAAACAATTAGGCTTTCAAAGGTGATTCTACTTCCAGATCATCCCATTTTCCGCATCGGCTACCCCATCTTGCAATTAATTCATCATTCTGTCTTATTTCAACAATTTCACAAACATTAGGACACCGTCACACTCAAACCCTCGAGAGTTAAACTTCTGATCAGGTATGTCCCATCCATAAAATTTGGATGTGCCTCCAAGCTTCTGCATAGTTTCTTGAGCAAGAATAGCAGCTCCAATAGCACCCATTACATCATAGTGTTTAGGAATAATCACTTTGTGGCCAAAAGTATTCTCAAAAGATTCTTTTATTCCAAGATTTGCAGCAACTCCACCTTGAAACATTATTGGGGCAAGTATTTCCTTTCCTTTCCCTACATTATTAAGATAATTCCTGACTAAAGCTTCAGAGAGCCCTTTGATGATATCATTTGTTGGATGTCCTAATTGTTGCTTGTGAACCATATCACTTTCTGCAAAAACTGTGCATCTTCCAGCAATTGCCACAGCATTGTTGGATTTGAGAGCGCAAGCACCAAATTCTTCTATAGGGACATTCAATCGCCTAGCTTGTTGATCAAGAAAAGAACCTGTTCCAGCTGCACAAACTGTATTCATAGCAAAATCTACTGCAACACCATTTCTTATGATGATGATTTTACTATCTTGACCACCTATTTCAATAATTGTTTGAATATCTGTCCTTTCATTTAACGAAGCTAATGCATGAGCAGTAATTTCATTTCGCACAATATCAGCTCCAACGAGGACACCTGTTAAACGTCTAGCACTCCCTGTAGCTCCAGCTCCTGCAATTTCATAATGTTTTCCAAGTTTTTCTCTCATTAGTTGGATACCTTTTTGTACAGATTGAATTGGTTTTCCTTCAGTTCTAATATAGACTGACTCAATTACGTCTCTTTCTTCATTGATCAATGCAATATTAGTACTAATAGATCCTACATCGACTCCAAGATAATATTTTTTTACTGATTCGGTCATTTAATTCGACTCCATTTTTCTTCTTTTTAATAAATCTACAAATGCTTCCAATCTTGTTCGAAATCTTACTTTTCTTGTATGTGTATTTTCTACGAATGAGAGGATAAGATTACTATGTTCCCTTCTAACTTAAAGAGTAATACTCCCATAAAAATTTTCAACTATAGATAATAAATAATTTAGGAGTAGTGAAAAAAAACCTACCTCATAATCTTCACAATTGGAATAGAGAACCACAATATGAATATGATGAGCTGCTTAATCTGTTGAAGCAAGATTTATATCTTAATTTACAGTTAATATTTTATCTTGAATGATACAACTCCAAAGTATAAAGGGTATAGAAATCAGGTTTTGGTTATAGATTTAACAAAAAATAAAATTGAAAAAAAGGTGCTAGACCTCTCTCTTGTTGAAAATTATCTAGGTGGACGAGGTATAGCGATCAAATATCTTTTTGATAATCTTGAACAAGGTATTGATCCGCTTAGCCCTGAAAACATTCTTGTAATAGGCACAGGTCCGCTTACAGGAACTTTGGCCCCATCTTCAAATCGCTATACTATTGCAGCGAAATCCCCGTTAACTGGAGGAATAGGTTATGCAAACGCAGGTGGTCATTTTGCTCCTGAGCTAGCTTACGCTGGTTATGACGCTATTTTCATCCATGGAAAAGCAGAGACACCCGTATATATTCAAATTGAGGATGATATTGTTAAGATTCAAGATGCTCAACATCTCTGGGGAAAAGATGTTTGGGAGACAGATGAGTATTTTAGAGAAAAACTTGGGGAACAAATACAAATCTTATCTATTGGTCAAGGAGGAGAAAATCTTGTCCGTTATGCTGCTATTCTAAACAACCTCTCCCGGGCAGCTGCAAGAACAGGTGTTGGAGCTGTGATGGGTTCCAAAAATCTTAAAGCAATAACAGTTCAAGGCACAGGTGTTGTAGAAGTTAATGAAGCTGATAAGTTTGACGAATTAATTGATGAAACCTTAGAGAAAATATATGCTGATCCTGCTTACCCTAGTTTATCATATTATGGGACATCTTTTCTCGTAGATCTTGCATTTATAAGTGGTGGATTATCTACGAGGAATCACCAAACAGGAATTTTTGAACACTATGAAGAGATATCAGCAGAAGCCTTTGATGAAAAATATAGAATAAAATCTGAAAGTTGTTTTGCATGTCCAATTCATTGTGGAAAATACTCCAAAGTAACTACAGGAAAATATGCAGGTACAAAAGGAGGCAGCCCTGAATATGAAACAGTCGTTTGTTTAGGCTCCAAGTGTGGTGTAGGGAATCTTGCTGCAATACATCATGCAAATGAACTTTGTAATAAATATGGTATAGACACTATTTCTACAGGAGATGTCATTGCTTTTGCAATGGAAGCATATGAAAAGGGAGTGTTGACAAAAGAAGATACTGATGGATTGGAACTTGAATGGGGAAATGAGGATACAATGATAGAGCTGATAAAAAAAATCGCTCATAGAGATGGTGTAGGTGATTTACTAGCAGAAGGATCCAAGAGAATAGCAGCAAAAATCAATAAAGGTTCTGAAGATTATGCTCATCATATAAAGGGGATGGAACCACCTGCATACGATGTAAGAACAGCTAAAGCATTTGGATTGGGATGGGCTACAGCTACAAGAGGAGCAGACCATTTAGCTGCTTTACCAAATTTCGAACTACTCGGATACGAACCTGAAATTGGTGTTGAGTGGTTCGGATCAGAAAAGGCAGTTGATCCCCATGCGTGGGAAAGTAAACCTCGTATGGTAGTCTGGCATGAAAACTTAGGTGCTATTGTAGATTCAGCTGAAATGTGTAAATACACCTGTTTCTCAGCATATGCTGTGAAACCAGAAGATATGGCTAGATTTATTGCATATAGTACAGGGATGGATATGAATGCTGAGAATCTTATGAGGATAGGAGAAAGAATCTACAATTTAGAAAGATTGTTCAATTTAAGAGAAGGGATAGGAAAAGATCAAGATAGATTACCAAAAAGATTTACTGATGAGCCTCTACCAGAAGGTCCTGCTAAAGGGCAAGTTGTAGAACTGGATAAAATGTTGCCTGATTATTATAAACTCCGAGGATGGAATTGGGAAACAGGATATCCTACAAAAGAGAAATTGCAGGAACTTGGATTGTTAGAAGAAGCAGAGAAGTATAATTTAGTATCAAGGGGGAATGAATGATGACTGAACAACTTGTCAAGAGACGTATCTTTGCACAAAAGGAAAAGTGTAATGGATGTCGAATATGTGAATTGAGATGCTCATTTTATCATGAAAAACTATATGCTCCATCACATTCTAGAATTAGGGTAAAAAAGGTAGAAATAGAAGGGACAACCATCCCTGAAACTTGTAGGTTATGCTATAAGTGCATTGAATCATGCCCAGAAGGTGCAATATCAAAGTCAGAGATAACAGGGGCGATACAAATTGATGAACAGAAATGTACTGGTTGTGAAGAGTGTGTGAAAGCTTGTCCTTTTGGAGTTATGCACATGCATCCAGTTTCTAATATTGCCATGACTTGTGATCTATGCGATGGAGACCCTCAATGCGTGAGATATTGCCCTGAAGAAGCTTTACATTATATGACAGCCAAAGAATTTGTTGAATTTAGGAAAAAAGAAAAAGAAAATATTGAAGCTGGTCGAATTCCAAAGCATTCCCCAATACCATAGTGAAAAATAATCTTTCTACCCACCAGCTATTGCTGGCATAAGTACAAACATGTCGTCATCTTTTAATTTTGTTTGAAACCCATCCAGTAAATTGATGTTTCTTCCATTCACAATGATTCGGTAGAAAGATCTTATTTTTCCTAATTCATCAAACAATTCATCCCTCAACTCTTTACCATATTCCGTAAAAAGTTTATCAAGCAAATCCTCCACAGATTCAGCTTCCATTATGAACTGTTTTTTACCTATTATTTTCTTGATATTAGCAAAAGTTATAATAAATTTTTGTCATGTTGTCATATTAACTACCATTATATCAGTTTAAATGGACAGTCTTGAGTAAATATTACGGGAGTTTTTATAAGAATCTCTAGGTAAAGAAGAGATGACGAAAGTTCCTAGGGTGGAATGTATAGAAGTAAAGTATCAGCCTAGTTTAAGCAAGATTTGTCATCAAGTAAAAAATCTCTATAATCGAGCGAATTTTCTGATAAAAACCTCCCTGAACAAACAGAACAAGCTCCTCTTTTACAATGATCTCAACAAGCTACTCAACCATGAGGAATGCTACCGTGTTCTTCCTGCTCACACTGCCCAACATACCCTCAAACTCCTCACTCGAAACTGGAGAGGGTATTTTCGAGCAATGAAAGAATGGAAAGCCAACCCTGGAGATTTTTTCTCAATGCCCCACCCACCTAATTACAAAAAAAAGGATGGGGAAGTGGTAGCTATCTTCACTAACCAACAAGCGAGGATTGTTAATGGATGGTTGGTTTTGCCGAAAAAAGTGGGATACACCTACAAAACACGGTTGACCTCCCATACTGATTTACGAGAGGTGAGAATTATTCCAAGAAGAGTAGGGTATACCCTAGAATTAGTCTATCAGAAAACCTTACCTAAACTCCGCAAAAAATTGATAAGAAAGGGGGGGGTAGATTTAGGGATGATCAACCTTGCCACCTTTGTGGATAACCTCGGTGGGCAACCGATTGTTATCAAAGATGTAGGAAAAGGGATAAAATCCATAACACAATATTATTTGAAGAAACAGAAACAATTGCAGATACAATATGCTCAACAGCAAAGACAAAAACTGAAAGGAAGGAACCGATTGACCTATGGTCATACCTACTACAAACTCCGAGAAAAGTGGAGGAGGAAACTGAAAGACGCTATCCACAAGCTCACCTGCTATTTTGGTTGACTTGTGGGAGGAAAGAGGGCTACACGAGGTTATCATCGGTTATAATGAGAAGTGGAAACAAGGGGTGCAGTTCTGGAAGAAGATCACCCAGATGTTCGTCACCATACCCTTTCTACGTATCATCAACATCTTGAAGTATAAGGGAGCAGAGCGAGGGATAAAGGTAGAGATGATTCCCGAAGAATACACTTCCAAGTGTAGTTTCCTTGACAATGAATTCCCCAAAGAACGGAAAAGGTACAAGGGAAAAAGGATCCACCGAGGGTTGTTTCGTTCTGCTCAAGGCCACTTGATCAATGCTGATGTTAATGCTGCGTATAATATTCTGATAAAAAGCGATCCGAAAGCTTTGTCTAAACGCAAGGTGAACGGGGTAGGAGGATACGTAATGTATCCACAGAGAGTGAGTATAGAACTGTTATAGTACTATATGTTGACCTCTAATAAAGACACTCGACTAAAGTTGTCCTAATATGACAACAAGACAAAAACTCATCATGACTTGGATTATACTCGTTGCTACACTAAGATACTACTGTTTCAAAAAATTTACTCTTCAATAAATGGAAAACATATACCTAACTTCCGTTAGAGTAATGATACCAAATAATTTATGAATTTGGAAAGAGAGTCTACCTCATGTCCTTCGAAATCGTAGATATTGAACCTCTTTCTGAAAAGGATGAACTGCTTAATCTATATCTTGATTTAGATGACAAAATCAGAAGAGAGTATTTTCCTAAAGACCCAATTACCCCCCGTGGAGTCTCATTGGAAAAGATTAAGCAACAAATTCCAGGTATTTTATATTTTAGAAAAGCCATTCTAGATCAACAGAGAAACATTATAATCGCTAGGCTCATTTTGAAAATGTTTACAAAAAAGCATCAAGAGTATCATAGCAACAAGCACATCGCTGCACTGGATATCAATGTAATTAGGGAATATCGGGATGAAAAATATGCTGACATATTATTCAAGGAAGCAATTAAGATCATTAAGAAGTATAAGGACATCTCTATAGTTGAAGGATGCTGCATCTGGCAACAAGAGTGGGAAATGTGGCAAAAACATGGAGCAAAGGAGACATATTCAGCTGATGTAAATCGAGTATATCTGGACGAAATTGATTGGGATATGATGAATGATTGGAGAGAAAAAGGGCTAGAAAGAGCTAAAGCTGAGGAGATTACACTTGAGATTTTTGAGAACTGTCCAGAAGAAATTATAGACGAGTATACAACTCTCTATTATGAAATATTAACATTAGTACCTTGGGGTGACATTGAATGGTCACCTCCTGAAGAGACACCAGAATACAGAAGAATCAAGGAAGAAAGACATGCAAAGATGGGTGAAAAGTGGTACACAATTATCACTAAAGAAAAAGATGGCAAGATAAGTGGATTAACAGAAATCCTCTATGATCCTAAGGATGATTACTGGGTTCATCAACTGTTAACAGGTGTTAAGCTAGAGTATAGGGATAGAGGTCTAGGAAAATGGTTGAAGACTGAGATATTATCTTTCATCCAGGAAAAGTTACCAAAAGTCATCTTGTTGCATACTGGTAATGCGGAAGTTAATGCGCCCATGCTTTCGATTAATGAACGAATAGGTTTTAAGAGATATCTAACAGACAAGTGTTTTACAGTTAAATTAGAAAAAATAGTATGATTTTTTAGTTGTACTTAGTGATTTTTCATTTAGGAAATGAGGGGATTAGAGAGAGAATGAAAGAAGAATACTTGTTTATTCTTCATCATCTTCTTCTTGGATCTTATCTTTGAGCTCTTTTAATTCATTTTTCAAATCGATTATATCTTCCTTTAAATTGCTCATTTCATTATCTAAATCTCGAATCTCTTTGGTGATTCTGCTAGCTTTCTTAAAATCATCTTCTGATTCAATTTGGCTAAGCATAGTTTTTTGTATGTTTAATTCTGTTTCTAATTCTCTATACAAAGTCTCTAATTTTTTATCCTTTAGAACAATTTCTTCCTGTGTTCTCTCTAACCTTCCTCTCTCTTTCTTAGATTTCTTGATAAGTTCAAGAAGCTCGTTGTGACATTTCTCAAGAGCTTCTTTATTGGTTTTAGAATTATCCCGACAATCACCAATATCTTCATCTATTTTTTCTAGCTCTTTTTCATGTTTCTTTATTTTCTTCTCGTCAGTTTCTGTTGCTAGGAAGGTTTTAATCTCTTTCATTTCTCGCTCTTTTTCTTTGATATCTGTTTTTAATTCAGCTATGTCTTCTTTGTATTTTTGCTTAGTTTTGGTATACTTCTCAATATCTTTCTCAAAATCCTCGATTTTCTTCTCAAATTCCTTTAGCTCTTTATTCTTATCTGAGGATGTGAGTTTTATCTCTTCGATTTGATTATTAAGAGCGAGTATTTCCTGTTCAATTTGAGCGAATTTATCAAAATCTTCTTTAATATCAACAATCTCTTTCAGATTCTTTTCCTTTTCTAGCTTGATTTCTAACTCTTTGTATTTGTCTTGTATTTGAAGGTCTATATGATGGATTTCAGTTTCAACGCTTGTAATCCTACTTTTGTCAGTTTCTAGCTTTTGTTTAAGATTATCAAGTTCTAACTTTATGTCTTGAACTTTTTGTTCTGCAATCTCAGACTTCTCTGTAATTTCTTTAGTTTCTGCAATTAGAATTTGAATTTTAGATTCATCCTTTTCTTCTTCAGGAGAATTTTCTAATGTTTGTCTCTTTTTATTATTTTCACGTAAAGTTCTGTTCAAATCCCTAACAGTATCTTGTTTGATTTTAACCTCTTTAGACACCAACTCAATTCTTTCCTCTTCAAGAACAAGTTTATCTTTGATTTGTGATATTTCTTCTACTGACTGTTCTTTTTCAACCTCTAATTTTTTGATACCATCTGTTAATTCACGAATTTCTAACTCTATTTTTTCTATATTTGATATATCAGATTTGGATGCGCCTAATAGAGTTTGAAGTTCTTTCTGTTTCTCTAATTTCTCATCCATGTTTTCATAGAGATGCTTTAAGTCTCTATCCTTTCTTCGAATATTTCGTTCGATCAAATCCATTTGACCTATATCTATTAGTTTCTCAATTTTTGTGACATACTTCTGGATGGTGTTGATTTGTAGTTCTCCATCGACAACAAGTTTTCTGAAAAACAATGCCAAATTAGAGTTTTCACCTAGTTTTAAAATAAGAACGTCAACACTTTCAGTATCGAATAATAGCTGATTATAATTTTTGAAATCATAATTACAAACCTCATAGAGTTTTTTAAAGCTAGAAAGAATATCAGCTAAATCATCACCTAGTTTTGGTATGTTTACCGATTCTTCAAATTGTTCGAAAGTGGTTTGAAAAACAGTTCCATCGTCGAAAAACATAGCTATGTGTTCAACTTCTGGGAGTGCTTTTCTTATTCTATCTATTGTTTTTTGTACCATTTTTTTCACATTATGAAATAATTAAAGACCTGAATCTATTTATTCCTCTACTAATATTCGATTTTGCCTGTTCAGTACCAAATCTGGAGATTATAAAAAGTATTCCAATTGTTAGAAGAACAGCGAAAATCATAATTAAACCGATGTAGTATGTATCTATTGAAAAGAAAGTAAAATAAGCTGTACCTAAGTATAACTGAAGAAGTGTTGTAGTAAATCCTAGTTTCCAAAAGGTTATCATTTTTATTGGACGATTGT
>DAOVER010000026.1 GCA_030668875.1 Candidatus Heimdallarchaeota archaeon
AACCACCCAGATGTTCGTCACCATCCCCTTCCTGAAAATCATTGAGATCCTAAAGTACAAAGGAGCAGAACAAGGGATAAAGGTGGAGACCATTCCTGAACAATACACCTCCAAGAGCAGTTTCCTGGATAATGAATTCCCTAAAAAACGAAGAAATTACAAAGGGAGAAGAATCCACCGAGGGTTGTTCCGTTCTGCTGCTGGTCGCTTGATCAATGCTGATGTTAATGCCGCATATAATATTCTGATAAAAAGCGATCCGAAAGCACTGCCTAAACGTAGTGTGAACGGGGTAGGAGGATACGTGATGTATCCACTAAGAGTGAGTATAGAATATCTTCGTTCTACATGATGACCTCTAAGCACGACATGTACCTAGCTTTGTCCAAGAAGACAAGAAGACAAATAGACATCATGGGTTGAGAAAAATAAAAGGGTTGTGAACCAGAGATTTTTTGATTCAATCTGATAATCTTATGAAAGTTTTTCTCAATTTTTCTTCTTTTTCAATAATCTCCTTTCTACTATCTCTACCTTTTTCGAGAACTTCCCAGAATCTGTCTACATAGTCTGGATGAATACCTGTCAAAACACCCCTAATGGTGAGATAGGGTTCATCAATCGTGTTTAAAGCTATCCTAACGTCTCCTCTTTCAAAATTCTTGACTATCTTTCTGGTTTCGAAAGTAGATTGGAATGTTGTAGGTGTTGTTATTGTAAGATATCCTTTTTTGGCTCTAGTTACATCTGCTGTTAAGCTAGAATTCTCATCTAGTTCATTGAAGAATAAATCTGAAAATCTTACATTTTGAGCTTGTTCAAGAGTATCAAATTCCTTATCCAAAGAGACTATAACTCCTAATCCATTTGCTTCTTTGGTGAATGATAAAAAGAAATCATTCAGACCTGCATTATACTCTTCATGATCAGTTTCTTGTAAAGCTGCAAGAATGGTTGTAGTCATAGTTATTGCTAACAACTCATTACTTTTTTCTAAAGCAACTGATGCTTCCTCTTTTTCAAAAAATGATAAAAGTTTCTCATTATCGAATAGTAATATAGGACTTTTAGGACCCTTAAAATCAAATCCTAGGAAATGGAGAGCTTTTGCAGCATTGTATTGAACTAAGGAAGGTTCACCTCTTTCCGGAACGATAAAAATGTTTGTTGGAGGGTCTCCTGTTATGTCAGCTAGAATCTTACTGGCTAACATTGATCCAGCACTACCTGTTCCTCCACCACTACCTACAATAAGATGTAGTGCTAGATTATCTTCGTTTCTACGATCGTCTCTTTTGTAAAAAACTACTTTCTCAAGCTTACCTCTAAATTCCATTTCTCTGGATTTGAGTTCTTTATAAACTGAACTTAAGTCGCTATTTGAAGAAGTTTTATTTTTATCAAACCACCAATGCTCTTCATAATTCTTCATTTTTATTTGAAAATTGTCTGATTGATTAATTGCTAGAGATTTTACTGTGAGTCTACTCTCCTTCAAGTGATGAATAATTCTATCTCCAATTCTACAACCAGCATTTCCTATGCCAATAACAGCAATAGAAATTTTCTTTTTGAATAGCTTTCGTTTTAACCAAGACATTATGATCCATCTCCTGCAACTGCGGTAAAGATTCTTCTCATATTGAGTACCCAGATAATTATTGCCATAGAACTTTTTAGTAATTTACCAGTTGAAATTGGTACAGTTCTCATATTTGAAATATAGTTTCTTAACTGGAACATAGTTACATTTTCTTGTTTTGCATTATCAGCGTATTTTAGCTCAAATTCGACAACATTTGCAAATATATAATTGTCTAATTCGATTAAAGCTTTCATCTTAAATTTTACCATCTTAACTCTGAAACTATTCAGGGGAAGATATACTATCAAGAACATAATAGCTGCAAGTAGAACAGATATAATAACAACCATAACGGTCCAAGGTTTATCTGCACCTATACCAGTAAAATCAACTAATATTGGAAACCCTAATCGAGGCATCTCACTAGCAAAACCATAGATAAGTAGATTAATTGTTCCCATTGCCATCGCTATCGTAGTAATAAGTGCAGAAAGTAAACCTGCAACAGGAATATTTTCTAATTGGCTTATAGATCTGCCAGGAGTATCTCCCAGAGCCCAGATTATGTCATAATTTTCTCTATTTAGAAGGGTTCCGTATTCATCAAGGTAAATCACCAATCTTTCTTTTATCGTTTTTAGAACTTTAGAGTAGATTTTTGTATTGAGTATGAGATAATAGGTTGCAAGATAAAAAATATAGAACATCAATGGACTAACTATACATGAGATAATCCCAAATGCTGAAGCAATAGAGGGGTTTGTTCCTGTAGTTTGAGGAATGGTTATTAATAGAATCGGCAGGTTAAGACCTATTCCTGATAGAAGAGATAAAATAATCATAATTGGATTCTTTGGTAAATACCTATCATAGTATTTTGCATAATACTCCCGTACTGGTTTTTCTATCCATTCTACACGCTTTTCTAGTGTTAAACCTAAATATCCATCGTGTGTGTATTTTAGATAGAATAAGGAAAATAGTACTCCTCCTATTAGCGGTATGAGCACAGAAACTGTTAAATCTATCATTATTTTGCTCAGATCAAGTGGGGCTGCAAGCTCTTGGAATGGTACAATAACCATTATAATTGTTGGTATAAATAGCAGTACAACGTAAAACCACAGTTTAATGTAATTCCACCACTTCAAAGCTAAAATGGAATTAAGCTTAACTTTGAAGAACGCAATTGGAACTAAGTAGAAATAGAGAAAAGGATTTTCTAGTGCTTTCAAATAGAGTGGGTTCTCTATCATTGCTGCTGTTCTTGGATACTTCTTATAGTGCTTTATAATTAAATCTTCGAACTCAAAAGAAGGTACCTCAATATCGTTTGGTTTTATCATTTTTGCTTTTATTGAAGTTGATTTAGAAGAACTAGTTTCCATGGCATTTTCATATACCGTTCGCTTGCTTTTAACAATTTCGCATTGTTACAAAACAAATTTATGTGAATACAGACTTATTAAACATGATTCAGTTGAAACTTTCAAAAATAGTCTGTACGATAGGGCCTTCTTCTAGTGATGAATCAACTCTCAAAGAGATGATTAACGCTGGTATGGATGTAGCTCGGTTGAACTTTTCTCATGGGACTCACCAATCACACGAGGAAGTGTTCAAGAAAATAAGGAATATCGATTCTCAAATCGCTATAGCATTTGATATAAGCGGCCCAAAAATAAGACTGGGAAAACTAGAAGAGAAATATCTTCTAGAAAAAGATCAGCAAGTTATACTGACTACAGATGATGTAGTTGGAACTAAAGATTTACTTCCAGTTAACTATCCTTCCTTGATAAAAGAAATTGAACAAGGATCTTATGTTTATATAAATGATGGTTTTGTGAAACTCAAAGTTATACAGAAAGAGAACAACAATCTAGTTTGTCAAGTCATTGATGGTGGTTATATATCCTCTAGAAAAGGTGTTAATGTTCCTGATGCTAATCTTTCGATGAGGGTTCCTACAGAGAAAGATATAGTTGATATCAAAAAAGCATGCGAACTGGGTGCAGATTATCTGTTTATATCCTTTGTAAGAAGCTCTAATGATCTTGCAAAGGTAAGAAAAATTATTAACAAATGTTCTGATAAAACTATTGGATTAGTTTCAAAGATTGAGCACAAGGATGCAATAGAAAACATCAACGAAATAATTGCTGCAAGCGATGGTATAATGGTTGCAAGAGGTGATCTGGGAGTTGAAGTAGGCGCAGCTAAAGTTCCTGTCCTTCAGAAAAAAATAATCAGACTTGCTGTGAATATGGCTAAACCTGTAATTGTTGCTACACAGATGCTAGAATCTATGACTAAGGAGCCACTACCCACACGTGCTGAAGCGAGTGATGTGGCTCATGCTGTTTTTGACGGAGCTGATGCATTAATGTTATCTGGAGAAACAGCTACTGGGAGACATCCTGTTACTGTTGTTAGAACTATGACAGAGATAATTCAAGAGACGGAAAATAATCTCTCCTTTTACACTTCTTTTGTTTCAGAATCGAACCTTCCTAAAGGAGGAGAAATAGGTCAAGCAGCTGTTAAACTTGGTCAAAAATTAGCTGTTGATGCCTTAGTGGCTATTACCCAGACAGGATACTCAGCAAGGATGATATCAAGAAATAGAGTGCCTTTGCCTATTTATGCTGTTACTCCCGATGAATCAACGATGAGAAAGACCAATCTACTATGGGCGGTAAAATCTCTCTATCATCCTCATAATGGTGATTTTAATCAGATTATATCCAGCACTATCAAGAAACTCCACTCAGAAAAAAACCTCCAACTCAATAGTGACGTTATAGTTGTTGCTGGGTCAGTTGTCGGACTTCCAGGAAGAATTAATACAATCCAAGTTCTAAATGTTAAAGAAACAATTGGGAGCTAGAGTGATTCTCCTCAACTATTCATTTTCAATTAAGTAGAAAACTCTTAAAAGGAAGGAAAAATATCAATATTTGAAGTAGAGATGTCAAAGATAGGTTCGTTATTTAGAAAGAAAAAGCGAAAAGGAAAGGAAGAACAACCAAGTCTTTTCAACGGATTATATTCCTTTAATAATCAAAATATAGTTATGAACAGTCAAACCTCTGAAGAAATCTTACATGGGAGTTCAATATCTGATACTTTATTCTTAGAAACCGATACAAAATATTCTTCATCTGGTTTTATATTTGTTGGAAATAAAGAGATAAACCTCCTATCTCAAATGAAGTCACGTCTAGGAGAGAATTTTCCCCCATCTCTGATTTTTTCAGCTTTAGAAAAATATGAGAGTATAAATGAAAAACTTCCTTTTATTGAAATACCCGATAAAAATCTCGAAGATCAAACATTTTCCCAAGGTAACCAATGGTATCTAACTAACAAAGACAGAATCGAAGATCGATTATCACGTTTAATCAGAGATGTTTCTATAGTATTTATTTTCGTTGAAAATAACGCGTTCTTGCTAGGGCTGATGCAACCTCTTCTCAAATTCTTTGAAAATACAAAAACTCAACCAGTACTTGTTCTTAACCTACCAGTTGATGAAGCTCCTATAAATAATACAGTAAGTATTTTAGTATTTATTCATCATCTCATGAAGAAGGAAGAAGCATTGAACATACCTTTCATCCTTCTAGAAGGAAATTTACTGCTAAAAGCAAATCCACATCTGAATTTAAGCGAGTTATCTTCAAAGTTTACTGACAGAGTTGCCAACATCTTCTGCGATATTATACTTGGAGCATTAACCTCATCAACTTTTTATCAAACAGATTTTAGTAATTTTGTTAGAATATTTGAGAACGCTAGAGGTCCATGTAAATTAGTTTCACTAGATATATATGATAATAAACCGAACATATCAAGTCTAATAGGTCAAAAACATCTTTATGATTCAAGTTTTTCAGTGAAGAATAATGCAACTAGAGGCTTTCTAGTAATTCAACCAGGTAAGAATGGTCTCAACACTAAAACATATAAAAACTTGAGAGACATTTACGCGAATCTTGATGTGAATATATCCATACTTGAAAAGCGTCTTACTGGAGCAATTATAAGAGGAATTTTCACTTTTAATGAATTACCAAAATCTTTACTGAATAGATATGAAGAACTCTCTGAACTCTATATTGAAATTCTAGATGATCAAAATAATATTAGTGAATATTTTGACTTAGCAAATCTTGAAGATTTATGGAACAAACAACGATACAGAATCAATATTAGAGTAAAAGAAGAAAAAATAAAAGAAGAAAAAATAGAAGAAGAAAAAATAGAAGAAGAAGAAGTGTAAACTTATTCTTGTTAGTTATACATTTTTTGCCATGTTTTAAATATCCATATTCACGTCTTAGCCTTCCTTTTTGGCAAATTCTTGGCATATGTAAAGCGAAAAGTATATAATAGCTCAAAAATGCCTTTTACCAAATTAAGTCTCGCTGGTGAATGTTTCAGTCATTACCTTTAAATATCTATTAGCGAGACGAAACGATAAATAATTATTAATGAGGATAATAGAATGAAAGGTAAATTCCGTACTATTATAGGTGCTTTGATTTTAACAATTACTGTAAGCTCATCAGTATCAATGGGTGTTTTGCTCCCTCTTCACTCCTCGAATCTAATTACCCAAATTTATGTTGATATGAACAGTAATGCTTGTTTGACAGATAGTGATTTCTTGCCAAATGACGGGGTTGGTAATTTCTCTGAATGGATGTATACAGGCTTAGAGACAAATGATTCAAATTTTGTTGATCAAGCAATTTTTGAATTCTTCAATGTTACAGATAGAGAGGGCTATCTCGACTATAATACGCCCATATCGTACTTCTTTGTACAAGGTGAACTAGCTTTTGACATTATTATTAACAAAACAGTTCTAGAGTACAATGTAGAAGATGATTATGTAGTTTATGCTTATAGAAAACAATTTCTCTTCAATGAAGAAGACTCAACCTTAACTGGTGATGAGACCGTTTTGAATTTCAATTATCTTTGGCCATATTATATTGAATATTTTGGAAATGGCACAGAGTATGGTTTTCAAAGCTTTATTGCCTCAAGACTACTTCAAGAAGAATTACTAGGCTTTAATGCATCATTAGGTTATACTTTTAATGAATTAGCTTATGCTGTTATGAACAGGACCTACGCTGAAGAAGAAGGCATACTTAATCTTGGCGTTTATTTGCCCCACAATTGGTTAAGTGTAAGACCTGCTTTTCCAGATCTTAACCTTGATAGCGCAACAAGTTACAAAATACTATATGATGCTACATACAATGGTCATGATTATTCTTTCCTAACAGGAGAAGCTGGTTCAGCTAAATACTTCCTTGACCTAGTAAGGGGTCTTGAATTTGAAGGACAATATGATTTAATTGTTGATGTTGAACAACTTCTAGCAGATATTTACGGAATTGATACTCCACAAGAGCAAGAATACGCAAAATCCTTTGCAGCTTATATGAATTATTTACTTGGAAAGCCTTCACTTGATTGGCTTTATGAAAACAAAATATCATATGCTTGTGAGCGAACTGCTATGGAATGGGTGTTAGGTATTGAAGATCCTCTTATGGGTGGAAAAAGATTCCCCTTAGTTTACAACCAAACCTTATCAAGTTCAAGCATTGATTGGGATTTAGATATGTATTATGCTGAACAACTTGGGACAAATGATGTAGCTGATGTTGGTAAAATCATAGCAATCGCAAATATTCCAGGATATTATTATGCTCAGTCTATGGAACTCTTCGTAGAAGATAACTTTGCATATGTAATAGAAGGTGGGACAGATATTAAAATTGTAAATATGACTGATCCCTTATTCAAAGCAATCGGTCAATTCGGAGACTTCATTATTGACGATGTTGAACCCAATCCTACTTATGATCCAATTGGTGTAGATGGTTATATTTCAAATCTTGTTGCAGTTGATTCATTTATTTATGCGGTTGAAGGTGAAGCTGGTTTAGAAATACTCAATGCAACTGATCCAAGTGCTATCTACGAACTTCAGCAATGGACTAATTTTGGAAATGCTGATATGCGCGATATTGATCACGCAGTTTTCGGGACATCTGTTCCATATGATGCTCTTATAATAGCAAATGGGCAATATGGTCTAACCTTTGCAAGATTGCAAACTGATGACAAAATAGTAAGTACAACAATTGTTAATTTTGCAGGATTAAATGGTGATGCAACTTCAGTAGATGAATACAATGATTATGCTTTTGTAGGTTTAGGAACTGACGGAATTGATGTAGTTAGTATAGATGGTCTCGATGGTTCAATGGCACTTGAACATCACTATGATTCAACCGATTTCGCTACCTTTAACAATATTCTAGATGTTAAAGCAGAAAATGGATTTCTATACGTTCTTGATGAAGTTGAGGGATTGTTAATATTTGATATAGAATTTGATGGTGCTTTAACTGAACAAGGTCAATTCGCATTCGGACCTACTGAAACTCCATACATTGATGTTCATATTGAAGGAACAAATGCTTATCTTACACAAGGAGATTATGGTCTTGTTGTAGTAGATATCTCTAACAAACTCAGTCCTTCTGAAACAGCTAGGTTTGACGGTGCTGAACACAAAGGTATCGCTTATGGTGTCTATGTTGATGGAAATGATGTTTATCTTTCAGATTATTCTCAAGGATTAGTTCATCTCAATTATGTTTCTAATACTTTCTCAATTGTTAATAAAGATCAGTTACACACTTTCGTTGAAGCTTGGCAAAGTGAGAACAATATTCAATTGAATAATTGGGTTCTAAGTGATCCTGAATTCAAAGCTAATGAAACATATGATTCATTTGGATTATACACATTTGTTGAAAGGGGTTACAGACAACAATGGACAGAGTATTTCCTTAGACCTTACATCTTCTCCTCATTAACAGATACTGCTCTGTTTGTTGATAAAACCGTGTTGGTTTATACAGCTCAAGCTCAGATACCTTATCTCCAAAACGACGAAAACTCCCTATACTGGATGCATGCAGCCAACTTCATTAATGAAAGTTTCCAACATGCAGGAAGATGGAGTCTTCTTCATGGAGAAGAATTTTTAGCAACTGATTTTGCTATTACTCATTCCTTCCCTGGTTCGTTAAGAGATGAGTTCCACATGCAATTCATGTTAGTAGAACCTATCACAGGATCTATAATTGAACGCAAAGATAGAGTACAATATAACACAGAAGCCGTAGATTACAAGGAAACATATGATCTCCTCAATAAGACAACATTTGGATACGAGTGGGAAGTCTTAACGGTAAGCATTTACAATAATTTGCCTGTTGATCATATTTATAAGACATGGCATGTTACATATCCAGCTTTGCCTGGAGACATGGCAACACTCTTCTGGCATGAAGATATCTATAAAGCTACAAATAATTTCTATCATGAAGTAAGAGAAACCTTCTTAGATCTAATTGATAGTGCTGATGCTTTGAGAACATTGGGTGCTTTTGGTTCAATGTTTATAGTTGCTGCCGGTTTTGTTGTTGCATCTGTTGTGCTTAATATCATGAAGAAGAAGCACGATATTTCACTAATAAAAGAATAGACCTCTCATTCTTTTTCTCCTTTTTTTCCTACTTAAACTTTTAAATAATTAATGTCTAATCATTTTTGCCGGTAAAATTTAACTTTAAATAGTTATAACAGTAATATGATTTATACTTGTGAGAACAGTCTCAATATTATTATATGTTAATAAGACATATGACAAGAAGACTAAGAGGTAAACACATTGTCTGATGATAAAAGAGCAAAGAAAATGTCAGCAGCTGCATTCTTTAATGATAATAAAGCAATAGCTGGCTTTGGAAATTCAATGCGGGCAGTATTTACGAGTATCAGAGAACTTGTAGAAAATGGTTTGGATGCTGCAGAAATCAGGGGAGTCAACCCTGTTATTTCAATTTATTTACGCAAACTTTCTAGTAGAGAAATTAATGATTTGCTAGATGTAACCCAATATAAAAAGTTGGAAAAACATCTTGATTTTCTGCAATTAACCTGTAGAGATAATGGGGTTGGAGTTCCAAGCAATCAAATAGCGGATTTGTTTGGACGAGTATTAACAGGAACTAAATATGGTGTAATTCAGACTCGTGGTCGATTTGGCCTCGGAGCAAAAATGTGTTTACTTCACTCTATGTCTTCAGTTGATTTACCAGCACGTATCAAGAGTCGTTACTTCATGGATGATATGACTCATGAACTTCATCTAATGATAGATCTTGAAAGAAATCAACCTATCGTCATGGAACAAAGAGAATATTTATCTGGAGACCCAAATGCGTTAGAAGAACCAGGTGTTGAGATTAGCATAACCTTTACTGGCGCTTGGAGATTAGCAAAGAATAGTGTTAAGGAGTACTTCAGACAATTAGCCATTATTACTCCTTATGCAAGTTTTGACATAAAAGTTCCTGGAGATAAGGAAGGAGAATTTGAGGAATTACATTATGTGAATGTAGTAGATGATATGCCTCCTCCCCCCCAGCATATTAAAATTCATCCTTGGGGATGTGATATCACTCAATTCAAAGCAGAATTGTCTTCCACTAAAACTAAAAAAATGAAGGCATTTCTTGCTGAACATTTTATGGGAGTAACGAATGAAATTGCTGAAGATTTCTTCCAGTTACTAGAAATAGACCCAAACAAATCACCTTCGAATATAACTTCGAAGGAAATACGAAGAATAGTACATGAAGGTTTTATTAAAGCTTATCAAGAAGCTAAGGATGTTAAGAGGAAACGAGACAGAATATTCCAATTTGATCCACCACGAGGAGATGCCCTTTCTCCATTAGGTGCAGGGAGACTAAGGAAAGGTCTAGAGAAAGAATTGCAACCAAAATTTGTTGAAGCTGTTACAAGACCTCCTAAAGCTTACTCTGGTCATCCTTTTGCAATTGAAGCAACTATGGGTTATGGTGGGAGTGTAAATGAAGCTGCTCAAGCTAAAGGAGCTACCGTTAATGATAATAAGATAATTTACAGGTATGCTAACAGAATACCACTGATTTTTGGAGCAGGAAATGATGTAATTACTCAAGTTGTTTCCTCTATCCGATGGAACGACTATGGTCTAACTAGACAGTCTGATCCTCTTGCAATTGCAGTTTCATTAGTTAGTACAAAAATACCTTTCCCTGAAACAAGTAAAGAGTATATTTCTAATGTTCCTGAAATTGAAGAAGAAATAAGATTAGCTCTGATGCAACTAGGAAGGAGACTCAAAACCTTTTTGAGCAGAGCAAAACGAAGAAAAAGAGAACATGCAAGGTTATCCAGATTTGTTAAATCAGCACCAGTTATAATTGAAAACCTTACCCAAATTCTTGAAGATGAGAACCTTAAATTCACCGATTTCCGACTAGAAACAGATCGAATTTCTGCATCTCTAGCTCATGGTTCTCCAAAGAAAGTTCGCTTGTATATGCCAATTGGAACGCGATTATTCGGAGCAAATGTTTGGTGTCCAAATAATATTCAAACAGCATTAAAAAATAATAATATTGAGTCAGTTTCAGAATTTCTACTTAAAGATTCAAAAGAATTAGCTGCGTTCCTTCAAATGACAAAAGCTCAGATTTACGATATAAAGTTAAGAACTATCTCTGAATTAGACAGAGACAACTTGAGTCCAAGTTTTGATACAAAGACCTTAGTGTCTCGTCTTGTTGAACGAAGGTTCTCCTCTGAAGGTGAAAGACGGTACATTTCCTTGAAAGATGCATTATACAGACGATGGATACAAAATGTTTACCACTATTTAGCAACAGATTTTGATAAACTTCGTGCTGTTTCAGGAATGCTAGAGAAGTTCTTCGAAACTAAGAAAGATGAATTACTTAATGATTACTTAGCTAAAGGAGCTAAGACAGGTAAAAACACTATATCAACTATAGACAAAGCTATTGCTACTTTCAATACTGTATCAGACTTAAAGAAAGAACAACTCTATCCTCCCTTTAAGTATTTAAAATCTGAGACTGACAATGTTCTTGGAGAAGATTTGTCAATAGAAGAATTTCTTTACCAGACTGTACAACCCACATCTATTAACTATCATCCAGAAATAACTCGAACGCTTATTGAGTATTTGAAAATTGTATTTACACAAATCACTAATAAATTCCCTGCATTTGCTGCAAGCAATATAACAAGAATGAAACCTGATTGGACAGATGGTTATACAAAAAATGCCTTCCATAGAAGAAAGATAAAAACAGTTAATGATTTTCTGAACCACTCTACAGATGATCTTATTGATATAAAAGAACTGGAAAGAATATTGTATGAACAATACATAGAACTAATTGCTTCAAATTCAAAATCTGTTCCTTTGAAAGATTTCTCTTTTGTTGAAATTCAACAGTTAAAAGAGGATGAAACTCTTGTTATGAAAGATTTAGCTAAACACGGAATAAAGACTCTTGCTCAGTTCTTAAGCTGTACCTCTGAAAAAATATTACTAAAGAAGTTTAATACTTTAGGTACTCTTTTACTGAAGGAATCAAAGTTCAAATTATCTGCAAATTTACATGATACTAACAGGATTGTTGATCAATCTCACATCAAAATTATTCCTGAAAATGTTGAAACAGAATTTGTAAGAAATCAAATATTTACAACTTCTTCTTTTTTGGCGAAATCTTCTGTAATATTAAAGAAAATGGGAATGAAGAAGAAAGATATTGAGAGAGCAAAGAAGGAACTTGGTACTCCTTTACAGAATTGGGTCGATCATGATGAAATTCTCAAGAAATGTGGTATAGTAATCTTAGAAGAATTATTCTTTAATGATTCATCCGAATATAATCTTACACCTGAAGAAAAGAAAAAGTATGATGAAAACATCATTTTCCTCCGTTCTCCACTGATTTTTGCTCTACCCGAATTAAGAAGTTCCTCCCATCTTCTTACTGAAATTGGTATTAACAATATTGGACGTTTCCTAATATGGTCTAATTCTGAACTCTCAGATATCCTTTATCTATCTGTCAATGAGATAAAAGCTCTGAAGAAGAAAATTGTTTATCAAAAACAAATTCAATCTAGGGATGAACTAGGGAAAGGCTTAACACTTCTTTCAAGGCACTATCCTAATTTGGTGAAATATTTTGATAAAGAAGCACCATCGATTCAGGATTTATATTATGCTTATCAGTCAGAAAATTTCTCGTTTAATACAGGTTTTTGGAAAAAACTATACAAACTGAGTGAACTATCTCAACAAGAAGCTATTGATTTAGTTCATCTTTATCCTAAGAACTTCAAAGATATTGATACATTAAAAGAAGCACTCCTACGTTTGAAATCAAGGAATGTTGAAACTATACGTCAATTCATGGAATTGCAACCAGAGATAATTGAATCAAAATTGAGTGTCTCAAAGGAAAGGAAAGTTGCTAGAGCTCTCTATGATACGATCCGATCAAGAAGATTTGAAGGAGAACAAGAATTACACAAACAAATACTTCTTCTTAGTGAGTATGATGAATTTCAAAGAAATTTTGGTTCTCCTATTTCTAGGATTCCTGAACTTGCTCTGGAAGAATTAGAGAAATTTCGAAGTCACGATATATTAGCTGTTCATCAGATATTCGATCATACAGTAGACGAAATAGCTACTGTGCTTGGTCGTGAAAAAGGATCAGTACAACAATTCATGAGCAGTTTTACCCTCTTACAGAAAGGAACACCATTCTTTGAAAAAGTAGATAGAAACAAATACAAATCACTAGTTTCATTTGAATTTGAGGATCTTGAACGTTTCTCTTCAATCGAGATTCAATCCCTTATTCAAGCTGGTTACGCTTCAGTTGACCAGATTTTTTATCTAACCCATCCACTTACTTTTTCCTCTTCCATTCTGAACTGGAATGTTGTAGACAAATTTAGAAAATTATTACGATCACCTCTTACATTGGTTACATGGGAGAAAACAGTTAAGACAAAAACTTTTGATGAGACTGAGAATAAAGAAGTTGAAGTTGAGGACGTTCAAATTTCTACATTAACTACTTTACAATTAAATATTTTACAGAATCAAGGTATTTCAAGAATCATCGACCTTCTTGTAAGCAAACCAGAAACACTTGCAGAAGCTCTTAGCATCAGTATGGAAGAAGCCAAGATACTCCAGAAAGATATCAGAATTAGTGACACTGGAACTGATTTAGCAGAATTGGACATCTTCAAATCAGAAATTGTTGATAAATTAGAGGAAAACAATGTTCTTACTCTTGAGGATTTATACTTCTCAACTTCGAAGAGCAAATGGAGAGTTAAAGAAGTTCCATGGGATATCATAGAATCATTCAAAAGTATTCTCAACCTTCCTCTTGCACATCTGTCAGATATGTTGGATGAAGATATTCTAACTGCTTTAGAGGATGCTAATGTTAAAACTCTGTTAGGATTTATGCTTACAACTCCTGAAAGTTTAATGAATAAAACAGGTATACCTGATGAAAGATTTGAAACAATAAAACGCGGTATGGATATTTCTGACATATTCAGTTACTTCTCACTTCCAAGTTATTTCCTCCCAGGTTTAACCTTCCAGCAAACCGAGATTCTAAAAGAAAATGGTCTTAAATCAGTCGCAGAATTTATAATCAGCTCTCCACAGAAAATTAACAAATTAATCAAAGTGCCTGCTAAGCAATTCCGAGAAATCACTGCAGATTTAACCACTCAAAGCCTACAAGCTCTGTATGATGAGAAAGGAATCTTTGCTTTTGAGACAAAGCTCTTCGATAAAATGGAACAACGACTATTGGGAAGGGATTCAATATTTGAATTTGATAGGTTTCAAACCATCCAAGAAATGTATTATACACTGAATAGAGATTTCTATCAAAATAATCAAGACCTATGGGAAAAGGTCTCTGCAATCCAAAAAGTATTATCACTTCCTCTGCACATATTCACCGAAATCTCTGAATATGCTCTTGAAATTATGAGCCAAAATGGTATTAATTATGTTTATCAGCTACTCTTTATTCATGATTCAGATATAACTGATCCATTACTATTCAGAACTGTATCAACTTATTCTTCCAAAATAATCGAAATGAGAGCTTTTCATTACTTTTCCAAGCTTCCTGCTTTTGTTTATAATTCAAACTATTTCAAGAGAATATTGAAGGATACTGTTAACAAATCTCTCTCAGACGTTATTACTGATGAAAAGGTAATCAAAGATTTAGCTGCAAAAGATAAACAATATTTATACGAAAACTATAACTTAACTATCATTCGTTCAATTCTAGAACTACCACTTAGAATTACTCCTTACTTTACAAGAATAAAGAAAGTTAGAAGGGATGAATATAAAAATACGAAAATTGGTGATGTTTTCGATATTGATTTAGAAGAACATTCTGCTCTCTCCTCCTTTTACTCTAGATTATATGAAGAAAACTCTTTCAATAAATTAATCTCGCAATTAACTATCCCAATATCTTCAATGGGATTACCCCGTGAACTTGCCTTAAAACTAAGCAAATCATCCATAGGTACATTAATAGATTTTTATTCCACTCCTGAGAAACAAGTTTCTGAAATCACTGGTTTTTCACAGAAGAACATTCGAGAAATAAAAGATGGATTAACATATTCAAACATTGTTTCTTTCCGAGTATCACAAGCTCATAAAATAAAACCTTCTTCCTTTGTATCAGAAAAGCAGATTTTCGACCTTATGGGGAAATCGATATCGGATATAGAATCTCTCTTTTACTCCGCAGAACATTTAGGAATCTCAAAATTACTCCCTCTTGAAAATTATAAGAAAATCAAGGAAATTCTATCTGGGTCTATAAGATTTGTAGGATTTCTCTCATTTGATGAAATAAGAAGGTTAGAGTATCATAATATTAATTCGATAATTGATTTTGCTCTACTCTCTAAAAAAGATCTCTTTACCATTACACAAAACCCCATTTACAAGGAGTTTCATGTTCTAGATTTGATTTCCTTTGATGAGTTATCAGAGAAAAGGATTCAAGCTGCTATACCTCTCTCATTGTGCCCCTCGATAGAAGAAGATTACTTAGAGAAAATAAAAGAAATTGGAATAAACTCCATTCAAGATTTTATCTCAAGAATGACAGAAATTAGAGAATCTCATCCTCATCTAGTAAAATTAGATATCTTCCGAGAAGTACAAATGTATCTCTCTTCTGTAGCTTATATTGGACTTAATAATGAAAGTGTCCAGAAACTCATTTACTCAGGTGTTGGCGATATCTTATCTTTCATAACTGAAGACCCTTCAACTATATCTCTGATTCTTGGAATAAGTGAAAAACAAGTTGATAAATATGTCAAACTTGCAGTTCCAAGTAATTTGGTTGAGAAAGTAGACAACAAAGGTGTTCTTCTTACAGAATTTTCTGGATTATCTAGAGGAAGGAGAAATTCCTTACTAAAATCTGGAAAAGAAACAGTTCAAGATCTATTTAGTTCTCGTTATCAAGCTTATTCTCAATCTAACATCTCTGATGCGTTGATGAGCGAATTTATTGAAAGCTGTAATATGTCGTTATACAGAATTGAAGAAATTGAACCAGGAATTAAGGCTAAGCTTTCAAAGAGTGGAATAACAAGAATTATTGATTTATTCTGCAGTACTGATGCAGGACTAAAGAAAGCTCTTGATGGTAAACTCCCCAAAGAGTTTAAGCAAATTAGAAAAGGTCATTTCACCTTAACAAAAGGAATTCCGCTAAGTTTGAATGAACCCCTGCAAGATATTATTAGAGAACTTAATATCGAACCTTCCAACAAAAAGATTGAGGACATGTTTGGTTTTGTACCTGAATTTTTGCTTCAATTTACAGAATCTGAAAGAATTGAGAAGGATAAGAATTTAGCATTCCTAGAACAGATAGTAAGTTTCTTGAGTCTTAATATTCTATCATTACCGTCATTTGATACCACCACTAAACTGATTCTTTGGAATCGTGGTATCCGCCATATAATAGAACTATTATCCACGAATATGAACAAAATTGATGGTATCCCATATCAAGTAATCTCAGAGGTTCGATCTTACCAGAAAAATTTTAGTTTAAGTAGAAGCATGTCAGAGACATTTTCTCCATATATTGATGATGTACTCAATTTACCTGTTAAAAAGCAAATTAGATTCCAGAATTATGGTCTCACTAGTGCTTTATTACTAGTTGATTTCATACCTCATCCCATATTCAGTTTCACTGCAAATGAGCAATCTATTCTCCGGATTATTTCAAATAACATGTTCAAACCAATAACCTGGTTATCTTCAGATGTATCATTTAAGATTGAAGACATAAACTTACTAATTCAAAATAGAGCTATAAACATCCTTTCAGCTCTGCTTCTATTATCTGATCAAGATGATACTAAAGCACTAGATACTTTATCTAATAAATACTATAAACCGATTTCTGCTTACCTCAATTCATCTGTCTTACAACTTAGTGCCCCTGAATGGGCTCTACAATTATCTAATACAAAGATAATAACAGATGCTAATAGCCTAAAATTACTAAAGAAAGAGAACATTTCTTATCTTGATGAATTCCTGACATTAGAAAGCAAGTTTTTGAATAACCCTAATCTTATAACCGATGTTTTACCAAAACTACTTTCACTAAAAAGCCTCCCCATATCCTCCATCAGTGACCTATCACCCAGTAATATTCAAAAATTAAAACGTTCAAGAATAAACAATGTTTATGAGTTTCTTGTAGTTCCTGCTCCATTGCTTTCAAATCTTCTATCAATTTCTGTTGAGAATGTTAACGCAACTAAATCTTCAATTGATCTTTCTTCATTAGAAAAAACAGCAAAACTTACTGGTTTGGACCTAGAACTCTTCCCAGAACTTTCCCAAGATTCTAGAATAATTCTTCAAAGAAGAGGTTGTGTGTCTCTGAATCAAGCATCGAAGATGGATCTAGATCTCATTCCACTTCTTTCAGAAGATAAGTTACTTTTACAAAACCTTATCGCTATGTTATTTACTCCCACCACATTAATTGGAAAAATACTTAAATTAACAAAGAATGAAATTGATGAATTACTAATTCGTGATGTATGTACATATGTAGACCTCTTAGAGCTTCCTCAAAAAACTTGGCCTGCAAAAATAAGGAAAAGTTTGTCAGATAAGGATTCTGATCCAACATATCTAATTAAGAACTTACAAAACCTTGAGAAATTCGGAGTGCCTATAGAAAAGCTAGATTTAGCAAAAAGTGTTACTAAAGCGCTAGTAGATGCAGGAATTGTAACAATTGATCATCTATACTATCTACCCATAACCTATGTAAGTGCAAGGAGTAAAGTTAAACAACCCATTCTTGAAGAAATTAAGAAGAAATTATCCTACAATATAAATTTCCTTCAAGATATCTCACATACAACTTTAGCTGGTTGTTATTCGAAAGATTCTTTTACGATAATTAGTTGCTTGATTTACTGGAATAATTTATCTAAGGAAATAAGAACAGATTTGGAAGGTTCTCTAGACAGTATCAAACTAATTGAAGAAACAAGATTTATTGAACCACTGACTCCAACGGAAACAAAGCTAGAATCTATTGGTATTCACTCGTTAAGATCATTCATTTTATCCCCACAGATTAAAAAAGAAACAGGTTTAGCAACCAAACTATTACCATCTCTATTAGCTAATATTCGTTTCCTAAGTCTAGATCCAAAGCAGATTTCTCGCTTGAAGAAAACTGGTTTTGTTACAGTGGCAGATTTGCTTCTAAATACTTCAAAAACAATATCTGTTAAATCCAAATTAGGTAAGAATGCAATTGATGAAATTCTCAATAACATAAAAATTGATAACTTAACCAGTTTGATTAAATCGATGGAACAAGAGCATTTACATGATGCATTTTATCTGAGTACTAATGACAAAACATTCTTGAAATCAATAGGTGTTTATAGTTTAGCAGACTTAAACGAGTATACTGTTCTTGACTGGTTTGTTTCTAAACAAAAAATCCAAAAAATCAAAAAGAAAATTAACGCTTTGTTAGATACTAATATCCTTTACTATCCAGGAATTACATCTAAACAATATGCAGAAGTTGTTGAACAATACTTCATGAGGAATATATTTACGATCAAAGATCTAATGATATCAACAACAGTCGAGAAGACAAGTGATTTGATTGAATTTCTAACCATTTTCTCTACTAACAAACCTAAAATCCAATCCCAATATGTGACCTCTCTTTCATTCTTAAAAGGCATTGAAACCAAGGATTTGTTCGAGAAAAATGTTAAATTAGAAAAATCTGCAACAATTAATGATCTTATAGTAGCATTATACAGAAATTCTGAGGAATTGACCAAAAAGGGCGATGATATTATCAAACAGATTAACTACCCAATTTCTTTTTCATCAAAACTTAACCTCAATGAAGCAAATGATTTACGAAGCAAAAACATCCTTTCATATGGAGATGTACTTACCAAACCAGTAGGTTATTGGGGGACTTTTGCTTCAGCGAAACTAAAGAAGAAGATTCTTGAAATTCTTAGTACAATTACATCACAAAACATTGAAAATGAAGGTAAGAAGAGAGTTCAATTAAGTAGCATGAAAATATTCGATACAAACCTTAAGAAACAGCTTACATCAAATTATAAGACAATTGATGAAGTTATTCATGCAATAAAAACAGAAGATACTAAAATCTTAAAACCATTGGAAAGGAAAATCACTAAAGTTTTGTCTACTCCTATCTCTCTTCTCAAATTACCAAAAATCAAGATTAAATCATGGAAAAGACTTATATCGACTGTATCTACTTTAGAAGAATTCTACTTATTAACAGATCAAGAATTAGTCAAAATTCTATCCTCAAGCAAGGAAGAAATTGTTAAATTAAAGATCAATCTCGGGTCTGAAAATATCATCTTACCTCCAAGAATAAAGGAAAATAAGATCTTTACTAGTTCAGATGTTACAGAACTAAGTGCTAATGGGATTTCAAATTATGTACAGCTTTTTGAAGTGACAATAGAAATTTCTAAACTCAGCACTTCGTTAAAGGATAAAATTGCCTTCTACAAGGAGTTTGATGTTAAGCAATTGGACGAGAACATAGAAGAAACCATACTCCTGAAAGATTTTGTATTTCTTGACTTTTATGCAGATTCTCTGGCTCTAAGTAGAATACAAAAGGAATCTGTAAAGAATCTTTCCTCCTTGCTCTTGTCTCGTGGAACTCATCTATCAAAGATATTTGATATAGATCTATTTGATATAGATCCCAATAAAGACAAAAGTAATCTGCTCAATACAACTATAGAGTATTTCCTCTTGATCGAGAAATATCGACCTAAGGTTTACACAAAAATTGTTGAATCTTTACAAGAAAAATACTCTTCACAATTAAACACTTTGCTTTCTTATCTTAATAGGTCACCAATTCTCCTTTCAGGACCAAATCTGTCAAATATTAACAAAATAGTTAAACTTCCTTATGAAAATATAAAGGACTTGCTCTTACTATCCAAGGAGAAACTTATTCGAGAAATAAATGATGTTGCTGTTCAAAGAAATGTTAGAGGATTGACATTATCTGTTTTGAAAGATCTTGATTCCAAGCTGACTTATATTCCAAAAGAGTTTTTGACAGCTTACGAGATAAACCAATTAAAGAAAGAGAATATTTATTCCTTTGAAGAAGCTTTGGTTTTCAATAGAAAGTCAACTAGTAGAAAATCTAAGCCTTGGTTACTATCTGAAAAAGTAAGAAAAATATCCACTATTAACACGCTCTCACTTTCTTCTTATCTCCCCTCATCTAAAATACAAGAAAGACTACTGAAACTTAAAATAACCAATGTGTATGAACTGGTTTATTATTGCCAGAATACAGAAAAAGAAGAAGACTTGAGTCTTTGCCAATCTGTTATTCAATCTGTAAGTTCTATTAATATTGAGGAAATTGAAACAAAAGAGAGAAGTAGATTTACTAAATTCTTTAATGACCCCGATATTCTTTCTTATTTACGAAGTCAAGATATCAGAACTTTTGGACCTTTAGTACATTATTTAGAACAGTTAGAGGATGAAGCTTTTACCCCTGAAATTGAGAAAATCTTATCCGTTATGCGTTTTCCAGTTTCTGTATTGTCAGATAATAAGAAACTTGTGCTAAAACTAGAAGGTGAAGGTTATAACCAAGTAGTTAATCTTCTTATTCCTGCAAAAATAATCAATAGTTTGAAAAGCAATATTACCGAGAATCAGAAGAAAGTTCTCACCTCTCTGATTAACATGCTTACTTATCAAGAAATATGTCGAATAATCACAAAAGATCATTATCCGATATCAAAACTTAGTTTAATCGATGATATTTTGTTAAAAGAGTTAGTAAAGGCTGGATATGCATCAGTAGCTCATCTCAAATCAGCTGAAACAATTATTGCTGATACTAGCAAACTAAATCTACAACAAATTTCTCGTATTGTAAGACTCTTTGATTCGTCTATTTATTACATGTCTGAAATGCTTAAAGACTATCCACAAAGTGCTTTTACTTTGTACAATAAAGGAGTTAACACACTATGGGATATTTTCCTAGTTGGAAGTAAGGAAATTTCCAAGATTACAGGTATTTCTGTTCGACAGATAACTTCCTATTTATCAACTCTCAATCCTCAAGCAATAAAACTTGCTCAAAAAGACCAAATTGCACTAAAAGAAAAGCTTACCTACTTAACTGTTGAAGATGTTGAACGATTAGAACAAAGTAACATCACTTCCATACAACAGTTATTGTTCCTTACAAAGGAAAATAAGACCACCTCTTCGCTCCAGCGAAGTAATGTGAAGAAATTCATCCAGCTACTTGGAATGCCTTTAAATGCAATAGATATACAAGAGACAATTATTAAACAGCTAGAACAACAAGGTATCACTTTAGTAAAAGATTTCATTATTTATCCAGCAGAACCTATGGCTGGCAAAGTAGATTTAAGCTATGTTATGATTAAAAGGATTAAGGGAAGACTCCCCTTAGCTACAAAAAAGAAGGCTAAGAAATCTTCTCAAAAAACTTCTTCAGCAAAACCTACAACCACAAAGAAAACTACAATTGCCAAGAAATCAGTAACAACTCAACGAAAAGCTAAGACAACAACCGCCTCTTCTAAACCAAAACCAAAAGCTAAGGTTAAGCCAAAAGCTAAAGCTAAACCAAAACCAAAACCAAAATCAACTAAACAGATGACTTTGATGGATATGAAATCTACTTCAAAAAAGAAATCATCTCCAACTTCAAAAACGAGAAAAAGCTCAAAAACCACTACGAAAAAAGGTGAAAAATCATGAGTTCAGATCATAAATTTGTTATTAGTAATTCAACAGTTTTACCTGCTATTGAGAGAACTGCTTCTTTTGATAAGGATATTCTAGTTAGAGAAATATACAGTTGGGCTAGAGAAACATTTGACCTCAAACGAGGATCATATGTATTATTCTTAAGAAGCTTCAAGAAATGGCACAAACTTGAACCTACAAGAAAATTATCTAGATACAATCTCCAAAAGGAAACAATGAGCATTAGCATAAAAAACTCAGTTTCAATAGACAAACTACAATCCGTTAGAGAAGAACTAGAACATTTAACAAAATACTTAATGCCTTTTGGTGTTACTCACGTAGCAACCAAGAATTCACAAGAAACAAACAATCTTCTTGTTGAATATGCTTTAGATTTCCTAAATCAAGCAATGGTGTCACCTAATGATGCAGCTTTTCAGATTCCATCTAGAGCGGGAACAAATGTAGGTTTTGATGAGGATCAAGAATTAGTTCTTATCGGTCGTCAAATGATTGATAGACAATTTAGAAATTTAGCTTCAGTAAGTTCTGTTGAGCAAATGACCATTGTTATGAAACTCATTCACGATATTCTTTCCAGAGATATTCACAGTACTAAAAGAGATATATTCTATATGAATGTAAATGCATTTGATAAGCAGTCTGTTTCTGATTCTCTTATAGAAGATGTGGGAGCAATGTTACAAGTTACTCGTTCATCTTTGAATATTAGTGCTTCTTCCAAAGGGATTGTTGTTGGACGTATTAGTTTCAAAGAAAAAGGGGATCTCATAGATTGTCGTGCAATAGGAGCTGGCAAAGCTATATCACCAAATATTGATGATATAGAGAGTATGGAAACTGATGCAGAAATGTGTTTGGTTATTGAGAAGGATGCTGTCTTCAATAGGCTTGCAGAGGATCAGTTCTATGATTATGTCCCAAGCATCCTCATAACAGCAAAAGGTCAACCGGATATAGCTACAAGACAATTTTTGAAGAAAATAAACGATGATCTCAGTCTACCTATATTTGCTATTATGGATGCCGACCCTTATGGTTTTGAAATTATGCGTGTATATAGCGTAGGGAGCAAAGCATTGAGCTTTGAATCAAGTCATCTAGCCGTACCTAGTATTAAATGGTTGGGTTTACTACCAAGTGATCTTTCTCCTGAAAGTGGATTTGATATTCCAAGAAGTGCTTTAATTAAAATGACTTCTAAAGACATTCATCGATCTAAACTGATGCTAGATGAGGAATTTGTCAAAAGAAAACCAAAATGGAAAGAGCAACTAGAAATCCAAATAGCAACTGGGTTTAAAGCTGAAATACAAGCACTTAATGCAAGAGACCCACAATATATTACTAATTTCTATCTTCCACAAAAAATTGAGGCGGGAGATTTTATCTAAAATGATGTACCTATCAGGATAAAGATTAGAAAAAAAGTTGGCGATTAAGAATCGTTGATCTTTACTTTAGCAGGACAATCTCAATTGTGGATACTGTTTTTGGACCATAACCTTCTACATCACTTGGCAATTCTTCAGATCCTATAACCACTTTATCAATTACTACGCTGTCTATCGGGTATTTTCTACGAGCTATTTCAGCAACATCAACTGCTTTCGAGATTTGTCTTCCACGGGCTTGAATTCCACACTTATTATGTTTATTGAGTATTGTAATTGCAACTAAAACATAGCTAATCGTTGGTTTCTTTCCGATGTAAATAATATGACTCCGCTCTCTGTACTCAGTTGTGGGTTTAGTGGCTTCTTTAGGCGTTTCTTCTTTCTTAGCTTCTTCCTTAGCTTCTTTCTTAGCTTCTTCCTTAGCTTCTTCTTTACTCATGAATTTCACCTATATTCCATTGTCTGTCAAATGCTTCAGTATAAGCGTTATTAAAATGTCATTCCCACGTTTAAAAATTTTTCCTCCTCCTTAAGTGACACACAAAAGAACAAATAAATACATTAAGGTAAAACAAGAATAGGGCTTAATAAGGCCAAAGGATGTTTGATAGATTTGAAGTTTCCAAGGTTCATAATTGATTCTTTAATCATTGTGCTAAGTATATCTTTGCTTACTTCTATTTATACTATCTTTGGGTGGTTTTTTCCTCTCTTTGAAAATTACATTATTATTCTTGATATCTTTGTTGGGATAGGTTTTATTATCTATGGATGGTTATTGAGACGATGGTTTCTTAAGAAGAATCTTGATGAGAAAGATGGTTCATTGATACATTTTTTTAAGATAATTCTTCCAGTATTTGGTTTAATATTGGTCATTGTATTAGTAATTGGTTTATCTAATCTATCAAAGATAATTCTCCTAGCAATGATTTCTAACTATTTATTAAATATCTTTCAGATCTTTATTGTATCGATTCTAGTTGGGATTTTCACATTTACATTTATCGAGAATAATCTTGGAATTCTTCTTTTCAAAGAACCTGTAGTTGAACAAGAAGACAAGCTCGGTTCTGATTTAATGAGAAAGCAGCTAAAGAATCTCGTTGACAAACAATGGAAATATGGTATGATTATTCTATGGATATCTATTATGATAGCAAATCTACTAGTTTTTCTCGCATATCCTTCCATACCTGCAAATGAAGTGAGTTTTACCTATCAAAATCTTGATTTTAGTTTTCCTAATTTTGCGTTCACATTCAACACAGAAACAGGTTTTAATCAACAATTCTTCTCTAGTGTTTCTATCCCTTCATCTGCACTTCTAAATTGGAAATTAATTCAATCTCTCATCAGTCTTATTTTTCTGGGTTTGCTTGTTCTACTCATATATCTGCCTTATTCAAAGATTTCAGTGGAAAAAAATAAGATTAATGTAAGTTCAGCACATACTGAAAATGTTCAAGAAATAGATGAGAAACTGGGTACTGTCCCAATTTCCTTAACCACTTCTGACATTATCGAACATTTCGATGATATGGACACTGAAATTCTAGCTTTTAAAGTTCTGTCTCCACAACCTACAAAAGAATACTTGCCTTCAAACATAATAAGCCCTAAATCAAGAGGAAGATTTTCAAAAACACTAAATAGAATGAAGAACAGTGATGTAATTCCAGTTATGAACCTGGCGAGCTTGAATCTATTTCTGGCTCTCTATATTGTTAGTTTATTTGACAGATTGGGAATAATAACAAGTATTGCAAATGATGTGTTTCAAGATTCATATGCTCTATTAACACATCTTTACTGGGCTGGGTTAGCAGAAGAAGTATCATATCGTTTTCTTTTGTTTGGTGTTCCTTTGTTTGTCATTTATGGAGTAGTTTTTCTATTCATTTTCATTATAAAGAAGACACTAGTCAAAGAGAAGAAAGAAGAAGATCTTTCAAGATTTGCAATGTGGGTTAAATCCAAAACACCAATAAACCCCCTACTCTATTTGAGTGGTAGATGGAAAAAACTGAGAATTCTTGATGTCATATTTCTATTACTTTCGTCATTCGGTTTTGGTTATGTTCACTATCAATTTGGTTGGGATGCATGGAAAATATTTCAAGCAGGAATCGCTGGAATTATTTTTGGTTATGCTTTCTTTAAATACGGATTACATGCTGCGATAATTTTGCACACAATAAATAATTTTGTACTAGGAATGCTAGTATCTCTAAATCTTGGTTTTATGTTATCTGGTGGCATTCTGTTTATTGTTATTACTGTTGCTGGAATATTGGTATTGCTGAATTTAACAGCAAAGGCACTAACAGTATCTTTTAAATTCCTTAATACTATATTCAAAAGAAGTCAACCAAGTACTGATACCTCTAAACAAAAGTGAAGAATATGAGCTACGGGCAAAAATTATTCCTTAAGGTAATCTTAGCAGGAGAAGCTGAAGTAGGAAAAACAAGTTTAAGACGTTCATATCTTGGAGAAGGATTTGTCAAAAGTCATCTTCAAACGATAGGTGCAGATTTTGCTTCATTACCAAAAACAGTCAAAGATTATAATGTTCTTTATCAGATTTGGGATGTAGCTGGACAAGACATATTCGAAAATGTTCGGATGATGTACTATAAGGGTACCCTTGGTGCGATGATGGTATTTGACGCTACAAAAATTAATACTTTTAGAGCATTGGATCGTTGGATAAAAGAGCTTGAGAAAGGTACAGAAAGAGGAATTGTTCCATTCTTCATCCTCGGCAATAAGATGGATTTAGTTACTCCTGCAAAAAAAACCAAACTAAAAGCAGAAGTCAATAAATACATAGCTGGGTTGAACAAAAAATATTCTGACAAGGGATTTACTGTAGAGTATATTGAAACTTCTGCTAAAACCGGTGATAATGTCCATTCCGCTTTTGAACAATTAGGAGTCAAGATTATAGATTATATTCAACATCGAAAGAAAATGAGGGGTAAATAGAATGAGTTTAGAGGAAATTCGAACCCTCATTTTAGATGATAAGAGTAATGAAATTCGACTAAATAACATCAAAATCTATCAACATTTGATAACATTACTTAAGGATAAGGAAGATTATATTAGAAAACAAGCTACTTCAATTGTATTTGGTTCCGATTTCATTCCATCAGATAAAATTATTGACGAGTATCTAAGTGATCCTGACCCCTTGCTTAAGGATATAATTATCAATAAACTTCATTTTTTTGTCCCAATATTATCAAAATATCTTACTCAAGATAAAAGTTTCAAACCAATTTCAGAAATCATCAATTCGTTGAAAACTAAAACCATCCATGATGCAATAGCGAAATCATATAAGATTACACCCGTACTTACATCCCTTACAGAGCTCTCGATTAGGCTATGTCATTCTTCACTTGCTCAACAAGAAGAAACTATAATCTCCTTTCAGTTAGTTACTGATCATGCAAAAGAAGTTAAGAAAATACTTGTTTTCGGATTAAAGCAATCAGAACCTATTTATTCAGAACTTGTTCTACTAACAGTCACTTTGTTTCCAGAATTAGCTACTTTGATAGAAAAACAAATACGAGATGTTGTAGTGAAATCTAATTCAGAAGAGCAAGTAAAATATGCATCAATTGCTCTTATGAATTTGCAAGAACCGAAGAATGCAGATGTGCTCATTTCGCGATTATTGAACAAAGAAGATTCTATTGATACTAGATTATCAATTATAGAATCACTTGGAAACTTAGGTAATCCAAAAGCGAGTCAAGTATTAATTGATCAATTCTCTAAAGGCAATTCTCTTGCTTATTATTCAACTCGATCTCTTGCAATGCTTGGAGATAGTGTTCTCCCTCTACTCGTAAAAGAATTGGAGTATGATAACAAAGTCCCTTATATTATTGAAACAATGAAACGCATCGGAGAAACTAGTTACGGTTATTTAATGGACGCTCTCAATAAAGGAAAGAGAAATGTGAGAAAGAACGCAGCTCAATGTCTTACTTTAGTCATGAGCCAGAAATATGGGTATGAAGGAGCAATACGTTTACTTACTTCACAACTCGCAGGAAAAAACACTGCAATTTTGGAGTCAGTTACACAAGCATTACTAACTTTAGGAACTCCTTCCATTAGGGTTTTAATCAAAGACTTGGCCGATGATGACCTAAAACTAAGGAAAAATGCATTTGAGGTTTTGCAATATTTCGGCTATGATAACATCGAACTCGCTTTAGATGGTTTATTGGAAACTGATATCACACTCGGAGTGAAACTTGGTATCGTACTTTACATGTACTATCCTGAGGCGGAGATGCAAAAATTAGGTTATAGTTTTGCTATTAGCAAGAACAAGATACGTAGCAAAGACGATGTAACCTACGAACTAATTGCAAAAGGTTTAAAGGAACTTGATCCTGATATCCGTGAAAAATCATGTGAATTACTTTATTACTTTGGGACAAAAGCCGTTCCAACACTTTCATCAGTCTTATCAGATCCAAATATCCAAGTTAGAAGGAAAGCTGTGGCATCTCTTAGGAAACTAAAAAGCAAACGAGCTCTTATTACATTAATAAAAGGCGCTAAAGATAATGATGATATCATCGCAGAAATATCTACTCGAGCATTGGGTGAACTGAAAGATCCCGGTGTAATTGATGTAATAGTAAACAATATGAAACGCTCAAAAACTTTGGTTAGAGATGCAGCTGTATATGCTGCTACACAAATAGGTTCCCCTATAGCAAAGAAGCTTTCAGCTCAGTTAAATGCAAGTAATCAGAATTTGGTTAAAGCAACAATAGATGCTTTGAGTAAGATGGATAGTAAAACTTTGAGAGTTATGTTGTCAAATTTGCAAACAGCTGAAGAACGTTGGTTTTCAAATATGAAGAAGGTGGTTCAACAGATGGGTCATTCAGCGATTCCAACGTTACAATCCTTACATAAAAAAGCTAAAAATGTAAAGGTAAATGAAAGACTGCTTATTTTACTCTCGCTATGTAAAGATACTAATGTAATTCCCAGTTTGATTGAATTAATACTTGAAGATAACCAGAAAATAGGCATTGCAGGTCTAAATAATTTTGGAGAAGATGGTAAAGATAAAATCGTAGAAGTGTTGCTAGATGCATCTACCAAAACTAGAAAACTATTCATTGAAAAATCTAAAGGATTGGAAGGTGAGCTAACTGTAGCTTTAATCTCTGCATTTGGACAAGAGAAAAAACTGAAATCTCTAGTTAATCCAATGTTTAAAGTTCACAATAGATCTGTCAGAAAATACTGTCAAACTAAAAATATGAAATATGAAGATTTCATAGAAAATTGTAAAAAATGACTCTGCTCTAGATCAATAATTTAAAACGGATTCAATAGTTAACTCGTCTGTGTTGCCTTTTTCTTGTTTTGAAATTATTTTGCTTAAATTATTTGATAAAACAGGAGATAAAGAAAATTCATATTGGAGAGGTAGTAAAAACTGTACAAGTTTTGTGTTAGTACATCTCTTAATGCTTTCATCAGACAACTCAGGATTTTTGACATTTGCGAATATTTCATCAACTATTTCCAAAGTATCAATATGAGGGAAAATGGAATTAAACAATACTTTAGTCTTATTTGTAGCTTCCTCATGGTTAAAATCACTAAATAGTTGAAATATATGGAAGTAACCCGCTTCTTCTAACCACATAAACGATTTAGTATCCACATCATAAAGGCTTATACGTGGAAATTTCTCGATAATGGGTGTTGATACCTTAAATCCTTTCATCTCTTGAAAGGAGTTATTTGGTAAAAGATCAGCTGATGTAGAAATGATGAGATTTTTAGCATTGTATGTATAATCGTTTGTAATAATGCTATTGTCAGATTCTTCATATTTAAACTCGTTAGACTCGCTAATAATGTGGACATTATTTTCCTCAGCGATTTTACTATATGTATCTATGAGGGTATGAATATCAGAACATGCAAATGAATCAGATATTTCAGTCAGAAAAACTTCATTTTCTCTATTTATGAAAGAGTAATTCCTAGCTATGTCTTCAGTTGCATAATTGTTGTGCTTAATATTTGTATCTGCTATTTTTGTGAGAACTTCATCCATCAAATCAAATGATTTTTTGGTTCGGAATAGAAGTGCTAAGGGATTTTTTGAGAGTTCAAACTGAGATGTGATAGAGTGCAGATCTTCTAATAATAATCCGGATTTTGAAAATGCTTTGGCCATCTGTGAACTCGGTAGTTCAGTAACTGGAAGTAGAATACTTGGTGTTAAGAATGAAAACGTATCTTTCCTATCTTCTCTCTGTAATAGTGTTATATCCTCATCTGGATTGTTTAATGAAATATAATAAGCAAGAGCTGATGCAGATAATCCATCACCTTCTATTAGAATATCTGTACTGTACATTCCACTCATACGGTATTATTAGGAATACCTATATAAATTTAGAACATTATTTACAGATATGGCTCATGATATAATTCTAAAGGTTATCAAACAAGAAGGTAATTGTGCAGCAGGTCACAATGTAGGCGATGAAATCACAATTAGCTTCGAAAAGAATGAAATTAAAGGTAAAATATGCCTTCACGCACTTTATTCCGTTTTACCTAAAGTGTTTGCAATGGCTTACGGGGCAGAATTTCCTTGGCTAGAAGATGCTGATGTATCAACTCATGCGTGTCCAGACGCACACAATCCATTAACCTATCAAGTTACAAGAATTCGAAAATAACTTTTCCTTTTTTTTGCTTTTATATAGTCAAAGCTGATATATATTTTAGTTTATCTTAAGCTATTTACATTCAAAGGTAAAGAAATTGAGCAATAAATCTATTCTAGTGGAGCAGGATGGCAATTTTACAGTAAAGCAGTTTCACAACTTTGTTCAAGGAGTGAAACTGTACTTTGGAGATAACAAAGATTTAGTACATTTTATAAATGACATGATTCTCAATGAAAAATGCTGGAAAAAGATTTTTCAAGATAGTGAATATGCAGAAGAAATAATCTTTAACAGAGATATTAATAGTTCAAAGGAATCAAATAAACAACAGGAAGAAAAGAAATTAATTGGATATTTTAGGGAATATTTTGAAGATCTTATCACTTCTAAAGTTACAAATCTAGAGAAACATCTTATTAAGCATTATACCAGGAAAAATTCGAAAAATGAAGAGAAATATATATTCAAAAATGAAGTAGATGCTTTTGTAAGTAACTTAATAGGTAGATTAGGGATTCATCAACCAAATTTCACAAGCAAATATAGTGAACCGTACCAGAAAGCTTTTCTTCTAAATAATCTTGAATATGACCAAATCTATAGACCCTCAGAAAAATTTTTATCCGAACTAAAGAAAAATGGTGCAAATTTAATAGTGTTATTGAATGGGATATCTAAACATACAACTAAAGCAGGTTTTGACGATATTATAATCTGGAAACAATCTGATAAAGAATGTATCGATGTAAGAATTATTCAAATGAAAAGCGGATCTCATCTAAATCTTAAAGGATCCTGGAACCCATTATATAACCATTATTCGAAATCTAGTTCTCTTGTTAGGTATAGAACATCAAAAAAAAGCAACTTTCTAGATGCGAAGATGAGAAATTGTTTCAGAAGACTGTTGAATTCAGAAATATCTCCTATTAGAAAAGAAATAACAAAAAAAATAATGGTTTGAAGAATTTTATTGAACTTATTCTTAAGAAATATAGTTTCTATACTGAATGTGTGGGCGGAGGATTTTGGAGTAACTTTACAAAAAGTGCAGGTTGGACACTAGAAAAACTTATCATAGATTTGAAGAAACAATATCCTGATATCTTGAAACGCCCGCTTCAAGATTATTTAAATGCAATAGTCAAGCAGAATCAATTTGTAGACTTAATTCAAAATGGTTGCACGCAGATTATTTCTCTGAATAAGAACAAACATTGGGAAATCTCATACACATATACATCTGAATCATTGTTTGAAATTAAAATAAGAAATGAATTATGGAGTAAGAGAGTCAAATTTTCTGGGGAATATTTTCTACCTTGTTCCTTCAATAGAGTGGATGAACAGAACAAGAATATTTACATAAAACTCAAAGGATTTCCCCTATCGAAATCAGCAAGCAATATTAATGAAGCAATATGCAATTACTTGAATGATGTAATTAATAAAATCTGTTTCTCATTTCCAATCTCAGAACAACTTTATTGTGACATTCAAAATGATCCAAAATTACTATTATCTCAAATCAATAAAATCCATAAGAAAATCTATAGAGAATTCATCCTTTATATGCCTGAAATAAAAGATATTTTGGGTCCAAATGGATTTACTACAGTCTTATATACACTGTCTGAAGATTTAGATTTTAAGGAATATATTGATGCGATCTTCAATCTCTGGTCAGTTAAACCATATGATGTGGTTCTTCACATGATACACCCAAGTAAACATGTACTATCTGATTTTTACAGCAAAACTCAAGAAAAACTTCTAGGTGATATAACCAAACTTGAACATAAAATGCTAAGATTAGTATTGGAGTTTTTTACTTCAGATAATTTGAGAAAAAAGAGTAAAAATTTTTTTGTGAATATTTTTGATAACGACTTTCTACTAGGAATGTATATATGGAAATTTGCTGATGAGCCCTTTTCATTACCATGTATAGGAAGATGGAAACGATTTGATAATATCGGTTTTACATTTTTCAATGAACAAAATGAGCTAATAAGGATGCCTTGGGGAAGTGGAAAATACAAGGGAGGAAAGCCTTCCATATTTTTCTTTTCTGTTGATTTCAAAAAATGGAGAAAAACTGGGAGAACTATAACAGATTTACAGTTCCCATTTAGGTCCCCTAGACTATCAAAAAATAGGATTCAAATTAAGTTTACAAGTAATATGCAAATTCTAAATCACTGGAAGATTCTTCTTAAAACTGCAGGTATAGACAAGAAATTAATATCCTGTTTAAAACCTGAAGCTTCTCTGACTCAATCAAATGAAATGTTTCATCTCATGGTTATTATCATGAATCTATATCAGAAAAACTGGGACTTGTTTTTCAAAACTATGTGGAATACAAAGAAATTAAATCCGAGTATCGATAATGTATCAGCAGATGTTAATATTGAAAATGAACAAATATATTATACTAACCCGATTACTAAGGAGAAAATCAAAGTTCATGTAGCAATGTGTAAAATCTACAAAAAACCTCGAGGATATGAAGTAATTCATAAACATTATCTACCCATCTCTGGTAGTTATTTTGGACGGTACATAAATAGGTTGAATTATGAGTTTTCAAAAATTGAAATGTGAATCGAAATGGAATTGGAGTTCTTTTTTTTTATTCACATTTTCTGAATTCAAAATGTACCAATACTCATTCTTGGAGCCCTCTTGTTTATGAAGTAAAAAGAATAAGAAAAAAGTAGAATAGTTAACCTATTACTAAGAAAACTATCTTGTCGACAATAAAGAGTAATAAGAAAACTAGGAAGACAATTAGAAGTATTTCTTTTGTAGTATAAGCCCACTCGGGACTCTGGTTTATCAAGATTGCAACAGCTAAGAACAGCACTAATGCTATTATTAAACATCCTATAATTATACTTGCCAAATACTCTAAACCGAGAAACACAGCTATCCCTCCCCCTGTGAGTAGACAAAACAGAAAGAACGATCCTATCGCAGCAGCAGGCTTAACTCCAAATTTTACAGCCAATGTTCTAACTCCAGCTTCCCTATCTCCTTCAACATCTGGTAGTCCCTTTATTACTTCTCTACCGATATTTCCTAGACCTGCTGCAGCCCCTACTATTATGGGTACAAATTGGAAGTCTCCACCATATACTAAAAATGAGTGTAATGCACCATAAGCAAACAGAGCAGTAACATTTATTCCTATTGTGGCATTCCCCCAAATTCCACGTTTTTTTAGTTTAAAGTCATAGAGGTCAAGGGACCCTCCAAATATTATTGCTGTTAATACACTCAAACCATATAGATCGTTTCTTACATCTATTACAACAGCTGTAATTAGTGCAAGAATTGCAACAATTACTCCATAAATATAAGCTGCTTTAATAGATATTTTTCCAGAAGGTATAGGTCTATGAGGGGCATTAATTTTATCTTCTTCTTTATCAGCTATATCATTGAAAATCATAGCTTGACAGGAAACAAGTGCTGCTGCTAGTACTACCAGACCTAAACTAAGATAGTCTATGTCTGATGCAGTAATAGTATCGGCATCAAATGAAAGCACTAATCCGAATGCTGCTGCAGCTCCTGATACAATTCCATTAACTATTCTCAAAATAGTAAAATAGGAGAGCACAATTTGTCCTTTTGAAAATTGGGTTTTAGACATGATGCTTTCATATCATCAAGTCAGATATAAAATTTACCTAGTAATCTTTTAGTCAACTAATTTTATTGAGAGTTCTATCTCTCTCAGATCTTCTTCTTCAACACCTTTAAGAGTACTAATTAACGCTAGGTTTAATTTCTCAAATAGTTGTTTAATATAATTGTTCAAAGGTACTTTTTCATTATTAATTTTCAATAGAATCCTATCTGTCACATATATCACTAAGAGAAATAAAAAAAGAGTGTAATAAAAAGTTATTTTAGCTTGATAGTTGGATTGGGGTCATCTTTTCCATGCATTTCGATTTCAACAAGCCCTGCAGATTCTAGCATTTGTACATATTTTAGAATTGCATGTGTTGATGAACCGGTAGACATAGCTAATCTTTTTAGTTCAATTACTTTGTATTTTTCAAGAGTTCCAAGCCAGCTATAGGATGGATCATTTTCTGCAATAATCGTAAATCTTCTAACAGCTTCCTCTTTGTCTTTTAATTGATCTTTTATTTGCTCTAATCTTGAAGATTCAGCTAGAAACTCATTATGTCGATTCTCAAATGTTGCTTTCTCATCTTTAATTTGTTCTATTTGAGCTTCAAGTTCAGTTTTAGCACTTTCAATCTCATTTAAATTTTCTCGTAGCTTGTCTATTGTGTGCTGATTTTCTTGAACTTCATCTTTATCAGTTTCTAATTCTCTCTTGAAATTTCCAATTTCTGTTTCTTTCTGCAACAAGTCATTTTTTAATTGTTGGATTTCATTTTGACTATCTTCTTTTTCTGTTTGAAATTCAGAAATTTGTTGATTTAGAGCTGATATCTCCGATTCTAGATCTATTTTTGCAGTTTCTAATTCCCCAAGAACAGCTGATTTTCCTTTAATGTCAGTTAGCTCTTCAATAAGTGAATTATTTTTAGTTTCTAATTCTGCTCCTTTTGATTCAAGTTCTTCTATCTTTTTCTCAAGATTTCGAACTGTATTCTCTAGTTCTGTAATTTTAATTGCATCGCTAACTGATATAATTCCATTTTCTTCTGTCAAATAAATCACCATAGGCTATTGAATGAATCTTATTTCTAACAAAAATATCTGATTTGAATTACTTAAACCTTGTGACTTTCCTAGTCGTTTTCAACTACATCAGCTACTCCATCACTTGTTATTGCGAATATGGTTTCAATCTCTGGGATGTGGGGGCTATCTATCACTCTAGCAATCCTTTTCTCTCCTTTTCCTTTTCGTAGAAAAACACGTGTTTGGCATGAATGAGCTACTATATGCCCTCCTATTGGAAAGGTTGTTTCACCATACAAGACATCAGGCTTTGATAGTACTTGGTTAGTTGCTACTATTGCAATGTCATAAACCTCAGCTAAACGTAACAGCTGATGTAAGTATTTGTTTAATTTCTGTTGCCTTTCAAGCAACGATCCTCTTCCTGCATACTCAGCTCTAAAATGGCTGGTGAGAGAATCAATAATCATTAATTTAACATTATTTTCTTTAATCAATTTAGGGCTCTCGAGTAGTAGAACCATTTGATGATCAGAGTTATATGCTCTTCCAACATGTATGTTGCTCAGAACTTCTTCTGCTGGTGCTCCAAACTTGTTGCACATCTGAATAATCCTTTCAGGTCTAAAGGTTCCTTCAGTATCAATATAGATTGCACCTGAACCTAATCCGCCATATTTTTTGTCCATAACCGTTATAACACATAATTGAAAACAAATTTGTGTTTTACCAGTTCGAAATTCACCAGAAATTTCTGTTAAGGAACTTGTTTCGACTCCTCCTGCAAGTAAAGTATCAAGAGATTTACTTCCAGTGGGAATTTTAACTAGTTTTTGTCGAGTTTCAAGCATATTTTTAGCACTTTGAAATCCAATACCTATCTGACTTCTTGCAGCTGTTATTAACCTCTTTGCAGTTTGTTCTCCGATTTCGCAATGTTCTACTAGTTCCATAGGTGATGCATGAGCTACTGCTGCCAAAGTTAAGTAACCAGAAGTTATCAGTTTTTCCGCTATTGCAGGACCTATACCCGGAATCTGATTGACAGCTATGTCACTTAAATCTTGCTTTTTTTGTTGTTTTGTAGCTGGTTTTGTTTGTTTAGGGATGATATCCTTGATCCAGTCTTCATCTTTTTTATCACTCTTTTTTATTACAGATGACTTTTTTGCTGTATTGGTCTTTTTTGTAATTTCTGGATTACTTTCTTTCTTTGACATGCTTTCACTTTCTCTTCTCGCTATTAGACAATTTTGTTTTCACTATATAAAAAATGCTGTTACAATATTACTTTTACTACCAAACTGAAACCAATATTAGCATTATCTCTCATTTTGATATGTACCAGAATAGCCATCTCTTGTTTCTGTTTGAGTTTTAATGAAAATTATCTGAGCAATTCGTGCATTTTTGTGGAAAGTTATTTCTGCATAAGTTATCATTAACCCTATTCCTCTTCCTTTATAACCAGGATCCCAAACTGCTGAACACAAAGTCCCTCCTGTTCTCATAAGACTAGACCGAGGTAGAACTATTCCAACAGCATCTAAAGGAACTTCCACAATTTCATTATATCTGACAAGATACCCACCTTGCTTAAGATTCCATTTATTATTAATGGGTTCAATGGTTTCATGATCAGGGATTTTTCTGTTCGAATTATCGAAATCTAACTCCCCACCGTTACTTAGTTTCATGATATCACGAATAGTCAAATCAAAACCAGATATTTGGGTTTGCAATTTTGAATCAATATATTCTTTGATAATGTTATCTTGAAAAGGTGGAAGAAATACCATTAATAATATTTTAGAAGGTGTGTTTTTAACCTTTCCACTATGATTGAAACATTCTCGCAACAAGTTTCTTTCTACAGTTTGGGCATTGAGGCTTAACTTTAATCCACTCTACAATGTGAGAATAATGTGATGGAATTTCACAAAAAGGACATCGTACGAAACTTTCACCAGCTTTTATGGGTGACATGCATACACTGCATCTTTCATCTAAATCTGTTGTAGCAACTTTCAGTGGTTGAGTTCCTCTAAAAACTTGCTGTGTTTCAGGTTCTTCCTCAATTTCGACTTTTTCACTAACTTCTGAAGCTATAATTTCAAGTTCTTCAAGACTTTTTTGAGTTTCCAAAGTTTCATCTACGCCAGCTGTTTCTCCAATTGTTGTTACTTCAACTATGCCTGATGGAGCTATATCTGCAATAGATTTTCCAATAGTTGCTAAAACAGCATTTGCTTCGTCGGTTAAACCCTTTTCAAAGAGAATCATTGCTGATATTTCAGTTTCTCCACTGTCAAAGAAATAACGAGATAGGTTTCTAACCATTTCCTCTTCTCGTTCAGGAGCATATCGAGTTATAATCTGCAAAGCATCTGGAACAAATTCTCTACCTTTTGCAGCAACTGATTTACTTGCTCCGAAAATTCTGCCGGTTTTTAAATATTCTTCCTTAGCTCTATCATACATCCCTGCTCTAAAATATTCATCTGCACTAGCATAAGCTGCACGAGATTCTTCTGGAGTTCTAGCATAAGGAGATGAATTTGATGATCTTGAATTGGTAGCCAGTGAAACGGGACTATACGTTTGGGGTTGTGTTGTAGGTTGATAAGGACGATATCTCCTCTTTGGTGTTTTTTGTTTCTTTCTTCCTTTGATAGCTGCTTTTGCTGCCACTATAAGGGATATTGTTATGAATACCAGAAATATTAGAAGTCCCCATTCAACCATGTTTTATCAACCATGAATATAGTTCATTTTTATTTTTTTATTAATGCGATTTACTTTCACATATCCGAAGCGTTCAAGTTGTATTATCTCTCCTACTTCGAGCTTTTTAAGGTTTATCTCACCATAACCTTGAATTTTCTTCAAGCTATTCTTATCTATTCGATTATTTAAATATAACATTTCGGGCTTAATGATTACAACAGGAACATACTCCGAAACCCATTGAATTCGAGGGGCATCTGATAACAATTCATTTCCTAGGAATTCAGCTTTATATTCATTTTGAGATGTCTCTTCTATGATTTTAATATTACATAGATCTTTCAAACGAAGTATTTTTCCTTTCTTTAGTAATCCTCTATCATCTCCACTTAAGTAGATAACATCTTTGACATTAATCTTCCTTTTTCCTAAAGAATCTATCTTTGGGTGATAGGAGATTTCTATTTCTTGAGTAGTAATATTTGAAATTTTTACTTTAATTGGATCTTGAACAAAGAATAAGTGTTTTGAATTTGGTTCAATAAACTTTCTATTAATTGAGAATATTAGTGACCAGTCTATACTTGTAGCTGATTTGGTTGCTCCTATTCTTTTTACAATTTCTAGAAAAACTTCAGGCTGGATTCCTCGTTTCTTTAAAGCTTGATAGGTTACTAATCTATAATCATCCCAGCCAGTTACAATTCCATCATTAACTAATTCTCTTATTTTTCTGCCTTGAGTTGGTGCGCCGATAATTTTAAACCTTCTATATTCTGTGAAATTTGGTGGAATGATTCCTAATTTCTTTGAGATTAAACTTTGAAGTTCCTCTCTCATTTTACCAAATTCACTACTTCGTAAAATGTGAGTTACACCCATAATATTCTCCATGATTGGAGATTCAAAATCATACATCGGCCAAACGCTATATTTATCACCATGTATTGCATGTGGTAGTGATGATATTCTTAGTAGAACTGGATCTCGAAGTACATGATTCTTTGATTTCATGTCTCCTCGTAGTCTAACTACAGCTTCTCCATCTGCATATTCTCCCTTTAGCATTTTATCAAAAAGATCTAAATTGATTTCATCAGTATTTTCAATGTTGCAGGAACAGACTTTACCTTGTTCTCTATGTTTGGACATTATTTCTCGAGAACATCTGCAAACATAAGCATCATTGTTTTTTATAAGTTCTTCAGCTTTAGTGTAATAAAGTTCCATATAATCAGAAGCGCGAACCTCTTCTTCGATCTTCAAACCCATCCAAAGAATAGCTTCTCTAAAACTTTCATAGAATTCTTTTCCCACTTTCCCTGGATTGGTATCATCAAACCTCAGAATACGTTTTCCACCAAATCTCTCAGCAATAAGGTGATTTATACAGAAAGACAGCATTTGTCCTATGTGAGGGTGTTTGGACGGCTCTGGAGGATATCTAACCACTACTTTACCTTGTTCTACATTGGTAAGAGGTGGGAGAAAATCTCTTTCCTTCTTCTCTTCAATTATATCATCAGGATATTTTTCTTTGACTATTCTCTCTATCTCCTCTTGAGGGATAGCATTAATCTCCTTTATCATTGAATCTACTATCGGCTTCAATTCCTTAGCTTGTTTTCTTAATTCTGGATAATAAGACATAATTTTCTGAAAAACAATTTTAGATTCAGCGGCACCGTATTTGTATGCATTGATCAAGGTTTCTTTATAGATAATATCCTTAGCATTCATCGGTATGTTAATCGTAGATTTTTTCATGTTTAAATATATGATTATTGTGAAGACCTTTCAACAATTGTTAGCAAGTTTCTTAAACTAAAGCCGAAGGTGAAGTTTTCAAATTTTAAGAAATCGAACCTGTTGGATGAATAGCTAACTGCTCCTTTTCTAGAACTTTTTCACTTTCTCTTAGAATATTTAATTGACTAATGATGTTTTTACTTATTCTAATTTGGTGTTTATCTATTTGAATTTTTGAACAAAGTAATCCGCGATTGCATGATCCTTTACCAAAATAGATCTCTTTTTTAGTATCATAGTAAAGAGACCCCCCTTTACTTGGACAATTGCATACTTCTAAAAATACGGGAGAGTTGTTGTAACCATGATGTGTCTTAATTCTAGCTATAGCTTTTTCCAACTTGAAGCTGAGAAATGTGTCCTTGGTACTCATATTAATCAGTATACTCTGATGTTTGTACAATATGTTCTTTTGTAATATCTGGAAATTATACTTGTCATGTCCCAGATAAATTCGAGATATTATCCAGGTAAACTTCCACCTATTCTATTTCATGGGTAAACTATTAAAATCCATTCAAATATAAGCATTTGAGGATACTTAAATTGTGGTTTGCAAAAATATCTGGTGTTACAAATTTCGATGCTGCTTTATCGGTAGATGTATCTTCGGAATTTGCAATAGGTGTTATAATTGATGATATAACTGATGTTAGGTCTATTAGTAAATTTGATGCAAGACGAATATTTGCCAATATTGATTATTGTGTTAAAATCGCTCAGGTTACACCTAGTTCACTTGATGAGATATTTGATACGCTTGAAACATGCCAGCCAAACATGATTCAGATAAATGGTGATTTCTTCCACAACTCGAATAACCTAATCTCCTTGCAATCTCTTGCAACAGTTCCAATTATAGGCTCCATTTTTCTTAATAAAGAATCCTTAGAATCCAACATTATCAATCCTTCTCCTCTAATAGCTGCTCAAGAGTTAGCACCTTATGTTTCAGTTGTCAACATCAATCTTCCATTAGGTTCATCGTGGAGTTCACAGAAGAAAAAAGCTGAAGTAATTGATTTAATTACAAAAATGAAGAACTTGATTGATAAACCATTAATTATTGGTGGAGGTTTAGATTCATCCAATGTAGGAAAGATAATTCCAGATCTCACACCTAATGCAATCGATGTTTCATCTGGAGTTGAAAAAGTGTCAGGTATAAAAGATCCTGAACTAATGCAAAATTTCCTTGAAACCGTTTTTAATTACAAGTCATATCTTTCAGGAGTTTGATACAATTTATTTAAAAACGTGACAAAATTACACGTATATTTCAGAATAACGACTTGAAGAATTTCCAGATGACTTTTTTATTTATTTTTGATTCACCATAATTTCTTGTACCAAACACATAATTAACATTATTTACCTCTAGCTTGGTTTTGTGTATTTTCAAGAAATCGAATAGAACTTTGTATCCTTCCAATATGAAATCTTTTCTATGGTTAGAGATAGTTTGTTTCCAGGTATTAGTTTCTGAGGCAAATAAACCTGACATTATGTCTTTTACTCTATTTCTCCTTCTGATTATTAAAGAAAAACTACCTAACCATCTAGCAACATATGACATAAGTTTACGATGAATTGGCCACTTTCCAATCACTTCCACTCTATTTCCTGCCACTAGATTAAACCCTTCTTCTAGTTTTTTGTAAAATTGTGGTAGTGATTCTGCAGGATGTTGTAAATCCCCATCCATAACAAGAAAATAGTTGGTTTTACAATTCATTATTGCATCTAGAACACTTATCGTTAATCCATGAACTAGCTCAGATTTTCTATCAATAAACTTCACACTTATGTCTCCCTCAAAATCCTCTACAAGTATCTTTGTTTTATCTTCTGAGCCATCATCAGCTACTATTAC
>DAOVER010000034.1 GCA_030668875.1 Candidatus Heimdallarchaeota archaeon
TGAATAGCTCCAGTTATTGGAGATTTAGATATTGCTTTCTCTGGACATGCTTCTATGCATTTCCCACATATAACACATACTTTAGGGATTGTAATCCCCTCTACTTCGTTCTTAATAACTTGGATTCTAGAGAGAAAAGGAGAGAAAACTTTCTCATGTTCAAAAGAACATCGTAGTTCACAAATCCGACACCCATTGCACTTTTCTTTTTGAACGAATATTCTTTTTTTGATCTCTGAATTCAATTTATTTCTCCTCCTTTACTAAATTATAAATTTTTGCTGATTCAAGAAGATCCAATTTCCTTAACAAGGATTCCTTTGGTAATCCTGTTTCAAAATCCCATCCCCTCAATTCATAATATTTCGGGAGCATTTTGTCTAACTCTACATATTGGCCTTTTGCAGGTCCTTCAGACAAAGGTTCCTCTGTAAATCTCTTAGGAAGGTTATCTTCATCTTTTCCTATTCCTTCCCTTAAATTAAACAATCTTTCTAAATTGTATATTCGTTCCCCTATTAGAAGCATTTCATCAGAGGAGATATTTCTTCCAGTTGTGAGAGACAGAAAAATAGCCATATCTTCTGGTCTAACTGCATACGCGGAAAAACAAGTATACTTGCACATTTCTGCTGAATCAACTATAGCCCCAAAATTTTCATGCCAGACCACCATCCTTGGTTTTCCTTCATGAGAGTAAGGATCTACTGCTTTTTCAGAACCAAACCATTCCAAACCTTTTTCAGGTTCGTAACCCAGCAACTCAAAATTAGGTAAAGCTGCTAGGTGGTCAGCTCCTCTTGTAGCTGTTGCCCATCCTAAACCGAAAGCTTTTGCAGTTCTAACATCATATGCTGGTGGTTCCATTCCTTTTATGTGAAGTGCAAACTCTTCAGATCCAGCATTTATTTTTTCAGAGAATCTCTTTGTTCCTTCAGCAAGATCATTACCAATTCCTTCACGAAAGGCTACTTTTCTGATTAGTTCAATTAAAGCGTCATCATTTCCCCATACTAATTCTAATCCATCTGTATCTTTTGATGATAGGATACCTTTTTCATAAGCCTCCATAGCAAATGCTATAGTATCTCCCAGTGAGATAGTGTCCAGACCAAATTTATTGGCTAATTCATTCGCTTTTAGAATTGCTCCAAGATCCCCAATTCCGCATTTGGACCCTAAACATACTACTGTTTCATATTCAGGACTTCCACCTTTAGTTCCAGCATATTTACCAGTTTTTACCTTGGAATACTTTCCACAATGAATAGGACATGCAAAGCAGCTTTCAGACTTAATTCTATATAATTCATCAAAAGTTTCTGCGGAAATGTTCTCATATTGGTCAAATATACCTGATTGGTTATTTCTAGTTGCTAGTCCTCCACTTATATAAGCTAAATCAACCAAAAATGTCGTGCCATAATATGAAAGACTTGGAAATGCAGGATCATCATAAATTTTCTTAAGAGTTTCATCAACAAAATCATGGAATTCTAATGGGTTGGCTATCTCTACTCCACCAGTTCCTCTAACAGCAATAGCTTTCATGTTCTTTGAACCCATTACTGCTCCTAATCCAGTTCGGGCTGCAGCTCTGGATAGATTGTTCATTAGTGCCGCGTATTTAACTAGATTTTCTCCTCCTTGCCCTATGCATAGTACTTGAAAATTTTCAGATAACTCATTTTTTAATATTGCATCGGTTTCCCAAGTATCTTTTCCCCAAAGATGAGATGCATCTCGTAATTCTATCTTGTCATCTTCAATGTAAAGGAATACTGGTTTTTCTGATTTACCATGTAGAAAGATAGCATCATATCCTGCATAAGCAAGTTCTGGAGCAAAGTGTCCTCCAGAATTTGCATAGCCAATCCCCCCAGTCAGAGGAGATTTTGCTGCAACAGTATATCTAGCTGTTGAAGGAGCAGATGTCCCAGTAAGTGGTCCTAGACTTACGACAAGTATATTTTCTGGACTAAGGGGATCAATACCCTGCTTTAAATTATCATAAAGATACTTAATCGCCCAACCTCGACCTCCTAAATAATTCTCAATCAACAAGGGATCAGTTTCTTTTACAAGAAAAGATTGTTTTGTTAAATCTACAACTATGGTTTTTCCTCTATATCCTTTATAGTGTATGGTGGAGTTCAAGTTAATACCATATCACCATTTTAGAGGATATAAGCTTTACTTCATAATGCAAAATCAACAATTATTTAGGCATGATTTTAACTACTTCAACTAATTCAGAGAAGGATGTAAAATCAGCTGTTGTAGGATCATCAGTTTGAGGATTCCAACCAAATAGCATCTTAGCAGCCCTAGGATATTTAGTTACATACCACTTAAACAAATCATTCTTGTGCTCAATGGATGCAAGTAATTCAAAACCTATAGATTGTTTTCTGAATCCAACTTTAATTCTAACATCTTTTGGATTTGCTAACATATTCTTGAGCCAATGTGCTTTCATCCCTCTACTTGCAACAAAATGAATTATTCCATCTTTCTTTCTATATTCTACTGGAATAATCCTTTTCTTACCTGTTTTTCTTCCTTTAGTATAAAGGAGTAAAAAGATTTTTCCAAAACCGAATAAGGGGAGAATATTTGCTCGATATAAAGGGATAGTGAAGTATTTGTTTAATCTCTTCCAAGTCTTGAGAGTCTTTGCTTGAGATTCTGAATCTCCGAATAATATGTTGTACTCAGCAGAACCTGGACGAGGAAAATCAGAGATTTGATCAGTCATATTTAATAATAATTCTTTACATTCAAAAAAATTGTTGTTCAGATGAAAGTGAAAATATGAAATAGGAAAGATTTATCTTTGTAGATACTAATCTAAAACTGGGGATTTTCCTTGTTTACTGAAGAATTTATCATCGAAGAAGAACTTCATTTAGAAGAAGACGAAATTGAAGATATATACCAGTATCATGGTGCAGAGTATGATGAACTTCCCTTTAAAGAGTTCAAAGATTATGAGGGGGAGAATCATTCTGATTACCATTTAACTCTCTTCTTTGCACTATTGTTAGCTATTGTAGGTGCTGTTGTACTCGGTTTCTTAACTCCTCGAACTTACGGAGAAACATTAATCAATATTTACTGGTGGACTCCTCTCATTGGAGGTTTGATTGGTGCTTTTCTAGGAGGTTTCATTGGTTTAGTGATAGATTCTCTAATTTATGCCAGATCCAAAGGTAATCAACAAACAGCATAGACATTATTACTATTGATACCTAACAATCAGTAATAATTCATGTTTCTTTTGATGACATAATTAAGAATCTATGACTCACATAGTCTATATATTCACTATCAGATATTATTGTATGAAGTTTAAACAGTTTATCTCTGTATTTTCCAACTGTGAATCCAGGCACTTCCCAAGGAACCGCCAACAGATAAAAAACAATTGCACCCACATCAAAAAATCGAGTTATTGGAAAACACTCTTTCTTCTTGAGAATCTTAAATCCATTATTTTCTAATTGATTTGCTGCGAAATCTGCAGTCCATTCTGGATAATCACTCACTTTATCATTAAGGAAAAATTCTCTTAAACCATCATCATTATGAGCTCCTACTTGCTGAGTTAGAAAAATACCTTCTTCTGAGAGTATTCTATGAACCTCAGAGGGAGAATAAGATTCATGTCTATTAATAATCAAATCAAATATGCCATCCTCAAAGGGCAGGTTTTCATCACCACTAATACCAACAATCTCTACGCCTAAAGATTCTAGTCTTTTTTTTGCAACTGGAACATTGGGGTCATGGGCTTCAGTGGCACATGTTTTTTCTGGAAAAGGTTGTAACATTGATAGAAGCTCTCCACCGCCTGTTCCCATATCAAGAAGAGAATTAACCTGCCTTAACACCGGTAATATCTCCGTTGTATAACTCCACTTTAATGGTGCTGTAACCATTCTGTCTTTAACATAGGAAAAATCCCATCCAAGAAAAGGTCTTTGAGCTTCTTCAATTAATAGTTCAAATGTTTTTTTATGACTTCTAGAATCATTATCCATATTACAAACTTGAAAGTCTCATTAATTATTTTTGTGGATGGAGAGACTATTTGTATGCATTCAAAAAGCAGTGACTTTATTGGAAAAAGATTAAGAAATTTTTACTAAAAAAATAGAAAGAAAAAAGAGCATTTTTACTCTACTTTTACTTCTTTTTCATATTTCCAAAAACCGTGTATGTTACAATAAGATGTTGCAATAAGCTTTCCTGGTTTGTCAGTTTTTAATTGAAAAACTGCATAAGGTTCTGAATAAACACCGCTTGTATCAGGTCCTTTAATTGAAGCTCCATGAGCATCAAAATTGACTAGACCAACTTGATATGGGTATTTTTCGTCTTCTGGCCAGAACATTAGTTTTATCCAAGAAATATGATGTTCTGTTTTGTTAGGATGAGCAATTTCTTTTCCAACACTAACAGTTACAAGAGTTTTTTCTCCAGCTTTAATAACATCTGCAATTTCAATAACAGGTACATGTTTTTCTGTTTTCCAATCAGCTGTTCCATATAAATCCATATGTACTCACCTAAGTCATTGGAACTACATCTATAAATAAATTTCTTGGAAGAACAAAATTCTACAAAATAGTGTTTAACAACAAAAGAAAGGGGAAAGAAAAATTCTAATCATCTTCAAGAACAGTAGGTTCAAGTGGGTAGGATTCCTTTGGTTGAGATGGTTGACCAGACTGATGAGCTGAAATATCACCTTCTATTTCATTCAATTCTTGCTCTAGTTTATCTATTTCGTCTTCAACCTTTTTGATTCTTCTCTCAAACTCTCTTATCTTATATTCTTTTTCAGCAATATGTGCTTCTTTCTTCTTTGCTGCAACTTCACATTTGAAAGATTTATCTATCAGTTCTTGCTGTTCAAAATCAATTTTCTTTAATAGCTGTTCTTCTCGTTCTCTATTATCACGAGCTTTCTTCTTCATTTGTTCAGCAATTTTTTTCTTCAAATCTTGCAAATCGCTTAGTTTTTTGAAAATATCTTCTTCTACATCATGCTTTTTCTCTAGAAGCTTAAAATATTGAACATTCGATTCACTCATATTAATCCAAACTATTAGGGGTAGCGCTTGTTTTTAAGGTTATAGAAATGAGGGTAAATGAGAGAAATCTATTAAATTATTAAAAGAAAAAATAGGACAAATAAATGAAGATAGAAAAGAAAAATTTAAGAAGAAAAGCAATTGAAAGACAATAGGTGTAAGAGAAGTTCTCATACACCAAAAAAATCGGGCCTTAGCTCAGTGGCTTAGAGCACCCGGCTGTAGTCAGAAGACACCCTTGTGATCAATGATCAAGGCGTCAGCCGGTGGTAACCGGGCGGTCCCGTGTTCAAATCACGGAGGCCCGACCATTCTCTTATTTTATTTGTTTTTCTTACCTATTGCTGTAAATACTGGTATGAAGATCATTCTTCTATTCTGCTCAATCAGTGTTTTCTCTTTTTCTACAATTTGTTTGAAATCTGTTTCTGTTATCAAGTTTGCTTCCAACACTCTCTTCCACTCTTCTTCTATGTTATTGATTAAAGATTCTTTATTCCATGTTTGAGCAATCACAGAAATCTCAGTTTCTAGCCCTACGGTTTCAAAATAGGAGAGTATTTTTCTTCCAGCCAAAGGATCAGCACCTTCATCTCTTAGATATTCAATATGTTTTGTACCAAGGTTCATTTCAGGGTACTCTACCCACCCTCCATAATCAGGTTCAGCTAATGCTACTACAAATCCTTGTTTTTTGCATACTCTATAGATTTCGTTCATTGCTCTAATTGGATTTTTTACCCACAACAAAAGATATTGAAAAAGTATTATATCGAATTTGTTATCTTTCAAAGAAAGGTTTTCAACACTCTCCGCAAGAAATTCTACATTTTCAACTCTCTGCTTTGCTACTTCAATCATTCTTTCGTCTATATCGATAGCTGTTATCGCAGCAGATGTTCGATCTCTTAGTTCTTTCGTTATTGTGCCCATACCACAACCAATCTCTAAGATATTTTTTGCTTTGGTTAAACCTATCTTTTTGTAGATTTGATTGCGAAAAAAAAGGGTCCAAGATGCTTGACGTTCAAACTGTTCTTCTATTTCTGGACCCCAATTAACTCTTGATTTTTCATTCATTTGAGACACACATTTGACAATGTTATGAGAAGGATTCTCTACAGATGGTAGTAGGAGCATCATAATTGAGAGGACATCCTCCTCCACAGATTTCCATTTCAGGACAATTAGTGCATTCATCGGGTAGATATTTCATATTCCTGAGACTTTTAGCAAGCTTGCTATTCCATATCTTTTTCCATTTTGTGTTCAGGATATTGCCTAGTGGCTCGAAATAGCTTTGACAAGGGAGAACCATACCATCGGGTTCTATTGCCATTGCAATATGAGCTGCTGTGCATTGTTTTAATCCTAATCCTTTCTCAATTGGATTAAAATCACAATATCTTGTAGGGCTGTACCATAGGAAACTCATGTCTTTTTCTTCTGCTTTCTTCATTATCCTGCTAATGACATCATCTAGAGTTTCGACAGAGAGAGTGAAATCTTCATCTTTTCCGCCTCCAGATTTGATAATACCATTTGCAGCAAAATGGTCTATGCCTAGAGAATCGAGGAAATCTATTGTTTTCTCAATGTCCTTTATATTGTAAGGAGTTATGGTTGTATTTGTTAGGATATACACTGGAGTTGGAACAATGTTTTTTATTCCTTGGACAGTTTCCTTCCAAGCCCCTTTAAATCCACAAAGTTCATCGTGAAGCTTCTCATCATGACTCTCAATTGTAATTTGGAAATGATCTATTCCAGCAGAAACTAGTTTGTCTACAAATTTCTTATCCTTGAACATCCTACCATTTGAGATTATTCCAGTGATAATACCTAAATCCTCAGCATATGCCACTAGTTCTGGTAAATCCTCCCTTAATGTTGGTTCTCCACCAGTAAAAGTAACGTGAGGAACACCAATTTCCCACAAATTGTCTAATACTTGTCTCCATTCATCAGTTGTCAATTCGATAATTTCTCTCTTATGCTCAACATAACATTTAGAACATTTGTTGTTGCATCTGTAGGTTAAGGCTAAATCCATGCGTAAGGGAGCTGAGAAAGGAGTTTCTAGTAGAGAACTGATATCTTGAGATAAGTGTTGCACAGGATCGATATCAGGTTTTGTTAAGAGATCCATAATCGATGTCTTGAAACCCACTAAATCGTCCATCAATTGAGTCTCATCTACACGATATTTTCGTTTAACTTTGGAAACAATTTCCTCGTTGGTTTTTCCTTCAATTATCCCAGAAGCAAAATCTGTTGCAGTTCTGTTTAAGTGAAAAATTCGAGTAGCATTAACTAAGAGCAGACTATTTCCTTTTTTCTCTTTTCTTAAATGCATACGTGCAAAAGTATCAAGATTTCTTATATGGGACATTTTCTTTTCTCGCATCATCTTCCACCTCCTGCACAAGCACAGGCACAAGCACAGGCACAAGCACATCCTCCTCCCCCACCTCCACCACCAGATCGACCACTACTTCTAGTAGCTGGTGGGCGTGTAACTTTTTGTAAAGCCTTTGTGAAGGTTTGTGGTTTATTAATAACTCCAGATAAGAGACTGTTTATCGGAGCTACATGCGAAGATCCGGCATGTTGAGTAATTCTGAAGAAAGATCTTGAAGGAGTTTCAGAATATGAGCGACCAGTGTAGAAGTAATAATTTCGGACATACCAATGTGGGTAATAATAACTACCACCACGTCTATCTAGTCTTTCCTCATATCCCTCATCGACCATAATCCAGAGAAATGCATCTTTTAATTCTGGAGCTGTTTTCTTCATCTCTTCCCACGATCTATCAATAATCTCCTCGTAATGCTTCTTTGTTCTTCTAACAGAGTATCCTTTCATTTTCTTTGATACACCTTTTATACGAGTGATAAGAGCTTTCTTTAGATCTGTTTGATGAACAGGTTCATGGGGGATGGTTCCAGAACTAGCACCTTTCTTCCATTTCTCATCTTCTTTATTTCTTTTCTTAATTCCAGCGATAAGCTGTTGTTGGTATTTTGGTAATTGCCTTTCAACTAGAGATTCTACAGTTACAGTAAATCTTAATGCAGGTTTAGTCTCTTTTATTTCTAAATATCCAAGTTTCATCATTTCAAAAAGCATCAATGTTGCTACTTGCGTTAGAGGTCTTTGTAAGAGAATCGCTACTTGCGAAGGAGTGAGATCTTTTTTCACACTACCACCAAGAGTTGTTACTATAGGGGGTAGATATTCCTTGCTCTTCCTTCTTTTTCGAAGTAAATAAAAAATAACAATCACAGCGACCACTGCAAAGAAGATTATAACATCTAAATTATTGTAAACTGTCAAACTCCAAAAAACACTGTGTACTTTTACATATTCTTCTGGGAGAGCAACAGCAGACATATATCCGTCATATGGAGAGCCTATGTCATTGAATTCAATATAGAGCCCAGGAGCATTAATACTAGCATCACTTAATTCAGCATCCACATAACTAGAAGTAGTTTCTCTTACGACTGCTTCATTTATATCAGTCAGCGTATCAGGAAAATGATATCTTACACGTTTTGCGGTATTTCCAGAAGTATAAACACCGGAAACCCCACCAAACCAAGTTTGCAAAAATACACACGAAGCAAAACCATCCTCACTATCAGGATATACCATCGCAGGATTATGACAGTATACTTCAAAAACTGCAGATTCACCGGGATAAATATATCCAACATCTGTAAGCCAGATTTCAGCTGCAATCTCAACATATTCACTTTTCTTAATCCTTGAACTATCTATTTCTGTTCCATTTAATTTTGCTGTAATAGAAGATAGTTGGTAATGATTATTTGGAAATCCAACATCAATAACATCTATTGGTTGATAACCACTTAGACAGTTAAATTCCATTTCATAGTAGATATCTATGGAACCATCTTCAAGGATGTATATGTCTGTATATATATATGACATTTCAAATCCATAAGCACCCAAGGTAATTGTTCCATCATCATCAAGGTCTTTTGCTAAACCAGCTCCAGATACAATAAAAATTGATATGAATATAGAACAGCTCACAATCATTAGTAATTTTGATCTCAATTTTTTAACTCCCCTATTTTTTCTCAAAGTATATCTATAATATGTCAAATCATTGTTGAAGGTAATAATTAAAGTTATTGCATAAATATTTTCGACTGTTAGGATTTATTACACTCAAATAATTACACCAATTATTAAGGGGTTGGAAACTTTACTCAATTGCACGAGAAGAACGCATTGTTCGAACTGGAGATAAATGTGAATATGTCTGGAGTGTAGCTCAAAAACCAGAACAAAATGAGCATTATTTATTCTTTATAGTCCTTTCACCTTTTACTAGTTTCTTTTTACCTTTCTTCGTTGCAGGTGATTTCTTGATTCTATAAATGATTCTTTGGATATCTTTCTGTACTTCAATTTCTATCTTAATTCCGCTACTTTTAGTTCTCTCCTTCCATTGATAACTGATTAAATCAATGTACTCCTTTTCAGTCATTTTCTTAACAGTTGTTAATGATTCTAATGCTTCAAGTTCTCTAAATCCATCAAAAATAACCTCATAAGAGCCACTTTTTTTCATAATGACACCTTTCCACCCTTCCACATTTGCCCCCATAACAGCTATATAGGAGATATATTTGAAGGGTCCCTCAAGAAAACCAAATAAATTATCAACTTCTTCAAGAAACTCTGTTTTGTCATTAAACAAGGTTTTGGCTTTTTGCTTCCCACTATCCTCTTTTACTTTCATATACATTTTATTTATGAGATCAACTTTTCTTATAGCTAACATAAATCCCCTCCATTTTTCATCCAGCCTTGGAATCTCCGTTCTTTCTCTTCGAGTTTCCTCATATATTGGCACAGTCATGGAATTAATGCTGAATATCACTAGTTTTTGAAATTCATTTTTTGGATGTTTGAGAGTCCAAGTAATGTCCATAGTTTCAATTGGAGAGATTCGTGTCGAACTATGAATACGAATCCTACCGTCTTCGAGTTTTTTGATGAAACGTGGATATACCCTGAACTTTGCCATTGTATTTTGGAAATTTGCTATAATCATACTAAGGAAAGCTTGAATCACACCTTCCAAACCATCTCCCTCAAGCAAAGTTTCAATTTCCCATTGCCTTTTTTCATTTACCACAGATTCAAGTGATAACAAAAATTGGTTGATTAACTCAAGTTCATTTTCTGAAATATTAACTGTTTGAACCATAATAACCAGCAGAGTATATTATTATATCAAATTCTCATGGAGCCTATATGTGTTTTTGCATTTAAAAAAATGAAGCAAAAGCGAAAAAAGGAAGAGTATTAAGTTACATTAGAAGAATAAGTGTTCTTCATCTTTAGCCTTTTTCTTTTTCTTTCTTACTCTTCGCTTTTTCTTATTAGTTTTCTCCAATTCCTCTCTTGTAATTGATAATATTGGTTCCTTGATGCCTAAGTCCTCATCAAGTATTTCTGCTATCTTTTTCATTGTCTGATAAAATAGTTGTTTCATTTTACTTTTTGTTTCTCTCTTATATACACGTTTTAGTGTTTCCAAAGACTCTGAGTCAGCGTAATTAATTATAATGTTCAGTGACATTTGAATAGGGAAAACAGCTTTATCATTTTGAATTATTTCAAGAAGTAATTCTCTTATTTTATCTTTTTTTAATTTTCCTCGTTCATGTAATTTACGAATTGCCATTGAACGAATAACATCATTTTCATCCTCTTTGGATATTCTGATTAGAAAATCTTCGATTTTTGGAGAAGACATATCACCGATCACTTCAGCTAACACAAGTTTAATGCTATTTTCTCTTTCGTACGCATAAAACTCCATTAGCTTTTGTGCAATTTCTTTCTTCTTAGTATCCTTTAGAATAAAAATAGCTTTAATTCTAATCCTCTCATATTTTTCCTTCTCAAAAACTTTGATAAGGAATTCCAGGATATTTTCATCAATTTCTTGTTCCGATATCGAAACAAGCTCTTCCAACTTCATCTTATCAGTAAGGTTATTGAATTTTTTCAGTTTCTTCTCCAATTTTGGATTCATTGTATTTAGTAAGTGCTTTGCTTCTTTTAAGGTTGCTCAATTTTTGAGGTTTTTATAAGATTATGAAGAGAGATAATGAAGACATTTGACTACGATGCTAGACGAAAATAAACAGAGTCATGAGGGTTATGCTATTGTTTATTTTGCTGAAAGTGGTTTTGAATTATTTGCATCTGATCTTGCTGATCTTAAATTAGAGATTACTCTGACAAACTATCCTACATTAATGGGGATGATGCAAAATCAGAGCATAGAAGGTTTAGCTTCCTCAAAAATTAATAACAACGCGTTTCTTTTTGCTTATGCTTTGAACTTGAAAAACTTAAATGCAAAAGATTCCCGCTTGCAACATAAAACAGTAACAATTGTCAATTTTGTAGTCTCACGAGAGCTATACAAAGAACTTATCGTAAACTTCGATGATTTTGAACAATTCTTGGAAACCTATTTTCAACCCATCAAATTTCTTTTTGATCTTTATGCAGTCGACTTTACTAAAGTAATACCTATCTTTCAAGAGAGACAACGTATAATAGAAAAAACCAAAGAAAGAAACAAAAGAGATGGAGAAAATTCCTTAGCTATGGAATTTAACAGTTGGCTGAAATCAGCTGATTTTTCCCAAGAAAAAAATAAGTGACATGCATATAGTATTTTTTTTATATCACCTCTTCCCTTGTCCCTTAAGTGAGATTTAATGCATGAAATTCGGTTCCATGGTAGAGGAGGTACTGGGGCTGTTATGGCTTCAAGAGCACTTGCTAAAGCAGCTTTTTATGCAGGTAAGAATGCTGTGTCCTTTCCATCTTTTAGTGCTGAGAGACGAGGAGCATTGGTTCTAGCATTTGCTCGAATCAACACTAAGAAAATCTACAGAAAGTCACAAATTTACGAACCGGACACAATTGTTGTTTTAGATAATTCTCTAATTGAGTTAAAGGATGTCGCAAAAGGTCTAAAGCCAGACGGGATCGGAATTATCAACACAACAAAGAAACCTGAGGAGATAACATTTTCCAAAGAGATTGACCTTGGAGTGGTTGATGCTACAAGTATTGCTAAAGAGACTCTAGGACATCCTTTTGCAAATAGTGCCATATTAGGTTCTTTAATTAGGAGCACAGAATTAGTTGGGATGGAAGAATTAGAAAAAGGGATTCTTTCTGTATTTGGCGCAAAATTGGGAGAGAAACAAGCAAAGAGAAATGTTGAAGCAGCTCGTATAGGGTATGAAGAAACACAATTTGGTAAATCACAAGGAGGAAGAAACTACTCTAAATTGCAACCATGGTTACCATCTGTGGAAGAGCTACCTATAGGAGCTATCCTACCAAAAACCACAGTTTCAACTGGTCAATCAATCGGACCAGGATCTGCAACCACAAGAATTACAGGTACGTGGAGTTATATTAAAGCAGATATCAATCAAGAACTCTGTATAAAATGTCTTAAATGTGTATTCCATTGTCCAGAAGGGACAATTCATAAAAAAGATGATGTTGTTATTGTAAATAAATCATATTGTAAAGCATGTGGTATTTGTGAATCAATATGTCCAGTTAATGCGATTACAATGATAAAAATAAAAGAATTTTCAGAAATTAAACCCTAATCTCTTATCTGTATTTGTCTAAATCATCCTTGTTGTTTCGGTATTTTCCTGAGATTGATTCAGAATCAAAAGAAAAATTATTCTTTGAATTACCTTTCTTTGAATCATTTTCAAAATCTTCAAAATCTTCTTCATTCTCAAAATCGTCGAAATCGTCGAAATCATTATCTTCTGTTTCTTGGAAGAACTCTATTTGTGTTTCAAGAAACGAAGTATCAAATTCAGCAATTTTCTTTGAGTGAAAATCTTGATTTATATGGGTTTCTACTTCTTTTAGAGCCATTAATGCGGCATCATAATCGATGTCAAAAGTATTGCAATAGGACAGAACAGCTAATACTGGAACACTGTAAGCTGTACCTTCTGTGAGGAGGAAACTTATTGGTCCTCTGATAGATAAATCATCTCTGAAGGTTCTTTTTGTCCCATAAACTTCCGTATATTTATTGGTCGGAACCAATGCTATCCAAGAATCATCCGTAGTGTCTCTAACATCTTCCCTCAATCCACCAATTATGATGTATCGCTTAGCATTCCAAGACAAAATCTCCTGTACTAACCACTTCCAGAATGCGTCTGGTAAAGCATCATAACCAACTACAGGAATTGGTAGGCGTGAAGCTACTAATACAACTTTTTCTTTATTATCACTTGAATCCAGATTCATGGAATAAACAGTGATTGGAGCTTCTATGTTGTTATTATGAAACCAACTTATCGTTCCCCAAAAACCAACGGAATTAACATTGGTTTCTTCGACAAGATGATTTAAAACAGATGTTCCCACTGAACCGTAGCCTGTAAAACCTAGAATCACGGTTGTATCAGAATCTATAATTGAAGTATCAAAGGACATCTGATTAAGGAAAAGTGCATTGTTTTTCATTGGTTGATGAAGATATTTACATGTGGTTAAAAAATTGATGGTTAGAGCGTTTTTTCACACTCAAGTTTTAAGTGAAAAAATTATCTTATCGTAAGTTCATGTCTCTTCAGATTCAATGGTTTTCTCTTTTCTCCTCACTTTCGATGTATCAATAAAATCCTCTTCAGCAGGCCATAAGAGAGAAGCAATTGTCGTAAGAATAAGCAACAGAACTATTGGGATCAACAATCCTATGAGGTTGTAAGCAAAGTTATCTGTTCGATTAGAAATTGCAAATACAACTGTTAATGCAATTCCACCTAGAATTATACCGATGATTTCACTAACTGAAATGATAGTTTGTTGTATACTCATAGTGGATCCATGTCTTTCCTCTTTATGTCCGATGGAACTACTATCACCTAGACGACCACTGATTGCGGGAAAGTATGCAGACCCTAGAAAGAGTGAGATCACTAACAGTGCGGCTATCCACCAATTACTCGTAAAACCCCCTGGATTAAATTCAGAAGTTGGATCATACCAAGGCCCTACTGTCATAAAGTTACCAAAGAAAGCAATTCCAATAACCACTGCCATCATTAATAGTCCAGCAACACCTATAGTTAGTGCTTTTCTTCGCCCAATTTTATCAGCTAACCAGCCCCATAAAGCCATGGGTAATCCCATAGATAGGGTAAATAATACCGTAGTTAGACTCGCATCAGCGGGATTTGATTCGATTGATAATATAAGAAAACCCCAGTTGTTTAGGATGCCAATTATGGCTGCTGTTCCGAGAAGAGGTAAAACTATTCCTCGTCTATTCTTATCTGTCATTAATTTCCATGACATTAACATTTCTTGTTTAACACTATAATCTTCATGTTCAAGAACAGGTTTAGTTTTGTCTACCATGAAATAAACAGCGACTATAGATATGACTATTGCGAAAGAAAATAGGAGGTAGAGATATACAAGTCGTTGAGGATAGATTGGGGACCAATATGATATAACATTTCTTACAGCTGTAAGTTCACTAACATCAGCAATAATATTACGTTCTGCAATTCGAATAAGTTCATTAATACCAATTAAAGCATTATACAAAACACCAGCAAGTATCACCCCAACGGATCTACCTCCCGACACAGCAACATTGTAAAGACCCATTTTTGTTGCTCTAGTTTCATAAACAGAAAATCTTGAGATATAACCATAGGAGGCATTCACCTTTATCGATCCTGCCAATCCATGAAGGAAATGGAATAGACTCATTCCAAAAATCATCAAACCATTAGCTAACGGAATAATGCCAATCCACCCCTGCCAGTTAAGAGCACAAATTCCGTACCCAACTAATATCAAACCACCTGCTGCAGTTCCAAGAAGAATCCAGCGTTTAGCATCAGATACATCAGACCTAAAGCCGAAATAGCCCGAACTAATTATAACAGCTAATGCATAAGTCACCTCAACAAAAATTATTGAAAGATTTGCTTCCCACCCTTCCATCTTTAAGTGAAGAAAGATATAAATTGGCATTAGTACGGTTGTACTACCAAATGCGACTCTGAGGAAAAAAGTTGAGATTAGAATTCCAATAAAAGAAAGAGTGGGTTTTTTTTGAGTGTATAAATCATCAGCATTAGTACCATTGGTAATATTAGTACTGTCAAAAGTGTCATCAGAGTTATTTGATGGTTTCGTACTCATTTTCATTATCCCATAATTAATAATCGAAATGCGTCACTGTGATATTAAAATTTATTGTTAAAATTTACAAGTTAGTTGTTGGTAATTAATCAAGTAATTAATAAAATTAATTCGTAATTAAAACATCAACTTTGTGTACTTAAATGAAAATAGACACTGTTCATAAATCAAATGTCTAATTAATTAAAAGAAATATCGCGAAATATACGAGAAGTAGCGTAAAGTATTTAAGAAAGGCATAAAGTATTTAATACTGTAGTAACATAAAATAATTATCAATAGAACAGATGGAGAATTAGAAAAATGAGCAGTGAAAAGCAGTCCGTAACAATTGCTAAAATGGTGAAATTAGAGGCTGAAAAGCCGATTGAACTCCCCGAAGAATTTTTATCAGCTCTAAAACCCGATGGCAAGACTTTTGCTGTCTTGATTTTAGCTCCCAACACTCGAATTATTAGAATAATTCCAACAAGTACAAATGAAGTTGCGAAGATCAACATTAATATTGGGAAACTTTCTCCTGATTTCCTTCGTAAAATGGGTTCTATTTTCATTAGACTTGGTATTAAGACACTTTACAGTACTGGTCTTTGTTTCACTCAGAGCGCCTGTGTGTATGAAGGTTATATTGACTCTGATGAATTGAAGGAAGTCAGTATTGACCAGATCAAAGATGAGCTTGAAAGAATTGAAGGCGTATCAAGTGTCGAGGTAGAAACTCTAACAGTATAAAGGGGCCAACCTTATTGGTTCAACGGAGTAGGAAAAAAGAAAAAAGACTCAATTTACTCCTTCACCCTTTGCGCCGTGAAATCTACCGTCTAGTTTGTGAAACCCCAGGGGTTTATTTTTTTGAATTATCTAGCGCATTAACAGCTCCGCATGGAACAGTTAACTGGCATCTTAGAAAACTAGAAGAAGCAAGTTTGATAAATTCCATGAAATTTGGAGGAAAAAGAGTTTTTTATTCCCGAAATTTGCGCACCCAAGATGTTGAGAAAGCATTTGTGGTTTTAAAGCACATAACAGCACGGAAGGTGTTTGCACATATATTAAACTGTGAAAATTGTCACCAAACACAAATTGCCCGGAGCTTGGGTATTCATCATGATACAGTTCGTCACCATACTCTACGTATGGAAAAGGCAAATTTGATTGAGAGTTTTAAAGATGGAAGAAAAACTTGCTATAAACTTGGTGAGATTGGGATAAAACTGCAAGAAGAAAGTTTGAATACAATCTCGAACACTTATATCGCTGCTTTGATGGACGTTCTTGAAGAAAGCTGTCTTCATCCAGAGATAGAAGAAATGAGTACAAGTCATTTGACAATAAGAATCGAGTGTCCTGGATCAACGGATGCTACTTTTACAATTTCATTAGACCAATGGTCATTTGATGAAGAGGAATTCGATGTAACACAATCTAAGGGTGAAAAAGAGATCGTTCAAGAAGAAACATGATTTCCTTTTTTTATTGTTAATAAGGCGGTTCATTAACCGAAAATAAATTTCTTCAAAAAAATAGCTTTATAAGGGAATTTGGCAATCCATCTTAAGGAGTGTCAAATATGAGTTCGAAGACTAAAGTATCTTCCACCAGTAAAAGTAAGAAATCAGCTAAAATCAACATAAATGCTCTTGCAAAGAAAATTCAAGAAATTAAAAAAGATATGAGCAAAGTAGTTGTTGGACAAGAAGAAGTTATAGATGCAATGATTACAGCACTTATAGCAGATGGGCATGTTCTGCTTGAAGGAGTCCCAGGAATAGCAAAAACATTGATGGTACGAGCATTATCAAAGGCAGTATCTGCAGAGTTCAAGAGAATACAGTTTACTCCAGATCTTATGCCATCAGATGTTACAGGAGTTATGGCATACAAACCTGAAACTGGAGAGTTTTACTTCAAACAAGGACCAGTTTTTACTAATTTGTTATTAGCAGACGAAATTAACAGAGCACCACCCAAATCTCAAGCATCAATGCTTGAAAGTATGCAAGAAAAACAAGTTACAATTGAGAAAAAAACCTACAAACTTCCAGAACCATTTGTTGTATATGCTACACAAAATCCAATAGAGACAGAAGGTACATACCCCCTGCCTGAAGCTCAAATTGATCGTTTTGCATTCAAGGTTCTAGTAACATATCCAGAAGAGGAGGATGAAGTAGAAATCGTAAATAGATTCACTGGAGAGCAAGATTCTTATGATAAATTGGAAGAAATCAAGCCAACACTGACCGCAAACCAAGTAATTAATCTCCAAAAACTGATTCGTAAGGATGTTACCATCTCTGATGAATTAGCTAAATATATCGTCCGTATCGTTAATTTGACTCGTGAGAGTGAGGAGGTATATATGGGTGCAAGTCCAAGGGCGAGTTTATGGATGACAATTGCTGCAAAAGCATCAGCAGCTATGGAAGGCAGAACCTATGTTAATCCTTTTGACATACAGAAGATAGCTAAGAATGTTCTTAGACACAGAGTTCTGATTAAGCCTGAATACGAATTTGATGGAACTACATCTGAAATAATTATTGATCGAATCCTAAAACACACTCCTGCACCTAGTATTCAATCATAGAGTTTGAAAATTATGAGACTATCTCGGAAATCCATATTCCTATTAGTTATTGTTCTTGAAATATCAGGACTATTAGTGGCAAGTGGGCTTACAATAAACTCAAAGCTGAATGGGTCATCAATGAATGTTCAAGCTCAAGCTGAAGGTCTAACAGTGGTTATCGAAAGAGATCAGTCATATTTCAAGAATGACACTATGAGAACAAATGCCTACATCTATTGGGCAGAACTTGAAGGTGGTCGGCTAATTATTTATGGAAACACTACAGATATGTACCAGATAGAATTTTGGGATGGTATCGGCAACCTTACTCTAGGGGCAGATTATTATATTTTTTCAGATAAGATCGAAATTACTATTCGAACAACAGAGCTGTATTATCAAATTCGAAGCAATTATTATCCCGATTATTTTATTGATACAAATTTCATAGTTATTTTTGACACATTCTGGGCGCAATTCAGTTATTTGACTCCAGAAGGAGAAGAGAGATATGCACCAATAAATTATCATAATAAACAGTTACTTCCAGAAGGAGCAGGATTAGTAAGCTATGCCCCAACAGATGGTGCCATAATTGTAAAAGAAGGAAATTCATTTGGAATTGTTTGGGAATATTCTGAAAGAGCTATGGACCCCTTCCATGACCCATTAACATATGAAATAACATATAGTTTTGATCCAATCTATCTGCAGTTTACAGAACAGATGTACAACAATCAACAGCAGCAACAAGAAAAAGAACAGATAGACAATTTGCTAGATTTATTACAAACATACTTCAAACTGATAGCTACTCTCGCTATTGTACTAAGTCTTATAGCTGCCCTTCTTGGTTATTTAAGAGCAAAAAGAAAATTTCAATCACGATTAAATGAAGCACGAAATATGCCAAAAAAAATGCTGAAAGATATCGAAAAAGAAACTGATCCTGGTAAAAGGGTTTCTTCAATGTTCAGTGTTCTTTTCTTAGTATTAATTTTATCTTCAGCACTTTCTCATGGAGATAATTTGACAGAAGCTCAAGATGTTTCTTACTTAGTTAATAATAGACAAGTTACAATAGAAGACTATTCTGAACTAGAAGCTTCTGGCGACAATATATTGTACGATACTTCAATTGATTTAGGAAAAGATGGTATTGCTTATGAAACAGTGACAATTGATCTCCCATATTCTGTAGACAATTTCAGTATCTGGGTTGATACAACAAAAGTACTTGATTTCAGAGCTTATAACGAGTTGGGAGCCCCAGTCTCTTATCAAGAATTTACAGATCATTTTCTGATAAGAAATGTTCAAGGATATATCCAATATGAAATTGTGAAACCTTATGTTTACTACAATAATAGCAATATTCTAGTATATATTGATTATTTCTGGTTGCTTTTCATAGATGAAGAAGCAGGGGAGGATGATACAGGATACTTGAAAGCAGACATAGATTTTACCATCGTAGCTCCAGAAGGAGCGATTCTATATAGTGCTTCTCCAGAAGAAATAATGACTCTCTCTCAAACTCCTGAGGGAAGAAGAAAAATAACATTTTCGGATACAGATAGACAAATCGACCCTTATCATGAACTTTTCTCAACACAAGTAACATTCTCCTATATAGATGTGATAGAAGCAATAGAAAACCAATCAGCTAGATTTGAGCATTTTCAAGTCGATATAGAACTGACTCAAGAGCAGATAGTTGAGTTTACTAGAAATCTGATCTTCATAAGTTTATTAGGTTTAATTGCCCCGGTACTAGCATTTCTTTTAACATACTTTATTATGAGAAGAAGGATGATGCGGAAGATCAAAGAAGAGGAACAAAAGCATGAGATGCTTATATCAGTAGAGGAAATTCAACTGAGGGCGATGAAGGATTCTCTAAAAATAGATCTTTCAAAAGAACCTTGGAAAGCAATGCTTGGAGAATATTGGGAATTATTGTCCTATCTCAGCAGGTTTACACCCATTAATATGCTTGGTTTAAATGAAGAGATTCATGAAAAGACAGTTCGTAAATATCTTCCTTCAATGCTAATATCAGAAACCTTAGAACTATTATCTATAGGGAAAGCCATTTCAGACAATTGGAAGGATGAAGAGCAGATATATTATACAAGACCACAAGCACGAGATTACCTTGAATCAGTTATGAAATTAATTGAGAAAATGGAAAAATGGAGGAAAGAGAATTCATGAAAAAAGTCAGTAAAATTATAGTTATTATTTTACTTGTAAATATACTAGCTTTAGCTTTTACAAGTTATATTTCAATAAGTCAAGAGTCAGTATATACATCACCAAAAGATACTATGGAAATAAACGGGGATACAAATTTCACAGTATATTCAACAGCACCTTTAACCTGGGAATCAAATGGTCAGGAAAATTACACAATTTACTTTAATTCCACTGGAGTACCAGTAGGTGAAAATATTACTCTTGTAAGCGTCTCAATTTATTATAATGTTCCTGATAATCCTCACAGAGAATTAGCTCGTGTTGTTACTCCACAAGTTAATCTAACAGGAATTAACCAACAATATGAAATTTTAAGCACTCTAAGACCTCCCTCTGATGCAGATGAGTTTAACATAACAATTGAAATCATTGCTAGAAGCACATCTGAACCAGAAAACCAATTATTTGATGCACAATTTCCAGGCGATGGAATATATATTGATATCCAAAGTGATTTGGTTTTACCTATAATAAATCTCCCAGGATTTCCCGATATTGAAACTTTTGCAAGGTGGATCTTCATTTTCGCAGTAGCATTTGTAATAATCTCATTACCATCAATTTTTGTTGCGGTATTCAAAATTCAAGAGTATGTAAAAACACGTGAGAAAGGTGGGAAGAAAGAGAAAACCAAAACAAGAAAAAGAAAAAGAAAAGGAGGAAAGAAAAGATGAGCTCTAAAGAAACTACCACACCGCTTGAAAGATCAATGAAAAAAATGGATGTTTTAATGCGATCTTTTGGAATGCGCACTAGAATCTTCAAGGGAAAAACTCGAGCAGTTGTTAAGGGAACTAGAAAGGTTTATCCTTACGAGTTAAATGCCACTATCGTTGAAACTGCTAGAGGGGTTGGTATCAGGGTTCAACTAGAAAGAATCGTGTATACTTTTCTCAAATTAATTCCATTTCTGATAATATTATTATTTTCATTCTTACAATACTTTGTTCCATCTGCTGGACAAGTTATTTCAGATGCCACAGGGGTGAATCTTTTTCTACTTATATTAGGACCTACCTCTAACCCAATTGGACTCTGGGTCATTCTACCAATAATTAGTATTGTAATAGTTGGTTCCGAGATTCTTGAACGGATAATAAGAGCAAAATACATACAGAATAGAATGCCTCGTTTCTTAAGTGGTGCAGAATGGATGGTTGCTGAACCTCCTATTGCACTTGATATAGTAAGTTCATCCAACAATTTAATTTGGTTAATGTATGTGATACTTATTATCATCTTTGCACCTTTATCCTTCCACGAAGAGATCTATGCAAATTTCCTAGAGGTTTATCAAGTTGAATCCGCTGCTCTACGAAGCACAACTATGCTTATCTCCATTTTAGATGTGGCTCTTGTATCTGGGATTATGTTTGCTATCCTTTATCAGAATTATGAAAAATTTAGAGGAAGTTTAGACAGGCAGCAAATGAGACATGACATTAAAATTGAAGGTCAAACACGACAAATGTTTCAAGTTGTTCTAGGAGCAACTTTTCTTGCAACACTTGAATTATCATTATTCTATTTCACCTTCTGGTCTGCAATCACAATTGTGCAGGTTCTAATGTTTTATGGGATAATTGTTGCTTCAAGCACGATAGGTTGCTGGTTGTATTGGCAAAAGGAGAGTTACAATTTTATTGCAATGGCCATCTGGTTCTTCTTATTAGATGTCATAATGATTTTCCTCAATGCTAATGATTCTTCCTACTCTTGGATGATTATCTGTCATCTATTTCTCATACTCCTAATTGCTATTCTTTCAATGAACAGGTATTTTGAGCAATATTTAGAAAAAAAAGGCGTGTTTGAACCTAGTTGGATTTTCAATCCCTTGCCAATATTTTCTTTCATTGCAGTATTTCTTAAGAAAAAGGCTAGGGGAGCTAAAGGAGTAGAAAAAGATTTAGATGAAATCTTAGAAGAAGAAATGAAAGACAAAGTGAAGGAAAAAGAACCTTTATTCATCGACATAGGAAAAGTTCGAATCAAGGGTAAAGAAGCAGTTAAAATTATTGAATATTATGAAAAGTTAACTTCGAGAATAGTTAAAGGCGAGTTAAATATTCTATCACTCACAGCTCTTGATGATCAAATTAAAGAGATTGTTAGATCTGATAAAAATCTAAGAAAAGAGGCTGATTTGTTTTTTGCAACTGTTGATAGTCTCCTATGGAACGATGATTATAAACTCAAAGATGGTGAAAAAGTTCTCAAAATTGGAGAGAAACTGTATAATGAAATAATTAAAACTAGGTGAGAACTTGACTGTAGCTGATGAAAAAAAGACTGTTCGAGAAGAAAAGGATAAAGTAAAAATACCTCTCAAAAAGATTAAGAAATTAGAAATCTTAGCGAAAGAGAGGTCCACAAGTTTTCTTCAAGGACATCGCAGATCCATTTTCAGGGGCCCAGGAACCGAGTATGCTGATCTAAGAGAGTATACCGAGGGAGACGACCTGAGGTTCATTGATTGGAATGCATCATCACGTGTTCCGTTCAAATTGATTGTGAGAGATTACGAACAAGAGAGAAATACTAACATAATCATGATGATGGATACTAGTCATTCCATGTTACTTGGAGAACCAATTCCAAGAATAAAGATGGCTGTTGAATCCATCGCTACACTTGCTTATACAGTAATGAACAACAGAGATAAGTTTGGATGGGCATCTTTTTCTGATAAAATACACAACTATATTCCACCAAGAGGGGGAAAAACTCATCTCTATCATATTTTTAATGAAATGCTGAAAATAGCTCCTGTTGGAACAACTACTATTGGAGAGACTGTCAGAGAGATTGCACTTTCACAGAAAAGGAGATCTATCATAATTATCTTAACTGATTTGCATGGAGATTTAGAAGGGGCATTAGACGGCTTCAAAGTTGCTAGAGCTAAAAGACATGAGTTAAAGCTTATACATATTCATGATCCAGAGGAATTCTTATTCCCAAAACAACCTAGACAGATTAAATTCCAAGACCCAGATACTGAGGAGATACAAGTTATGAACTTCAGTAATCTTCTAGAACGAGGCAAATTTATGTTTGAACTTGGTTTGCAAATTAAAAGGATTAATGACTTTAAACGAAGTATAAGAGGACTCAATATTGATGTTATAGATGCGCCTACAACAATCTTAACAGAAAAATTGTTGCTAGCTTATTTCGGAACTAAAAGAAGGAGCAGTATGTAATGAAGAACATAAAAATATACACTGTATCTATTATTTTATTGGTCTTATTCAGTTCAAGTAATTTGTCAATTATTGAAAAAACAAATATCGTTATTGCAGGAAGTTCAAGTTCAGGAGATCTTCCACCCCCAAGTGGCCCTGGTGGCGATACAAGTGGGGGAGGAGCTACCGGAGGATTGTATCTAAACTATAGAATCCCACTAATATTCCGCTCTGGTCCCTATGGCCCTTCTTTAATTGCTATTAATTCTCTACAGAATGAGACGTTGATTATCTTCGATTTCAACACCACAATATTTCCAGACTACACTGCTGTGATAAATGTAGGGGAAACTTTGATTCTAGATCCTTCAGAAATACTGGAACTCAGGAATGGTACACTCATTCAAGCTTTTACTCCACTTCAGATTACTGTTTTTCATCAATCTAATTCACCTGGATTCGATGACACATATTCTTACTCACCTCTAGTGATGCAAATGTGGGGTAGAATTTACCAATCAGTTTACGATAACATGCATGCTATCATTGTAGCAGGGTATAATAACACGGAAATTGAGATTAGAACCCCCGGAGAAGAAACTGAATATATTGATATTCCTTTAATTGGCCAAACTACAGATATCACTGTTTCTAAAGACACTATTATAGAAGCAAATGGTCCAATTGGAGTAGTTTTTTACTCTTTATCTAGTACAACTGGTTCTTTTACTTTTACAGGCATACCACGCTTTCTCTGGGGTACTGAATACTTCATCTACAGTAGACCACCAACCGACACCATACCTCTACTTGAAGGTGACATGGAACTTTCAGCATCAGCTGTAGGGTTAGGAGAGAATGTACATGCAATAACAAATCTCTATGTCGATCATCTTGTTGATATTCCAGATAATGGTTCAGTTTTAGTTCCAAATAGTAATCTAGATCCCGGAGAATATTATCACCATTTTGAAAGTCTTGCCACCGATTTTTCGATTACAGCTTTGTATAATTATGTATATAATGGGACAGCTCACAAATCAGCTGTTGGATATATTTCGGACGATAATATGAAATATTCAGAATTATTCTACACAAGATTCGCTTATAATAATAGTGAACTAAAAGCTGTTATCTTAACAGATGCAACACCAGTGATACCTTTCTTTATTCTTGGAATGGATGTATACGCTGACATAGAAAATTATGCCGAACTAAACAAAGGGGATTACTTCTCGTATAGCGGACATGAGTATTTAGGTATTTTGGGGAACGGATCAATTTATTCTTTTGTAGAAACTTCCACACCCGAATCAACCAACTGGAATAGTTCCACAAATATCCTTTATCCTCTTAATTTATTCTCAGAGAAGTATAGTACATCAATCTCCTTTCCCTCTTGGTACAGATTCCCCAATATTAACGTAGAAGAAGTTTTAATTAGTCCAACAACACCTACTGAATTTCGCAGACTACAACTAGATATTTTTGTTCAAAACAACGGTTCAATTCCTTCAGCACCTTTTTGGGTAACAGTTTATGTTAATGATTCGTTGAAAATCAACACAAGACTGGATGGTATTGATATTAATCAGAGCATACCAGTAATTTATGAAGAATTCCAAAGCTTTGGTTTAAAAATTCTAAATGTTTCAATATTCACGGATTCTCAAAACCAAATATTCGAACTCGCAGAATTTGATAACTCACTTCAATTCTTTATTGAAATTAAACGTAATTGGAATATAATTTATACAGGGATTGCTATCGCTGTAGCAGTTGTAGGGTTTGTCGCATACATTGTTACAAGAAAGATAATGAAACAACGTAAAAAGAACAAATCTCGATTCGATGTTATTCTTAGTGATATTGAGGTCTGAAAATAATGGCTACCAATCTAGAAGATGATCAAATTAAGAAGCAGAAAGAAAACGAAGAAGAGTTTACACCTCTGAGCGTGTTATTAACTAGAGATTTAATTTTCATGGATTGGACAATTCAGTTCGGGGGACAGATATTAGGATTAATACTTGGTTTAATCTTAGGTTTTCTAGTTGGAGGAGATGTGTTAGCAATGTTTGGCATTGGTGACTCTGATACCATTGACTTGTCAGTTTACCTTGCGTTACAGATAGGAACAATACTTGCAGTTTTAGTATTAAGCACTTATTATATTCAGAAGATGGGTATTAAAATCAATTCTCCAAAGAAAACTGCGCGAAATGTATCAAATATCACAAAAACATCTTTCTTTGGTCTGTCTTTCATCTTTGCTATAGCGTATCTCTATAATTCAGTACTAGTACCATCGGTTCACAGAATTGCCGGAATAATAGCTGAACCAGGAACTGGAGAACCACCATCAGAACCCCCTGGTCTTTATGTTGATATCAGAACAACAAACCAGTATATTCTCCTTCTAATAACAATCATGTTGGCGGTAGCGGTTTTTGCTCTACTTTATGCTGGGATAATATATTCAATCAACAAGAAAGTAAATACAAAAGCGGGTGTTGCAATAGGTACCTCAACTATACTATTAACCTTCTTTCTTCTTTCTCAAGGTTCCTTTCAATCATATTTTTTTGAAGCGTTCACATCGAGCTCCTATTCCTTATTGCTAGTCTTCTTGACAGATATGTTTTATTATCTTCTAGTATCATTTATTACAATTCTAGCGTATCATTTAAGCCGACGGATTGAATTGTCGATATTAATTCTATTTATCGGATATACATTTGGTTATGGTGCCCCTTCAAACGTAATCCTACAAATAATTGCATTAAAATGGGGTTTTCCAAATTCCTCAGATGGCATCACTACAACTGCAGACATTTTAGCTAATACAGTTAAGGGAATCCAATATGCAGGTATATTTGGTATCTTCTTGTATCCTTTCATCTTCTATAAAGATACAATTGAGTTTTTCAAACAATTCTGGGTTACTTTGAAGAAACAAGGGTTTGCGTTACTTATATTTACTGTAGTGATTTTCATTATAGAATTAGTGATTCAATTTTTGTTTGGTTTTTTAGGCATTTTCATTTCTTTTATTATTTTCATAGGTCTCGTTTTACTAGTCAACATGTTTATTTCTAGAAAATATGGAAAGCATAGCTATACTGGTTTAATGAAACAAATGACATTGAAAACTCTTCAAATGAGTGATCCAATTATCCCGAATCTAAAAAATCAGACGAGGTTTTTAGATCGTAATACAAAGAGACGAGATGTAACTTCAATAATCCTAGGAACTACGATCCCTGTAGCTATTTATTTTCTAGTAATGTATATAACAACCGCAATTACAAGTACAACCCAATTAGGCACATCAATTTTCTTATTCACCGCTGTCCCAATTTCTATTGCTGTAATGTCATTTGCTACCATATTTTATTTCTTAAGAGATCCTCTAATCAAAGGATATTTCAGTTACCCAATCAAACTATTTCTTCTCGTAGGAAGCATTTTCTATTTCTTCTACGTTTATGATGCTTTAGTCTACAACTCGTTAGGATTTTATCCATTAATCGCTATTGCATATATTCCTTTTATTATACTGCCTATAGTTAGAAAAGAGAAAATTGGAACATTGCTTCTGGCGATTGCTGGAGAAAACAAGCAGAAAGTTTTGAAGAAATTGTTAATTAGAAAAGAGGTAAATTTTGATATCTTAGAAGAGACTTATTATAAATCTCCAACTACTCTCAAAAACTGGCTAGCTTTGCTTTTGACAAAGAAAGGTGAGAGAGAGTCCACATTAAAGAATCTTGAAACTTCTTTAACAAGCAGTTTTCCGTTGGAACGAGCTACTGCAGCTTTGTGCTTCCTTTACCTGAATGAAGAAAATATTTTAGAAAGAATCATCATTCTTTTGGAAAATGATTTAGATCCAAGAGTAAGAAATGCAATAGCATATGGTTTACGGTATACTGAAGATATCCACGAAGAATTATACAAAAGAGTAATTGATTCACAACACTACGAGGATGATGCTCAAGTACTGCAAACACTGAAAGAAACTATTTCCATACTTGATCAAGCTTTTTCCTTAAAGCTAGAAGAGGAGGAAGAGGAAATAGGTTTGGAAGAAATTTAATAGTGATTTTCACAGACGTGGAGTCTTTTCTTTACTAATTCCATATTTCCTTTGTTTCAGAGAATTGCTTATAAATCAGTGAATAAAGCTGATATTATGAAGATTAGATTTGTAACAGATAGTGGTTCTGATATCGATTTAGACTATGCTGATAAAATTGGTGTCAAGGTTGTTCCTTTAAGTGTGACATTCAGTGACGCTGATGATGTTGATCATTTTGAAGATAAGAATTTTGATGTAAAAGCATACTACAATAAATATAAAATCGATAACGATTTCTTTGCAAAAACTGCACAACCTAATCCAGGTGCATTCTTTAAAACTTATCAGGAACTAGTTGATAAGGGGGCTCAAGAAATCATTGTTGTTACTTTGAGTTCAAGTTTAAGTGCAACAATTAACAGCGCCCGCTTAGGTGCCAATATGCTCAAAAAGAAAAATGATGCGATAAAAATTCATCTTGTTGACGCACTTAATGCTTCTTACTCTGAAGTTTTCTTAGTGGAGGAAGGAATCAGATTGAGAGATGAAGGGAAGTCTGGAGACGAGATTGCTAACCTATTAAGAGACCATACAAAGAATATTAAGACATACATACTCTTACCATCGTTGAAATATTTGCGTAAAAGTGGAAGAATATCTGTAGCCAAATATATCCTTGGTAGACTATTGAAGAAAAGACCAATAACTGTTGTTAATAGTGAAGGTAAAAATGAAGTAGCTGCCACAGTAACAGAGACAGATGAGGGAATTCACAAGATTATTGAACTAACCACAGAAAATTTCAGGAGATTCCCAAAACAAGTGACTATTATTCACGGTAATAATCCTGAGAGAGCTAGTCTTATGGAAAAAGCAGTTAAAAAATATATTAAAGATGTTATAATAAACATAAAGTGTACAGGAGTTACTATTTCTGCACACACTGGACCAGATGTAGTCGCTTTAATTTCTGAATTCTAAAAACTATTTTAGAATTATCCTAGCATCTACAGGAAAGATTCCATCTTCATTAGCTATAATTGGATTAATATCCATTTCAGCTATGAAGTCTCTATTTTCCCAAGCTAATTGAGAAATTTTGACTAGTAAATCAGATAACTGATCTTTGTTAACTTTTGGTTGGCCTCTAAATCCCTCAAGTAGGATTTTTGCTTTTATCTCTTCGATTGCGCCTAGAGCTTGTTCTTTTGTAACGGGACACATTCTAAAAACAACATCTTTTATAGCTTCTACAAGCACACCTCCTACACCAAAGAGGATTACAGGACCAAAAGTTGAATCAGTACTTGTACCAATGATCAGTTCAAGTCCTTTCTTAACCATTTTTTCAACAAGAACACCAGCAATTTCAACATTGTCAAACCGCCTCATAAAATCACTGTAAGTTTCTTTAACTGCTTGTTCATTTGATAATCCTATTACAACGGCACCAGAATCAGTTTTGTGCATAACATCCTTGGACATAAGTTTTAACACAACTGGAAAGCCAAATTCTTTTGCAGATTCAATAGCTTCTACTTCTCTCAAAACTAGTTTTGATGGAGGGATAAGAATGTTCATGTTTTGTAAAACTTGTTTAGCTTCATGTTCTAATAACCAGCTTCTATTTTCTTGCTTTGTTTTTTCAAATAATTCTCTATTATTCATTATTAATCCTCCACATGTATTGATTTTGGATCTACTCCATGTTTTCTGAGATATTTCGTATAATTAGTAAGTATTCCAAGTGCTCTAACTGCTCTTCCAGGACTTGGAAATACAGGTATATCTTCAGCTAGTAATTTATTTGTAGCTTTAGTTCCTTCTTCACCTCCAATCATGGCAGTAACAAAGGGTTTTTTCTTCTTATGCGCAAACTCACTTGTATATTTAACATAATCATCAATATCTAAATCGGGTATACAAGGAATATTTAGATTTACTATGGCATCTACATTTGGATCATTGTAAACTGCTTCAAATGCATCGCGATAATCTTCAGCAGTAGCACTTCCTGTGAGATCAATAGGGTTACCAGTAGAATAGAAAATTGGAAAGGTTTCATCGAGTTTTTTCTGAACATCAGGTGAGAATTCTGCTAATTTCAAATTACAATCTGAAACCATGTCGGATGCCATAACACCCGCGCCACCACCATCTGTGATAATTGCAATTCTGTCACCTAGAGGAAGTGGTTGGGTACCAAAAGCCAAAACACAATCCGCTAATTCATCCCAGGTAATTACACGAAGGATCCCAGCTTCATTCAAAAGATCATCAACTATTGCATCGTTTGATGATAAAGCAGCTGTATGAGATGCTCCTGCTTTAGCTCCTGTTTCAGTTCGATTTGCTTTTATTCCCAGTATTGGTTTTTTCAAAGAAATTTTTCTTGCTATTTCCATGAATTTCCTACCGTCCTTGAAGTCTTCTAAATAAATGATAATCATTTTTGTGTCAGGATCCTCCCCAATATATTCTAAAGAATCTGTTTCATTGATATCACTAGCATTTCCATATGATACAAATTTGGAAACCCACTGACCAGACCCCAAACCTGAGAGTTGATCAATGAAGGCTGCACCGAATGCACCACTTTGTGTAAATATAGAAACGGGGCCACTTTTTGGACGCTTTAATTTTGAATCAGGTAAGAACATTGTATCAATCCCAAGAGCAGGAGAATAAATACCAAGACAATTAGGACCAATCACATTGAGATTATACTTTTTCATTATTTCATACATCTGATTCTGTAAAACAATTCCTTCCTCTCCAATTTCACTAAAGCCACCTGTTGTAACAATAATATTTTTGATGCCTTTTTCTCCACATTGCTCTAATGCTTGTGGAGCATATTTGGCAGGAACTATTATGCAAGCTGCATCAATTTCCCCTTCAACATCTAAAACAGATGGATATAATTTATTTCCATACAACTCTCCTCCTCTAGGATTAACCAGGTAGGTTTTTCCTGGGAAGGAATTAATAAAATTGTATGCTACTACATTTCCAGGTTTATTGGGTGTTGTGGATGCTCCCACAACACAGAAGGATTTTACATTGAAGAAATTCTCAAGTCTTGCAGTCATTATTATCATTGGTCATTGTGTGGAAAGTAATAAAAATATTTGCAATAATGCTCAAAAAATGTTCTTAAAAACAACTTTCTAGTTTCCAAACAATTAAATAATTATATGTTAAATAATGATTCATGGCTAGAAATAGGTTATTATTTGATTTATTAGGAATAATCCTAGGTTTTGG
>DAOVER010000007.1 GCA_030668875.1 Candidatus Heimdallarchaeota archaeon
GAACAGATTGATCTATGGGCAAGCTTACTACAAACTGAAGGAGAAATGGAGGAGGAAATTGAAAGATGGGATTCATAAGTTAACGAGTTATTTGATAGATATATGGGTCGAACGCGATCTCCATGAAGTAATTATAGGCTATAACTCTCTATGGAAACAAGGATTACATTTCTGGAAGAAAGTTACCCAGATGTTCGTCACCATCCCTTTTCTGAGAATCATCAATATCTTGAAGTATAAAGGAGCAGAACGAGGGATAAAGGTGGAAACCATCCCAGAACAATATACTTCTAAGAGCAGTTTCCTAGACAACGAATTCCCCAAAAAACGAGTGAAGTACATAGGCAAACGAATCAAACGAGGGTTGTTCCGTTCTTCTAAAGGTTATTTAATCAATGCTGATGTTAATGCTGCATACAATATATTAGTTAAAAGCGATCCGAAAGCCTTGCTTAAACGCAATGTGAACGGGGTAGGAGGATACGTGATGTATCCACAGAGAGTGAGTATAGAACTCTTGTAGTTGTATATGATGACCTCTACGAAACTAGCTCAACTATGGTTGTCTTAATATGACAACATGACAATAACCCATCATGAATCAATTTATTAAAAATAGGGTGAACCTCAAATTGATATAATACCTTGAAAAGATTTATTATACATAAAGAATTTGATTTACTGCCATAGAAATATCGGTGATTAAAATTAGTGATAACGACAAATACCATGAAATAGAGATTTCTCCTTTTCAATTACCATTTTTGCGAGATCTTGGAATTAAAGTCGTTTCCATGATAGTTTTTGATATCATCTATGGTCCAGTTTGTTATATGAAAGAATTATCACGCTCAAATTTTGGAGATAAACTAAAGGATGTAAGTTCTCTTTCTGAAGTATATACAGGTTTTGCGCGAACTAATGCTGATGTTATTACAAGTCTAGAAGAAAGAATAGTTATTGGTAGATACACTGTAAGAGAAGATGAAGTAGAGAATATCGTTGTCCTTCTTCTAGTATGCGTTCCAACAGCTAATCTCGATAAATTAACTAAATATGCAAGATCTCTATCGGAACGAGCTAAAGGAAATCCTAAATTACTTGATGACGCACTAAAACATCTAATAGAAGCTGAAAAAACAGCAGTACAAAAAATACCTATTTCAAGTCGTGATGGTGTTTTAACAAAAGGTATAACCATTAATGATACCTCAGTAGTAACTGGAACTGAGTACAACAATTTCTACGGTTTCTTATTTGTTCAATATCATAGAGCAGAAATGGATGGTAGATTCTTTCCCAAAATGGTTGATGGAAAAAAAATAGATTTGCGTCATCTTTTCAAGTTTATTGATACTCAAAAGAATGAAGCTGAATTGAAAGAAGGTGACTTGATAAGCCTCTATTACAAAGGTCTCGAACTACTAGTGTATCAGCACATAGAGAAAGATGCTATCTTGATAGGAGCAAAGAAACCTCAGAGCAGAATTAATTATAGCTATATCGATGAATGGTTTAAAATATTGTTTAACTCTTACATCAATATTCCTGGGAATAGCAAAGCAGTATCAACCGTTGAAGCAATAAAATTCTTGGATAAAAACGTCTCAAAACAACCTAAGAAGTATATAATAGATGAAATAATGGATCTCATTATAAATGCAGAAGATGACTATCCTGAGTTATCAAAAAGTAAGAACATTCTAAGACAACAAGGGTGGATTACTCTTCATAAAAACTATCAGCTTTTCTTAGAAAATTTAGATCTGATTAATGGAGACCAATCTGTTTATGGATTGAGCCAAGATTTGTCTGTACCTGTTTCTTCCGTAATAGAATTCATTATATTCCTCAAATCAAGAGGTTTCATAGACGTTTATAGAAAGAAATAACCTGTTGTTTCACCTGAAATATTTTTGATTTTCTAAAAAAACTATAATAAGATTAAAAATACATTGTGTATTCTTTAGCATATAATCTCCTATACTGGTGCACTTTATGAGAATGTACGAAGCCGAAGAATCATTATCTGAAGAAGAAATCAACAAAAACTTAGATATATTACTAAAATTATCCGCATTAAAGGCATCCAAGATGTTTGAAAACCTAGATATTTACAACATTCTGAATCGTCCTAGATCACCTGAAGAGATATTTCATATGTCCAATTTCAATACTTTGCAAGAGGAGTTCGTCAGAGTGTTTGATTTACTAACTTATAACGAGTTATTAACAAAACAAGGAGAATTTTACGCTGAAAATCCTAGACGAAAATTTCTAGAAGAGTATATGGAGAACGATATAAAAGAATTCGATAATGATTTAATTGCACATTTCAACTCATTGTTTGACCGACTTGGTTCTATATATGAATCCATACTTAAAGGAGAGTCAAGCAAATTACAAGAAGTTGATCTAATAAATGTACTTGATTCCATATTGGGTTCAGAATATTTCTTTCAATTACGTAGTTTATTCTTCAAGACAATATCTCAACGAATGTCATTGTTTTTCTCCAAAGACAAACTGACTTTTCTTAATTGGGGTAATGGTTCAGGTTATGATGCTTTACACTTAGCTGATTTCTATAGGCACAACGTCAAAGTTATCAGCATAGAACCACCAAATTCTCTTAACAGATGCCAAGTTTTACAAGATCTATATGAAATTTATAATGTTGAATTCATAGAATATGATGATTTCAAAGCAAATCAAATGGCAAATTCTGTTGATCTAGTTGTGGGAACAAGCTTCCTCTTCAAAGATGATTTAAAGAAATTCATAGATGTAAGTAAAATCGTTTTACACGATGAAGGCTATTTAGCTTTACCTCTTATTCGAAAACTTTCCCTATCTTTTGACTGGATTATGGGTGTTTACACTCCCTATTATTTCAATCTAGAAAGAAACTCACTAATTGCTAAATTAAAGCATTATGGCATCTCAAAATTGAAATACATTGGATTAGATGAAAGTTTTATTATGATGCAAAAAATATAGAAGAAGAAAAAAGTTACTTCTTCTTCTTTTCAATACCTATGTCAGTTCTTTTAGCTAATTCAGGCACAATTTGCAAAAATGGTAGGATTGCATTAGCTATCGATGAGAAAGCATCCTCTTTACTACCAGTTACTATCATTTTATCAATCTCTAGATTCTGATAAATTTCTGGAAGTTTCTCAATTATCATCTCTTGGAATAGACGAGAATCTGATTTGTTTAATGCTTCAATTCTTTTAAGAATACCTTCAGCTTCAGCCATTTTGGCTTCACGAATAACTGTAGCTTCACCTCGAGCTCTTGATTCAATTTCGAATTGTTTAGCTTCAGCTAGTTTCTTAATTCTATCCGCTTCTGCAGAAGCTTCTATCTTAATCTTTGTTTGATAAGTTTGAGCTTCTACTTCTGTCCTCCTTCTCTCTAGTTCTTGAACCTGAATGTCTTTCTCTTTCTCCTTAGAGTCGACATCCATACCAACTTCTTGTTCTTCAATACCCACTTTACGACTTACTTCAAGATCTCGTAACTTTGTTATTTCTTCCATTTCAGCGTTCTTCAATCTAGCAAGTTTCTCTTGTTCGATTTTCATTATAGCGCTAACATTTGATTTCAGATTAGGATCGATAATTTCAATCTCTCTAATCTCACATGATTCGATAACTAAACCCCAATCTCGTGTTAAAGTGTGTAGTTCTTTAGTTACAGCTTCTATGATCGCTTGTCTATCTCTAATGATCTTTTCTAGTGCCATATTTGCGCAAGCAGTTCTTATAATGCTTTCAGCTGCATTTTTGATGATTTTCTCAACGTGTGCTTGTGATGCGGTATCCCATGAAGTACGTGAGAACGCTACTTCAGGATCAACAACTCGCCAGAAAATGAACGCAGTTACACTAATTTCTTGAAATTCTCGCGAAACTACTTTTTCTTTAGCTTCTAAAAATGTAGACTGCGTTGTTACAGGTATCACTCTAACTTCATCTATAAGTGGAATAACTACTGCTTTCCCTCCTATCCCTGCTTTGATAACTCTCCCATTACGAAAGTGTATCATATATGTATCAGAAGTAAATTTCCGATAACGACTTGCATAGAATAGCAAGAATAGTATAGCAACACCAACGATTCCAATAACTATCCAAACAATAACCATTGTTATTTCCATTCTTCTTCATACCCTCTGTTTTCTGTGAATCAAAATTAGTAATGGTTGCTTTTTAAGGTATCCAAACGTCGATAAGTAAAAAGGTGAAGTGAGAAACTAATTTCTGCAATAGATAAAAAGAAGAAAAATAAAGAAATTAGATGACATCAACAAGGTATACTCTGTTCTTCACAGCAACAATACGAACCTGTTCTTCTCGCTCAAATCTTTTGAAATGGTCAAAGCTTTTTGCATTTAGTTTCTGTAATCCCATGCCTTCTCCAAGATCAACATGGATGATTCCTCCTCTTGAATCTACAGGAACATAAACTAATGCTACCTTACCTACAAGTTGAAGTCCACGTATAATTGGTTTAACAGTTGTAGCTGAAATTTTCTTCCAAATATTTGTAATAGCTAGTGCTAATAGAAAAGGTGAGACAATTATTACGATTATTCTGAATATTCTTATTCCAATACTTTCTGAACTAATTTGTAGTGTAGATACACCTAGAATCCCGAACATAAGGAAATATGTAGACATTAGTAAAAATATAGGGGCAGTTGTATGAGTGACGTCCTTAAAGCCATCTGCATGCACTTCGGTGATATCCCCATCATGAGCCCCAGAAATGTCATGGTCCAGTGACACATCATGGTCTACTGATAAATCATGATCTAATGATATATCGTGATCAACAGAGATGTCATGATCAAATGATATATCGTGATCAACAGAGATGTCATGATCCATTGATATATCATGGTCACCAATCCCTAAGGCATGAGCTAGACTTTCTAAGTTTAGAACAACTGATAATAAAATCAAAATTCCGCCTGATATGAGTAAACCTATTGCTAAATAATAAAGAACGCTCTCAAACCCATTAAGGAATGTATCAAATGACATGTGATCCCCTGCTTTTTATTCTATGTAAATCTAGGCATACCAACTTAAAAACGTATAGAAATTCAGTGATTAACGAAATAGTCAAATAATCAGTTTGTAAGTATAATTTGAATGCATTGAATGGTATTAACGCGTCTGATTTCTCAATTTGTATGGAAGAAATCAGAAAAAGAGGATTGGAGCCAAAGTTATACACTATTCCGCAAAATTTGATGAATAAGATTAGTAATAGTATATTGAAGAAAATACACATTGTAATTGAACTAGCTAAAGAACAGAAAATTTCTTTGGCTATAGTGGGGGGTTTTGTTAGAGATCTACTGTTAGGTAACCCAAGTCAAGATGTTGATTTTGTTGTTTTTAGAGGAGATATTAACGAATTTACACAAATATTAGCTAAAAGAACTGGGAGCAAAATAGGAAAAATGAATAACAAGACTCTTACAACCCAGATTAGGTTTGCAGATGGTATTTTTTTTGAATTTAATTCTACAAGAAAAGAGGAGTATCAATACCCTTCTAGAACTCCAAAAGTATCTGCAGGCACTATCCTGGATGATTTACATAGAAGAGATTTTACGATTAATGCATTATTGCTGTTCGATGAAAAAGTCATTGATATCTTCAATGGAAAGGAAGATTTAGAACAAGGTATAATTCAAACTACTCGAAATCCTGAAACAGTATTTAAAGAGGATTATCTGAGAATACTTCGTGCTGTAAGATTTGCCAGTAAATTGGACTTTGTTCTATCGGAGAGAGTACAAACTGGAATCCGAAAAAACGTTAAGAATTTATTAGAAGTTCCAAAAGAACGAACATTATCTGAACTGAGAAGTGCTCTCAGTTATAATCCAATTAAAACATTGAAGCTATTGATAGATTTGAATATACTTGAAACAATGTTTTCTCAAATTCTAAACCTTGACTTAGATAAGAGAATCTTCTCGTCTGATACAATTTTTCAGAAAATTGAAACTAAATACAAGTACTTAACAGATATGAGCGTATCCGATATTGCAGTATATTTTGCTGTTTTACTTATGGAAACCTATGTAGAAGAAGAAGAGACTAAAAAAAGAGAATCTATGTTGAAATTGAAACTTGACAAACAATTGAGATTCTATAAATTTTCTAATAAACTAAGGGAAAACATACTTTTCATTATTGAAAATCGCAACTCACTTCTGAGCTTAATTGGCAGTAAACCTTCAAAACTTGAACTTAGACAACTATTAAAGAAACTAGGCACACAAATGGAGAATATAATTTATTTAACTGAGGCTGAATTATCTGTTAAAGCTAATAAATTAGATTTCACTTCTTTGAAAAATGCTCTAGATGAGATAAAGAAGAAACATGATCTTATTAATTTTCAACTGCGTATTGATGGTTATGAAATTGAAGCCATATTTGGAATTAAAGGAAAGAAAATAAAACAATTAAAAAGCGATTTACAGAGAGCAATTATGAATGAAGAAATCGAAAATACTAAGGTATCTTGTATTAAGTATCTAAAAGAAAACTTGGAGAAATGAATACGAAAAAGATTAAAGTGTTTGACCCAGAACAATTGTAAGAGTACAGAAGTAGTAATTAATAGATAGGTGATGAATGTGATGAGTTCCAGGGGTGGAATGTACCTTATTGCCATTGTTATATGTTCGCTGTTAATGACTAGTTCTTACCATTCACAATCATATCAGACCAATGAGTTACCTACCAATTTGTTTCAAGATTCACCTGTAGTGGATTTTACAAATTCTTTGGAATATATCCTAGTAGAATCAATGAGGATTGAGTCAGATGAAGACTTCATTTTATTAGGCATACCTGGTAGTGGAACCACTATGGACCCATATAGAATTGAATATTTCAAGCTGGGTGGATCTGGAATTGATACAGCATTATTTATTTCAAACATTACAAAGCATTTTATCATAGAAAATTGTCGAATTGCAGCAACATTTTTGATTAATATTGCCAATATCCCAGATGTAAGATTCAACATCACTGACAATTCTATATATAACACGGGGTCTTATTATCCAATTGATACCCGGACTGGTATTAAATTGATTAATTGTTGTAATGTGTCTATAACAGGAAACATTGTAGAATCTTCATATATTGGGTTAGAAATGATTTCCACAAATAACATACACGTAATGAATAATTCATTCTCTGGAAATGATAATGAAGATTCCAACATCAAATACGCTGGAATAAGATTAAAAAATACAATGGGTTGCAAATTCATAAATAATCTCTTTTCAAAGGGTGGTTTTTCTTTAGATTTAGATTTCGAGCAGTTTAATGATCTTTTAATTGAAAATAATTCAATAAGGGAAAGGGAAATATTATTCAGTAAGAATGAAACTGGAACAATAGTTTCCAATAACATATATGGACAAATTTTACTTTTCAATTGTCAATATATAATCGTTAATAACCTCATTCTGTCAGAACTTTACATCGGAATTGGTATATTTTTCTCAGATTCATGTGAAGTGTATGACAATATGTTAATTGACTGCCATCAAGGAATTTATGATTTTAATTCATACAATTCTATAATTAGCAACAATTTTTGTGATAAAAATAGTATTGGTATCTCCGTAGAGACTGCTGAAAATTGTATTCTAAAAAACAATACCTGTATAAATTCCAATTTTTATGATGGAATCCAGCTATCTAACTCTCTCTATTCTTTAGTTGAAAATAACAATTGCTCATTTAACCGTCTAGGAAATGGTATTTTCGATTCCAGTTTCGATTCACTCATTCTTAACAATGTTTGCGAGTTTAATGGTTATGGACTTCATATGTGGTTCTCTGAAGCTACAGCTATTTGCAACAATAAATTCAATCAAAATTCTGGAGGTATTTGGGTTCTAGATGCCAATGATATTGGAATCTATAATAATTCAGTTGAATACAACACAAAGTTTGGAGGAATTATAGTTCAAAATGGTATTGGAGGAACTCTATCCTATAATTTATTATTGGAAAATGTTGGATATGGAGTAACATTAAATGGAGGAACAAAGGATTATATTGTTCATCATAATAGTTTCTTCAATAACCTGATTCCTTCAGACGCTTTAAGCCAAGCTTCTGATGATGGAATAGGAAATTGTTGGTACCATCCTGATACTCTTGTTGGTAACTACTGGTCTGATCGTGGAATATCAAGTAAATATGAAATAGATGGAACTGCTGAATCTATCGATTCATATCCACTAAAAGAACCAATTGTTCTCCCAAGTACTGACTATACTGGAAGAAGCACTTTCTTTATTGCTCTGACACTCACAGCATTAGCAATAGTAGCTTTTGTCCACAGAAAGAAGAGAGGCAAGATTTGAAACTTTAAACACTTTTAGGATTCTAGTAATTCTAGTAATTCTTCTTTGTTTATTAAATCTGATTCTGAAACTATTTACTTGATTGTTTTATCAGTTTCATGGGCTTTCATCGCTAATTCTACTGCTTTATCATAACCTACAAAGGTAGTTTAGATAAAACAATAGCTTTGTTATATGATTATATCTTTGTGTCAAAAAAATAGAAGTAAAGCGATTTCAATTGAAATCTGTCCTGTTTTGATTATTGTAGAGCTAATATGATTATTGGAATTACTAAAGCAGCTATTCCAGTAGATATTACAACTACTGTAAAGAGAATGTATCTTACATTGTAAGTACCTAAAATTGAAGAATCATAATATCCACTAACTTTTTGATCTTCATATAATTGTATCAAACCCTCTAATAACTTCTGTCGAGTTTGCTTTCCTCGTGTTAAGCCAAAGAATACAATCGTATTAATTACAACAATCAGTAATGCAATAACAATGAAAATAGGTATATCGAAATCGTTATCGCCATTAGCAAACGCACCATTTGCAATTGCACCTATAAGATTTAGAAGAATTGCAGTAATGATGAAAATTGTGTCTGTTCTAGTATTAGTTTTTAATTCATCAAGAATATGTTCATGAACTCGTTCAATCATTTTTGTTCTCCTAGACGTTCAATCTAATTCTTAAAAGAGATAAGTTTCTTTTAAACTTAGTTAGAAAATATGCCAGTTTTAGATATTTAATTAATCTCTCTCAGTTTTAACCTGCTAAATATCTAGGTGATGTTAAACCGCCTAATAGTCTGAATTGAATGAGATTTAATATAAGCGGCAAAAAAATTTCAATATATAATCAGAGCGCGTCTAGAATAAAATCATTAGAAAACATTAATATTGCAGTTTGTGTAAAATATGAAAGTAAGAGATAATGTTGTAAAGGGGTTGATTGTGACTTGAAAGATAACAAGTCTTATGGGGAAAATAATAAAACAGAAAAAATTGTGGTTAATCTGCAAAAACTAGTAAATCAAGCAACTTTGAGTAGGTTGAAGGCTGAAATAGAAAGGCAACTAGAGGAAATGAATTTTGAGATAGATATAATGATCTCAACAAGGATACCACATCCAAGACCAATATTTTTACATTTTGAGGACCTGGAAGAGATACCGATGGATGTGTTTGAATGGTTAGGTGATTTCAGTAAAAAGAATGGGTTAAAGTACGTAAATAGCAAAGGAAATTTGTTTTCTCTATTCCTGAAGAAGGACTATGACAATATCAATGAAATACAAACAGCAAATACATCATTGTATTCAATTTACAAGAAAGAAAAAGCAACAATATTGCAAAGAGAAAAAATGAGCGAAGAAAATCTTTATACTTATACTACGAAAAAAGTAAGTTAGAAAAGATACAAAAATTCATGACTATTCAGAAAAATATATAAATGAGAAAAAAGGTTCTCAAAAACCTAATTTGGGCTGAATTGAAGTCTAGGATGGTTTCTGGCAGTAACATGCATAAAAATGAAATACTCCAGTAATCGAAAGATTTAAAAGGGAAATGTGAGGGAAACATTTATAAGCAGAAAAAATGGGCGCATTGGTGGGTTGTCTTTAGCATTTTTATGAGGGCTAATCGTAAATAGGGTAGAGATTCTCACTTTGATGAACTAAGCTAATGGAGATGCAATTGGTATTAATTAACAATGAAATCAACCAACTCTAAGCGTTCCGTTCCCAGAGGAAAGTTAGAAACTAGAAAAGAATAGAAATTATATTATTAGCCAAATTAACAGGTAGGTAAAAGAATGAGTAAAAAACCAGATAAAACATCTCATAGAGAAGAAGAAGAGGACATGGAGTGCCCTGAATGTGGTAGCACCGATGTTATTCTGGATGAGACTAGAGGAGAGCACATTTGCCGTAATTGTGGTACCGTCGTAGAAGAGAAATTAATTGATGATGGTCCTGAATGGAGAGCATTTACAGCTGAAGAAAGATCCAAAAGAAGCCGGGTAGGATCTCCTACTACTATTACAATCCATGATAAAGGTCTTTCTACCCAAATCGGTTGGGAAGATCGGGACGTATATGGTAAGAAACTTTCACCGAAAAGGAGAGCTCAAATTTATCGTCTCAGGAAATGGCAGATTCGTACTCGTGTTCATAGTTCCATTGATAGAAATTTAGCTTATGCTATGTCTGAATTAGATCGTCTTTCATCACAACTAGGTATTCCTAGAAGTGTAAATGAAACAGCTGCAAATATTTACCGTAAAGCAATTGAAAAACGTCTAATTCGTGGAAGATCGATCGAAGCTATGATCGGTGCAACAGCATATGCAGGAGCAAGAATTCGTCGTGTTCCCAGAACACTAGATGAAATTGCTCGTCATTCGCGTATTTCCAAAAAAGAACTTGGAAGATGTTATAGATTAATAATCAGGGAATTAGATATCAAAATCCCATTAGCTAATCCAACCGATTACATTGTTAGGTTTGCTGCTGAATTGCGTTTAAGTGGTAGAACTGCTAGAAAAGCAGTTGAACTTCTTAACAGAGCTAAAGAGCACAACCTAACAGCTGGTAAAGACCCAACAGGATTAGCGGCTGCATCAATCTATATTGCAGGTATTACTGAAGGAGAAAGACGAACACAAAGAGAAATTGCTGAAACAGCTACTGTAACTGAAGTTACTGTCAGGAATCGTTACAAAGAGCTAGTTCGCAAACTCAAAATAGAGGTAACAATTTAATCCTCTTTTGTTTTTTATTTTTTATTTTTAGGCTTCTCAGTCTTCAAATAATTTCAAAGATGAAGTATTTAACAATGTTATGAAGAGGAAAAAAGACATGCCTAGAACAGCTTTGAGATATGCAATTGATAAAATACCTCAAGAATTGAAAAAGGAAGCTATGAGTTGAGTTGTCTCTCTTTTCAAAGTATTTAATAATCATTTTTCTTTTGAAAGCTTTAGATATTGATGACTGAAGAAAGATTAATGGATAAAATTATTGAAGTCTGCACAAGAAGAGGATTCATAAGCCCTGCAGCTGAAATCTATGGAGGAGTTGGGGGATTTTACGAATATGGACCATTAGGCACTTTGATGATGCAGAAAATAATTGATCTCTGGAGACAAATATTTGTCTTAGATGATGATAGAGTATACGAGATTTCTGGTTCGGTACTTCTACCTGAGTCAGTATTTCAAGCCTCAGGGCATCTAGAATCTTTTGACGATCCACTAGTTCAATGTAAGAACTGTAAGTCAATGTTTCGTGCAGATGATATTATTTTAGATGAATCAAGTATAAAAGCTGAAGGTCTTCCACTAGAAGAATTGGACAAAATTATTGCAGATAACAATATTAAATGTCAGAAATGTCAAGGAAATCTTGATAAAGCAAAACAATTCAATTTAATGTTCAAAGCTCAAGTTGGTTCAACAGGTGGAACTACTGCATATCTTCGTCCAGAAACAGCTCAAAACATATTCATTAATTTCAAAAGATTAGCAGGTTTTATGAGAAATAAATTGCCTTTTGGAATTGCCCAGGTTGGATCATCTTTCAGAAATGAAATCTCTCCAAGAAACTTCCTCTTAAGAGTGAGAGAATTTCAACAAATGGAAATTGAGATGTTCTATGATCCTGCAAAGGAGAATGAACATGAACATTATGAGGAAATAAGAGATTTAAAAATCAACCTTGTGACTCGAGAGATGCAAGAAAAGGGATGGACTAAACCTTTGAAAATTAGCATTGAAGAAGGATTAGAAAAGAAACTCATTCCAAACCAGTATATGGCTTTCCTCATGGCAATGGAAACAGAAATGTTGAAAGTTTTAGGAGTACCTGAAGACGTCTTTTGGTTCAGACATATGCAGGATCACGAAGCACCTCATTATTCTGCTGGTAATTATGATCTTGAGGCAGATTTATCCATCGGTCATATGGAAATTATTGGAAATGCCCTGAGAACAGATTACGATTTACAAAAACATGCAAAAGCCTCAGGTACTTCATATGAGATTGTAGTTGATGACAAGAAAATAGTTCCTCATGTTGCTGAACCATCTCTAGGTGTAGGAAGAATACTATATACGATACTTGAAAAGTGCTACCAAGATGATGGAAGAGGATGGACTTGGTTCAAGTTTCCTTCTACAATCGCACCCTTAGAAATAGCTGTTTTTCCACTTATGAAAAAAGATGGTTTAGCTGAATTCGCTTATGATTTGCATCAAGATCTAAAAGATGCTGGATATCTATCTTTCTATGATGTTAGTGGAAAGATAGGAAAGAGATATGCTCGAGCTGATGAAATTGGAATACCCTATTGTATAACAGTTGATTATGATTCTTTGAAGGAAGGCTCGGTAACTGTTCGCGATAGGGATACAATAAAACAGATTCGAGTTCCTGTAGAGGATTTGGAAGTAGTAATAGGAGAATTAAGTGAAGGAGAAGCAGAATTTGAAGAGTTTGGAGGTATAATCTCCTAAAATGTTACAAACAGAAAAGAATAAAAAGAAAGGAATAGGAGAAAAGAACGATGACTAAATATATCTGCCAACGTTGTAAAAATGAGATTACTCCCAGTGAACTAAGATTACTCCCTGGAGTTAAATGCCCAAAATGCTCAAATCGTATATTAATGAAACAACGAAGTCTTATCGCAAAACCTGTAAAAGCAAGATAGTTATTGCAATACTTTTTATACATATTTTGCAAATATGTTGATTATATGCCAAGAACATGTAAAGTATGTGGGAGTGGAAACATTAGTCTGGTTTGGAGTCCTCGATGGGGATCAACTGGTTATTGTTCATTTAGATGTTATGCAATAGGAACAGCAAATTATACATTCGCTGTAGCAGTTTTTCTTGGAATTGTAGCCATTGGTTTGATAATAATAGCATTAGTGATTCCGAATCCAACGCCTGAAGCATTAATCTATGGTATAATAGCAGGTGCTATGGCAGTTATATGTTCAGTTCAAAGCTCTATTGGTTTCTTTCTCAAGAGACAAGATGGCTATTAAAAGAACTTCAAATTAAGAATCATTCCATTAAATAAAATCTTCTAGTATTAGGGTTCATATTTGAGAATCTTCGTGAATTCATGACCTTGTAACTGAAAAAAAAACTCTATTAAATAAATGATATTTTCCTGAAAAGAGCATCTAAGGAAAATAGTTTGTGTCTCATTTACAGGGATAAAAAAAGGAATGATGTCTACACTTTCATTATTAAAAATTCCTAAACTTATACATGGATTGCTAGAAACGCTAATTAAATAAATAGATGCATTGAGACAAGTGATATTTACAGGTAAATCAAACAGATCACCACCTGCACTCTGCAACTCTCCTATTTCAAAAACAACTATTGGTTCTTGAAAGTTGTTTCCTCCAGGTAGAAGAAGAAACATAGATGTAACGATTCCACCAATAGTTATCATCGTGAGAATAATATAAATTGCTTCTTTCTTCGTCATTATGTGTCGTTTCACAATAACACGGTAGAATAAACACTTTTACACTTTTCTATGGGAATTAATTGTTTTTAATGCATAGTTTATTCTAGGATTTCAATTATCTCTCCTTTAACTAATTTATCACTTAACATCTTTGATATCTCTACTTTAGCTACTCTTCCTAGTAACTTCTCTTCGGATTCAATACTGACAGCAGGACCACTGTATAATGGATAACTAATGTAAGTATTTTTTCTTACTTTATCTTTTTCAGCTATTATGACTTCTATCTTTTCACCTATCATTTGCTCTTTCTTGTATCTATTGAAATTTATGATGGCTTTTTTCAATTCCTCACGTTTAACTTTCATCAGATATCTGTCGTGAGTGATTTTAGCTCCTGTCACAGAAAAGGGTGAATTAGGTAGAGGTAGATACCGATAAACAGTTATTTTCTCAGCAACATCTCCCAATTCTTTTTCAATAACTTTTCTTGTTATATCAAGAGATTGTACTGTCTCTCCTGGTAACGAATGTATGAGATATATCTGTGAATTAATTCCATTTTCAACAAACAATTTTGCTGCTTCCAAAGCTTTACTTGGAGTTGAGGGTCTCCCTATTTTGTTACTGTGGTTCTCATCAAAAGTTTCACAACCAATACTCAAAGCTGTCTTAGGTAGATATTTTCCAACAATTTCAGCGATTTGTGGAGTAACTAGTGACGGTTTAGCATTTTCTATTGCAATACTACATTTGTGTTTTTGTTCATCTCTAATTCGTGCTAATTTTGATAATAAATCCTCTATTTTTAGTATATTGACTGGTGGATAAGTCGGAGAGTATATTGGTTTATTATCCGGTTCTCTATAATAATCAAAGAAACCTGGAGCAGATAAGATGATTTTCCTTACACCTTTATTTAGAAGTGCTTTTATCTCGTTTTCAACCAGTTTTATTGGTTTGCTCAACGGTGCTCCAAAAGTTGCTGAAACACTGCAAAAACCACAACCTGGAGGAATATTCTCAGGGCAATCACCAGACATGATCGTATCTAAATCGTCACAGTTTCCACAATTACTGCATCCTCCTAATTCTCTTACAGTTTCACCTCTATAATGATTCGAACACCCTCTTACTACTTCGACATAGACTTTGGAAAACCAATAATCGGGATAATCTTTAATATTATCAATTGATGGTTTGAATTCGTCAAATATATTGTGATTTTTCCTTTTTTTCTGTTCTATTAGGAATGATTTTCCTTCTTTTATCCAGAAATAATCCTCTTTGTTCTTATCTTCAAGAAAAGCATCTACAGAGAAATCCTTCTTGATTAGTTCATCTAGAATCCATTCTCCTTCACCTGCTACACCAATGTTGATTTTGTTTCTGAATAGGAATTCTGGTTCTGATAAAATTGGTCCCCCAAGAATAATCAAGCTTTCTGCGTTTTCTTTCCTTATTTTATTTAGTACTCTTTCTACTGCAATTTTATCTACTGACATTGCACTGATTAATATTTTATTATACTCATAAATTTGTGAACCCATCTTCCCCTCGATGATATCTTCTACTCGAGCAATGTGTGAATCTAATTTATTTTTTAAACAGATTCCTGCCAGTAAACGAGGACCAACACCAATAGCATCACGAGAAAATCTTCTTCGTCCTTCATTAGCTGCTAAAGCGTCAATGATTAATGTACTCACATGAAATTCTTATAATCATTTTATTTAAGTGATGTTGTTTGCTTTGAAAAAGAACCTTTTCAATGACAAAGTATAATAAGGATTATTCTCTCTTTGTATTTGTGTCTGAAAACGATTTATGTGACATTTGTGGATTACCAAAACCTGATTTATGTGTTTGCGAAGAAATAGCAAAAGAAGAACAGATTGTTCGAGTCATCATGGAAACCAGAAAATGGGGGAAGAAGTATACTATTATTACAGGTATCGACCCACAAGAAGTTGATCTTAGTGCTTTAGCCAAAAAGCTTAAAACAAAATTTGCTTGTGGTGGAACTGCTAAGGAAGGCAGAATCGAATTACAAGGAGATCATAGACATAAAGTCAAAGACCTACTTGCAAAATTTGGTTACCCAACTGATAATATTGAAGTACAATACTAAACAAGGTGTCCTATATAACAGCTAATGATGAAGAACCTTTTGAAGAATTTGTAGAAGAACCTCGTATTCGTAGGAGATCTATTAGAGAAACTATAACCGTATGCCCAGAATGTTTTTCCCCATCTAAGATGATTCCTGGTTTTTTTAACGCTAGTTACAGATGTGAAAATCCATCATGTGGATGGGTCGGTTCTCTAGCTATTGAGGTTGATAGAACAGACTATCAGGAATTTTTAGAGAAACAAGCTCGTCAATCTACAAAGTAAACATCTGCTAATCATAAGATTTATCAAATATGTCAATCTAATTGACCTATCACGATGAATACAGCTATTGTAATTGATACTAGTAGAGAGATTCCTGATAAATGGTACAGTCTCTATAACATTTATCCACTAGGTTATGTTGTCGAAGATAGCTCTGGACAAAAACATATTGAAAGAACACAAATTCAATCTGTTAGAACTCCTGAATTAGTTGAATTGGTGTGCAAGGATAGAAAATCTAAGCTCTTAGCTCCTAGCATTAAAGATTTTGTCGAGCTTTATACCTACCTTGCTGAAAATTACGATTCTATTGTTAGTTTACATTCTTCGAATATTACTCCAGCTGTTTTCGAAAATGCTTTGGTTGCAAAGAAACTTGTTTCTGAAATTGAAATTGATATCATTGATTCTCACACATTTGGTGCTTCTTCAGGTATTTTTGTTGAAGAACTAGCTAAATTTATCATGGAAGCTAAGAATATTAACGAAATTCGTAAGGAAGCGATCAGCCTAAACAAGCATATAAGTTCAATAATCCTTTCAAAGAACGATCAATTAGACACTATTGGTCTTCGAAAAGGTAGTTGGCACACTGCTTTTACATCATCCTTCCGTCCATATGTTATGTATCAAGAACTATATGGTAAATGGGAAACAATCAAACGGGGAAGAAATATCAAATCTTTTGTAAACCAGATAATCAAACAAGTAGAGATTGTAAATCGAGCTAAGGAAATTAAAATTGTATATATCACTTACCATGGAACATTATCTAAAAGTGTAAGAAAAATAAAGAGCATTGTTTCAAATACAAACATTGTCGAAACGAATCCATCTCTTATTACACATTATCTTCTAGGTGAGAATTATGTTGATGTTGCATTTCTCTGAAATCTACAATCGATAAAAATCTTTTACATTTTTAGTTGTTATATAAGCCAAATCTTTCTCTTCAACTTCAAGCATCCTTGCTGCCTTACGACATAGAATTGGTATACTAGATGGATCATTCTTTTCTCCTTTCTCTAATGAATGAAATGGACTATCTGTTTCAAACATTAAACTATCCAATGCTACAGACTTCAATATTTTTTGAAAGCTTTTTCTATAAACAGCACTAGTAGGTACAGTAACATACCAAGATAATCTTGATATTTCCTTTGCTTGTTCTTCAGATCCTCCAAAACAATGCATCAAAACTTCTTCAGCTCCCATTTCTTTCAAAATAGTAATAGCTTTTTCTTCTGCTGCGCGTGAATGTATAACTATTGGTTTGTCTAATTCCATTGCGAAGCTTATTAATTCTCTGAAAAGTACTTCTTGTTCCTTTCGCTTATCCTCTTCCTTAACCCAATGAAAATCAAGACCTATCTCCCCTATCGCAACTGTATTATCGACATTTTCTAGATGGAACTTCTTAAGTTCTTCAACACTTTCTTTAGTTATTTTTGATGTATCTAACCCAACAGAGAGAAAAACACCTGGTAACTCCTTTGTCTTGAGACCAAAATCATAGTATTTTGATTCAATTGCACAGTTAATAATGTATTTTACACCACTTGCAACTGCTTTTCCAGCAAGCTTGACTACTTCGTCATATTCGAACCATTCTGGAACTAAATGGCAATGTCCATCAGCGTAAATTATCTCGGAGGTTCTTTCGATGTTTATAGTAGCATCTGATTGCATTAAATTCCCAAAATATTAGTGTTTTTTTCCTTTATAAAATTATAGCAAATTTTTTGCAAAAAACTTTAACATCTTGATTCCACGAATCTCTCGATCAAAAGCGTCAACAGAAGTTAAATTATCCTTTCCAAAAACTGATTCAATATATTTTATGTTTTTCAAATGCTCTTTACGTCTATGAGAACAGTATTGACAATTAGAATTATCAGGGTTGATCATATTTACAACGACGAAATCGTGTGCAATTGAATGAGAATCTAGTTCCTCAACAAGTCTTTCGGTTTCAAAGATACTCATCATTGTTGGAATCATTACTTTAACGAACTGTGTTCTATCCTGATCCATCAGCTGATCTCTTGCTATGAGTACTTTTTCTTTCATAATCTCTAAATTTTCTATAGTATTGTCTTTTTCTCCTTTTGAACCAAAAAGAGATTTCATCATGGTCATTGCATTAGAAAGAAAAGAACGCATTTTCAACATTCTCCCAAGGAATGAATCAAGGAATTCTGGAATGTTAAGAAGTCTGAGAGTATGACCTGTAGGTGCTGTGTCGAGAACAATTGTATCATATGAATCATCATCTGCGTACTCAAGAATTTTAGCAAAAGATAAAGCTTCATCCATCCCTGGTTGTGGCATAGATTGCATATCTTGTCCCATCCCCTGTAATTCGGATAGTCCAGGAATGTTTGTTAAATTTGCGAAATCGCTAGAATCCATTGGTTTACCTATAACTTTTGAGATTTCATCTCCGGCGGTTTCAGGATTAATTTCCAATGCATATAGTTCTCCCTTTACTCCTTTAACTTTTTCAATTTCTCCGCTTGAGAAATCTAAATCGAATGAATCGGAGACACTGTGAGCTGGATCTGTAGAGATGATTAGAACTCTTTTACCATTTTTTGCAAGAGAAATAGCTAAGGCAGAAGCAACGCTTGTCTTTCCTACACCGCCTTTACCACCAACGAGTATGAATTTTAAATCCATCTCTAAAAGATTTGTAAGTGTCATGGATTTTTCTAAATAATGGCTATATATAAAGGATAAGTTTTAGAAAAAATAGTTAGGGAAGAAATTGATTATCTTCTTTTCCCAATTTTTCTTCTCTCTTCTCTCTTACTTTTACGTTTTGGGGTAGTTGGAGATCTACGTCTTTTGGATTTGCTTTTATGTACTTTTTGAATAGCATATCTATCAACTAGAATTATAGCTCCTAGGACTCCTACTACACCTAAGCAGAAATATAAGCTGTTTAACCATAAATCAGTTTCAAGTACATATTCCTCTGCAACAGCTTCAACTTGGAGAATAAATCTCTGAGAACTAGAGAAATATTCGATTCCTGTTCCATTAATGTAAGTTACAGTAGTAGCCTCTAATGTATAATTGCCTTCTAGCTTAGGTTGGAAGTAATAGAAATAGAATATTGTTGCATTAACATCAACTTGAATATATCTTTGAGTCGTTAAGTTAAGATTTCCTACTGCCCATTCCTCAAAACTAGGATCAACAGTGGTTAGATTGTAAGCTGATGCGTTACCCACATTAGTAATAGTTACGTTAACTCTTATCCATTCATTTGGTCTAATTAGATGCGAACATACCTCTACATTATCATCCTGGATTGGAGTTGCATTGATTGACTTCTCTATAGTCAAAATTGGACGATTTCTTAGAGTGTCATTAACTTGGATTAAATTTGAATTAACTGTTGTTTGTTGAAAATCTTCCGCCCTTATTAAGTCCCCAGTAATGGGAGATGTACTTAGTGCTCTTGATACAGGAAGTCCTATGAATAGTAGCGAGATGAACAAGACTAAACTAATAGTGATTTTCCTTTGCATTAGATTCGTTCCGTTTAACTTCTAAACATGCTTCATACAGCCAACTTAAATATTTTGCTCTTTGGTATTTTTCTTGCTTAAAGCAGAATTAGCTCTTTTCATCCTTTCATATCTCTATTGTTTTTTCTAATTATTATATGTGTATATAATCACCAAATCTTTAAAACAAACCTCACTCTGTTGCACTTTATGACGGTTAAAATTATTTGTGACACAAGTGCAGACTTGAATATACCTAATGATGCTACTCTTTACGAAAAATATGATATCGAATGGGTTCCAATGAATATAATGTTCGGAACAACAGAATACAAAGAACTCGTTGATCTAAAACCTTCTGGCTTTTACAAACTCGTCCATGAGTCTACAGACCATCCTACTACTTCTCAATCTACTCAACATGATTTGCTAGCAGCTTATGAAAAATTTGGTTCCAAATATGATGAAATAATCTCTATTCATATATCAAGTGAACTAAGTGGTGCATATGCTAATGCTCGAATGGCTAATAAGATGTATAAGAATAGGAATCCAGATGGTGCAGAAGTTCATATTTTCGATTCTAAAAAAGCAAGTGTTCCTTTTGGGTTAGTTGTTATCAAGGCAGCTCAACTTGCCAAGCAAGGTTTAAAAGCTGAGGCTATTATTGAAAAAATTACACATTTTGTGCAAAACGATGATGTAATGTACTTCACTGTTAAAGACATTAAATGGTTATTTGAGGGTGGAAGGTTAAGTCGTGCAAAATATGTTCTTGGAAAGATGCTGAATGTAAATCCAATTCTTACTTTAATTGAAGGAAAAATAGAATCGGCAGCTAAAGGATCAGGACTCACCAAAACACTTGATTTAATGTTAGATATGGCTTTAGAAAAACTAGACAGAGATGTTGATAATATTACCTTACACTTCGTTGAAGCTGAAACACGTGTCGAAGTTGAAGACTTTATATCACGTATCAAAGAGAACTATCCTTCAATAAAGATCGGAGAGATTTTCACTCTAGGTGGAACTATTTGTGCCCATACTGGACCTGGAACAATTGTTTTATTAGCTACAAGAAATTTTGAATATTAAAATTATTGAGTAAGGTTTAAAACTTTCTCCTTTTTTCTTAACTGTAGGTTGTTAAGTTGACTGTAAAAATAATGACTGATAGTGCTGCTGATATTCCACAAAAATATATCGAGAAATATGATATAAGAACTGTTCCAACTTTAATTCGTTTTGGAGATGAGATTTTTTACGAAAATGTAGACATAAACCTTGAACAATTTTATGAAAAATTCTTTAATTCAGAAACCTATCCTCAAACTGCAAATCCAACATTACATCATCAATTTTCCTTATATGAGGAATTGGGGAAACAGTCGGAGGAAGTTTTGAATATTGTGATATCTTCTGGTATTTCAGGATCTTATAACACTGCTCAGATTGCTAACAGGAATTATAAACGCAGAGTTGAAAATCCGTCTGATGTCCATATCTATGATTCGAAGTTTGCCACATTTGGAATAGGAATCCTAGCTATTAAAGCTGCGGAAATGGCTAAAGAAGGATATAGTGTTGAAGAGATAATACCCGTGCTAGACGACTTTAGATCCTCATTACAGATAGGTTTTACTGTTGAGAATCTCAAATATCTTCATCGAGGTGGAAGACTAAGTTTATCCAAATATTGGGTAGCTAAAATTGCAGATATGAAACCTGTAATTAATTTCATTGATGGAAAAATGGAAGTAATCAAGACAGTGAGAGGACATGCAAATGCTGTTATTGAATCATTTAATTCAGTTTATGACAAAATGGGAAAACCTCGTACTTTCAATGCATATGTACTGCATGCAAGAAATGAAGAATCAGCTCAATTAGTTAAAGAGCATATTAAAAATCAAATTCAACCAGAGAATTGGAACATCTCTATAAGAGAGGTTGGAATGACTATCGCAACACATGCTGGACCTGGGTGCATAGGAATATGTATAGATGCAAAATACAAATTTTTAGGATAAATAGAGGATAGAATAAAGATGAAATACAAATACCTGCTTTTTGACCTAGATGGGACTTTACTCCACTTTGACCCAGAAGACTTCATTAGAACATATCTTGGTGCTGCTTCAAAATATTTTATAGACTTGATTCCTGATCCACAGAAATTTGTAAAAGAAATACTTCGTTCAACAGATGTAATGGAAAAAGGAGACGATAAGAACACGAATACTTTAGAGAAATTTCTGAATGATTTTTGTCCAAAATTTGAAGCTAGTTGCGAAGCTATTAGACAAAGATTTCATAATTTTTATAAAACAGAATTTGAAGTTATTAAGCCTTTGATCACTAAAATGAAGGGTGCGGTGGATTTACTAGAAATGGTTAAGAAAGATTATCCAGAGATTAAGGTTATATTGGCAACCAATCCTGTTTTTCCCTTCGTTTCAATAGAAAGGAGAATGGAATGGGGTGAAATATCACAAGATTACTTCGATTTTATCACACATGCTGAAAACAGTACATACTGCAAGGGAAACGGTAAATATTGGACCGAAATACTTGAAAAAGTTGGCGGAACTCCAGAGGAATCTCTCGTTATAGGGAATGATGGTTATAGAGATATGGGTGCTAAAACTTATGGTTTTAGTACATTTTTGATTGAGGAAAATCTTGAAAACGGAGAAAATATGACCAGTGATATACAACCAGATTATCGAGGTACTTTAGAGGATTTATATCATCTGCTTAAATGAGAACGTTAAACGAAAATGGTAAGACATTTAAAAGCTTCAGCAGTTTTATTTTGAAGATAAATGGCACTAATTAATCCTGAAACATCTATCATTTTTATTTACTTATCATTCTTCTACAATTCTTTATTAGCTATTAAACTAATATACGATACATTTGCAGGAAAGGTTGAAAAAAACAAAGTCGCGTGGAATCTTATATCCGCTTGCTTAATTTTCGCGGGAACTATACTAATGTTTATCTGGTTCCCACGGGCGTTTACTCCTGTTATTGGGTGGGATGCTTTCATAGGAATTATTTTGCTTTTCGTGAATAATCTTGCTGTAACGATTTTAGCATTTATGAACCGAATCGAAGCTAGTAAAATTGCTAAAGCTGGAAATGTTCTATTCACTTTGTTAGCTCTTGTAACAATGATGCAGTATTTGCATAAAATATCTGCGCTAACCTCATTTATCCTACCTCGAGAACTAGGGTGGTTAACTCTTATCCCAAGCATTGGTTATGCTCAATTTCAAGCCTTTTTATATGGATCAATTGGCTATTTCTATCCAACATTGATTTTTATTCCTATTGCAGTTCCTATCAAGTTTAGAAAGAAGGTAGCGATAAAGAAGAAAGATGTAGTAGCAGAAAATTCTTCCAAAGCAAGACTAAATAACGGAAAATCAAAATCTACATCTACTCAGAAGAAACCAAAACGAGATGTTTTTCTAGATAAAGTTGAAAGGGAAAAACCTGTAGAGATTGAAAGACCTCCACTTTTTGCAAGTTTAAGGCGGTTTATGGATAATGCTACAAAAGTGATTTTTGCTGGTTTAGCTATATTGATTCTTGTTTTCGCAGGATTGGGAATCGGTACAATGACATCCTATAACCCATACACTTCAGCTGATTATCTCCCTGTTTTTCCAGATAGAGATGATTTTGAATTCGGAGTTTCTTTAAAATCAGTTTCTTATCAAACCGTTAATTTATCTGATTACGAATCATTATTTTTAGAAGAATTAGATTTAATCGAGGATCTAGGAGTAACTATAGCTAGACTGGATGTACGAATGGAGTTGCTAAACGATTTTGAAGCAGAGCTTAACCAAACCATTGCTTCTCTTAGAGCAAATGGATTCAAAATAATGCTGTCTACATATGGTTATGCTCCTCCTACATGGTTGTTTCAAAGTGTGAGTTTCTTAGATTATACTCAAGTGATTCATAATCAATCTGTTAAACTTGTACAATACTATGAACCTGACTATCTGCTGATTTATCCTGAACCATTCGGTTTTTCATCAGCTTTTATCGAAGATTTACAGGATACAGACACATGGGTCAGTGTAATAGATGATACTTCCAACTTTATTCACTCAATATCAAATGTAACTGAAGTAGGAATAAATCTTTCATTCAATGATTTTGATCCCTCAATAAACTTGTTCCAAAACTTGTGGGAAAATTCCACACTTGATTTCGTAGGCTTAGATTATTACATTATACACGCTAGAGAATTAGATCTCAGTTATTATCTTGATATGGTAACAAGTAACACTAAGGATTTCTGGTTTACAGAGTTTGGTTTATCAGCTGTGATTTATGGAGAACGAACTCAAGCAGGGGCTTTAGCTGGAATGTTAGAAAATTGTCTTAATAGCGAAAAAATCAAAGGTTTTGTCTATTACTCTTTACTTGATGATTTTTATGGAGCTAACACTTTAGGTCTTGTAACTGAAACAGGATATAGAAGAATGGCTTTTACAAAATACAAAGAGATTATTGCAGAAGTGTTGGGTTGAAATAGATAATGAAGAATTAGTCTCAGACCGCCCATCACATCTCCTTTTCTTTCGAATCATAGACCGTTGTATCATCATGAACGAATTCTTCGTTCAACATAAAATCGGAAAATGTTTAAGGTTTTCTATCTCGTTTTTTCACAACATAGCATTGGACATAGATATGTAGCCTTCAATTTCATTTTTGGAGATTCTAACGAATTCTAAAAGTTGATCAATATTCCCTTCAGTTGCACATCTTTGAGTTTCCTCAAGTTTCCTCATCGATTCCTCAAATTTTTCTTGTGCTTCTTTGAAGTTTTCTTGATCAAAAAGGTAGATGCCTTCTGTTTCTAAAGACAAGGACTCGTAAAAAGAACGCTGAGCTGTCATATTGTAGATTAAGGTCTTACTTTTAATACTTGTTAGTAATCCTAATGCTATATCAACGATTTCTACTGCTTTCATGAATATCTCACTTGCTTTTTTAGGCTTATCTTTCCTCTTATACAATTCATTCGCTTCTGCCTCGAATCTACTAGCTTGAGTGATTCTAGATAATGCTAGATAAAGTCTTTGTTCCAAAAAATTATCACAAATACCACTTGCGCGTGCATAGTATTTTGAAGCTATAGCGAAATATCGTAAAGCTTCATTGAACAGACTTTGTGCTATATATTCGGTACCCCTATCCCAGAAAAATTCAGCTCGACTAATAATATGAAGTTTAGTTGTTTCATCAATTCTATTGTGAATATCTTCCATCTCTTCATCAAGAGATTTGAAGAAGAAGTTAGCTTTCATTAATTCAGTTCGGGCATAAAGCAAATATTTTTTGTATAAATTTGTATTATCTGATTTTGTTTGAGCTGTAGCTTTGTTGAGGACATATTTTGCAAAGGAAACCTTTGATTTTGCAATTAAATTATCTATTTGATTATTTTCCTCATTTCGATTTTCTGAAAAGGCTTTGAAGAAGTCTATCCCCTCATTAATTATCACTATTTGCTGATTTGGATCTGTTTCGATTAATGCTTTGCATATTCTTATCATGCCTTCAGAGTAGTTTGTCCATTTGATCATCTCTTTGAAAACTAAATCTCCTTCTACACCTCTTGAAGCTCTTGATCTAACGATTAATTTAAGACCATCCTCATAATGTTTGAGAGCTTTAGGATAATCTCTATTATTGAACAAATCATCCGCTTTGATTAGATATAGCATTCCTTCATAGAAATAGGAGAGGACCTTAGCATTAACATTCTCCACCCCTGCTTTCTGATAGGTGTTGAGAGTTTCAGAGTATTCAGCAAAAACCTTGTTTAAATCTGAATAAACGGGCTCATAATGAATGAATCTAAAATCTGAGATATTTGAGCTCAAGTATATCAGAATAATATCACAGCGTAAGAATAAAAAATTAACTGTTGTTTTCACTTCAATGAGTGTTTCTAAAACTTAATTAACGAGCAGTTTGAGAAACCATTTGAAATTTATGAGATCTATCCAACTGATTGTATTTGATCTAGATGGAACATTAATTCAATCTAATATCAATTACATGGGAATTCGAGATGAAGTAAGGGAGATGTTAGAAGATCTCGTTCCTCCAGATGAATTTCAAATAATAAAAAATACACCTACAACCATTTTGAATTTGGTTGAACTCGTTAAGGATAAAGATACACAAGGTGGGCTTTATGAAAAAGCTTGGCAGATTGTTGAGGACGCTGAACGAATAGGTTACGAGAAAGCTAAGATAGAAGAAGATGTTCATTCTACTCTAGATAAATTGCAATTGGAGAATTATGATTTAGCCATTTTCACCAACAATTCCAGAAAATTAACTGATTATGGTATGAAGAAATTCGAACTTGATCAGTATACCGATGTTGTAATAACTAGAGATGATGTCAAAAAAGCAAAACCAAACCCTGAAGGGCTTATTAAGATTATGAACCACTTCAACAGATCAACAGAACAGACAATTTTCATAGGTGATTCCTGGTTAGATGCTGAAACTGCTCAAGTAGTAGGTGTAGATTTCATCTATTTTGGTGATTTAAGTGCCCCAGGTACTCGTAGAAAGAAAATAGAGGTTAAGAGAGTAGTTAACAAAATAAGTGAAATATTAAAATACGTTTGATTTTACTAGATATTTCTATGCGAAAGAAATTTAACCTATATAACACTAATCTATACCGATTAAGATGAATCCGTTTAAGATTAAAAAAATGACCATTTCTCTCTTATTAGTTGCTCTTTTTGCTATTTCTATAGTTCCGTCTGTTAGTGTTTTGAGTGACACCACTAGCGAAGAGGATATTAATACTATAAAGAGAGTTATTGTTTTTAGTGCTGATGCTTTCAGACATGATTACTTTGAAAAAACTAGTTTGCCAACAATTGAATGGTTAATTGGGGAAGGTGCAAAAGCTGCATATAATGTTCCTTCTAATCCCTCAGTAACGGCAGTAAATCACGTTTCTATGATTACAGGAAATCATCCTGATGTTCATGGAATACTAGGAAATACTTTCTATGACTGGGTAGATAATAAATCATACTCGTTATTTGGTGAAGCGAGTGATCCTTATCGAGACACAAACACAGGTTTGCATTTGTTGTCAACTAAACCATCTGTCTTACATGCGGAAGAAAATGATATAATAACCGCAGTTTTTGCGTGGCCTTATGTAGATGACGGTACATCGTATGGTGGTGCTGCTCCAACTTATGTTTTCGATTATGATTATTTTTGTTCAAAAAACACCCGTAATAACATGGGAATTGCGAAAAAAACAGTAGATGTTATAATTGCACATCCTGAAATTGGGTTAGCATATTCTTGGTGGCCAGCCGTAGATTCTACAGGACACTATGCAGGTGTAGATTCAACCCAGCTTATCGATGAGCTAGTGAGTGTGGATAATGCGCTTGCGTATGTTATCCGAAGACTGCAGGAAGAAGATATGCTAAGGGAAACCGTTATCATTTTAACATCTGACCATGGAATGGCTCCTGTCCATGATAGCAATTTCTTCTTAGAAGAAAAATCATATTTTGAGCTAGCCATGAACATGACTGGGATTGAACCGTATATTGCACACGATGCTGCTTTTGAATTACTTTATTTCATGGAAGAAACCAATGTCACTAAAGTAGAAGAATTTGCTAGTTATCTTGAAGGACAAACCGAAATAGAAGGAGTGTTTGTAAATGAAGAGAACGAGGATATTGACATCTTCAATGCTAATAGAGGTATTAATATCTCAGTTTTTCTAAAACCAGGATATTCTAGGAATTTTGGAGGCACATACGTTGGTATGCATGGGTATCTTAATACTAATACCGATATGCATGGAATCTTTATAGCTGCTGGTCCCGGCATTAAACAAAATTCAACAATTGCTGGAATTAGTATGATTGATATAGCTCCCACAGCATTATCACTGCTGGATTCACTAAGTGATTTCGAAACAGAAGGCACCGTACTAAGTACTGCATTTGGTGATAGAACAAATGAATTTCTTAACCCTGATTACGTTGTTGAATCATCCATAAGTTTGATCCCTGTTATAGCCTTCCTGGTAATAGTTCCAATCATAAATGCTATACGTAAGAAGAAGAAATAAGTTTCTTCTTTTATCTTTTTTTTTAAAAAATAGCAGTTATATACTAGTGTGTCAACTACACCTTAGATACTAATGAAATTAAGATTAGTTTTTAGAGGGATGCTTACTCTAATCTTCCTTTGGGGCTTGGTGTATGCCGTTGTAATGGGAGCCATAGCAATTGCATATTATGTTGGTGATTTTCATGAAGCGCTTGGAATGTCTTCTTTTGTTCTACTTCCGGTGCTAATTACCTTGGGAATAGTCCTTTTACAATTCCTAATATCTCCATGGTTGTTAGATTTAAGTTTCAGATGGATGCACAGAATGACTTGGATAGAAGTATCACAACTTCCACCACATCTTGCTCAATATATAGTAGATCAGAGTCAGTTGCATAATATTTCGATTAAGAAAGTTGGAATGATTCACGATAATATGCCCACAGCATTAACATATGGTCGTTTCAAAAAGAATGCTAGAATAGTTCTTTCAGATGGTATTCTGAATTTACTTACGCCTGATGAACAGACAGCAGTTGTAGGTCATGAAATAGGTCATATTGTCCACATGGATTTCTTATTCATGACAATTGCATCGGCAGTACCAATGATTATGTATACTTTCTACATCTTCTCTCGAGGTTTACTTAGATCTGGAGCTTTATCGAGTGGAGGAGATAATAAAGTAGGATCAGCTATAGCCGTAGCAGCCGTAGTAATGGTCGTCATTTCCTATCTCTTCTATTTAATCAGTCAGTTTCTTGTTCTTTTCCTTAGTAGAGTTCGTGAGTATTATGCTGATAGATTTTCAGGAGAACAAACGGGAAATCCGAAAGCACTATCAACGGCTTTAGTCAAAATTGCTTATGGTATGGTAAGTACTCAAGCTCAGTATTCTGAAACTGTAAATGATAAGACTGTGGATAGAAGAACAAGAGTTAGGACATATCGTCGAGCATCTAGTTTCTCGAGCGCTATAAGATCATTAAATATTTTCGATATTAAAGCTGCTAAAAGTTTAGTAATGACAGCTTATGCTCAATCCACTGGTGGAGAACTCGATCCTGAAATGATTGTTAAAGCAGCTGCTTGGGACCTTGAAAGTCCTTGGGGTGGTTTCCTCGAATTACAATCTACTCACCCATTAACTGCAAAAAGACTTTTAGCTTTAGACGATTTAGCAGAAGAAAACAATATGAAACGAGCATATCCTGCACTTGGCACAGATCAAATCAAAGAAAGCCTTTGGGATGAGTTTTTTGTGGATGTTTTCCTACTTTACATTGTTCCTATACTTACCTTTGTACTTCCAGGATTGGGTGCTTTATCCTACTTCTATGGTTCTAGCACAGGGTGGATGTGGATTGGTATCGGTTCTGGACTAGGTTTAGCTACTTTGTTGTGGATTTGGAGAGTAGTTGTTCGATATCCTAGATTAGATGAAGAAATCCCCCTAGTTAATGCCATGACTGCAGTAACTGATGTAAGTGATGATGGATATGCAGAAGCTTCTCCATTCAGAGGAAAACCTATAAGATTACAGGGGACAATAATTGGAAGAGGAACACCCGGCTATTACTTAAGTGAGGATGTTGTTCTTCAAGATCCTTCCGGAATTATAACTTTGGATTATAATCCTCTTTTCGGTTTCATGAGATGGTTTACTGCTCTATTCAGAGTTGATAGACTGATTGGAAATCAAGTGACAGTAATTGGATGGTACCGAAGAACACCAAGACCTATTGTTATGATCAAACGGATGGAAACACCAGACGATCAAGTATTTCGATCAAACAAAAATATAGCTGGTTGGGTACTTGTAGGATTGTTAGCTTTAGGGGCTTTAGTGTGTATTTTTATGGGATTACCTCCAATTGGTTGGTAACCCCTTCACTTTTTTATTTTTATTTGCAACAATGTGTTAAAACATCAAAGTTAAATATTCACAAAAAAAGCTATTTTCATTCTGGTGAAAGCAATGGCTGAGAAAAAAGTAAGTACCAAAGAAAAAGCCAAAGAAAAAGTTGAAGAGATAATAGAAGAAGAGAAAGAAGAAACTATTCTCGAAAAATACCAAAAAGCTGGAGATGTTGCTAAGAGTGTTTTGCAACATGTAAAAGGAATGGCTAAACCAGGTGTTAAAGCTCTTGACTTATGTGAAACTGCAGATAGACTTATAGAAGAAGCAGGGATGAAAACTGCTTTTCCACTAAATGTATCTGTTAATAATCATTGTGCACATTATACCTGTCCTTGGGAAGACGACCTTGTTCTAAAGGAAGGAGATGTTGTAAAGCTTGATTGTGGGGTGCATTATGAAGGTTATATAGCAGACACTGCATTAACTGTAGCTTTTGATGATCTTCACAACGACCTGATTAAAGCCAGTAAGGAAGCAACAGACACAGCTGTTAAAGTGATTCGTGTTGGTGGATATACTGGAAAATTGGGTGATTTGATAGAAAGTATCATTGAAGGATATGGATTTACAACAATTAAAGATCTATCTGGTCACATGCTGATGCAATACAGAGTCCATGGACCAAAAACCATTCCAAATGTTGCAGGAAGGAAAGGTAATCTTATACTACAAGATGAAGCATTTGCAATAGAAACATTCGCTTCAACTGGAGCTGGAGAATCTGGTCAAGATAAAAATAAATTGTATATTGTACGTCTAGCAGATGGAAGGTTTCCTCTCAGAACAGACGCAGCAAAGCAAATTCGAAGACTTCTTGATAAGGAATATAACCGCTTACCCGTATCTACCAGATGGATCTATAAGCATGTGGGTGTCGCAAAAGCTAAGATGGGTTTGAGGGAATTAAAGCAAGTGGGTGCATTGTATCAATATCATGTTTTATCTGATGTTGCAGGATCGTTCGTTTCTCAACATGAACACTCCGTTTATATGACACCTGAAGGACCAGTTCGTACTACATGATAATCCTTCAAATTAACTTTCTTTTCTTTCTTTATCTTAGAAGCATGGTTATTTGATATTTCACTGATGTTAACCTAAAACATTTTTAAACATTGTAGATTTCTTGATACATATGAATTTAATCCTCAGCATTGATCAAGGGACAACAGGAACACGGTCAATTCTATTTAATTCTAAAGGAGAAGAAGTAGCAAAATCATATGAGGAACATAAGCAAATCTTCCCTTCTCCTGGATTGGTAGAACATGACCCCTCCGAGATTTGGCTGAAAACATTGAAAACAATTAGAGATACAGTTAATGTTGCAAAAATAGAATTTTCGGAAGTTTCAGGAATTGGTATAACTAATCAAAGAGAAACAATCGTTGCTTGGGATAAGAATACAGGGATTCCCCTGCACAATGCTATAGTTTGGCAATGTAGAAGAACTGCAGGAATATGTGAGGATCTAAAAAGCTCAGGTTATGCTGAAATCTTCAAGAAGAAAACAGGATTAGTGTTGGATCCTTACTTCTCTGGAACAAAGATAAAATGGTTATTAGAGAATTCAGAAAAAATACAATGCAAACTAGCTGATGACTCACTAGCAGTTGGAACAATTGACAGCTGGTTGATCTATAATTTAACTGGTAATCATTTTACTGATTATTCAAATGCTTCCAGAACTCTTCTTTTTAATATACAAACTGGAACTTGGGATGACGAATTACTCGAAATCTTACAAATTCCTAAACACATACTTCCAGAGGTTCGTCCAAGTAGCGATAAAGAAACCTACGGTGATGTAGGCTCACTATTCAACCACCCCATACCCGTTGCTGGAAATGCAGGAGATCAACAAGCGGCTCTTTTCGGACAATATTGCTTTGATCAAGGAGAAGTGAAAAATACTTATGGGACTGGGAATTTTATGCTGATGAATACAGGTGAAGATATCGTTCATTCTAATAATGGTCTTCTTACTACCATTGCATGGAAATTAGACCATACTATCACATATGCTTTGGAAGGTAGTGTCTTCATCACAGGAGCAAGCATTCAATGGTTAGAACAAGGATTAGGTGTATTGGAGGACAAATCAGAACTTATAGATATAATGAATAATCAACCAACTACTGAAGGAGTGTATTTTGTTCCAGCTTTTGTGGGTTTGGGAGCTCCTGACTGGGATCCTTATGCTAGAGGAATAATTGTTGGTCTTACTAGAGGATCTACACGAGAGCATATTATCAGAGCAGCTTTAGAATCCATATGTTATCAATCTGAGGATGTTTTCAAAGCAATGAGCATAGATTCTGGTGTAGATATTTCAATACTTAGAGTTGATGGGGGAGTTACAAAATGCTCTCCACTACTACAGTTTCAAGCAGATATCTCAAACGTTAAAGTTCAAAAACCAGTAACTACTGAAACAACTGCGCTTGGTGCTGCATATCTAGCTGGTTTAGCTGTAGGTTATTGGAAAAACTTAGAAGACATTAAACGAAATTTCTTGATTGAGCAAGAGTTTTTTTCTTCAATGGAATCAGAGAAAAGAGAAGCGCTATTAAGTAACTGGAAAAAAGCTAAAAGAAGATCAAAAAATTGGATAGAAAATTGATTATTTCACCATTTATTTCAATAAATCATCTTCTAATCGTAATATGTTTCACTTATAACACAAAATAATTGTATAAGTAACTTTTATACTATCTTTTACACTAAAAATATAATAGATACTTGTCTAGTATATTAACTATGTACTATCTTCTTTCTTTCAATTGTTTTACTAAATTTAATTAGATTTTCTTTTAGCTTTATTTTTCTTCCTTTAATACTTAAATATGTCTAGTTGTGCGATATTATTACTAGGGAAATAAATACACAGCTACACGGGCAGAAGTCTGAAAGTAGACTCACTAATTGTCCAAACACGATATGCATTACATGATTGTTCTTCCTGTTTCTTGTTTTATAGTGTGATTTTCTATTCTAGTAACTTGTTTATGATATATTGAATCATTCATCTTAGTGACTAAATTCACAATCACCCAAATGAATAGAATCTTAACCTAACTAAATTATCTTTAGAACAAAAAAATAGTTTTTCAATGAAACAGAAACTTTGTTTGATTAACGTATTACAAAACATTTTTTTAGTGTAATTGTATCTCTTAACATCGAGACTTGAGAATGGGGTAAACGATTGACAACTTTACATGATTATATAGGGGAAAACGAAAAAAAGCTTGAAGCTGAGAGAAAAAGAGAGGCGAAATTGCACAACGAGATTTTAGAGCAAATTCAACGTCAAAAGAAGCAAGACGTTAATTTTACAGGTTTTGAAGGCAAATTAAGTGAATTGATATCTGGAATAAGAACAATTCCAAACTATGGCAATCTGAAGGGGTATATCAGAGAAAAAATTCTACCAAAGAATCCAAACATAAATTATAAGAAACTGTCAGTTCTTGCAGGAGTACATCAAGGAGTTGCTTTAGTTATCTTGTACGACCTCTACAATGATAAATTAGAAGCAGAATTTAATGATCTCCAAGATCCTTCGTTAGATTATCATTACCGAGATTAAATCTGACAAAATTCAGAGACCTTTGTCTAATCTTAAACTCAAAGATTTAGGAAGGTTTAATTCTTTCATTTTTTCTTGAACTGGTTTATGGTCATATTTCACTTGAACCATCGTTACATTGAGAGGAGTTGTGTTTACAATACTATAATATGCTCCAGGTTTACCATTTCTTGGCTGTCCCACAGATCCAGGATTGAGGACATGGAATTTTTTATATCTGTCTTTAATTGGAATGTGAGTATGACCTACAAAAAGCATGTCAGTCATAGTCTTCTCAGAAGCTTCCTTGAGCATATTTTTCCATTCACTTCCACTAGGGGCGTCAAAATAATCAAATGTTTGAAACGGTGATCCATGAACAAGATATATTTTCTTTCCATTTCTTTCTATTATTTTCTTACGAGGTAGTTTTGATAACCAAATTAGGTTGTTTTTTTTAAGAAATTTCTTGGTCCAGATAATCATTTCATACGCTATAGGGTTAAAATAGAAGGCTGGTTCGTCTCCTACAACTCCTGCATCGTGATTACCGTACATACTTATTGAACATTTTTCTCTAACAAGATCAACACACTCATTCGGGAAAGGATAGTAACCAACAATGTCTCCTAAACAGATGATTTCATCAATATTTCGACGTTTTTCAATATCTTTTAGAACAGCTTCTAATCCATAAATGTTAGAATGTATGTCGGAAATAACTGCTATTCTTACCAAATAAGTCCACCTAGACGATTATTGTTCAGCCCTTAACCTTAAGTTAGTATTATATATTTGAAATTTGTTATACGTAAATGAATCTTGTTATCAAAAGAGCTAAAGTTAGTAAGACTTTTCAAGTTGCTATTATCTGTCTTCTCATGAGTATTGAAACCTTCATTGGTTCCATTGAGATTAGAAACCCTCTTATGCTTGCTTCAGGAGTATTAGGAACTACATACTCAACTCTTCAACGAGCATATAAAGCAGGTTTAGGAGCAGTTATAACAAAAAGTATAGGACCACGTTCAAGAAGTGGAAATCCCAATCCAAGTGTGTTTGCATTACATGAAATTAGAAGCTTGATTAATTCTGTAGGGTTGGCAAATCCTGGATATCAAACATTTAGACAAGATATTGAACAATTAGTAAAAAGTGAGACTCCAACAGTAGTTTCTATCTTCGGAGAAAATCAAACCGAATTCTCAGAAGTACTTGATGGGTTAAAAGACCTTAACATCCTGGGGTTTGAATTAAATTTAAGTTGTCCAAATACTGAGAAAGGAGGGTCACAAATAGGGACCGATACTGAAGCAGTATATAGCATTGTAAAAGCATTGAAATCCAAAACTAATCTTCCCCTATGGGTTAAATTAACTCCTAATGTTAGTGATATAATAGAAATTGCAGATGCAGCTGTTAAAGGAGGGTGTGATGCTATCGTTGCAATTAATACTCTAAAAGCCATGGTTATAGATATTCAAACCAAACAACCCATTCTAGGTTTCAAAAGAGGAGGATTGTCAGGTTCAGCAATAAAACCGATAGGCATTCGTTATATTTATGATCTTTATGAAAACTTCAGAGAAAAAATTCCTCTAATTGGTGTAGGTGGGATTTACAAAGGAGAAGATGTTGTAGAATATCTCCTAGCTGGAGCTACAGCTGTTGAAATAGGGTCTGCAATTGGTGTTGCTTATCCTGAAAACATTATAAGAACTATAACGATGAAGATTAAGAAATACATGAAAGAACACGACTATTCATCTATTGGAGAAATTACAGGAGGAGCTCACAGATGATAAAACAAACATTACCCAACACAAAACCAATTATGTGCAAAATTGTTGATAAAGAAGAAGAATGTGAAGATACTTACACATTTCTGCTTGAGGTTCCAGTAGAAGTAAAAAGTGCAAAACCAGGTCAATTCATTATGTTGTGGGTACCAGGAGTTGACGAATTTCCCATAGGAATAGCAGGTTTTGAGAATAATATATTGGAAATAGGTATTGCTAAAATGGGTGAGGGAACCGAAGCACTACTTAAGAAGGAAATAGGTGACTATTTAGGTATTAGAGGTTTTTATGGAAAGCCATTCAAAACTCCAAAAAAAGTGAAAGTCAATCACCTGTTAATTGGGGGTGGTTTTGGGATGACACCGTTAAAGCTGCTTACAACCAATCTAATCCATCAAGAAGAAAAACAAGAAATTCATGTATTTGAAGGAGCAAGAAACAAAAGTAGGTTAATGTATCTGAAATGGTTTCAACATCTGCATGATGAGGGAAAACTCATTTTTCATGCATGTACTGATGATGGTTCATATGGGTATAAAGGGTTTCCAACTGTTGACCTGGAGAAATTTCTTCAAGAAGTTGAAGGTCCTTCAATCTTCTATGTAGCAGGACCAGAACGTATGATGAAAGCTATATTTGATATTGGTAAAAAATATGATAAAGTCATAGACATGCAAATGAGTCTTGCTGATAGATATATGCGATGCGGTTTTGGTGTATGTAGCTATTGTGCAGTGGATCCAACAGGATGGCGAATCTGTGTTGATGGACCAATTTTCAATACGAAACAGCTGGAACAGATAACTGATTTTGGCGTGTATAAAAGGTTAGAGACTGGAGAAAAAGAGAGGATTTGACCAATGGTAATATTTTCAAATCTTAGGGTATGGGATATAGAAAAAAGAGAATTTGTGCACCAAGATTTAGATTTTCAAAAAGATGAATCAGCAATAAATTTTTCTAACACTGAAATAGATGCATCTGAATTAATAGCTCTCCCTCCTTTGGTTGATATACATGTTCATTTTCGTGAACCAGGCTATGAGCATAAGGAAAACATCCTTTCTGGAGCAAAAGCGGCACTCTCTAGCGGAATTTTCACTGTTCTAGATATGCCAAATACAAACCCTATTACAGATTCAGTAAACACAATTTTGCAGAAAAAAGAATTAGCAGAAAAACAACATTATGTGAAATTACTTGTTGCTTCGGCTTTAACAGAAAGAAATTATAATGAATTGGATGAGATTAATGTTCATGCAGATGCGTATAAGGTGTTTATGTCAGAATCCTTCGGTAATCTTTCTGTTAGCTATGAGACAATTGAAAATAGTTTAGCAAAATTGGAAAGTATTGAATCGAGTAAACCGATTTTCTTCCATGCTGAAGACCCTAAAATTCTTGAGAATAGCAAATCATATAGTAGTCATAATAAAAGAAGACCTCCTGAAGCAGAAGCCATTGCAATTCAGCAAGTGCTATCTTGGGCTCTTGATTTTCCTAAATTGAAATTCCATATAACTCATATTAGTAGCGGTTTATCATTGAGAATTTTAGAACTGTCTAAACATGAAAACGTAACTTTGGATACTTGCCCTAGATACATTTACTTTGACCAAACCTCAGAGCTTGAAGACAAATTGAAGCAAGTTAATCCCCCTCTTAGAAACCGTATCGATAGTGATCTACTTCTGAAATCATTAGCTACAGGTCTTATAGATATGGTGTGTTCAGATCATTCTCCACATACACTCGAAGAAAAGCTGGAGAAATCTATCAGTGGAATGCCAGGTGTTCAGGAACTTGTTCCATCAACACTTTCATTGATAAATAAAGGGGAAATTGAATGGGATAGAGCAATAGAAGCTCTGTATACCTTTCCTTCTTCATTACTCAATCTCCCGAAAATAGAGCTAAATCAAAATATGATTATTTTGAACATGTCTGATCCGATAGAAATAACTAAAAACTGGGTGAAATCAAAGGCTAAATGGTCTCCATTTGAGAAACAGCTGTTTGTTGGTCAGATGTTTTATGCTGTTAAAGAAGGTAAAATAGTATTCGAGAATGAGAACTATATTAACTAAAATAGTACTTCTAGAGTTCAAAAACAATAATTAAAAATGGTTGATTATTTCTATACTTATGAGTGTTAGAGCGCCTGTTTTTGTTAAAAAGTATGAGGAAGTAGCTAAGAAGAAGAATAGTATTCTTAGTGTTGGTTTGGATCCAGCAATACCTCGTCAAAGAGATAAGAATGTGATACCTACAGAGGAAAGAGTAAGCTTTATGGAGAATATTATCGATCTGGTTTCTCCATATACAAGTGTAATCAAGATAAATCGTCAATATACCTTAGGATTAACCATTGATGATATTCGTACAATTAACAGGCAAATACATTCAAAGAAAATGCTCTCCATGTCTGACCACAAACTAGGCGACATAGGTTCTTCTAACGAATCAGCTATATTCTGGTTTAAAGAGGAAGAATTTGATGCCTTTACATTTAATCCCTATAGTGGTAATGTGCTTGAAACAACAGAAATGGCTCATAAACTTGACTTAGGTATCATAGTGCTTACTTTGATGTCAAACCCACAAGCGATCCTACAAAAACACGCAAACGTGCAAGGAAAACCCCTGTTTCAGCATATCGCCAGTTTATGTAAAGAAGCTAATTCAGATGGATGCGTTATAGGTGCAACAGCTCATGTTGAACCATCTGATATATTAGAAATTAAGCGAATTGTTGGTGATAATACTATAGCACTAGCACCTGGTGTGGGTGCTCAAGGTGGGAGTGCTGATACGCTTCTTAAGAGCTTTAAGACAAAAACTATGGTTAATGTAAGTAGAGGAGTAATCTATTCTCAGTCTCCAGGAGAAAAAGCGAAAGAAATACAAGAAAAGCTTAATGGGCTTTTGTGAGCTTGAAAATTTCCTTTTCCCTTTACAAATTATTTTCTATTAATTTCTTGTCTTGTTCCGAAATATATTCTTCATCTATTTCCAAGCATAATTTGAATATTTCATTTATCGTAATAAAAGAATGAAGTTTTATATTTAGATTTTCTAATTCTTCCAATTTACTTTGACTTCGATCGATAAGTACGATCATATTATCGACTACAAAACCATTATCTCTTAATGCTAATATTCCAGGTATTTTACTACTACCTGTAGTAATTAGATCATCTATGAGTACAACTCTTGATGCAGATGGAATACTTCCTTCAATTATTTTTTTCAATCCGTGTTCTTTCATTTGAGGTCTAACAATAATTGAGGGGATACCTAACTTGTATCCAGCAACTGCAGAAAAAGGAATACCAGCTACTGCAACTCCAGCTAATGCATCAACCCCATGAATCTTCTTGATCATATCTATATAACAGTCAATGACGAATTCGAAAGTTTCTGGGTAGGAAGAAATCAATCTTAAATCAACATAAAACCAAGACTTCTTTCCAGATTTAAGTGTGAAATCTCCATATTTCAAAATCTTATTTTTCAAGAGATGTTCAGTTAGCTCTCTTTTCTTTACGTCCATTATTTACGCCCTTCATTCATATTCTATCGTGCCCGGAGGTTTAGATGTAATATCATATAGAACTCTATTGATACCCGGAACTTTGTTTATAAGCTGATTTGATATTTCTTCTAACACTTCATAAGGTAATTTGCTCCAATCAGCTGTCATTGCGTCAAGTGATTCAACTGCTCGAACAGTTAGCATATATTCATATGTTCTTTTATCTCCCATAACGCCAACTGATTTTATAGGTATGAGCGCAGGAAACACTTGCCAAAGGGAATCATATAGTCCATTTTCCTCAATGATTTGATGAACTACCACGTCTGCTTTCTTTAAAATTTCAAGACGATCTTTTGTGATGTCACCTAAAATTCTAATGGCTAACCCTGGCCCAGGGAAAGGATGACGATTAATGAATTTCATGGGTATATCCAGCATCCTACCTATTTTTCTAACTTCATCCTTATAGAGATCATTAAGTGGTTCTATAATCTTAAGAGACATTTTTTCAGGAAGACCACCAACATTATGGTGTGATTTGATAACATTTGCATGCTGGCTAGGTTGAGCACTCTCAATTCTATCTGGATAAATGGTACCCTGTCCGAGGAAATCGAAACTTCCTATTTTAGTAGCATTTTCCTCAAAAACTTCTATAAACAGTTTACCTATTATTTTGCGTTTCTTCTCAGGATCTATAACTCCCTCAAGAGCTTTTACAAATCTCTCTTCCTCGTTCACGACAACGAAATTTCCTACACCTAAATCAGAGAAGATTGTCTTGACTTCTTCTGTGTCATAATCTCTCATTAATCCAGTATCAACATAAATGAAGTGAGAATCAATGTCTGCTCTAGAAAGCATAACTGCCGCTACGGTGCTATCGACACCGCCACTCACTCCCATAATTACTTTCTTTTCTCCCACAGTTGCTTTAATTTCATCTAGTTTTTCTTCTACCCATCCTTCCAATTTCCATTCCCTTTTACAATTAACTATTTTTAGAAAATTATCTAGAACTTTTGTACCATTAGTTGTATGAACAACTTCAGGATGAAATTGAACTCCAAAGATTTTCCTTTCGAGATTTTGATAAGCAGCTATATCACAGATATCTGTACTTCCTATAGTTTCAAAACCTTCAGGTAAGATTTTAACTTCATCAAAGTGCGACATCCAAGCTCTCTCTTCTTCCTCTAATCCCTCAAAGAGAGCTGATAATAGATTGAGTTTAACCATTTTTCTTCCATATTCTCTCTCCTTCCCAAGGTTTACATCTCCTCCCAATGATTGAGCAATCATTTGATGACCATAACATATGCCCAAAACTGGAACGCTTACCTTATTAAAAAAATTATTTGGTAATTTGGGTGATTCTTCCCTGTATACATCACCTGGACCACCAGATAGAATAAATCCATTATATTCCTCTGTAGGTTCATAGATTATTTCTGCATAAACTCCTAGATCACGTACCCTTCTAGCAATCAGATGACAGTATTGTCCACCAAAGTCAAAGATACCAATTTTATCCATATCCTTCATGTCCTAAATCATTTAAGTTAAGAGTTCCTTTAATCTTCTTTGGCCCATTGCTTGCTTTATCTCTCTACATATTCTTCGAGCCATACTCATGTCCTCATCAAATAGAAAACGTGAATAAGGTGAACCGTTAACATAGAGAGTTGTGCCAGCTACTATCCTACTTGTAAATTCAAAAGCCACAATTTCCTCTGAAGTAATTGCCAATTCTATGCAGAAAGGACCTAATAAGCCAGGAGGGAACAATTTTGCAGCTGCTTCCATTAATCTATCTCCACAATCAAGTAGTTCTGGGACTAATGATTCTCTTGCAATAAGAGGTTGGTTGCCAACTACTTTATAGCTGGGTTTTATTTTGAAATTATTTTGAGATAATCTACCTAAAGCATCCGCATTTGTTTCGTATCTCCTATCGATTCCAAGCATTTCTACTCTATTATGAATGACAGAATGGAAATAATGAGGATACATTGTAACACCTGTGATATATTCTTGAATTTGTGCTGATTTGGCAGCATCTTCAGAGATTGAATCTGTTGAAAGTAGTTCAGCTATTTGTTGTTCATATTCAGAGTGAGAGGAACATAGGAAATAGCCTAGTCCTCCTTTTGCACCAGGAAACTTAACAATTGATAACCTATCAATTTTATCTGAACTATATGTCTTTGGAGTTCTGATATTGGCTTCTTTTAACAACTGATGATTTTTGTCTCTTACCATCTCCCAGTGCATTCCTTCTTTATTGCCAAAGACAGGAATCTGAATATCAAGAGCTCTTTTTCCAAGAGTTGCAATGAGAGTTCCATGAGGCACAAAAATTTCATTCAAATCAGGTTCTTGAGTTAGTAAATCATCATAAGAACCAAGCGTTACAATTTCTTGTGCTACAGGATATCTTTTGTACAGATCTTCTTTCCCTTTAATACAATAGACCTTTGTATTGAACCCTTCTTGTTTAGCTCCATACAGAATTTGAAGGGCAGAATGACTGCCAATTGTTGAGATTATCAATATACTCAAGGAAACGCGAAAGAAATTGCTTTTTAATTTTTTAGTTTAGTGTATATTTTAAGTTGCTTCGATTTGGCGTGAAATTGAGTTGGAATGAAGTTTAACGTGAGAATAACTATTTAGTTCATGCAACTGATGTTTGCAAAACTATGTAAAACATGCTTATTCTTGCTTAACTTCAGATAAAGTCAACATAGATTTTATTTAAGTCATGTTGATTTTTCTATGTTAGGATGTATTCTAATCTACTATATTCTATTGCCTCTTTTATCTCCATGCTCACTCTTTTACCTGCAGAAGTTGGTTGTCCCCAATATACTGCAGAATATTGACTACCAATTCCCATAAAGCTATTTGTTCCTCCACCCATTCTTGTGGATACATCAAAGACGATAAATTCATAATCTTTAGTAATCATCGTTTGCAAGGCAAAAGGTCCTATCATCCCTGGAGGATAAAGATGTTTTGTAGCATCAACAAAATAGTCACCCATGGGATAAACTTTTCTTAACATTGATTCTCTTAAGGTAACTGCATAGTTTCCAATCTCTTTCATTTCTTCATCAAAACCCATCTTGATTTGTTGATTAGCAGGTAATCTGACAATTCCATCTAGGTCAGTAACAAATCTTCTATCTATACCTAATAATTCTGTTCTTTTGAATAATGGTGAATAGAAGAAGTTAAAGTTGAAAGTAACTCCAGAGATGAATTCTTCAATAGATGCCTTGTGCAAATCTTTCTCAAGAATTGATCCATTTTCTATTCGCTTTTCTAGTTCTTCCTCAAAATCCTCACGATTCTTAGCCACAAAGAACCCTCTCTCTACTCTCTGTTTTGCATGATGAATTTTACATATGACTGGTCCATCGATTTCTTTAGCATTCTTGTAAACTTTTGGGTATCGAATATTAGCTTCTTCAAGTATTCTATAGTAGTTGTGATATCCTGTTCTCTCTTCAGTCTTTAATAACTCCCGACTACCAAAAATAGGCACTCTGAATTCTCTTTCTATTCTATTAAACCCACAATAAACAACAAAAGATCTGTTAGGAATAAAAATGCAATTCTTCTCGATCAACTGCTCTTGAATGTCAAATATATCTGAAAAATTGTCTACTACGATCATGTCATCAATAATTCTATTATATCTTGTGTAGGGTTCTTCTCTCCCCTTTTCGACAATAACAACAGTTTTGAATCCAACTCGTTTTGCTCCATCTAGAACATCTAAAGCTGAATGCGAACCTATAACTCCAATAGTTATATCTTCTTGATTGTAACTCTCTAATACCTCTGTAATCATTTTATCACCTAATTTAGTTAAGTGTCCTCTGGATAAGATTTTAGTACCTTGAATGGAATTCTATTGAGTTCTGTTATCTTTCCCCAGTGCTTGCCAACGCCAGCAAGGATTATTACTTTGATTGGAACGCCACTTGAACGACGAACAAGTTCAACTAATGCTTTTTGAGTTGATCCTGATCTAATTACATCATCAACAATCAATACTCGTTCATCATGTTTAATGAATTTTTCAGGAAGATAAATTGTTTCAACTCTTCCAGAAGTCATAGATTGAATGTCCTCAGCAATACATTCAGTTGTTCCCAAAGGTTTTTTCCTACGAGCATATACACAATCTATGTTGAGTAAATGTGCTAACGTCAGTGCAACAGGTATTCCATCCACTTCAGCTGTTATTATCTTATCCACATCTCTTGGGATAATGCCTTGTTGAATGGCTAAAAATAGAATAGCTTTCAGTGTTTTTGAATCATTCAGCAAGTATGTATTATTTACAGCTGTATTGCCAAAACTATCTGTCCATTCATGAATATGACTGCCAATTAGACTTTTAATTGTTAAACCTAGATCTTTATTTCCTATCAAAACCTTGAGAATTTCACTTTTCAATTTTGATTTAGGCAAAGCTTTCCCATTAATATATCGTGATAGATTAGCAATAGAAACTTCAACATCTGATTTTGCTAAATAATCTTTCATAGATTCCAATGTTTCAAACCCTTTGAAAGCCATTTTTAGAAGGTTAAGAGTCATCAACTTTTCTTGAGCATCAATATAACTTTCTGCTGAACTCATTGATACAACGAATTTCTTTTCAAGTAATATATTTTTGGTTGAGCACTAGAATTATGTTAAAACTACAGTAAAACCTCCATGTATTTTTAAGTAGTTTATAAAGACTAATTTGCATTACATTGCAATGCGGTCTATTACACAGTCTGCTTACCTCCCACCAGATATTTCTACCACCATATATTCTTCATTTGTTCTAACACCGTTTAGTAGTAAAATTTATTAATGATGTCCGATTTTGGTTGCAGATACAGACAGCTAACTGTTTGCATTATGGTGTAAAAACGGGGATATTTGCATTGGTAACTTATTCTGGGAAAGCAAAAGATGTTGTAGTATTGAATGATAAAGAAGTTCAGATTATTTTTCGAGATTCTATATCTGCTTTTGATGGTGTTAAAAAGGAAGAGTTAGCTGAAAAAGGAATAATTAACTGCCTTACATCTGTAAAACTGTTTGAAATTCTGGATGAGTATGGATTCAACACACATTTCATATCAAAAATAAGTGATTCGAAATTGCTTTGCAAAAAAGTAACAATATTGCCTGTTGAAGTTGTATGCAGAAATATTAGTGCTGGTAGTTTTTGTAGAAGATATGGTTTTGAAGAAGGCATTAAATTTAAGCAACCATTAATTGAGTTTTTCGTGAAGGATGATGAACACCATGATCCACTAATAACAGAGTCAGTTGCTGTTCAAATGAAACTCATTACAGATAATGAAGCTATTTTAATGGAAGCTATTACAAGGGCAGTGAATGAGGTTCTACTAAAGATATTTGATTTAATCTCCCTACAACTTGTAGATTTCAAACTTGAATTTGGAAGAACTACTGAAGGTCAATTATTACTTGCCGATGAGATTTCAGCAGATACTATGAGATTATGGGAGAAAAAAACAGGGGAGAAAAAAGATAAGGATAGGTATAGACAAGAACTTGGAGATGTTATAGTTCATTATAAGGATATTCTGGATCGACTAAATTCAATTCAAAAGCTTCCGAATTATAAGCCTTTGAGTACAGCTCGAGTGATTATAAAACTAAGAAAGTCTGTTCTTGATCCTGCAGGTGAAGTGACATTTCGTTCTCTTTCCAGAAAAGGTTTCAAAAGAATTGAGTCAGTGAGGTTGGGTAAAAGTGCAGAGATTGCGTTCAATGCGGTCCCTTCATCTGAATTGCAAACAGAGATAGAAGAGATTTCAGCAAAGATTCTATCCAATCCTCTTATAGAGGATTTTGATTTAACAATACGACATCATTTAGAAAAAAGTGAAAAAGAACACGTTAAAGAAGAATAGGTGACTATATGCGAATTGGAATCACCAAATTTCCGGGAACTAATAATGAACAAGATGTTCTCAGAGCATTGAGTATTTTAGATGTTAAGGGTGAACTAATTTATCCTTGGGATGATAAGAAACTGGAAAATTTGGATGCTTTAGTTATAGCAGGTGGTTTTTCTTATGGAGACTACCTAAGACCTGGTGGCATAGCTGCTCAATCTCCAGTAGCGGAAAAACTAATCGATTTTGAAAAAAATGGTAAGTTTATCATAGGTATATGTAACGGTTTCCAAATTTTATGTGAAACAAAAATTCTTCCGGGCGTGCTGACAACTAATCTATCAACTAAGTTTATCTGTAAGTGGATAAATATCAAAACTGAGAATTCCCAAAGTCCCCTTTTACAAAATTTAGAATCAATAATTAAGATTCCAATTGCTCATTATGAAGGTAGATATTATCATGATTCAAATGGAATCAAGAAAATAAATGACGATGATTCTGTAGCTTTTCGTTATTGTAATGAACATGGTGAGATTACTCAAAAAAGTAATCCTAATGGATCATTGGAAAATATTGCTGGTATCACAAATACCAAAGGTAACGTTTTGGGTATGATGCCACATCCTGAACGAGCTAGTTTTGATTATTTAGGCTCGGATACTGGAAGACAAATCTTTGCAAATTTAATAGAGGAAATAAAATGCTAACAACAGAAGAATATAGTAAAATTCTTGATGTATTAGAAAGAGAGCCCAATAAGGGAGAAGTAGCTGTTTTTGAAGCTATGTGGTCTGAACACTGCTCTTACAAATCTTCCAAGAGATGGTTTCACCTGTTCAACGAAAAAGCCCCATATATCGAGCTTGGGATTGGAGAAGGTGCGGGTTTAATAAATCTTGGAGATGATTTACTTGTTGGTTTAGGATTAGAAAGCCATAATCATCCATCTGCAATTTCACCCTATGATGGTGCTGCAACAGGTGTTGGTGGTATTATTAGAGATATACTATCTCAGGGATGTAAACCAATCGCTGTTCTAGATGCTATTAGATTTGGCAATATAGAAAAATCTCAACACTCTCAGTATCTTTTGGAGAACGTTGTTAGAGGTATTTCGTTCTATGGTAATTGTTGTGGAATTCCTACAGTTGGAGGAGAAGTAGAGTTTGCACCACAATTTGAACATAATTGTTTGGTAAATGCAATGTGTGTTGGAGTGGTTCAGAAAAACAAGGTAGTGAGAAGTATGGCTACAAAGCTAGGATCATTTCTTGTTCTCTATGGAGCAAGAACTGGAAGAGATGGGATACATGGTGTTTCTTTTGCTTCCAAAGATTTGAGCGATAAGAGTGATAGGGATCGACCAGCCGTTCAAATTGGGGATCCTTTAATGGAGAAAATACTAATTGATGTTACTTTAGAGTTAGTAGAAAAAGAGCTTCTTGAAGGATTGCAAGATCTAGGAGGAGGGGGATTGAGCTGTGCTGTATCTGAAATGGCACACAAAGGAAATACTGGTGCAATAATCAGGTTGGAAGACGTTCATCTAAGAGAAGATGATATGCTACCTTGGGAAATATTGGTTTCTGAATCTCAAGAAAGAATGTTAGCTGTAGTTGAACCTGATAAATTAGATGAAGTTGTAAGTATTCTAGACAAACAGGATTTAACCTATGGAGTAATTGGTGAAGTTACAGATAATAGCCATTGTATTGCATATTTTAGAGGAGAAAAAATTATTAATTTACCAGTTGAATTAATAGTTGATGGTTTTCCAGAACCTGAAAGGATTGCAGAAAAACCAAGCTACTTGGATGAAGAAGATTTTCTTATTCCTAAAATTGAAGATATAAAGCACGAAATTCTCAAACTTCTATCCTCTCCAAATATTGGAAGCAAAGCTTGGGTGTATCAACAGTATGATCAGCATGTTCAAACGCAAACAGTTGTTCCCGCTGGATCTGATTCAGCTGTTTTGAGACTTGATAATGGGAAATACGTTGCTCTCTCGTTAGATTGTAATTCATTTATGGTTTATCTCGATCCATATAATGGAACCGCAAATAGTGCAACTGAAGCAATGAGAAATTTAATTGCAACTGGAGCGAAACCATTAGCATTTGTGGATTGCTTGAATTTTGGTAATCCAGAACATCCTGATTCTTATTGGCAATTCGTTGAATCAATAAAGGGTTTAGGGCAATTCTCGCACGATTTTAATATTCCTGTTGTTGGAGGAAATGTTTCCTTGTATAATGAAAGTTTCATTGAAGATAAGAGAGAAAGAATAAACCCCACACCTACAATAGGAATGATTGGTATCATTGAAAATCCAGAAAAATTGATAAAAAACAACTTTCAAGAAAAAGGAACCTTTGTTGTGAGTATCGGAGAGTGCGACGGTAATCTTAATGGTTCCGAATTTTTAAGAAATAATTTTGGAATTCTTCAAGGAAAAATATCACAATATGATAAAAAGAACGAAGAATCTTCTCGAAAAGCTATTGAAAATTTAAATCAAGCAGGATATATTAAGAGTTGTCACGACATCTCAAATGGAGGTCTAATTACAGCTTTAGCAGAAATGACTTTTAAAAATGAAATTGGTGTGAAATTAGATTTATTAGACAATGACTCCTTTAAAATACTCAAACCAGAAGAATTTCTTTTTGCTGAAACACCTTCAAGATATATTATAGAAATATCATCAGAGTACATTGAAGGTGCATCCAAAATGATTGAAGGTAAGGTTTCTTTTAGCATTCTAGGAAAAACTATTACTAAACAAAAAATAGAGATTGAGAATTTTCTTTCTATGGACATTAAACAGCTGAAAAATGCGTGGAAAAAAACTATTTCACAATATATGGAGAACTAAAGATGATTGATATTATAGCAGGAAGCAAAAGTGATGAAAAGATTGTACAGAAAGCAGTAACAATCTTAGAAAAGAATGGAACATCATTCAATGTTTATTATATCTCAGCACACAGAGAGCATGATAAATTGGTAGAGACAATTAAAGCATCTTCATCAGATGTTTTTATTTGTATAGCTGGTTTAGCAGCAGCGTTACCAGGAGTAGTAGCATCTTTAACTGACAAACCTGTAATAGGTGTGCCTGTTTCTGCTACCTTAAACGGATTAGATGCGTTACTATCTATGGTCCAAATGCCTAAGGGGGTACCAGTTGCAACCGTAGGAATTGATAATGGTCAAAATGCTGCTCATTTAGCTATTAGAATTTTACAATTAAAAAGAAAGGAAGGAATAAGTGAAAAGAATGACTGATAATAAAAAACCTCCTTCAACATATGCAGAAGCTGGAATCGATTTGTCAATAGAAGCTCAAATTCTAAAAACAATTAATGATTATGTGAAAAAATCCTTTCAATTTGGTGATGTAGTTGCAAAGGAAGGTCATTACGCAAATATGATTAAATTAGGCGATATTGGTTTAGCACTCACTTCAGACGGGGTTGGTACTAAATTACTTATTGCTCAAGATACTGGGAAACTTGACACAATAGGAATCGACTGTGTAGCAATGAATGTTAATGATTTGCTTTCAATGGGAATTCCTCCAAAAGCATTTGTAGATTATTTAGCAGTATCTGAATTGAACAAATCTCAAATCGAGCAAATAATTTCTGGAATTTATAAGGGATGTGAATTATCAGGAATTCCCTTGCTAGGTGGAGAGCTAGCAACAGTACCTGAGTTATTAGTTGATAAGAAAAATGCTTTTGATGTTGCCGGAACCGCTTTGGGAATAGTTTCTCTTGATAGTGTTATTGATGGGTCTAAAATCAAACTTGGTGACTCTGTTATTGGAATAACAAGCAGTGGATTACATTCAAATGGATATACTATTGTAAGAAAAATTCTTTCAATCAAGTATCTTCTAAGTGAGAGTTTTCCATGGGGAAGAGAAGTGTATGAAGAGCTCTTAGAACCAACGAGGATTTATGTTAAAGCAATACTAGATCTTATAGAAAGTTGTTCAGTATCAGGTTTAGCTCATATTACAGGTGGTGGTTTTAAGAAATTATTCAGACTAACCAATTATGGTTTTGAGTTGAATAATTTCCCCAAACTATCGAATATATTTGAGGAAATTCATATTTTGGGTAGAATTTCCTTCCAAGAGATGTTTTCAATTTTCAACATGGGAATTGGCTTTGTTGCTGTTGTTCCAAAAGAAGAGGAAGAGAAAGCGCTTAAGCTATTAAATAAGCATTTCAAAAGCATCACAATCGGAGAGGTTGTAGAAGATCCAATAGTATCTATTTCTAAGTATGATGTGTTATTTACAAGGTGATATGATGAAAATAGCTGTTCTAATATCTGGAAGAGGTTCTAATCTTCAGGCCATACTTAAAGCTGAAAATGAAAAAAAGTTAGGTAATGCTGAAGTTTTCTTGATTATCAGCAGTAATCCTAATGCAGCAGGTTTAGAATTTGCAAAAAACTATAACAAATACGCCGTTGTACTTGATCCAAAGGATTATGCTAATAAAACTGAATATGATAAGAAATTGAAATCTATAATGCTTGAAAATGATATTGAATTGATAGTTTTAGCTGGATTTATGAAAGTTTTATCACATTCATTTGTTGATTATTTTAAGAACAAAATTATCAATATTCATCCGTCCTTACTCCCAGCTTTTCCAGGTTTAAATATTCATGAAAGGGTATTAGAATATGGAGTGAAATATTCTGGATGCACAGTTCATTTTGTGAATGCAGATGTTGACGGAGGACCTATTATTGCTCAAAGAGTGGTTGAAGTGTTAGATGGGGATTCACCTGATTCATTAGCTGCCAGAATATTGATCAAAGAACATATTCTGCTACCAGAAGTGATAAAGAAAATTTCAGAAAATAAGATTATTGTAAATCAAAGAAGAGTGAAGGTAAATTAAGATGTGTGGTGTTTTAGGTATAATTGGACCAACAACACTTGGTCAAGGTAAAGTTTTGCTTCAGATGCTAACACATAGAGGACAAGATGCAAGTGGGGTTGGGTGGATTGAAGAAAAAACAAGCAATATTAAGATTATTAAGAAAGATAGCTATCCAGATTTACTAGATTTGGATGAAACTAAAGAAACTTCTCAATTAATTGGATCTACAAGATATCCCACATTTGGAACAAGAACTGACAGTTCTAATATAGAAAAATATGCACAACCCTTTACCTTCAAAACCAAGTATGGTACATTAGCAATAGTACACAATGGTAATATCACCAATATTCATAACATGATAACTAGAGACTATGAAAGTGATACCGAATTCATCGTTGAGTTCCTTGGAAGCTTACTAAATAAAACCCAAGGGAATCTGAATGAATCAGTCAAAATGTTTATGGAAAGAGTGGATGGAAGCTATTCAATTATAGGGACGCTGGATGAAACACTATTTTCTTTCAGGGATCCAAGGGGTATAAGACCTTTAGTGATGGGAAGTAATGAAAATATTACTGTTATTAGTTCAGAAAGCGTTGTACTTCAAAATATTGGTGTTGAAAATATAAGAGATATAAAACCTGGAGAATTAATTATTTTCAAAAAACAAGATATCCAAAGTTTTCAGATTTTAGTGAAAGATCATGCACATTGTATGTTTGAGTATGTTTACTTTGCTAATCCATGTTCAATTATTGAAGAGCGACTAGTTTATGATGTGAGGTTGGATTTAGGCAAGGAACTAGGGTTAAGAATAAAGGAGAATAATCTGGATATTGATTATATTGTTCCTGTTCCTGATACTTCAAGACCCGCTTCCCAGGGGTTATCCGAAGTATTGAACCTTCCCATACGAGAAGCAATAATCAAGAATAGATATCTTCAACGTACCTTTATTATGAAGAGCAAACAAGAACGAACAAAAATTGCAAAAAGCAAATATCTCTATACAGCCAAATATATCAAAAATAAAAACATCCTAGTTGTAGATGATTCAATAGTTAGAGGGTTGACAAGTCAAAAAATAGTCAAAGATTTAAGAAAACTGGGAGCTAATAAGATATACTTTGCCGTAACTTGTCCTGCAATAAGATTTGCTTGTTATTATGGTATAGATTTTCCAACTGATGAAGAATTGATTGCTTCAGGTCACACAGTAGAAAAAATCAAAGAAGTTCTTGATGTAGACGGAGTATTTTATCAGAACATTGATTCATTAAAAACTGCAATCGGTTTCTCTGATTTATGTACCGCTTGTTTATCTGGAAGTTATCCAACACCTTATGCTCAAGAAATCAGGATTAAATATTTGAACGGGGAATTAAAAGGGAGAAGTCATTATGAAGAGGTCTAAAAATGTCTGAAAAAATACTGTTAATAGGTAATGGTGCAAGAGAGCATGCTATTGCGAAAAAGATTGTAGAAAATGAGGGGATTTTATATTCCTATATGTCAAGAGAAAATCCTGGTATAGCAGATTTATCCAAGAAATTTAGTGTTGGTAAACTTGAGGACTTCAATAAGCTAAAGAAATATAGAAATGTTGACTATGCAATTGTGGGACCTGAATCACCTCTCTCTGAAGGTATAACTAATTACTTGGAAGATAAACTGAAAATTCCAACTTGTGGTCCAAGAAAAGAAGTTGCAAAAATAGAGTCAAGTAAGATTTTTGCCAGATATTTACTTGATGCATATGATATACCAGGAAATATACCATATACAATCTGTAGAACAATTGATGATTTAGAAGACGCAATTCAAGAATTTGGCTTGGAAATCGTTATTAAACCAGATGGCTTAACTGGGGGAAAAGGTGTAAAGGTCTATGGTGATCATTTCAATTGTTTTAAAGAAGCAAGAAATTATGCAAAACAATTACTAGCTCAAGATGCAGAATTTCTCGTTGAAGAGAAAATCAAAGGAAAAGAGTTTTCATTACAAGTTTTTACAGATGGGAAAACAATAACTCCTATGCCATTGGTTCGAGATTACAAAAGAGCCTATGATGAAGAGAAAGGCCCAAATACTGGAGGCATGGGATCATATAGTTTACCTTCTCATGATTTACCATTTTTGTCAGAGAAAGATATCAAATCCGCGAATGAAATTCTAGGGAAAACAGTTACTGCAATGAAAAAGGAAACCGGTATTGACTATAAAGGAATATTATATGGTCAATTTATGAAAACAAATGGGAAAATTCATGTGATTGAATTTAATGTGAGATTTGGCGATCCTGAAGCTATAAATGTTCTGAAGCTTCTCAAAACAGATTTCAATTTAATCGCAAACCAAATAATTGATGGAAATCTAGGAAAAACTGAGTTTTCTAATCAGGCAACGGTCTGTACATACCTTGTTCCAGATGGCTATCCAACAAATCCAAAAGAGAATAGACCTATTGAAGTTGATTCTACCATGAATGCTGATTTATACTATGCTTCAGTATACAGAGAAAGGAAAGAAATCAAAACAACAAAGAGCAGAGCTATAGCAATAATTGAAACTGGTTCAAATCTAGAAGTAGCAAAACAAAAAATTAATGATAATATAACAAAAATAAAGGGAGATCTCTTCTATAGGAACGATATAGGCGTTCTCTTATAGGTAGCTTTAATGAGTTCTAAATCACAGTTTACGATTTAGATATTTCTTATCCAGTAATCGATCACAATATACACATCTTAAAATAAGTGGATCCTTCGAAACAACATCAAACGAAGATACAATCGGTTCATGAGCATTAGAAACACAGTTTGGATTAACACAGTCAACAAAATCTTCAACATGTTCAGGAATTTTCAGGTATTGTTTCTCTTGAACTTTGTAATCTACAATAATGTTTACAGTTGCAGTTGGGGCAATGAAAGAAAGTTTCTGCGTATCTTGAGAAGTAAGAGCTTTTCCTCTTATTTTTACAACATCTTTAAGTTTCATCTTTCTAGAAGGAACTCTTATAGCTAAAGCTACAGTATAGGGATAGTTGGAATCAATACCGAGAATTTCAAGAATCTTCAAAGCTTTACCTGGGGGGATTCTATCAATTACTGTACCATCTTTGATTTTTGTAACAATCAACTTATCATTACTTTCACTCATTTTAATCAAGTCCCAAATATTTTAAAATTAAGGCCATTCTTATCCAAACACCATTATGTGCTTGTTCAAAGTATCTAGAATGCTTGGTTTTGTCAATTGCATAATCAATCTCATCCACACGAGGAAGAGGATGTAATATGATAAATCGATCCTTAACGTTCTTGATGTCTTCCGTAGATATTTGATAAACCCCTTTGAGCCTTTCATAATCCACAGGATCTGGAAATCGCTCTTTTTGAATTCTAGTCATATAAAGAACATCAAGATCAGGGATGATATCTTTTAGATTCTCTTCAGTATTAAATTTGAATCCATTTTCCTTTAATCTCAATGCTACATTTTTTCTTAATTTAAGAGCTGGAGGAGCTATCAGATGAAGATCTATATTATCATATTTTGCCAAAGCGAATAGAAGTGAAGGAATAGTTCTTCCATAGAGTAAGTCACCCATTACACCAATACTTAGATTGTCGATTCCTTTAAACTCCTTCTTAATGGAATAAAGGTCAAGTAAAGCCTGAGTTGGGTGTTCTTGCGAACCTGTTCCTCCAGATATCACTGGAATTGAAGCAAATTTTTTGGCTATCTCTCCTACCCCTTCAATATAGTGTCTAATGACCGCAATATCAGAATAATGATTAATCATTCTTAAAGTATCAGCAATACTTTCACCCTTAACAGTGCTACTTACTTTAGCATCGGTAAAACCTAAAATTTGTCCACCTAGTCTTAGCATGGCACTCTCAAAAGAAAGCCTAGTTCTAGTGCTTGGTTCAAAGAATAATGATGCTAAGATTTTTCCTTTACATTTATCTGCAAATTGGTCAGGGTTTGCTTCTATTTTGGAAGCAAGAGAAAAAATCTGTTCAACAAAATCTTTGGAAATGGTCCTTGTTGAGAATAAATGTTTTGGTATCATTTTTATACCTTTTTTCCAAAAAGAGTAAAAAGTTACTAAGTTATAAAAGATGTGGTGAGCAAGAGAAATTTTGCAAAATAGTGTAAAATAAATCCAACAAGCTGATTTTTCATGAAAGCTAAAACAAGGATTAAATATGGAAAGGTGAATCTTTTCTACATGAGTTCAATTCTTCCCAGTTTCTTAGACAAATATGCGGAAGTTGTTAAGAAAAAGAATAGTATACTATGCGTTGGTCTAGATCCTGCATTACCAATTCAAAGAATGAGACAAGTAATTCCAAATGATGATAGACTCGAATTTATGAAAAGAATAATAGCTGATGTAGCACCTTATGCAAGCGTAATAAAAATGAATAGACAGTACTTAATAGGTCTTACAGCTGCTGAGATACGACAATTAAATGTCCTGATACATCAACAGGGAATGCTTTCAATAGTTGATCACAAACTTGCAGATATCAGTTCTTCAAACTCTTCTGCTATTTTCTGGATAAGAGAGGAAGGTTTTGATGCCTTTACTTTTAATCCTTATGGTGGGAATATCGAGGAAGCTACGAGAATGGCCCATGAGAAGAAGCTAGGAATAATTGTAGTAACCTTGATGTCTAATCCCCAAGCAATAATTCAAAAACTGCTTAATATCTACGAAAGTCCCTTCTTTTTACATGTTGCAGAAATATGTAAAGTTGCTAAATCAGATGGTTGTATGATTGGAGCTGGAAGTCATATTAAACTAACAGATATTGCCAAAATTAAACAGTTGATTGGAAATAATGCAATTGCTCTGGTTCCAATAATGGGACAATATAAAGAAAATGCAAAACATACAATATTGCATTTTGGAGATAAAACAATGATTAGTGTTGGTGGAGCAATTTTATACTCGGATAATCCACCAGAAAAAGCAAGACAATACCAAGAACAGTTTAACGCTTATAGAGATAAATTGAGTCAGAAGAGTTTAGATATTTAGATTCATGCACTTGTAAAAACAAGTTCTTCCTCTTTGTAAGTTAGAGTACCTCTAACCAAATTGCTTATTTTTAGTTCAGCTCTACACAATGGACAGGTTTCTTTTTCTTTTAACCAATCTTCAAAGTGTTTTGGATGCCCTGCATAATTGCAATTTGGGCAAAGTATCACACCAAGTTTTTCCTTATCTTTAAAGTCGAATTTTTGCAGACAAATTATACACTTCTCTCCAGAAATAGCTTCTTCTACTTTCCTAACCCAACTGGACAATTCTTTCGCTTCTTCCTTATTTGTTTCTTTTGGATCCTTCTGTTGAATTTGATGAAGAACATTAAGTATTTTCTCTTTATTAACAAAGGAAATCGATTCAGAAGTTTCTATCTTCTCTTCTGCTTTTTCTAGAAATTCAGTTACTTGTTTCTTAATAGTTTTGAACGACTTCTGTAATCCAGTAGTGAGTTTATCTGAAAAAGTATCAATGTCTTTTTTCACTTTTTGCTCCCTTGTAATCCTATTACCACAATATGGACAAAAATCGCTTGCTAAGGGAATCTTTCTTAAACAGAATTTACATGACTTTTTTTCACTCATTTTAAATATCCCTTATTTCTCATGGTAATTCTTTTTTAGTCTCACACTGGGGACAGTACCACCAACTTCCACCTTGTGGAGGAAAATATCTTGTCATCCCAATTCCACAGCTCTCGCAAATTTCAGAATGATCTTCAAATTCCAGTGCGATTTGTAGAAAGTCGTGTGTCTCGAAGAAATACTTTGAAAATTTAATAGCATCTAAAACTTTTTCTACCGCATCTAATTCAAGAACAGTTCCATGAATCCTGTGAGTAGTGATGTAATCGTAAGCTTGACGAGGTTTTAATTTATCCTCAGCTAATGGTTTTGTAGCTATGTATAGGTATTCTGAAGAATTAACAATCATTTCCATAAGACTACGATTTTGTAAACCTAATCCAAGCATATTGAAAGGAAACATGAAGATGCTAAGTTTTGGATTTGATGTTATAAAGAATGAAACTGTACCAATGGGTTCCAAACAATAGATTCCTATATGATTCCCATACTTACCAATGGAACTGATATATTTAGTGACGATGTCATTATCTCTTTGATCGACGATAGAATGGTCAAAGAATATAACACATGGTTTAAATTTCAATTTGTGAAATAAAGTAAGTAGACCATTTATCTCTTCAAAACTAACAATGACCATAATCTTACAATTAGGAATCTCACCATGCAATAAATTAAGAAAATTAACCATTTGTTCATTATATAAGTAGAATAAACACGCATTCGAACCTGTCACAGAAGTTCGTTTGAGAATGGGTAAGAGAGCTTCATGGTTTTTTAGTAAATGGTCATCAGGAATATCTTCAAACTTAGAGTACTTAACTGAACCAACAATAGTTCTAGGAATAATATCTTTCAATCTTTCATATTCACTCATTGAGCTCAAATAGAAATACACTGACGTTTTATAAAAGTTATCGCATTCACAGATATCAAGTTAATGTCTCATAGAAAGAATCAAGCTCTTTGATAGAACAAATTATCCCATTCTTCATTATTAATAAGATATTGACAGCTATTGCTTTCTAACATTTCTAGAATGTATGGGTGTGATTCATGATGAAAAGGCATTTTGTCCACTTCGCTCGGGCTCATCTGTTTCAGGTCTTTTTTAAGCGTTTCAAGTAGGATACTATCCTGTTGAATACGTTTATCTTCTAATGATGAACCTTGCAATATTCTTGATTTTAAGAAAGAAACACGGGATAATACTGTTGAAACGCGTCGGTTAAAATGCAATTTATCTTCCGGAATATAACGTGGTTCAAAAAAAGGAATTTGATATTTCTTGCTCATCTCATATCCCATTTTGATTGTATCTACAAGGTTTAATTTATTAGAGTAATATGCATCTGGAATGCCACTTGGATTATTATTTGTATACAATTTTGTATATTGTTCATGTAGTTCAGAATAGTGCTCCTTTATGACAGAAAACATCTCTTCCTTATGTTTCCCTTGGCGAAGAGTTAATCCTCCGGTTATAACAAACTCAGCATTCACTTCTTTGCATCTTCTGAATAAATCTTCGAGATTCTTCCTCGTATCACCAATAAATGGCAAAAGAGGTGTCATATACACCCCTGCAGGTAAACCCTCCTCTCTTAGCTTTTGAACTGCTGAAAATCTTTCCTCAGTTGTGCTTGCTCTTGGCTCAAAAATCTTTTGCTCTTCTTGGTCTGATAATGTTATTGTAAGTGACATTCTAGCGAACGATTGCTTATGTATTTTTTTGAAAAGGTCAATATCGCGAAGAACTAGAGAGTTCTTTGTAAGGGTTCTAATAGGAAAATTATAATCATAAGCAATTTGAAGTAACTTTCTAGTAACTGATAGAACTTCTTCCGCTGGTTGATATACATCACAGATTCCTCCTCCTATAAATAGAATAAATTTACTTGGTATATTCTGTTTCGCAAATTCCCTGTAATTAGGAATAAAATCAACCAAAGTCTCTGTGCGTTGTCTGTTAACAGGGTAAAATCCTCTGTTTCTTAGATATTGTTCTAATAGTTCTGGAGCATTAACTTTGACTTTGATAATGTTACTGAACTCATCATGGAGATAGAACCGTTTTGCTTTCCCGTTACAATATTTGCAATCGTGATAGCATCCCTGATAAGGATTGAGATGATACTGTGTTTTATGTGCAGTATTATGAATTAATGTTTTAGCAATAATTTTCTCAATCTGCATCGGGAATCACAGAATTATCACGTTGAATAAAAAGAGATATTTGAATATTTAAGGATGAAAAAATAGCGAAATAAAAAAGAAACAAGAGAAAATTAGCTGTGCTTAAATTCTACTCCAAATCTACCTTTCGGATTGTGCCAATCTACACTTCCATGGGGGCAAACAACGCGACACACTCCACATTCAAGACATGCCACATAATCATATAATACGGGTCCTTCTGCATCTTCCCCTTCTGTAAATTTATAACAATCTGCTGGACATCCATAAACACAATCGTGTGTTGTACATTTTGCTTTACATATTTCTGGATTTATGGTTATATGTTCATAGTTTTGATCTGTTGTGATCTTGGTTAGATCAAGTTTTTCTTCAATTGTCATGACTTTCCTTGCATCACTCATAATGAAGTCAATCCTCCTACAACATCCTTAACTGTTCCAAGAAGCTTAGCTCGTTTTAATATGTGTTTAATTGCAGCTCTTGTTATCTTCTCTCTTGGTCTTCCGTTATTTTTCAATAACCTGTAGAAAAGACCATTGATGAGTTCGGGGTAATGTGCGAAAATCCTTTCAGTTTCAAGGAATTTAGCTGCTCTCTTGAAAGTTTTAAGATCTTGGTAAACGAAGCTTTCTTTGAGTTTCTCTTTGTAAATTTTTGTAGATTTCTTTGTATAGTCATTGGATTCCAGAACTTTCTTTGCCGCCTCTCCAGCTATTCTTCCGGATTCTAAAGCAAAATTGATTCCTTCAATGTAGAGGCCTGCATTGAGTACCATTCCAGCTGCGTCACCAACTACAATCACTCCATTACCATAGAGTTTTGTAAGGTGTTTGAAACCACCTTCAGGGATCATATGAGCAGAATATTCGATCATTTTCGCATCCTTGAGCAATTTTCTGATATATGAGTGATTTTTGAAATCTTCTAGAACTTCAGTTGCTTTTAATTTCTTTTTTATTAATGATTTGACATTAAGAATTAAACCAAAAGAAAGAGTATTTTCATTAGTATAGAAGAAACCACCACCAGGAACGCCACGATAATGTCCTATAATCTCATTACTTATTCCTTCAGTACCTGTGACATGAAACCTTTCCTCAATTAGCTTCTTTGGAAGTTCATAAGTTTCTTTCATAGCAACACCATAATGACGTGCATGAGGATGTTTAGCTAATTTTGCTTTTTCAGTTAGAATGCGATTCGCTCCTTCAGCGATTATGACTAATTTAGCTCGTAATTCTTCATCACCTAATTTAACTCCAACAATTTGTTTGTCTTTCCAGACAAAATCTTCTACAATTGTATCAGGAAGGATCATAGCTCCTGCTTCTTCTGCTTTTTCAGCTAACCATCTATCAAATTTAGGTCTTTGAACAGTTATACTATTGTAAGGTGTTTGATTGAAATCACGTAAATCTACATCAATTGTCATTGAACGTGCTTCAGACAACATAGTGGTTTTTTTTGTTGTTAGATGTCTCTCAAAAGACCCCTTATCTTCCCAATAATTGGGGATTAAGTTGTTCAATACAGGACCATAAAGAGCAGCACCACTGACATTTTTAGCTCCAGGGTACTGTCCTCTTTCTAACATAGCAACCTCGACCCCAGTTCGTGCAAGAACCAGAGCAGCTGCACATCCAGCAGGACCTGCCCCAACTACTATTACCTCAAAATCATACTCTTCAGACATATGATTTGAGCTCAAAATGTTGATTTATAAATAAATCGACTTAACGCAAAAGGATTAATCCTTCATATTGAGTCCATAACCCCAGTTCCCATCTTCATCATAGTTGAAGGATTTAAACATGCCAAAAGCATTCCAAACCTCATCAAAAATAGGTTGCATAAGTCTAGGAATGTCATCGACTTTGTCATAATTTTCAATAAAAATGTCTGTAAGCTTAAGAATTTCCTCTGGATATTGAGTAGGTTGAACTCCAAGAATTTCATTATTCAATTTCATTGTGTAATCCTTAATTTGGACAAAAGAGAGATACATGAATATTGGTGATTCAACACCGATCCTGCGAAACACTTCGAAATAGTATGGAATAACTTTCATAATCTCCTCTTCAAAAGCAACACTAGGTACTTCTTTTTTTGATACAATAGTTTTGATTAAACTTCCTTCAACAGCTTCAATTATACCTTTACGATAGAGGTGAGCATAAGATCTCGCTTTTCCTTCTAAATCAGTCGTATAAGTTAGAAAACCATCAAATGTGTGACTGGTTTCAATGCCAATAGCCTTTATTGGAAGTAGATATTTGGGATTTCTTTCTATAATTTCAATATCGTAATTAGGATCTATAGCAGACCTACCCTCTGCCATTAGGTGTAGAATGATTTTCGCACCAGGAAGGAATCTTGTTGGAGTACGATTGTTTTGTAATTCTTTTACTCTATCATTACGAAATATACTGCTCACAAAATTCAATCCTTCTGTGCTTTTTTAAATATTTTTTTGTAACTAATTTTCTATAATATTACAGATGATGAAGTACTATATTACATTAGTGGAGTTGGGATGTTTGATAGAAAAATAAACTGAACTATATTTAGTAATTTCGAATAGATTTCCAATAGTCTTATCTTCAATTTAACACTTAGTAAAAAAAAAGTGAGAAGATAATTATTTCAATTTCTCTTTTAGGATTGGAAGGATAACATGCATATCACCAATGATGGCATAATCTGCATAATTGATGATAGGCGCCCCTTCATCTGTGTTTATGACAATTAGTGTTTTTGCCTTAACACCAGACATGTGTTGAGGAGCACCTGAAATACCAGCAGCTATATACAAATCAGGAGATATTGACTGCCCAGTTTGTCCAATTTCATAAGTCTCTTCAACCCAATGAACGTCAGTGCAAGCTCTTGTAGCTCCTATTTGACCACCAAGTAAATCTGCTAATTCGCGAATAATCTGGAAGTTTTCTTTACCAGCAACTCCACGACCTGCAGCAACAATTACTTTAGCATCTTTAAGATTGACAGTTCTCTCTGCTTTCTTTATTTCAATGTGTTTGACTAATTTGTCTGCATCTTCAAAAGTAACTGAGACACTTGTGATTTCTGGGTTAGCACCCGAAGGATTTTCATCTATGAAAAAAGCACCAGGTCTAGATGTTGCAAAAATAATGTCTCCTACAACCTGTGTAACTCTCATTGCTTGATCATCTCTAACGGGAGTGTGGAAATGTAAACTATCCCCTTCGATTGTGAGATCAACTATTCTCTGTGCACAAGAACTAGCATTTCTTACAGCTAATCTGGGAATCAAGTCTTCTCCATAAACTGTTCCAGCTGCAACTACAAACCTTGGATTAATTTGGTTGATTATTTCCATCATAGCTCTTGTATATGTAGCGCTGAGATAAAATTCTAATTCAGGAGCATCAACAGTTACAACTTGTTGTACACCATGTAATCCTAACTCTTGAATCCATTCATCTTTCAAGTCTTTTCCAAGAAATGCACCAATTATTTTAGCTCCATCGATGGATGTTTTGATTTTGTTCAAAATTCCAAGAGTGTTTTCTTCGATTTTACCGTCTCTTATTTGAATAAATACTAATGTCTTCATTTTATCACGCTCCTAGTTTAACCTCATCTTCCTTCAGTTTCGCAAGAAGTTTGTCAACCATTTCTTCAGGTTCTCCTTCTTTAATGAGGAAGGTTTCTTTCTCAATAACAATGTTCGAAAGGGATATTTGCTTCAAGGAAGCAGCATCAGCACTAATCTCGCTGATTTCTAAGCCCAAATCAGTAGCTGACCAAATAGGAATTACAGCTTTCTTTGCAGCAAGAATACCTCTCATTGTTGTATAGCGAGGAATAAAATATTGACTGTCACTACAACTGATTAAAGCTTTCTGTGGGATTGCGACAACCTTCTTTCCACCTTCTAGAACATGTCCTACTTTAAAACCTTGATTTATTGTTTCCATTTCTTCAGCGCATAAGACACTAGGAATATTCAACATTTCAGCTAGCATTGCTGGAGCAGCATAAGAGCTAGAAGATTGTTCTTCAACTCCGAGTAGAATTAAATCATACTCACCAATTTTATCTAATGCTTTAGCATAAATTTTTGCTAATAGATAAGGATCATCTGTGTAAAAAGCTTCATCAGTTATTTCTATTGCATTTGTGCAACCCATAGCAACTGCTTCTTTGAGAGCTTTGTTAGGCTTATTCCCTCTCACACAGACAGCTGTAACCTCAGCTCCTTGACTGTCTTTGAGTTTCAAGGCTCCTTCAATTGCATTTTTACCTGTTGGGTTGATCACTAAATCATCAACACTTACTCGTGAAGCATCAAAGTAATCTACACCCTGTAATTTTACTTGTGTGCTCACGATTTGTTGTATAAAAACAACGATTTTCATATTACTCAGAGTGTCTGAAGTTGCGTGTTAAATAAACATTACGTCTTTTCAAAAAATTTGTTGTGAGAAAACAGAAGAATTAAGAGGAAAAATATTAAAAGTAGAATAACTTACACTCAGTGGTATAGAAATGAATATTGACAAAGAAAGCGTAATTCAAACACAAATGGAATTAAGCAACTTAATTGGTGTTCCAGGTCATGAGGATGAAGTAGCAGAATATTTGCTAATGAAACTAGAGCATCTAAATGTAGATAAAGCGTGGATTGATCCTTTGGGGAATGTTCTAGCTATAAAGGAAGGTACAGACCCAAACGGTTTAAGGATATTACTTGACGCACATATTGATGAAGTAGGTTTTATGATAAGTCATATTGGTGATAAGGGTTTTATCACCATTGAAACTCTAGGTGGGATTGATAAAAGATTGATGCTAGGAGCATTAATACACTTCCAGACTGAAAGTAAAGAAAGAATAATTGGTGTAGTTGGAGCATCCCCACCACATGTTACTAAGCCTGAAGATAGAGAAAAGATACCAGATATAAACCAAATGTTTGTGGATATCGGATGTAGTTCATACAATGAAGTTAGACAAAAAGGTCTAGATATTGGATCAGTTGGTACCTTCTATACAGAATGCAAAAAACTCAATGATGATACTCTATTAGGTAAAGCATTTGATGATAGAACTGCATGCAATGTCATCTTACACACACTAGAGAAATTGAAAGATGAACCAATAAAGAATACAATCTTAGTTAACTTTGCTGTTCAAGAAGAAGTTGGAGGTAGAGGTGCTAGAGTTGGTACTTATTCTTTAGAACCTAGCATAGCACTAGCACTTGAAAATACCATTGCCAGTGATGTTCCTGGAGTCCCTCCACAGAAAATCGTTACCAAAATTGGTGGTGGACCAGCAGTTACAGCAGCAGATAGAACTCTAATAGTTCCTAAAAAAATACTTGACAGGATAAAGAAAGCTGCAGAAGAACTAGATATTAGTTGGCAATATAAAAAACCAACATATGGTGGTACTGATGCAGGAGCGATATCTGTAAGTAAATCAGGCGTTCCATCTGGAGTTATTTCTGTGCCATGCCGTTATATCCATTCAAATGCTGGTTTATTAAAAGTGGACGATATACTAAAGACTATTGAACTTGTAACAAAATTCCTAAAATTGTGAAAAGTTTAATCTTCTTTGTATTTTTCTTCAAATTCATGTTCCAAAATATCCATTATTATGCAATCATGATACTTTCCTTGCATGAAAAAGCATTCTCTTTTCCTACCAACTTCTTTCCAACCTAGCTTCTTGTAAACATGATATGCTCTTTCGTTGTAAGAGACTACTCCTAATTCAATTCGATGAAGATTAAGAACTCTAAATCCGAATTTCATTAAGCAAATCATGGCATCTGTACCGTAGCCTTTATTAAAATTACCCGAGTTATGAATGCCAATACCTAATTCAGCAGTTCTAGACGTATGTGAAAATTCTCCAATTCCACAAGTTCCTAAATATTCTTTGGTATCTTTATGCTCAATAACAAAATTATATTCTGTTCCCTTACTGTAGTTTTCAATTGACTTTTTAATCCAGTCTTCTTCTTGCTTGCTTGAAACTGGGGTGATATTTCCTAATCCCAAACGAGGTTCATACATGTTAAAGTATTTCATTATTTTTTCTAAATCAGTGATTTCAATTGCTCGTAATATAACCTTTTCACCAATAAAGGGAGACTTAATGCTATAAACATCTACCATAAGAATTGTTTCATCTAATATTTTAATAATGTTTTGTTGTCAAGTATCCTATAGTCTTTTATGGATTATCGATTAACTGAAAAATACCCTTTATATACCCGAATTTGGTGAGAATAGATAAGCAGAGATTAAGCGACCAGGATAAATATGAGCTACATCAACAATATTTTGCGAAAAACATTCAGGAGAAGAATAGGAAAAAATGTAGGAACTTTAGTAGCTATCGCTCTTGGTGTCTCCTTAATGGTTGGAGTCCAAATAACAATAACAAGTTTTTCAACAACAGCTTTAGATTTCTTTGTAGAAGCTATCGGTGAAAATGATATAATAATCAGTGGATTAGGATTTCCTATAACTGATTATGAGTCGATTATTGAACAAATTGATAATTCGACAATTGAGTATGCAGCGATTAACGTACGCATTACGCAAGATGTGGCAGCATATAATCTTGAATCAGGTATTCTAGAAAAAGGTGTTAGTTTTACGGGGGTTGAGTTAAATGAAGATTCTGTATTCGGGAAGTTTTATGATGAAAATAAAACAGAAATTAATAGACTTCAATTAATGAACGTTTTCGAAAATGAATCCCATGTTCTTGTTGGTTACAGTCTGAAAGATGAGCTGAATGTAACTGTCGGATCTGATATCAAGATTCGTATTGGTGAATTTGATGGAATGAAATTTAATTATATTACCCATGATTTGAAAGTTGCTGGTTTTCTCGGTGATGAAGGGAAAGGGAAAGAATTCGGTGGATGGGCTATTTGGACGAGTATAGATAATATTAGAACAATCATTGGTTATACTCAAGATGTTTGTACAGAAATAAATATAGCTCTAAGTTCAAATCATAAGGAAAATCCCATTGACAGCGAGTATGCAACGCAGGTTGAAGACGAGCTTAAAATACTATTGGACGCTGAAAATTCAGGTTTGTTGATTATCGCTTTTCGCGCATTACTTCTAGATACTGCAGATGAAATATTATCAAGTGTCTTAATAGCTTTCAACCTTTTTGGTGCTCTAATAATCTTTTCAGGTATTTTACTTCTTGTAAATATTCAATTGATTCAAGTTGAAGATAGGATACAGCAACTTGGAATTTTAAGAGCTATCGGTTCTAAACGAAGAGACATTGTTAAATTATTTCTAGTCGAATCAACTATTTTGGGTATATTTGGATCATTTCTTGGCGTAGCTGGAGGGTACGGAATGTCTGTTTTTCTAGTGGATAGAATAGGCAAAACATTCTTTGATTCCTCAATAGGATTACAACCTATAGTAACAGGAGGAGCAATAATATATTCCATCGCTCTTGGATTGATACTTTCTGTAGGTGCAGGTATACTCCCAGCAATTCGAGCTGCTAGAGTTGATGTAATTGAAGTTATTAGAGGTATTAAGAAAACTACAAGGAAAAGATCAGGTAATGTTACACTGGGTTTAGGGCTAGCGTTCGTAATGTCGGGAATAACAATTTTCGCAGCTCAAAATGTTGTTTATGATTCTTTCTTTACCACAGTTGGATGGGATACTGCTGTAGAACAATGGATGTTTATAGGTGGAACAATTGGATTATTTATAGGTGTAAGTCTCTTGATGGGTTACCTCATTTCTAAAAAAGTTATGGGAAATGGGATTGGGTTGACATTTATTGGAACAGCAGTATTAATGCTCATATTCTCCCTACCACAACTTAAAGATGCAGCTGAGAATAGTAAGATATTAGCTACATTAGCTGTTGTTTTGGCTCTGGGTTCAATAATTTGGGTAGGAGTTAACCTAAAAACTGTTACCAATTTCATTAGAGGAGTAATGTATAGAACTAAATTAAAGAAAGGAGTTTCTCTAATCTCGAGTAAGTATATGACCTCGAAATCAATGAGAAGCACACTCACTTTTGGTATCTTTGCACTTGTTCTTACCATGAACATCTTTGCTAGTATCTACCAATCCACTTATTCATATAACACTCTTGAATCTGTAGATTTCTTCAGTGGAGGCGCGTCAATTTTCTTAGAATTAGACACTCCAATTTCCAACGAAACCCTTGTAAACGTTGAGCGAGATCTTTATGCTTTGGACGAATCGATAACAAATGTGAAAGGCATAAATTCAACTATAGCATTCATTCAAAGTGACCCAGAAGTAAGCGATTTACATATCCCGGCAGAAATTTTTCCGACTTACGTACATATGATTTATAATGATACATTCAAAGATGGTGATGAGTATAAATTTGATTTTATGTTTGATCTCTCTTTGCCCTATTTCACCGAAGATTACAGACCCGCAGCTCCTGAATCCTATCAGCAACTCTATAGTCACAACATATGGGATTTCTACTATAATAGAACTAAATTCACAAAAGATGGAGTAGCAATAGATAATGAGAATGGTTTACCAACTGTAATTTCCACTAGTCCAATGTTAGCGCCAGGAGATGTTTTCAATCTCACAGGTCTATTTACAAATCCAACAGAAGTAATTGTTATTGCATCAGTCAGACAATACCCATTCAGTCAAGCACAATCGTTACCCGCTCTATTAGTTACACCTGATTTTACAGGAAAACTAAGTTACAATTTCGCTTTATTCCCCAAACATACAAGATTTTTAATCAGTACTACTGAGGACTTTAGAGAAGGAAAAAACACAGAAATAGCCACGAAAATTGAAGAATTCTTCAACAGTAATACTTCTATCCTTGTTCAAAATGAGGATTTTGTTGCAGCATCAGCATATAATGTATGGGATGTTATGTTAGAACTAGTTGATTTTCAAGTTAGAACCTTTGATTTCCTCCAATACTTTGTAAGTTTTGGTTTAGTTGTTGGTGCTCTTGGAATGATTATTATTGCAGTGAGAAACGTTTCAGAAAGAAGAAGAGAAATAGGAATGATGAGAGCAATAGGATATAAGAAACGACAAATAATCGGTTCGATCATGATCGAACTCCTCATTCTGGCCTTTTTAGGACTAATAATGGGTTTTCTAAATAGCGTTGTTTTAGGATTATCATTTGCGGTTGTGTATGATTGGTTACTAATTATACCTGCAACGAGGGTATTACTTTATGCAGGTATAATGATGGGAATAGCGATTGTAGCTTCCATAATGCCTGGAATAAGAGCGAGTCAAATAACTCCAGCTGAAGCAATAAGATATGTAGGGTGATAAGATGAAAACTGAAATTATTCTCAAAACAGAAGACCTGCATAAGATATATGCTGAAGGCACTTCCATGGAAGTACATGCTTTACGAGGAGTAAATATAGAAATCAAGAGAGGTGAGATGGTCGCAATTATGGGGCCATCAGGTTGTGGAAAAACTACATTGCTGAATCTTCTAGGAGGTATCGACCAACCAACCCGAGGTCAAATATTCATCAATGACCAAGACGTCAATCAACTAGCTGATACAGAGATAACTGAATTTAGGTTGCATAATATCGGTTACATCTTTCAGCTATTCAATCTCTTCGAATTCTTATCTGCTCTTGAAAACACAGTGTTACCTTTGCTTCTAACAGATACAACTAGATTAGAAGCTGAAGAAGAAGCAAAAATGCTTTTACGACAAATGGGATTGGGTGATAAAATTCATCATCTACCAAATGAGTTATCAGGTGGAGAACAGCAGAGAGTTGCAGTTTCCAGAGCTCTCTTGATGAATCCTTCCATAGTCTTGGGTGATGAACCTACAGGTGATTTGGATCAAGAAACATCTACAGATATTATGAACCTCTTTGTTTCAATAAATGAAAACTACAAACAAACATTTCTTGTCGTCACACATTCTGAACATATAGCTCAATTCTGTCATCGAATCATAAGGATAATTGATGGAGAAATAGTAGAAACTGGAAAGGAGGGATTATGATGGTATATACACCAGTACAGAACGTTGATCCACAAGAATTCTATGTTGAACTAACCTTGGGTATTCTTATCAACAAACTAAATAGAGATTCTCTAGATGGTTTGATTAGAAAATTAAGAAAGTTTATCCTTCGTAAACTACACGCAATATCCTTTGAAGTTCTTGAAGTTAATACTTTTCTATTCTTCAGCTGTATTTTCCCATTATCAATTGTAGAACAACACGAACAGAGAAAAAGCGTAGTGAACAAAGTAGAGACATTAGTTCAAAATTATTGCTATAATGAATGCAATCTATATTCAAAAACCATACAGAAGAATGTAGAAATTAACGATATTACCAAAATGATAGTTCATCTAGTTAAGAGCTCAGAAACACCTGACAAAGAGGCTCTGATAGAACATATCCAAAACCAAGCTGATTACATAGATGAAAGAGTTGTTGGACACGTTAGTGATGTTCTATTAAACAGCTTCATTGCAGTCTGGGATTTCCCTCAAGGATATGCAGATATTATTATGTTCCCAGACTTGATTCTTAAACGAGAGATAACAGATAAGAAACAGAATATACCGCTTAAATTAATTGCTGAAAACCTTCTGATTATGCAATTTGGTAAAGCTTGTTCACTCAATCTAAATTCCATTATAACGTCAAATGAGGAAGCATTATTATCAATAGGTACTATCCTTCAAGATTCAAAGAGAGTTCAAGCTATTGAAGATCAGATGAGTAATAAACTATGGAGAGTTCTTAGAGTAATCTTTGGTTTACTCTCATCTACTCAACAAGCAATTTCTATACTATTAAAACAACTAAAACGAATTTCAGAAGTAAGAGACGAGCTGTTTAAAGAAGTTCAACAATTGAATTACGTACCATTAATGGATTATATAATGTTATTAGATACAACAATGAATTGTGCAGAAAATATTTTGAGATTAAATAGTCTCCAAGATAATGTCAAGAAAAATTATCAATCATTGCTGAAAATCATTAATAAGTTCAAAGATGTTCAAACCGAACAAATTGGTGATATCCATAATCTAGCTCTAGTTTTTATCCAAACACTTATCGAAGTTCAGTTGATGAAATTCTTCTCCGACAAATTTAGGGATCTTGCATATTTCCAAACCATTCCTACAGAAGTAGCACTAGAAAAGATTGATAGTATGCCTATTGAACAAGATGTGATTCTAAAAGGAGCAGTTCTGTTTAAGACATATATGCTATTGAATTCAACAGTTTACGCGCTTCGTGGGGTTGATATAGATATTAGAAAAGGAGAAATGGTAGCAATAGTAGGAGCATCGGGTAGTGGAAAAACTACCCTCTTGAATCTTCTTTCAGGGTTAGATACGCCAAATCGTGGTGCAGTATTTCTATTAGGAAGAAATATTGATACTATGACAGATGCAGAAATTTCAATGTTCAGAAGAAGACATATGGGTTTTATATTCCAGTACTACAATTTAATACCACAGTTAACGGTGCTTGAAAATGTTATGCTCCCTGCTTTAATGATTAATATCCCCAAAAAAGAAGCAAAGAAAAGAGCACTTGAGCTAATAAGAGATGTGGATCTCGAAAGGTTTCAAAATCAGTTCCCAATCAAGCTTTCAGGGGGACAGATGCAACGAGTCACGATTGCAAGGGCAATGATAAATGATCCGGCAGTACTTTTTGCTGATGAACCAACAGGAGACCTTGATTCTCAAACAGGAAAAGTTGTGATTGATCTTATCAGAAGATTTTCAAAAGAGAAAAACACTTCAGTAATACTGGTGACTCATGACATCGCTATGGCCAAAACATGTGATAGAATGATTCAAATAGGTGATGGGAGAGTTATATCAGATTAGAGATTTATCCTCTCAATCTTCTTTATTTTTTTTACCCATCTCGCAAACTTTTCCGGTGTCTTTGGATATTTGTTTGAAACCTTCTTAATTTTTTCAGCTATCATTAGACCTCTTGCTAGTTTAAACAAGAGTTTCGGTTTACGCATTCCTTTCACTATTTTTTGGAATATGGGTAGCTTAACAGAAGTTGACCCCATAATCGCATCAACATCGCTTTGGGATATGATTCCTTTCTCAAACAGATAGGAGAAATCACTAAAAGGAACTGCATTCAGCAATTTATGAACTGCGATACCCAGTCCTCCATCATAACCATAAGCATTCCAAATTGTTACATTGTAATTCCATAATTCTTCTTCACTGTAATTCTCATGTCTAATTGCTAATTCTATTCTTTCAGCTGCATAAAATCCACTTAGTAATGCTGGACCGTGCCCTTCTCCGCTGATTGGATTAACTAAGGCTGCAGCATCTCCACAAGTAATGAAACCATCTGCTACCATGGAGTAAAGAGGTAATCTTCCTGGAAGTGTATCGCCTGCTGCATCTATTACTTTAACGTCAGGGAAGAATTTATTTCTCAATTCTTCAAGTACTTTTTTAGCACTAAAGTCTCTGTTTGAATCGTTAATTAGCCACCCAACGCCAATATTCAATAACCTCTCACCTCTTGAAAAAATCCAGAAATATCCTGGAGGTGGAAGTTCATCATGGGTCTCTATTCTCATTTGTTTTTGAAACTCATGGGGCTTAGATGTTTCGATAATCTCTCTAAAGGAAACTATAATTTCTTTTTTTGGTAGTTTCTTTTGGAATTTGTCACATACTTCATCTGGAATGTTTCTCCTAACAATCCCTGTAACACCAGAACAGTCAGCAACGATTTTTGCATAAATGTCAATCTTATCACCATTTTCTGTTCTTACTTTACACCCGATTATTTTATCTCTCTTGATTATAGTATCAACAACTTTGTGTTTAGGTTTAAATTCAATCCAAGGAAAATCTACTAAACTATCTAGAAGACGCTGTCCGTATTTCAATCTATCAATAGTTTGGGAAACAAAAGGAATCCACAATTCAAAATCAGGAACAGGTTTGAAATGAGCTGATTCTAAATCTTCTCCTATTTCATCTCCCTTTGGTTGCAGAATTCCTGATAACTCATATAATATTCTTGTACTATTAGGACTCAAAGCATCTCCACAAGGTTTGTAACCAACATCTGAGCGCTTTTTCTGATCCAACAAGATACAAGGAATATTTCGTTTTCCAAGATTTATAGCTAAACTTATACCTGCTGGGCCTGCACCAACAATCAGTACATCTGTTTCCAAATCAAGATTTAACATTACGAGTCACCAAAATATAAACAAAGTAATAAGGTTTTCACTGAGAAAGAAATACTCTATCTTTAAATATGGTCTTTTTTCATAATCAGTGACGATGACAATTTTAAAAGTTGATTTTTATTTAGAAATGATTAGCAAATCCCACAAAACTTTTCGAGAATTCTTATCTCATTTACCTGAGGATATTCTCAATTGGAGGGTGCACGAGTTTACCCCAACTGTTAGGGAATTAATTGTACATGTTATCCAAGACCAGATGTGGATAGTTAATTATATACTAGAAAAAAAAGAAGATAAACACATAATTCCAGAAAATACATCAAAATTCCTTTTAGAAGAAATTATCTCTGTTTATGATAATTTTGTAGCAGATGCAACAGAAAAACTCTCCAAAGTGAAGGATTTGAATTTAGATGATGAAAGGAATTATAAAGAATATCCTCTGGATATAGAAGATTGGTTGTTTGAGTATATTCATCATTTACATAAGCATAGTGGAGAGATAAACATTGCTCATGTAACTTGGAAGAGAAAGGAAAGATCATTAGTTTCTTAGTTTTTTCATGATTTCCCTTCTAATGATTCTTCGGGTGTAAAAGGTTCTAAATGTATCATTAATTCTCTGAAAATTCCTTCCCTTTCCAAATCCTGCTTGACTTCTTCTGAAACTTCATGAGCTTTAAAAATAGTCATTTGTGGGTCAACTAGTATGTGAAAATTACCCGTATAATAACCCAAAATAGTTCTTAATCTGACTATGTGAACTTCCTTTACTTTAGGATGAGAAAGTGCAGTCTCTGTTAGTTTGTCTAATACTTCTTGTGGCGCTCCTTTATCAAGTAGGTCTGGAATTGATACTTTAATAATCTCAAAACCAGTAAAAATCATCAATCCTACAATTATGAATGCGCAAACAGGATCCAACCACCCAATACTGAAGTAGGAACCTACAACTGCTATTATTACAAAAATTGATGAAAAAGCATCTGTCCTATAATTTTTAGCATTAGCAATTATGACAACTGAATTTATTTTCTTCCCTATTCTAAATAGATTAATTGACATAGCTATCTTTCCCACAAATGAAACAATTGCTACTATAAGTATTAGATACAATTTATCAAATGGGATAGGTTCTGGATTGAGCAACCTTTCTATCGCTTCACTCGCTATGAAATATGATGAGATGAACAAGGTAAGAGCAATTGCTATACTAAATACTAATTGAAATTTTTGGTGGCCAAAAGGATGGGAAGAATCAGCAGGTTTCTTGCTGATTTTCTCACCAACACCTGCAAATGTTGCAGTTACTAAATCTAATATAGAATCAAATCCATCAGCAATTAAGCTTATAGATCCTGTAAAGAAGCCAATTGCTAATTTAAATGCAACTAGAAGACTGTTTACTCCTACTGAAAGAATGTTTGCAATAGTTGCTGAGCTAAAAGATACCATCAATCAGCCAACTTTTTTTATAGCAATAAAGTTTATGATAAGTGATTTTAGAGGCTTGAAACACATTTTCATGAAGCTAAATTTTACGTTGCATCCAATAATATATCATTCTTCAAACATATAGTCTATTCAAAGAAAGTGTCAATTATGAGGGTATTTGGAAAAAATGTACACTTAGATTTCCGTAGAACTATGTATACCTTCTGGTCTTTTGTAAGGCATTTTGTATATTTCTTAGGATACTGGATCGCTAAAGTGGGTGGAATTATATTGTTTTTTTTCATTTACAAGTGGCGGAGAGAAACCAAAATTAGAAATTTGTTGAAGAACAATCAGATGACAGAGACCTTAAAAATCAGAATTAGTAAGGAAAAAGATCGAAGACAAGACAGTTTTGATGGTCTTTTCCTTTCAAGATTTTCCTATCAGCAAGATGTTAAATTGAATAGTTTTGGTTTATTCATAATTCCTAGAAAAGGAGAAAGAGCTGAAATTGCACTTCTACGATATTCATCAGTAGTAAAAGACTTGGGATGTGATGTGTTTGTTTATAACAAACCTTCACGAGGTAATTCAAAATCGAAGCGTAGGTTTTTGGAGTTACAAAAACTTATTGAGTGTTATAAATATTTTCAACTTAAAATAGGATTGTTGGAGAATGAAAGAATTTTCATTTTAACTGAAACCAAAGGAAGCCAATTAGCTTTATCAGTCTCAACTCAAATAGAAACAAAAGGGATTATTCTTGATTTTACTAGAAAAAGAAAAACGCCAAAGTATTGGCAAGGTTTGATGGGGAGAGTGAAATTTCTATCTCTAGTGAATCTAGTAACATCGATTATTGTAAAAGTAAAAACTTTGTCAAAATCAGAATGTCAAACTATTGAAATTCATACTCCTTTGATTTTGATATCTAGAAAAGATAGGAAAACGAGATTGCTCAGATACTTGGAATACAAATTCGGTAATCTTAAGGAAGAATTGGTTAAACTAGCTATGAGGATTAAGGAAGTTGAATTCAATCAAGAATTTAGAGAAACAATATTGCTGGTTTCACGTGATGGAAAGATTAGAACTGAAGAAATAAAGAGTAATTATAATTAAGTTGATAATTAAGAAAAATGGGATAAATTACTTGGCACCACTTACTTGAAGCGGTGAAAGTAACATCCAAGGAGATTTGTGTCCATGTCGATTTTGTTGTTCTTTACTGAAATCTTCTATTTTTTCGAAAACTTCAAAGACAGTAGTACCAATCATTGCATTCTTTACAGGATATTGAACCTCTCCATCTTTAACATAAAACCCTTGATTTATCTGAGCTGAAATCTGAGGGTTACCAGACATATCGATGATAGAAGAACCTATCATGAGAATACCCTCTTTGAGATCCTCAAGAAGCGTATCCTTAGCAGTTTCTCCAGCTTTGATATCTAACGAGTATGTTGAAGGTGTAGGTCTTGATGCAAATGATCCTCGAGATGCGTGTCCAGTATTATCAAGCCCTACAAGAGGTGCGGTATAAGAATCAGTTATGTAGGTATTAAGAATACCATCCCTAACAAGTTCTAACTTCTTGGAAACTACTCCTTCATCATCGAAAGCAGAAGAATCGACTCCCCCAGGATAAAATGGGTCGTCAGTAATTGATAATTTATCCGAAGCAATTGCATCACCTATTTTGTCAACAAAGTAAGCTGTTCGATTAAATACACTGAAAGCATTGATACCAGATGAAATAATAGGGGAGATTGTTCCCATGCAACTATCAGGATCAAGAAGGATTGGTAAAGTTGCAGATTCAATCTTTTGTGATCCGAGCATCTTTAATGCTCGATTTCCAGCTTCCTTTCCTACAATTAAGTGATCAAAGTCAGCTAACACTTTGGAAGAATCAAAGTAATATGCATTTCCAATATCTTCTCCGTCTTGTATTTTAACGCTTAGATAGCCTGTAATTGATGTTTGTTTGGAAAACCTATCTATGCCTTGAGAACTAATGATGAATCGTTCACCGTTACCAGCTGTAAAACTACCACCTATTATAGCATCGTCTCTTACTTGAGCTTCTTGTACTCCTTCGAGAATCATTTCTGTGAAACCTTCAACTGATAAATCAATTATGTTTTGATCAAAACAACCTTTAATCTCAGGAGTGGAGCGAGTGTCCTCAGGGAGTGTTTTGAAATTTTCATCTGGTGGACTAACTTTAGCTAAAGAATAAGCATCCTTCACAGTGCTTTCAATTGATTCATGAGAAAATATAGTTGTTGAAGCCATACCTATTGCTTTATCTTTTATGACTCTAACTCCTAAACCAGAGTTAGCAACATCAGTAAACCTTCTAATGGATCCTCTTTCTAATTGAACATTTCTAGCGGCACCATAAACAGTATAAGCTTCAACTTGATCTGCACCAAATGATAAACCTAGTTTTATAACTTTTTCAGCTAATTCATGTAAATTTATTTTATCGGACATTTTATTGATTTCCTCCAATAACAATATTTGAAACACCAAGATCCGGACCACCAGCAGTAACTGGAATACCTTGACCTTGTTTCCCACATGTACCTAGAAATTTAGGTTTCCAATTCTTTCCTACAGCATAGGTGTTCTCAAAGACTTCTAATGTCATCCCACTCATTCCAACATTACCTATCATGTCAGTCATTTCACCATTTTCAATGATATAGCCTAACTGGCAGGAGAAATAAAACTGCCCTTTTGCAGGCATAACATACCCTCCATAGGAATTTTTTAGATAAACACCTTCTTTGGTAAGTTCTGCAATTTCTTCAAGTGATTTATCACCTGAGTCGACATATGTGTTACCCATTCTAGCCAACGGAGTAAAATTGAAATTCATCGCTCTACCGGAACCATTGGGTTCCATGTCTAAAGCAGATGCTGTTTCAAGTGTATGGAAATATTCTTTCAAAATACCATTTTCAACCAGTGTTCTTTTACGTGCTTTAGTACCTTCTGAATCATAATCAAAAGAACCTCTTAACCCTGGTAAGGTTGGGTCATCATAAACATTAATCTCCTCCACACCAACTTTGTTGTTAATCCTGCCTTCAAGTACTGATTGTTTTGCAATAACCGCATCAGCTTCACAAGCATGTCCAAATGCTTCATGAACAAAAACACCAGTTAACGAAGGATCCATGATTACATTCATCCTACCAGAAGGAGGTTTTCTAGCAGATAGGAGTTTGAGACCCATTTCAGCTGCTTTGAGACCCTCTTTCTCAGGTTCCCATTTCTGAATTAGCTCCCATCCACCTGCACCACCTATTGAATCAAAAACAGATTGCATCTCAGTTCCTTCTCTCGCAACTACGTTTTTCATTATACGAACAACATGGTTCTCATTTTCCACTTTAGTTCCCTTATTGTTTATAATAAACTCTTTACTGTGAGATTCTCTGTAAGTTGAAGATGTTTCTGCAATTCGGTCAGAAAATTCACGTGCTGCTTTTTCAGTTTGAACAATTTTTTCGAATTTAGTCTCTTTATCAATCTCTCTTGGATCGATTTCGAGTTTTGTCCCACCTTCCCCCTCAAAAACCCAATCATCCTTAATCATTCTTTCTTGTTTGGCAAATTGCGATCCTATTTTAGCAATTCGGACAGCTTTTTCAGCAGACTTAAGAATAGATTCTTCATCTATATCAACAATAGTTGTAAATCCCCAAGCATTGCCGATTAGAGCTCTAATAGCAACACCGCCAGTTGTCTGATTACTTACACTATCAAATCTTCCATTTCTAACTGTAAATGATTCTCCCATGGCGTAAGCATAACGAATGTCTAAGAAATCTTTTGAGGATATACTAATTTTGTTGATTACTTTCTCTATAGTATCTAACATTCTATCCTTACGTTATTTGAAATAATATAAATTTAATTATTCTACATAAAAGAAAAGAGAAACTCAAATAATAAGATCGGAAGGTTCACCACATTTTTTGCACGATGCATTTTTACCAAGATTTTTCTTTTTTATTGAATAACCCGCTCTTTCTACAAGGGTAACACCGCAGTTTTGGCAAATGGTAGAGTTGATTTCAGAATAAGGTAGATTTCCAGTATATACATATTTCATCCCGACAGCTTCTGCAATTCTGCTAGCTTCTAGAACAGTTTCAACAGGTGTAGGAGGAACATCTTGCATTTTATAATGAGGATAGAACCTGCTGAAGTGAATTGGTACTTTATCATTCATAGAATTAAGAACCCATTCAGCAAATTGTTTGATTTCCTCTTTATTGTCGTTGTAACCTGGAATTAAAAGCATTGTGAGCTCAATATGGATGCCTTCTGAAAACATGAGAAGAACATTTTCTTTAATTTGATCTAAACCAGGAAAATGAGTTACCTTTCTATAGAAATCTTGATTAAAAGCTTTAATATCTATATTGGCAGCGTCTATGATACCAAACAGTTCAGAAAGTGGTTCCTTATTGATTAAACCATTGGAAACTAATACGTTTCCTATATTATTTTCGTGAGCTAATTTTCCAGTATCTTTTATCCATTCAAAATTGATTAATGGTTCGTTATATGTATAAGCGATTGTATCACAATTATTATTTCTAACTTTTTCTAACGCTTGTATTGAAGTGATATTTATCATATTGTTGCTTTCAGCTGATATTTGACTAATAGACCAGTTCTGACAATAATCACAATGTAAATTGCATCCTGCTGTTCCAAAACTCATTGTAGAAGTTCCTGGTTTATAATGGTATATTGGTTTCTTCTCAATTGGATCGTCGTGAACTGAAGTAAACCGGTTATATCCTAATGCAAACAGTTTCCCATCTATATTTTTTCTAGACTTGCAGTTTCCAAGTTGACCTGGTTGTATTTTACACAATCGAGGACACAAAAGACAGTGAACATTCCCCCCGTCAAGTTTTTTGTAAAATTCTGCTTCGTGTAGACTCACTAAAATCACAGATCTCTCTATGTTTATGTATTATAATAAAAACTTCACAAAATCGACTTTAAATCTGTCGATAATAAACAAATAAACATAAAAAAATACAAATTAAACCAAAAATTAAAAAACCTTCAACGCGAATTCCTCTTGGGTATAGATAAATGAGTTCGAAAAAACAAAAAGCTAAGTCAGTTCATAAAGATTTGAACATAATAAAACTCAAAAAAGGTGAAACTGTCAATATGAGCAAAGCTTTAGGGTCAAACATTCGACTTGCAATTTTAAGATTAACTTCTAAGGAAGAACTGAATCTTTCTGAAATCGCTGAAAAAGTTGTTTATGAAGCCAAAGACGCAGATGGAAATATTATCCAGAAAAAAGGTAGTACTCCTCAAGCAATTTATCACCATCTACAAATTCTAGAGAAGTCTAAGTTAATTCAAGTTGTGAGAGAAGAAAAAATCAAAAACATGAATAAAACAATAAAATACTATCGTGCAAGTTATGAACCTGATGGAATCAATATACTATTGTGGGCACCTTTAGATGTGATTGAACACACCTATTTGGAATCTATGACTCCTATCCCAGAAAAACCTGTGGAAAGAATAGTCAAGAAAATAGCTGGTAAAGTTTTTGGGGACCTAACCGATGCAAAAATAGAAGTGCTAACTGCTGTTGTTAAGAGTATGATAGATAACACTCACGATTCTATGAACTCTCTAAGAGAAGAATATGAACTTGATATCGATGAGAAATTATGGAGTTTAATACTGCTATTTTCTAATCTCTCTGTTATGAGTTCAACGAAGAAGCTAATTGAGGACGAGAAATACAGACGACAACTTGATGATCTTTTCTCATTAATAGTTGAAGAAAAGCAAGAGTATTATACAAATAATACAAGTTGAACAAATTCATTCGAATTGTAATCAATTGTAACCTATTCTTTCTTTTTCATTCTATTTGAAAATTGTAATGCATGATCTAATGTCTTTTGACTAGAAGTTCTAATGTCTTTCATTTCTACTTTTACGCCTATGCGATGAACATCTCGTAAAGCTTCACGCAAGTAGTGTTCTTTATCAATTTTTGAAGGTATAACCACTGAAGGATGTTTTGATCTTTTGTACAATGAAACCTTTCCTTCTTGAATAATGAATGGAAATCGATCAAAATCCTTCCAGATCTCATTTATGTTCAAATGGTTGGTTTGTGCATAGTCTTCTAGAGCACCAATTGCAGGAGTCTTGCTTTTATACTCGTTGGGATTTCTTCGTATAGGTCCAAGAATAGTTGTTTTTTCAATTAACTCTTTATCCTCTGAAGTTTCGAAATTCAAACATAATTCAATTACTTTATCTCTTGCTTTTGAAATGCTACCTTCTTCCAAAACTAGTTTTAAGGCTTCTTTCTGGACTTCAGCTGCAAATGGTGATGTATCACTTCGAATAGCTTCAAATCCTACAATAGTTAACTCTTGAGAGACTGCACTGACGTAGCTATAACGTTTTTTGGTTTCAGGTGCAAAAACAATTCTTAGAGCTAGGTCAACAAATTCTAATTCCATCTCTTTTGGAAGTTTTGATCTAAAATACTGAAGGAGATTCTTAGCTTCGGATACATCATTAATGGAAAATGATTCTCCCTTTTTTGAGTTAGCATATACATCAAACACTGCTTGTTTTTCAGATAATTTGACAAAAATACTATCTGTATCACCATAAATAACTTGACACTTACCTTTTGTTAATTCTAGAGTCCACTTATCTAGGTTTTTGATGTATTCCTTGGAGATACTTGTTATAGCATTAGAAATATCTGTATTAAAGAATCTACTTCCGACATAATTATGACTGCCATATAGTGAATTTGCAACGATTTTCAGGGCACTTGATTTCGTTTTAAACTTCTTGAGCTTCCTCTCTAAGCTAGTTTTTCCACTATTTTTTGTGAAAGTTCTAAGATAAGTTTCCAATTCGTAAATGTTCTTTTTGAGTTCCTTTCTTTCATCTAGAATTTGCTTTTCCATGATTTTTAAGGCAGTATCAGGTTCAGAGAGAAATTTCTTTGTTGGTTCAGCTACTGAAGAATCATAGCTTTCACCACCAATATTGTATGCAACCATTATGCTTGGAAACATAGAACGAAAATCAGCTATTAGCACTGCTTCATGAAGTGTCCCTTTAGGAACTAGAACAAATCCTCCAACTGCCATCGCTCTATTACTTTTTCGAAGAACAAGTTCCTTCTTGCTAGGTTCCGAGGGTATAATTGTGTTTTTTCCATGCAATATTCTGAAGAGTTGAAACTCTCCAATATGCCTCGGAGTTGAATAAACAGCTTCAGAAGGTCTTAATCCTACAAGTTTCATGACTTCTAACCATTCAGTCATCCCCATAGCATCGAAAAGAGCATAGGTGATATTAGAATCTTGAGAATTCAAGCTTTGTATTTTGCGTTTATTCATACCTTTCTTCAGTATAATCCACTCAAACCATAACTTGTTGATAGTTTCATAGTCGACTTTGCGTTCAATTTTAAGATATTCCCTTGCTAAATCAGTAAGACCTTTTTTGCCAGATCTAGTTCTTAACCATCTAGTACTTTTAAGTAAATCATAAGAAATCAATCCAGGAATTCTGTATCCAAGGTATCCAATTGGTAACTTAATTTTAGCCTTGTTCATAGGACTCAAGGAATTTGGATCTAAACCTAAATTTTCCATGCGTTTTAACAAGTAAGGCAATGTGATTCTATTACCATTAAATGTGATTAAAATTTCAGGATTTTTTGAATGTATCTCCTTGATAACATTGTCAATTAATTGTTTCTCAGATTCATCTGTATCGTGTTCTAGAATGAAGGTTCTGTTTTTAGGTTTCGAACTACTTTCTTCAGTTCCCCAGCAAATACTCATTGAGATTATTCTTTGCTTACCTTCGTCCATAATACTGGAAAAATTGTGTATCTTCTTACCTTGGGGAGTGAAAGAATTGATAATCAAATTTAAACTTAATAGTGTTAGAGGAAATAACCCATCATCAACTGGTGTGATATTTTCATAATTGACTTCTAATACTTTGAAGTTGTTTTCTATACTTTTGTCTTTGTAATTCTTTATTTCAACCCAATTTAATCCTTTAATTTTTGTATCAATTAGAAATCGTGCTGTATATGAAATATCGTTTTCATAGCTATTGATTCCTTTAGATTGGAGGATTCTACTATATTTTAATACTCTCCAAGGATTTCTTCCTAAGACTTTCCGTAAGAATATAGGTTTGTTTTGATAATACTTAAACTTGGATACGGGGTAAGAACCTTTAATCCAAGTTCCAAATTCCTTCTCGGTAGATAACAGACTTTGAATAGCTTTTGTAGTTTCACGTAGATCATCAATGTAAAAATATGGGTAAAAACCAGTAATATGCAGGATAAGTGGTTTTTTGTTTTGATCTTTTGCTCGAATGCGAATAATTGGCTCTTCTATTCCTTTCTCCTTTTCTTCAATAAAAAAATCTAGATCAACTATAAAACATCTTAATGGAGAAGAACTAGTTTTCATCCCTATCTACTCTTATTTTCCATCTGTATATACAGATTTGTTGCATCCATATTATTTAAACCCTTTTTAAACTATCAAAGGTAAAAGTATGTTTCACTATAAAAAATAGGTCGATTTTATGGGTTAAATTTTTATTTAATGAATCTCTCTACTATTTTGAATTTAACATGTCCTCTCGAAAATTACCTCCTGATATATATAAAAATCTCAAAAAATTAGAGTTATCAGCACGTACAAAGAGTGGAATAATGGAAGAAACAGTAACTCTGGAGAAACCATCAGACGATGATGATCCTAGACCCCATTATTGGTTTGTTATTATGCTGTCCTTTGGGCAAAGAACAGGCTATGTATATGATAGGTCTGGCTTGCATATTCCTGAACCTGACACTTACTTCTACAGCGTTGAACTATGGAAATTTAAAGGCTCGGCGCTAAAAGGAGTTGAAACTTTCTCCAGTAAAGTAGACTTTGATTCAGCAGTGAAAACTTTCCAAGAGTTACAAACTGATTTAACAAAGAATCAAGGTTTTAAAATTCTTCATTAAACACAAGTTATTACATAAAAACAAGGAGAATTGTTGAAATAGCAACAGTTAGAACACATATTAGTATCATAATGATAAGATTTGGTTGGAAGAAAGGTTCTTTAAGTTCTACCAAATTGATTTCTTTTTTATCGAACAGTGAGATGACATAGAATATCTCTGTAGCAAAAAATACAATAAAAACTCCCATTACAATAAGAATTTTCCAGAAATCCAAAGAACCTGAGCTAACTGAATAAACTAGAGTAAAACCATAGATTGGAATAAAACCTATGTAAAAGTACATTACTTGCAAACATGTTTGTATAGATTTCTTATGTTCTCCTTCCAGTTTAACTATGAAACTAACATACTTGCCTGATAATGATAGAGTAGCAAGGAGAAAAATTGCAGCTAGCAATGTTAGAAAGACACCTAATACTGAAAATCCAACATTGATTGAATCATCAATAAACGATTTATAAATTAGTGCTTGTCCACCCCCCATAGATAGGCCAATTAGAATTGCTCCTAAAGGATTAAATGTTTTAGGTTTTTTTACAACAGGTTTTTTTGTTGCAAAATCCTTATCTGTTAAAACCAATTATAAGTCCCCTTTTGGCTGTTTAACTAATTCGTTTTCTTTGAGGTACCTTTCTGCGGCCCTTATTACTTTTCTTGTATTTTCAAAAGTTAACATTTCAAGAGCTTTTTCATATGTTGCCCACTGGGATCCTATATGTTCTTTGGAAATTTGAACATCGGATGTATTAGTTATACCAACAAGGTAAATTACAGTTTTCTTGATTTTGTGAGAACCTCTAGCAAAATAATATGTGATTTTATGTTGAAATTCCTCTAGGATAGAAATATCTGTTATTCCTGTCTCCTCAGAAGCCTCTCTTAACGCAGCTTGAATCACAGTCTCTTTCCCTTCAATTCTCCCTTTGGTTAATCCCCACCTGTTATTTGTTACTCTGCTACGTCCATAATTGAGTAATAGATAATAACCAGAATTGTACAAAACTATTCCAGCAGAGGTTTCAGTTTCCATAATATCATCGTTTGTAGTTGCTATGAATACCTCAAATTAATGATTTATAGTAGAAGCATTCTTCTACAACAGATATTTTTATGTAGAATAAAAAGTTATTTACTTTAATGATTCATCAAATTGCGTTTATGGATATAGAAACTGGGTTAGGTCGAACGATTTACACAGACAATACGGTAAAAATGAGTGAGGAACTTATCTGGCCCATGATTTGTGCATTGAACAATTTTGTGATAGAATGCACTGATAGTAAACGAGGGTTGGTAAATGCTGCACTTGAAGATATCAAAATATATCTTTATTCACCTTTAGGGGAAGGGAATCCATTAAGATTCGTATTCTTTGCTGATTTGTATGAAAATACATCGTATATCGAGAAAAGGGGTCAAGCTATTTTTAACATCCTTTCACCTCATATCTCATTTGAGTATTATTCCCCACCAGAGGAAATATTGGGAGAAGTGTTAGAAATAGCAAAGTTTACCCAAACTTTTCCAGAAGAGATAATACACATTAATTTTGTAGAAACAGTGAAACAGAAATTAGCTGATCTAGAAAAGGAAGGAAAACTGTTTATTGCTGATTTTTTTGTGGGTGATATCGATCAAGGGAAAGTTTACAGTATAACCTCTAAAGTGGATCTAATAGAAAAAGATAGTGTACTTCTTTTCTCTGAATTATTAACAGCATTTTCCATAGATAGTGAGATTATTGTTAGATCAACTCTTTCTGTCAAAGAGAAACAACGACTTGAAAACAGAAACATAGATGTATCTGAACTAAAGGAAGGCTGGTTCCTGAAACAATTATGTAAGGGTGGAAGTGATTTCTGGCTAGTAAGTTACTTTTACTATAATGATAGATTCGAACAAGATATATTTGACATGCTTGATTGGGTTTATCAAGAACTCGCGGAAGAAATTACAGAAGGATTAACCGAAAGACCATTCTAATTAGGCTGTATCTCTTTTTCAACATTTTTTATAGTTTCGTCAGTTTCCATGCTTCTACTATCATTTATTTCAGGAAATTTCATCGATAGGAATAACGTAATAGGAAATAGAACCATGCTTATTAAAAAGGGGACTAACAGACCCATTGTATCAATTGTCATTTCAATGATAAATCCCGCAATAATGCCAGTAGGCAACCAACCTAAGCTTTTGATACCTGTCACCATACCATAGACCTCAGCTCTTCTCTTCTTATCAAAATCGGAAAGAATAGATAATATACTTGGTACCCAATAAGCTATACTTACACCTAATCCTGCATAGCCTATGAGAATTACGTATAGTCTATACTCAGGTAGAGTAAAGTGTGCAATAATATTTGTTGTGAAAAACAATGATCCTGCCAACTGGCTCATTACCAACATTTCCTTTCTTTTAAATTTGTCAGAAATCTTAGTTAAAGGGATGAAGAAGATTATTGTACTAAGACTCAGAACCAGTTGCATTGTTGCTATATGAGATTCTGTATATGCATAAACGTATTTTACTGCCCCGTTGTAAATGTTTAAGCTCAATCCATATACGAAAGAATCAAAAATAAAGTATCCAATAGCATATTTTACACCTTTGGTTTTGAATATGTCTCCAAAGAGACTCATCTCTCTCTCAACATTCCTAAGAAATTGATTAGTTAGTTTTTCTTCAATAGACTTTCGGAAAAATAATAGGAAAGGCATGGCTATGAAATGAGCGATGGATATGAAGAATTGTACGAAAATTTGCACAAAAGCTTTTGACGATTGAATAAATTGCTTTCCAAAGTTAGTAGTGAAATCTGATAAAGAAAGTGATTCTTTCAGTTGAAATAATTGAAACAAGAAATAAATTGTATATCCTCCAATTAAACCATAAAAATAGTAATGCATTGGAACACTTTCAGCGAAAAGCCTAATGACAATAGGACCAATTAACGCGCTTGCATACACTCCTAAACCAAGTATTGAAAAAGCTGATGCTCTTTTCTTCTCTTGACTACTTTCAGCCACCAATGCCATAAGAGCTGGATCCATTGTACCAAACCCAATATTCACAAGAAGCAGAGCTGAGACTACTAAGAATAATAGAGTAGCCATACTAATTTGTCCTGATATGAGGGTAGCCATACTAATTTGTCCTGATAAGGGCGGGGCCGGGGTAGCCATACTAATTCGTCCTGATAAGGCAAATATAATCATAGCTGGAATATAAAGAAAGAATCCAACCATGTGCACTCTTTTTCTTCCAATTCGATCACTGATTTTTCCAACTAGAATCATTGGTAAGAGTTGTGCGAGAATTGAAAATGTTATGATAACTCCAAAAATAAATTCAGAATCAACAAAGTCAACAAGAAATGGTTGCAAAATTACATTGTAAAATCCACTGCAGAGACCCCAAATTAAGGACAAAAAGAACACTGTCTTAATATTCGATTCTCGCCCAGGTTGCAAATCTATTTCTGCAGTGGTCATGATTTCTTATCGTTTTGAAGCGGTTAAAAAGTAATTGATACAGTTGACTTGGATGTACGTTTTTATTGCCAGATAATAGCTTTTATAAATTAATTCAAATGGTTTAGCCTATGAGTGAATATATGGATACACCTATTTCTTATGGCTCAGAATATATAACTGAATTTATACCTAAGAAATATGCGGATCAAACAAAGTTTCTCACTCCTCCTGAATTTTCAAAAAAACCAATGTTTGAAGGCAGTATTGAAGAAGCTCTAGAAAATGTGTTGAATAACCCAATTGGGTACGATGTTTCTTTTGCAGAACTTTTAAAACAGAAATACGAAGTGGGAAAATCAATTGTTTTTGCTGTTGATGATCAAACTAGACCAAACATACATACAAGGGTAATACTCCCTCTTCTAATAGAAAAAGTTCTATCTTTGGGTGTGAAAAAAGAAGATGTCAGAGTGTTAATAGCAACTGGTACACACAGATTTCCAAAAGAAGAAGAATATAACAAAATAGTTGGTGAAAAGGTTTTTGCAGAATATAAATCCCAAATAATACCTCATGATTGCAAGAATGATGTTAAAATGCTCGGTAAAAGTGATGCTGGGACACCAATGGGATTCAACAATCTTGCTTTTGAAGCAGCGATTCTAATCCCTGTAACCGACAGTGAATTGCACTATTTTGCTGGTGTTGCTGGTACAATAAAGGAAATATGTCCAGGTATAGCTAGTAGCGAAACAGTAAGAATTAATCATCCTAAAATGTTTGATGTGGAACTAGGTTTTGTACCAGAGTGTAGACTCGGTAACACTAAGGGTAATCCAGTTATATCAGACATCAAAAACATGGTTAACATTCTAAAGAAGCAAGTTACAATATTTGGTGTAGATACAATAGTAACTGAAGGGAAAATAGTTTACATTAATGCAGGTGATCTAGTAGCACTCCACGATGAAGCAATAAAGCACATTGTAGAAATGAGAACAGTAAGACTACCAAAAGCTGGAGACATTGTTATTAGCGCAATGCAAAGTTGGGGTATCAATTTATATCAAGCTGGAAAAGGAATTCATGCTGCATGGAATGCTGTAAGACAAGATGGAAAGGGTATAATTATTGCAGTTGCTCCATTAGCCTATGGTATTGGAAATGTTAATTATGAGCAAGTTATGCAAGAAGCCAAAGAATTTTCCTTACAAGAAGCTTTAGAGTACGTTTTAGATAACTATTGTACTGAAGATACTTTCAAAATTGGAAATCAAAAACCAGTTGATACACTTAGAATTATGAAAACAATCGGCAAAGACAATCTCAAATTTGTTGCAGACTGGGATCCTGAAGCACTAACTGAAATCTACAGGGTTATGGCAATCAAAAAACCAGATGAACCTCCAGCTGAAGCAATCAAGCGACAAGTAGAAGAATATATGAATGCTAACCCAGATGGTCAAATATACATTATGGATGACCCTGGACTCTATGTAATCATAGAGTAAAATTCTTTTTTTCTAAATTTCCAGAGTGTCTTCTGGCCACATTTTTTCAACTACTTCTGCATTACATTTCATACATAGATTCTTCTTTTGTATTATACCATCTCTATCAGTTGAAAAATTCTGAATTAACCCTCTGTCACAAAGGATGTCTGATTTACATTCTGGACAATAAAAATAGCGTCCTTGTTGTTTTGGTGGCCATAGATATTTACTACATGAAGCACAACGATTTCGAAAGTCACATTTAAGATGTTGAGCTATTATAGCCAATTTATTAATCCTCCTTTTTCATAAGCCAATCGTGATAAGCTCTTTTCCTTTGACGTTCTTTGCGATCTGTTTCTTCATCAGATTCACCCATTTCCTTTTTGAATTCAGAGCGAATTGTAGATTTTACGCGATCGTATTCACCTCGCTTAAAGGATAAACCACAATCAAGACAAACCATGAAAGGAGCTCTATATTTGACTTCTCCCCCACAATCGGGACATCGTGCCATCATTTCACCTTCTTAATTAATCAAATATGAGCATTAAAGTTTAAAAATTAATGCTTTGTGTCAAGTTTGGTATTATCTATTACTATAATGTTTAGCGTTAAATATTAACGTGAAAATGGTGCAACTGCCGGGATTCGAACCCGGGTTTGCAGCTTGGGAAGCTGCAGTCCTACCACTAGACTACAGATGCAGTAATCTATTGAAAAAACAAGTATCACATTCTTAATACTTTCTCTATAGAGCTTATATTTGCAAACTTATATATACATAGAAAGTGATAATTAGTTAACATTAATCTAATAAAAAAAGGTGAAAATATGTCAGCTAAGTATTTTTGTGCAAATTGTGGATCTATAGTAGAACAAGGGATAAAATTCTGTGCTAATTGTGGGACTGCTGTAAATGCTCAACAACCCCCTCAAAAACAAGCAGCTCCAGCAGCTCAACCTTATACTCCTGCTCAACCTTATACTCCTGCACCAATATATGCTCCATCGCAACAAGGCGCTCCTGTAGGTGTATCTCCTCATAATAGAACTGTAACACTATTATTGTGTATTTTTCTAGGTTATATTGGAATTCATAAATTCTACGTAGGAAAAACAGGAGAAGGAATTGCGTATCTCTTATTATCATGGACAGGTATTCCAGCATTCATAGCTTTTATTGAGATATTCGTTATTGCTGCTGGTAGTTTCAAAGATGAAAGAGGTTTACCTGTTCTAACTTGGTGATAAATTCTCGATACGATATGGAGATTTTTACTCCATTATTTTTCTTAATAATATGAAATCATCTTGTTCAATGAAGAGACGGGCATCTTTCCCATTGTTGCAGAATCGAGGTAAATCTTAACTTCAGGTATAGTGAACTCCTCACCAAACCTTGTGATAAATGACATTAATAAAGAGGAATTTACTAATTGTGTTAAAAGCTTACTAGACTAATATTTATTGAGCAATTCTCTTGGATAGCATAACATTTCTATAGTTAAAGATTAATATGAAATTAGGAATGATCGAAAGGCATTTGATTTAGCAATTTTGCTATGAGATCAAGAAGCTTAGGTGACCTAAACCTTAATTTTGTTTTTTCTCTAAATTTCTTCCATTATGCTCTTTACAGTTTCAATAAATGTTAATATTTGATCTTCAGTATTATAAATGTGGGTAGACAATTGTACTAATGAATTCTGCCCTATTTCTTCCATAAACAGATGCGAACATAGAGCTCCACTTCGAACCAATATCTTCTGAATATCTTCCAAGATTATTGCAATGTCATGAGCATCAATAGATTCGCTTCTGAAAGAGAGAATGGGACCATTTTCAATGCTGTCTAGATTAATCAATTCAATATTTTGAATGCTCTTCATCCCCTCAACAAGTTGTCTTCTAAGCTTCTTTTCATGATTGTAAATCAACTCTAACCCAATATTATTGAGAAGTTGTAAACTTTTCGATAACCCTACAACTGCTGCAATATTAATAGTTCCTGTTTCGAATTTACTATTCCAGTTACTGAGTTTGTAATTGCTTTTGCTTAAAGAAACAATGGAGCCTCCACCAACTAACAATGGTTTCATTTCCTCTATAATTTCTTCTGATACGAATTGAAATGCTATACTTTGTGGTCCTAGTGCGCCATTTGTACTTGATGATAGTACTACATCGGGCATGACCTTGCTAAAATCAATACTTTCATGCCCAACAAGGTAACTCATATCCATAACAGTACGTATATTGTTGTCTCTGCATAATTTTGAGATACTCTCCCAATTGCGTTTTATACCCATACCTAGAGTTAAAGCTGAAAAGAGAAAAATAGATGAATCTTTTGAAATTCTTTCTTGAAGCACATCTAGAAGATTTTGCTCATCATTCATCGATAAATAGCTTATTTTAGAATCAGTAAGTTCACTGAATTTCATAGCTGGTCCAATCAGAGAATGATCTTCTAAAACACTCATAATTATTTTACTCTCTTTAACTGGAGAAATTGAGAATAAAGAGTTAAGTACCGCAGTTTCGCGCGAGGGTAGAAAGGATAATTGTTTTGGGTTAATTCTGAAAATTTGCGCAATGTTTTCCCTTTCTGTTTCTAAAACTTTTGAAGCTTTTATGGCATATTTATGAGTTCCTCTATTCACTCCTCCCCCCTCAGAGTTGTAATAATCACACATTGCTTTCAAGGTCGTTTTAGGCATTTTCCCTATAGTTGCAGAATCTAAATAGATTTCTTCCTTTGGAATGTCAAATTCGTCTTGAATTCTAGAGGCTAAGTTCATAAACAATTGCTTGAAGAGACATTCAGTTATTAACATTTGTTTTACACCACCATTTTTTTATATATTTTCCAGAAGCGTAGATAAGATGGCTACCAAAGCAGAGGATTTTGAAGACAACATTAGGAAATCTATTGAGAAGATTATCACAAGATACGCAATCCTGTTACCTAATTTATCAAAATATGAAGACAGCAAGGTTAACCGTGAATTATGGGATATAAGATCAGATTTAGAATATATGATAGTAGAGATAAAGCATTTTCTCAAGAAAGATCTCATCGAAGAAAGGTGGCAAAAAATTTTTACAAATGAGTTAAAAGGCACTGGATCAAAAACCAAAGCAATTCCAATGCTTAGAGAATATTCTAAAACAGAGAATGATTTAATTGAGCTATTTACCAAGGATAAAGAGAAATGTTATAGATACCTATGGAAATTGAAAGAGACAATAACTGTTGTTCTAGCAGCTTTTCCAACGGAAAAGTTCTCGTTGAAGAATGGCAAGCTCGTAAAAGACAGTGAGGAAATTTTCGAAATATAATCTGTGATTACATCTAACAGTAAGTATAAAATAAGAGAAAGAGTGTTTTAATATAATGAGCATGAGTCCAACTAGAAAGGAATTTCCCGACGATAAAGATAATATCAGGGAAGCTATGAAACTAGAACGCTTCGTATGTCCTACCAGAGAAATAAATTACCCTTGTGTGATCTGTAAAGATTGCCAGTTAATGGATTTGAAGCAGTTTGCTTTAAAGAATGGATTCATCGAAAAAACAAAAAATTCCAGTTTGATATCCCTTATATTAGAAATGCGTGATCCTTTTGATGATATGTTGTTAAAACGTTTAACTCTATCTTTAGCAGATGCTACAGGGATTGTTCAGAAAGAACCAGAACCTGGTTTTTCCATTACTTTCTATTTATCAGAAGCTTTACTTGAAAAAATAGAAGAAAAAGAGAAATTAGTGGAATTTATTGCAGACTTTCAGCATAGATTCCTATCTGAAACCATCGCAGCAAGAAGCGCATTAAATAAATGGGAAAGATCGACTACTCAAAGATTAATCTGGGATATGAGTATAAAATAAGGTAAATTTCTTAACCCACTACTGTAGTTGGTCATGATACACTTTTCCAATATATTCCCAACTTATCAGCATGGTTTTTTACATTAAACATTTCTGTTGTTGTGGGTCTTCTATTAATTTCTGGAAATTCTCCCCTAAGAATTTTATAATCTGGATGATATTGAGCCATAATATTAACAAGAGGTTTTTTCAGATTCTCTGCAACCCAATCTAATATCGGAATTGAACAACATTCTGTATGTATTGGCATAACTAAGTGACGAATTATATACTCACCACTTCCTCGTTCTTCTATCATCTTCATGTTTCTCTTTAACGCATCCCAGTAGACAGGTGCTTTAGAATATTTGTTTGCACATTCATTATTAGCATACTTCATATCAGGTAACCAAATATCGAAAATATCAACTATGAGTTTCATGCTTACATCAGTAAGATACATGTTACTGTTCCACAACATAGGCAGATGGACTTGTGTTTCCAAAAATGATTCCAAAATTACATGTAAATTAGGTGTTGGTTCTCCACCTACAAAATTAATGTTTCTGGCATGCTGTTTTCCAAGAGAATAATACATTTGAGCTAAATCTTTTGGTTCTGTGCCTCTTCCGCGAAATCTTTCTAAACTGAATTCATGACTTATATCGAAATTTTGGCAAAACGAACAATTCATTGTACATCCGTAGAAGAAGATGGTTCCACTAGGCACAATAGGGCTTTCTTCACCCATGTGTATAAAACCCGAAGAAACGTACGCTTTATCATCTACACCGCATTTCCCAATTTTGCCTTCTTTTCTATTAATCTTACATCTATTCTCACAAAATTCACAAGCTGAAAGTATATCTTTTAAAATAGTTAGTTTTAGCTTTAGATAGTTCTCTTTTTCTAGTGTTTCTGGTTTAACTTTAGAGAACACCTCTTTTTCAATCTCAGCTAAAGGTAAGACTTGTTTCTCCGTTATCCATTCTTTGAATTTCGGATAATAATGTTCATGTATCTTAAGGAGTTCTTCTTGATCAAGATTTTCCTTAAAAGGTGTATGAAAAAGCCTTGCTAGCTTATATCGAGGTAAACGCTTTTTCTTAAATATGTCTCTGTAATTATTTAATCTATCCTTTAACTCATGTTGCTGCCAAACAGTCATTGAATCTCGTCTCATTAAAGGTAACATGGTTAAATATACCATATAACTATGAGATATTTATTACTTTTTGAATTTTCGACCTGTTGAGAAGAATTTTTACTAAATGGGGCTAAAACTGGAACAAGTGTAAATTTTTCTTCTTCATAAAAGGTACATTTTATTACATATTTTCATGATGTCTATTTGTCTTCTTGTCTTCTTAGACAAAGCTAGGTACATGTCGTGCTTAGAGGTCATGATATAGGGCGAAGATACTCTATACTCACTCTTAGTGGATACATCACGTATCCTCCTACCCCGTTCGCACTACGTTTAGGTAGGGCTTTCGGATCGCTTTTTATCA
>DAOVER010000094.1 GCA_030668875.1 Candidatus Heimdallarchaeota archaeon
GATCTTAACTAAGTAAAATGGAGCGAAAGTATATTTTTTAGGTGAGATCTGTTAAAATAACATTCTTTAACAATCATTAAATATATTAAGAAAAATGTATTCTTGAGATGTTAGAAGAGTTTCAGAATTTGGATAAGAACGGAGAATATCAGAAAATCTTATTGAAGTTTGAAACTATCTCAAGTGAGGATCTAGCAGAGAGAGACTATAATTTCATTAGTTATATTGCTGCCAAAGCAAACTTTCTTCTGGGAAAGGTTGATGAAACACTTAAACTCCTTCCTTCAGTCATACTTTGGGCAAAGGAAAATGATAATGATCTCTTTATTTCTTCAACAGTTTTAAATGCTAATTGTTATACATCTAAAGGAGAACATAAGAACTCACAAAAAATGTTTGAAAGACTTTTTTCTGAAGCAAAAAATATTGTTCAATTACCCTATTATCCTGCTTTATTAGTAAACTATGGTCATACACTGTTCTATCAAGGAGATATCATTAAAGCAACTGAGCAGTATCAAAGAGCTTTGAAAGAAAGTAAAGAAAGAGGGCAACCTGACGATAAAATTCTCAATAACTTAGCTTTAGCTTACAACCAACTAGGTAAGCATAACAAAGCTATAGAAACAGCGAAAGAAGTTATTAGAAAAAAAGAAGAGTTAGGAGATTGGCAAGGTTGGACAATAGCTCAAGTTAACTTGAGCACATTTTATAGTTACATAAATAACTTCGAAGAAGCACATAAAATGGTAGACGAAGCACTACAATTTGCTGAAAATAAGTACTTTAAAAGAGAATTAGCTGGTGCTTATTCGGCAAAGGGAGCGATTTTGATTAGAGAGAAGAGAGTCTTAGAAGCATATGATAATTTGCGACGAGCAAGAAATTTACTTGAGAATGCAGGAATAAAAGATATCCTACCAGAAGTGCTGGTAAGGTTAGGTTTTGTTTCGATACTGTTAGGATATTATCAAGAAGCAGAAGAGATAATAGAAAAATTGAGCACTATGGCTGACAAACAAGAATCATATTACTATGTTATATGGTCAACATGCTTAGAAGCTCTCTTACATTATAATCTAGAAAAAACAGAACAAGCTTTAGAAATAATGGGAAAAGCAATGAATATAGCTCTAGAATTTAGTTTATACAATGTCTATTTTCAGACAGCTTGCTTAAGTAGCTATATTTATGCAGCGGATAACCAGTTTGAGCAAGTTGAGAAAATAGCTGAAAAAGCACTGGAAATAGCAACAAAACAGAATAATGATATAAATAGAATAAAGTTCAGTCTGATAACGAGCTTCTTACAAGTTATCTCAGGAGAAGAAGAAAAATTCAGCGAACTTAATGGCATATTCAAATATCTAAAAGAGAAAGAGCAGTTTTATACGGAGGATATTGAAAAATTAAATGAATTTATTGAAGAGCTAATAGAAGAAAAAAATAATGTTCGGAAATTAGTTATTAGAACAAAAGCAGAACGATATCTCGTGAACTATCTCCAAAGAGCAAATCCTTGGTTCTAGAATATTTAATTTATTTTTAGAATGATATAAAGAAAAATTTTTTAAAAAACTAACCAAAATTTGCAACTAATGGTTTTTCATATGCAAGAAATTCAATATTTTGCATCACTAGCAATGAATTAATAAATCCTTTTTCTACTCAAGATTGTAGATGAGCCAATGAAAACTAATACTCAATGTGTCGAATGCGTAGAAAAAGCAGCTCAAAGAACTTTATCACTATTAGCTATTCAAAATAAGGAAAAACAACAAATAATGACTAAGGTGAAAGAGTATCTGCTAGGAGTAAATATCAATTTAACACCTATGGAAATAAGTTTTGGAGTAATTGAGATACTACGTAAAGAGACAGGTATTTATGATCCTTACAAATCAATAAAAGAAGGATCTAATAACAATGCTTTGAAACATGTGAATAGAGCTAAAGAACTTCTTGTACAGAGCAATGAACCGTTATTTGATGCAATAAAAATAGCTATTGCAGGGAATATTATCGACTATGGAATGAAAGCAGATTATGATCTCTCAAAAACACTAGACGAAGTGATGCACAAGAATCCTTTCATCAATGATTATCAGCTGTTGAAGGAAAAACTCTCTAAAGCTAAGTCCATTGCTTTCTTGGCTGACAATGCGGGGGAGATAGTTTTTGATAAACTATTATTAGAGCAAATCAACCAAAATTTCAAGGTAGATAGAATCAAACTAATTGTGAAAAAATATCCTTTCTTGAATGATGTTATTTTGGAAGATCTCGAAAACTTGGGATATGATAAAATACCCAATGTAGAAATATATACTCTAGAGAACTTATCGGGCAACGATTACATTAAGGAAATAGCCCCCTATATTGAACAAGCTGATGTGATAATAGCTAAAGGACAGGGGAATTTTGAATTATTGTATGACAGGAAATTAGGTATATTTTTCTTGTTTATAATTAAATGTGAAATGATAAAAGATATTTTAAAATCTGAAAAGGAAGATGTAATGATAGCTTATCACTGAATAATTGAATGTAATGGAATTAATTCCCACTATTGTTGTAAATAAAAAGAGAAAGAAAAGAAAAGAAAAGAAAAAAATATTATTTGCTAAATTTCTTTCTTAGAAAAGTACCCATTGATAGCAAACCGATTATTGTGAATATGAATAGATAGGAAGTATCGGTAGGTGTAGTACTCTCTTCAGGGTGACTATTTGGGTCTAAAGGATTTGTTCCAGCATCTTTTTCCTCTTTGTCAGTCCAACCATCGTTATCAGTGTCTGTAGATGATGGAGAAGTGCCATCGATATATTCAGTAAAATTGTCTATACCATCCGCATCGGCATCTTCTGAAGCGTCGTTGACGAGGGGATTAAGACCATAGTTTACCTCCCAACCGTCAGGCATATAATCATCATCACTATCAGAATCGTTAGGGTCACAGTTGTTTTGATATTCCTCAAGATTAGTAAGATCGTCTGAATCTGGGTCTTCAGATGCATCATTGAATAATGGATCTAATTCATTAAGAATTTCCCATCCGTCGGGCATTCCGTCGTCATCGCTGTCAGTTTTTGAGAGATCAGTTCCTAAATAAATTTCAAACATATCATCTAGACCATCAAGATCCGTATCAGGAAATGTGATCGGATAGAGATCCACAGAATTTGCATTACCCGATACACTATAGGACCCTATACCGTTATAGTCGCTCCAGTAATTACCTGTTTCAGTTAAAACATTATACCAGATATTGTTTACTCCGTCATCCCTAGCTATGTTCACATAATTATCAACTAAAGCTGTCCTTGAATAGAATTCGTTGGAGTAAATTACCATATTCATAACATCTGATGATAGATAAACTAAGTAAGCCATTAGAATTGGTCCATTGGTGAAATCAAAGAAAACGTTATTTATAATCTCACCACCATCGACATCTCTCAGTTCTAGAGCTCTACCTGATTCACCAATCGAATAAACTAACATTGCGTTTTCAGATATTATTACGTCATTCCAATTGTAGCTTACATCTATGGCTTGAATATCACTAGAAATGAAGTTATCGATAATCTTCAACCCCGTTCCTCCGTTATGAAGACATATGCCACAAAAACTTATATCATTAATGGTGTTTTTCTGAATTGTACAGTTTTCTATTATTCTTCCACTTCCAACATATATCCCATATACCATGGTTTCCAAAGTATTATATGTTATACTTACATTCTGCAATAATCTAGCTGTATCAGCGTAAAGTTCGATTCCCGTGTCTAGACTTGTGAGTGTATTCCAAGTAATATTAAGGTTAATTATCGCATACACATCAATACCTGTTCCTAAATCGTTGTTTCCAATAACATTATTATAAATAGTGACTCCCTCCGATTCGAAAATGTCAATGTTTTTACTTGCTCCAATTATTGTGTTGTTGGTTATTCTTACTTCAGAAGAACTATAGATTTTTATTGTACCATTAAAAATGTCATTGTCTACTATGGATACATCAGTAACTTGATACAGATCAAGTGCGTTTTGAGTGCTACCATGAACAATTGTATTGTTTGTTACTGTAAGATTAGATGGATTATTTGCAAGTATAGCCATGTTGGCGTTAGTTATTTGATTGCTATCTACTATTGTATTGTTAATGTTATATTCTAAAGATATTCCTCTACTTACATCAGTTATAATATTATTTTTCACAGAATACTCATGAGAATCTGATTGAGGATAATAAGAGTAGAGTTCAATCGCATAGGTCTTTATGTTGCTTAGCTGATTGTTCTCAACTATTGCATTTGGAGAACGTAAAACATGTATTCCTAAACTAGCATTATCGATAATATTGTCAGTAATTAAAATCGAATCCACAATTATATTTGGGAATGAGACTGAAAATTTATTGATTTTGATTGCTTCACCTGCTACATCACTTACATTGTTATTAGAAATTGTTGCTGTGATATTCATTTCTACGAAAATACCTTCATAGTAATTGGCATATATTCCAGAAGAACAATTGGAAATTGTGTTTTCTTGTATAAGGAATTCTTCAGATGCTTCAACTAATATAGCTGTACCAGAATCTAGAAAAGTATTTCCTTCAACTGCGAAATTATTTGTTGATTCAATAAACATAGCTGCTTCGTTACAATCCACAAAGGTGTTGTTTTTAACTGTAGCAATATTGTCACTTATACCTTCTATATGTATTCCATATTGAGAAGAGTTAAAGTAGCAAGATTCGATAGAAAAATAAGCTGTTACTGAAGCGCCATGAATGTAAATAGAAAAACCAGTGTCTGTGGTAATGTTATAACCCGAGATCAAATAAGGACTACCTTCTAATCCATTCCCGCTGGAACTATAAGCTAACAGTCCCGCGTTATCAGTAATTTCAATAGGTGTTTGTTCTATATATGAAGCCAAAGAAGCTATTGATTGCTCTTGTGTTATTTTACCCACTACATTCTCTCCTAGATTTGTAGAATTAATCAAGAAAAAACTATTTGTGAGGAGTAATATAATGAATAAAATATTTGATTTTCTTTTTGTTTTCATTTAATCATCTAGTAATTATTTATGTCAATTGGTAATCTTGCTACTCTTGTTTAAAAGTATTATGCTTTCTTGTAAATCAATTATTACTGCTGTATTACTCCCCATTATGTCTAGAATAAATTATCATCTTGTTGCTCCACGTCAATTGTTCGTTCATATGCTTCTAGTTACGATAAGATGGTGGTTTGAATACTTAGGCGTTTTTTATCCTCATTAAAGTCAAGGAATAGTTACAGGTAACGAGGATGGGTGAATCTCTATTTCTGCAAACAATTCTAATTATCCCCGTTTTTCAGGAAAAGAGAAATGATTTGAATATCCGTTCATGAACGAAGCTATTTTAGAAGTTTTTGACTGATTTTGTTTTGAAGAATACCTAATGTAAAAAAAATTGCTTCAGAGAACCTTGTAAAAATAATTATGGCAATTATAGCTTATCAATAATATTTTAGAGAAAACAATTGAGTGTACTTGTGTTTTTACTATTATCGATATGGTTGAATTTAGTCTTGGACTTTTTTTTGTGCATAAGACTATTATCGTTAAAATTTTAAACTCTTTTTAGTAGTTCTGTTGATAGAAATGGATGTTCTTAACATTATTGCACAAACAGCAGTTCCAATAATTTTCATGTCGGCAATAGGATTGTTGACCTTAACTTACCAGAATAGATATGGTAGAGTAAAAGATTCTGTATACACTTTTCAAAAACAAAAAGTAGCTTATAATCATGCAGGAGAAAAGGAAAAAGCTCTTCAAGCTGACAAGATGTTAACCTTTTATCAGAAAGAAACAAAGTTAATAAAAAATTCTATGATCGCAGCGTTTATTTCTGTACTTTTTGTAATAGTTACTTCTTTTAGTATAATGTTAAAGGATATTGCACTATAAATATAGATATCTTCTTAATTAATTCCTTTGCTTTAGCTATTCTTTCATTAGTGATTTCTATCATTTTCATAATCATTTCATTTGCTAGAAGTGTAAAAACGCTAAATTACGAAATAGAGAATGATGATGAAGGAATAAGGTTTGGGTTGTAAAATATTGTTTTTCCTTTATCCTTTATTGTAGGTATATACCAATAAATATTTTAAAAATGGGTCAAAGGTGATATTTAAATGGTGAATTTATATTAAGGTAAATAAATGAACGAAAAAATTTATGAAAAAAATTTGTTGCAACAAAGAGAAGGAAAAGATACTTTCTTTAAAACTCATCCACAATCACCCATTCCTATGGATAAACGGTACATATTTTCTGGGTTAGTCTATTACCCTGCTAATCCTTCTATGATCTATGAAGTAGAGATGAAAGAGCATGAAAATAAGAAGATAATAACTATAGGCGATAATATGGGAAATCAACAGCAATATCTTCGCTGGGGTTCTTTTCAGTTTGAAATCAATGGAGAAAATGTGCAATTGCAAGCATATAAAAGAGAACAAAATGAGGAAAGC
>DAOVER010000001.1 GCA_030668875.1 Candidatus Heimdallarchaeota archaeon
TACTCCCTTATCAATGGTACATCAGCAGATATTTTAGATGTTACTTTAACACAAATACTTGATACTTATGTTGTTTCAGTTTCCATTAACAGCAGTATTGTTCCAGTTCAAAGTTTTCTAATAGAGCTTACTTTCTATAAAAATGGTTTTGAGAATCAAACCTGGATAATAACGATAATTGTGTCAATTCATCCAACAGCTATTGATCCTTCTTCTCAAAATCAAGATACTATTTATGCTGATGAAGACAGTGAACTCACAATCATCTATGAGACTATAGAAGGAGATTTCATCCCTGGTGCAGAAATGGATTATAATATTATTAATGGTACTTCAGCTGAAATTCTATCAGTTACCTATTCTCAAAGAACTGATAGTTATGTAATATCCGTTTATTTCGATGAAACTCTGATAGCTGGGAAGAACTTCACCATAGAGCTTACATTCTATAAACATGGTTTTGAAAATCAAACATGGATTATAAACATAAGTGTTTATGAAAAGATAATCTATGAAATTAATGTGGAAATAGTTGGCACAGTCCAACAATTGAATACTATACAATTTCAAATATCTTTAGCGAATCTCTCCTTAGCAAATCTTCAAGCTTTATCATCAGTGGACATCAAATACGCTCCATCACCTGTTGGGGGTTTTGTTACTATTGACTATACATTTGTCTTCTCAAATGGAACAAGAGTATCTTCTTCAATTCAAGTGGAAATAGGAAGTGACTATACTGGGTTATCCGAAGAGATATATATCCCTTGGATGGTAGGAGAAATTTTCTACAATGTCACTTACACTCCTACAAATGGGGCGGTTATAGAGTCTACTACTCTTAGCAACAATCCTGCTTTGCTTCCTATCTCACCTGATTTTGCTACTCTCTTAACCTACTTATTCCAAGAATTTACAGTATACATGGTTATAGGTTTAGCACTAATTGCTATCTTATTCATCACGTTGACAGTATATTTTGCCAAAATTAGACCTAAAAAACAAAGAAGAAAGGCAAAGAAGAAACGATACTTGGATAAAATTTCAAAGATTCTTACAAGTGTTCTATCATTGAGAAAAGTTATAGTGGTTCATAATGAGACTGGACTGCCTGTTTATGAATGGGATTTAGGTGGATCCATGACTGTAGATTCTTCTCTAGTGTCTGGCTTTTTACAAGCTGTATCAGGCATGGGTGGAGAAATAAGTGGTGGAGAAGCTCAAGCGATTCGTAAAATTGATTATGGACAATTCTGCGTTTCAAGTTCATCAACTGAAAACTTAACCATATATCTTTTCAGCACAAGTGATATCTCTGTTGATGTTGAAGAAGGTTTGGCTAGTTTCATTAGTTGGTTCACAAAGAAATTCCAAGGAACCTTAGGGGAACAATGGGATGGTGTTACTGATGTTTTTGACCAAGCTTCTAGAGCTATCATTGATAGACTCTCTGAAGACCTATTCGTCTGGACTCTTCATCCTCTCTCTGTTAATCCTGTAAAAGAAAATGACGTTGCAAAGTTAGATAGTTTTAGTCAGAAACTCTACAAATTCATTAAGGATTATAGGGAAGTGACTATTAGTGTCTCTCTTGAATACTTCAATAAATCTCCCATTGAAGAAACACTTTCGAAGCTGTTTGAACTAGTTGATAATGCTTTCATACTAAGAAAACGTCTGAGATAGGTGAAAAGAGTAAACATAAAAGGGCTTCATTACATAATTTCTTGGGTATTATGAACGAACAATCCACCTGGAAAAATTATGCTCTCCTTTTTGATATGGATGGTGTTATTCTTAGTTTAAAATCTAGATGGATTGATCCATTAGAGAAAATAATCTCAACTATCAAACCAGATTATAACAGGGCTGCAATTGAAGAGAAAAGCTCCTCTTTACTTTTAGTACATGGTGGTAGAAGTAGCACGTTTATGCTTAGAGGTATAATCCAAGTTTGTCAAGTTTGTGGTCTTAATCGCCTTCAAACCGCAAGAGTGATGTTCCGCTTAGGTTTAATGCTCATATCTAGAAAAAAGTTCAGAATTGTGCCTCTTAATGGTGTATTTGAGACCCTTCAATATCTTAAAAACCAAGGATTCAATTTAGCTTTAGTTACATCTGCTACAAGATTCACTACTCGCGCTCTGAAAAAATATTTTCCTGACATTTACAATAAATTTGATTGTATTTACACAAGAAATGATGTAAAGTTAACCAAACCTAACCCTGATCAACTCTTACTTGCTTTGAATGCTCTCAATATAGAGAAAGATAAAGCAGCAATTGTAGGTGATTTCATAACAGATATAATGGCAGGAAAAGGAGCTGGAATAAAGACAATTGCTATTTTAGGTGAGTATCCAGAAGTGAATCGGTTTCCCTTGGAAAGTGTAGAACCTCACATTATAATCAATGATATAACCGAAATCCCGAATATACTTCTACAAATTTTTCATCAAAACCTTCTTACTATTTGAATTTCTGAAAAAAACATAAATAAGGAAAACTTCAAAAATAGTATTGAAACGGGTTGTTAGACATACATGAAACACAACTTTCGATTTCCGGAACAGTATCAATATCAATCTACTTCAGTTTGGTTAGAAGATATAGGCAGAGGCATATTCAAACTTGGAATAACAGACTATGCACAGTATGTTCTTGATGATATTATCTCAATTACTTTTCCTGAAACAGGATATATAATAGAGAAAGACGAGGAATTGGCCTCAATTGATTCAATTGAAGATACTTTAGTCATTATGTCTCCAATTGGAGGTAAAATCACAGAGATTAATGAAGAATTAAGACAATCTCCAGAACTTTTAAATGAAAGTCCATTCGAAGATGGTTGGATTTTAATAATTGAAGTCAGTTCGGAGGATGATTTGGATCAATTGTATGATATAAATGAAATCTTAGATCAACATCAAGAAGAGCTCGCGGACGGTGGCTTTGTTGATGAAGAAAAAGATTTTGATGAAGATTCATATGAGGATTTAGAAGGTTCTACATCTGATTCAGACTATTAAATCTATTTCACTAACCTCTCAATTATCTTGAGTTAGAAACTCTTATATAATTTCGTGATTAAAAAACATTAAACAAAACTTGATGGGGCGTATCGTGACTTGGAATTTCTATAACTTCTTCTGAAAACCCCCAGCTAAACAAGTTAACAGTAATTATTTTTTTAAACTATGTAACTAGGAGAGGTAAACAATGAGTAATTTAGAAGATAAAGTAGCTTTACCACCTGAAGCCATCAACTTGTATAAAAAAATTAGTTCTTTAAAAGAAATTTCTATGAAAGAACTTGAGAAAGAAATGCAACTTGATCGCGGAAAAATGGAATATTTTCTTTCTTTCTTAATTTCAAATGCACTTGTAGAACGAACCACAACAGTTAATCAAAAGTATGTATTGACAGATGCTGGAAAACAAGCTGCAGAGAAAGGATTGATTGAAAGACTGATTGTAACTGCACTTTTGAATAAACAATCGCTCAATTTCAGCGAACTAGCGAAAATCTTAGAATGCGATAAACAGGAAATGAATGCGGGTATAGGATATTTGAAGAAACTAGGATTACTTCAAATCATCCAAGGTAAACTGTCTTTGCTTGATGATAAAACTAAAATAAACGAAGCTATGCAAGAAGTGTTAAAAGAGCTATTAAAAGGCAATGAAGTAGACATAACTCAACATCAAAAAGAATTGATTCAAAGAAATCTTGTTTTTGTTGATGAAATTAGGGATTCAATTTTAAAAACCACAATTCCTTATTCCAAGAGCAAATCAATGATTACAGAATCTGTTGATATAAGTCGCTTAACACCTGCAATGATAAGAGATGGGTCATGGAAGACAACAAAACTAAGATCTTACAATCTTGATGGTGCTCCCCCCAAATATTATCCTGGTAGAAAACAACCATATGCGCAGTTTCTTGATGAAGTAAAACAAAAACTCGCTGCATTTGGGTTTCAAGAAATGCGTGGTCCCATAGTTGAATTAGAATACTGGAATTTTGACGCTCTTTTTCAAGCACAAGATCATCCTGCTCGAGAATGGTCTGATGTATACAGAGTTGCTAATCCAAAGCTAGGAGAACTTCCTAAAGAGAATCATGTCAAACTCGTTCAGAAAGCTCATGAGGATGGGTATGATACTGGAAGTAAAGGATGGAGATACAAATGGTCTCCTGAAAAAAGCGCAAGGTTAGTTCTTAGAGCACAAGGAACATCAGTAAGTGCAAGAACCTTAGCTAATCTTGCTGTACCCTCAAAATACTTCAGCATTTCACGATGTTTTCGACCAGATACTGTTGATGTAACTCACCTTTCTGAATTTAATCAAGCTGAAGGTATTGTTGCGGATACGTCTATAACATTCAGAGACTTGTTGGGGATATTGGAAACTTTTGCTCTAGATATTGCAGAAACTGATAAATTTTTTTTCAAACCTGATTATTATCCTTTCACAGAACCTTCTGTCGAGCTTAGTGTTAGAGATCCCAAATTGGGCAACATTGAATTTGGTGGAGCTGGAATCTTTCGACCAGAAGTTGTTAGACCATTCAATATTGACGTTCCTGTTATTGCATGGGGATTAGGTATTGATAGACTCTTCATGGTGAAATATGGAATAACTGATATAAGAGAATTATTCAGTCATAAAATGGAGTGGTTACGCTCAGCAAAGATGTCTTAAGGTGATATTATGGTTTCAATAAAAACAAGTTATACAAAGATGAAAGAATTACTTGGGATAGATGTTACTATCGAAGAATTAGATGATCTTCTAGCATTTGCAAAGTCAGAAATCGATGATTTTGTAGAAGAGGAAGATATGCTAGTAATTGACATAAAAACTAGTAACAGGCCTGATCTATGGTGTCCTGAGGGAATGATAAGAGAAATCAAAGGCATTCTTGAGCAAGAAGCTGGAATTCCTCAATATGAAGTCAAAAAAAGTGACTATAAAGTAGTTGTAGATTCAGCGCTTGCATCTACTCGTCCATACATCGCATGTGCTATAGCAAAGAATCTTGACCTAACTGATTATTCGATCAAACAGCTAATGCAACAGTCAGAGAAAATTGATAACTCTTATGGAAGAAAACGAAAACGTTCCTCTATTGGAATGTATAACCTTTCAATGATTGAATCACCAATTGAATACAAGGTAATTGATAAATCACACAAATTCGTGCCTTTAGAGCATGAAGAAGAAATGGACTTGCCAACAATATTGGAAGAACATGAGAAAGGGCTTGAATTTGGTGATATTGTGAAAGGATACGGACATTACCCAATCCTTCTTTCAGCTAATGGTACAACTCTTTCTCTCCCTCCTGTGATAAATAGTAACGATGTAGGAAGAATAACTGAAGATACCAAAGAATTTCTCATTGAAGTAACTGGAACAAATTACGAAACAGTTAATGTTGTTCTCAATATACTATGTCAAACCATGGTGGAATATGGTTCAGATATCTATAGTGTTGAGATAGTCTACCCTTCAGAAATCAGAAAAGAAAATGATATAACTCCACTTCTAGAGAAGGAAGAAATAACTGTTAATTTGGACAAGATTAACAAATATCTAGGTGTCAAACTAACTTCTGATGAAGGAATAGAAAAATTAAGGAAAAGAAGATTTGAATGTAAAACCATTGGCAAGACCAATCTTGAAGTGAAAATTCCACCTTACCGAAAGGATATTTTACACTGGGTAGATATAGCAGAAGAAATTGCTATAGCTTTAGATTACAATAAAATCGGTGTAACAAAATGGAAAGTTATTACTAAAGGAGGGCTTCTACCAGAAACTGAAAGCGAAAATAAGGTGCGAAATATTCTAGTAGGCTCTGGAGGTATCGAGATATTCTCTAATATACTAACTGATCCAGAAATATTGACAACCAATGTTAATATGACGAAAGTAGATTTAGTCAACCTGCAAAATCCTGTTAGTTTAACATACAGTGTGTTAAGAGACAAACTTTTTCCTCTCTTAATCAGTGTTCTGTCAAAAAATACACATGAAACCTATCCTCAATCAATTTTTGAAGTTGGTGAGGTTGTTAAGATTCTAGGTAAAAGAGTTCTAACTCAGACGAATGCGTCTTATGGTTTTGCAGGAGCAGAGGCTAGCTTCGAAGATGTTCATAAGCGATTACACATGATGCTAGATCTGTTAGATACAGAGTACAAAATCGAATCGATATCACACCCAGCTTTTACAGAAGGGAGAAGTGGCAAAATAATAATTGCTGAAAAAGAATGTGGTATTATTGGAGAGATTCATCCTAGTGTGTTGGAGCTGAACCAAATTTGGGTTCCAGTTGTTGTCTTCGAAATCCAATTACCCTATATACCTACATTGAACTGTAAAAAGAAATTCACTGATTAATCGGAAGTTTTGTCTTCTTCTTTTTCTTTTCTACTTTTTTCTCTTGTTTATCAAGTACTACTATTCTCTCCCAGACTTTATCCATAATTTTTTTCAATGCCTCACCACTCTCGGATGTTTCAATTATTGGGATTTTCGCTTTCGTTGCTTCTTCAACAAGGTAAGTTTGAATATTCCTAATTTCAGAAAAGGCATCAATATACCGTTCAGATTTTCTAAATTCTACTTCGGTGCCTCTCGCTTTGATTCTTCTTTTATGTTCCTCTTTCTCTTCGAGATATAAGAGAATCATTATAACATGAGCTTCTGCTAATACTGAAGGATCTAGTATATTTGGTGCTAAGTGAACACCTTCAATGATTGAATTTTCTCTAGAATAAAGAGCAGTTTGAATTGCAGATTCTACTCCAACAATAACATGACGACATTGTTCCTCATATCCTACTATTGATTGTCTCAGAATAGGATTAATTTTAGGTTTCAACATTTTGTAAGCTTCATAGCTGCTTGAATGAAGCTCTGGGATTAGTTTTGCTGAAATAGTTTGTCTAAGAACTTGTCTTATCATATCTGTTCCTATAATGTGTGAGATTTCTAATCTTTGGGATAACTGTGAAGCTATAGTACTCTTTCCAATACCTGGAACTCCAGCAAGCAAAATGATAATTGGTTTATAACTTTGCTCTCCCTCAAATACGCTATATCTCTCTGCCATTTTAGGATCAAAATTATTAATTTCGGAAGTTATAATATGAACTAGCTTTTCTTTATCTATGGGATCTGAAGCCTCACTAACAATATGTTCCACTTTACTCGCTATTTCAAAAATGAGGTTGGAATCCATACCAATAGAATGTAAAGAAGTTGACAATATGCCCTTTGAGAAATACTCGTACCTATCCTTTCTAAGTCGAATTTTAAGGAAATTATCAAGTTGATCTACATTCATATTAACCTAAATTATTAATTCATTCTAATAATATAACTGTTTCTTAGAGGAATTTATTTTATGAAATATTATTCTGTTCCTTTCTTCTTTCACTATCCGGTGCTTTTAAATAGGAATCTGAGTAGTATTTTAATAACGCTGAATTGAGAAAATAGAAGGTACAATTTTATGGAAGCAGAACGTCAAATATTTATCAAAGATAGAGACAAAAGATTATTTTCTCGAGGAATATTAGCTAAAAAACTTAGGTTGTTAGGAATTCCTTCTTCAACTGGTTATGAAATTTCTATTCAAGTATATAATGAGATCTCTAAACCTCAAGAAACAACCATTGAAAAAGAAGAACTTGATAACATTGTTTTTGATATTCTCGAATCCAATTATAACAAAGAATGCGCAGATAAGTATTTGCTTGTTGAAAGGTGGAAAACATCAAACATACCTTTATGGATTCTCATTGCGGGGGCAATAGGCGTTGGAAAAAGCACTCTATCACAGAAAATTGCTGGTGACCTTAACATTCAACATGTTGTAGGAACCGATGTAGTGAGAGACATTTTACGGAAAATATTATCAGTTGAAGTTATGCCAGAATTACATTCGCCCTCTTATAGTGCTTATAAGACTCTGCGACCTATTTATAGTAGTAGATTTGAGGAAGTGATACTAGGTTTTGAAAATCATTCTAAATATGTTAATCTGGGTGTCGAAGCTGTACTTTCGAGAGCATCTACTGAATCTGTATCTATCGTAATTGAAGGAGAACATCTTCTACCCGCTTTGCTTGATGAAGACATTCTCTCACAAACAAATGTATTATATATGACAATTTCAGTTCCCGACCCCTTGTTACATAAGGAAAATCTAAGTTCACAGTACACAAAAGAAAAGGATGTTTTAATTAGTCATTTTCATGATATAAGAAAAATACACGAACACATCGTTAGTGAAACACGAATTCGAAAGTTACCTATTGTTGAAACTAGTAAAGATTTAAACCCACTAGATACCGTAAGAAAACTTGTCGTAGACAAAATCGTTTCTATGGTTACAACTAAATCGTAATTCTTTAAAACTCATTTGAATAAATAGCATAGCCAATGATGTAGTTGCAACGATCTGAAGAATGATGATCGACTTTTGGCTGAGGCGCTAAATGTGATTTGAATGACAAAATACTGTTATATCCATGAATCAACAGAATCTTTCAAAGAGTGTGATGGTTGTGGGGCCGATATTTGTCATGATTGTGCTGAGACTTACTGGCATACTAATGCGATTTCTTCAATGTTTTTACCAAAAAAAACAGAAGAACAGAAATTAATTTTATGTCCAAAATGCTTGAAAAAGGCAAAACGTAAAAATGCATGCATGACTTCCTTCTTATTGATTATGGTTATTGGTTTTATCGGTCTAACTATTCTTCTAGCTCGTTCAGGATAGAGCGGTTATTTGCTTGATTTTTTATCCTTTTTTTCCTGTAATACATCATTAACTTCAGTAATTTTTTCTTGATTGCTTTTGTCTTCTATTTTCTCCGAGTCTTCTTCAAAATCTTCAGCAGAATATTCTGCATCTATCTCTTCAATTTCCTTTAATAGATCAACATTACAGATAGGACATTCGGAAAAATTACTGGATATAATAGATCCGCAAGAAAAGCAAGTAATGGGAATATAATCATCGCTTTCCCAATTATAACTATAAGGTTTCTTCCCCCATGTTTTTGCCTTCCATTTCTCCATGTCTACTTCTCCATCTCCCTTTAGGAATTCGTTAATATCTGTTTCTGATGTTACTTTTATTCTTCTTTTTGACTGAAAGTTATACAAAAAAATTAGTAGAGGAAACACAAGGATATGAACAACTAAGAATATAAGATAAACCAAACCAAAAGATTGGGACGCGTAATTTGTAATAAGACTCGATATAAAGAAGGACATAATTATTGTCGTAATAGCCATTGTAATTAATTCAATTGTAATGAAAACAAGAATCGAAAAAAGAGCTATAATCCCTATATCTAAAGTAATAATTTGAATTTTGTCTAGTTTTCCTAAACTTTTCATATCTGTCTTTAGATACTCATTGTAAACTCTTAATTTATTGAATCTAGTACGTGTTAAGAGGAATGTCAGTAGAATTGTAACACATAAAAACACAAAGAAAAGTACAAAGATTAACCACCATCTATTCGCAATGTAACCTAAAGTATTAACACCATTGCTGATTTTTTCCAAGAATTGGAGATCTGCAGATCTTAGAAAAGGATACATTCCGCCAGACATACCAAACATGTATAGAAGGTAATAAAAGAATACAAATAAAATTGAAATGAAGTTCCCTAATTCATGGTTCTTTTTCTTGCTTATGGTACTGTCCTTATCCCATGGAAAAAGAATCTGTATAATTTCTGGCATCAACAAAACTCTACTAATCAAGAGTATTAAATGTATCTAAAAAGTTTTGAAAAATAGGTTTTTAAAAGATGGATGCTTGCGTTTTTCATAAATGATCTCTATTGGCATTGAAAGCTCTGCAGATAAATTGGGAATAGGTATCATAACTGATACGGGTGATGTACTAGCTAATGTTAGAAGAACCTATAAACCACCACACGGTAGCGGAATCCATCCAAGAGAAGCATCTGAATTCCATTCTTCTTATATTGCAGATGCAATAAAAGATGCATATATGGAAGCAAACCTTAAACCAAAAGATGTTGATTTGATTTCATTTACTAAAGGACCTGGTTTAGGACCCTGTTTAAGAGTAGGAGCTGTCGCTGCAAGAACACTTGCTTTGACTACAAGAAAGCCATTAATCGCTGTTAATCATCCTATAGCTCATGTAGAAATAGGAAGATTGATTGGAGATTTGGATGACCCCGTTGTTCTCTATGTATCTGGGGGGAACACTCAAGTTATCGCTTACTCCCATGGAAGATATCGCGTTTTTGGAGAGACTTTGGATATTCCAGTAGGTAATTGTTTAGACGTTTTCGGTAGAAATGCAGGTTTAAGTGATAAAAAGATGCCAATGGGAAGAGCAATAGAATTAGAAGCAGAAAAAGGAACAGAGTACATACCTATTCCTTATGTAATCAAAGGTATGGATGTCTCATTCTCAGGAATTCTAACTCATGTCACAAAACTTCTTCTGAGCAATAAGTACAAACTTACAGATTTATCCTATAGCTTGCAAGAGACAGTATTTGCGATGTTAGTTGAAGTAACAGAAAGAGCCTTAGCTCACACTAAGAAATCTGAAGTTCTTGTTTGCGGTGGAGTAGCTTCAAACAAAAGATTGAAGGAAATGCTAAAGGATATGTCTTCTTCCCACGGGAATGGTGTAAAGTTCACGGGATTAGATGCAAATCTAGCAATAGATAATGGTGTTATGATAGCATGGTTAGGATTAATTATGTATAATTCTGGAAACAGAACAAAATTAAGCGATACACTTGTAGATCAACACTTCAGACCAGATGATGTAGTAGTTAATTGGAGATAGTTATGTCCACTAATTCAGTTGCAATTGTGTTTGATATTCGCAAAAAGAACTTCTACAGTTTAACTTCTCTTATTGCGACTATTGATGGGGATACAAATTTAAAAGCCCTTGATCAAATAATTACTGGAGACTTATCTAGTAATGATATTAAATCTCTCTTGAAGAAATATACTAAATTAATAATAGCTTACTCTTTTCGAACAAGTCAGTTAGAAGAAATCTATACAAAAATGAAAACATTCTATTCCTCACTTTCAACAGATGAAATACATAGGGTGACTTTCATCGCTGGAGGAAGTCATCCCACAGGTGACCCACTTACAACATTGAAATTTGGCTTTGACTTCTCTTTTATAGGTGAAGCAGAATATTCCCTCCCCTTCTTCTTGAAAAGTTTTTTAGAGAAAGAGGACATTTATGAAACACCTGGTATCACTTTCTTGGAAAATGAAATTTCTTTATCTTCTACATCTAGACCGCTTCCTATAAATTTAGATGATTACCCCTTTCTATCAAAAAAGCGAAAACTATATCCCCCGCTCGAAATCACAAGAGGTTGTGGTTTTGCTTGCGCTTTTTGTCAAGTTCCAATGCTGTTCAAACATAGAATCCGTCATAGATCTCCTGAGATAATTATAGAACTGGTAAAATGGATGGTAACAGAAAAATTGAATGACATTCGTTTTATCACACCAAATTCTTTTGGTTACATGTCAAAAAGTGCAAGATCAGTAAACCAAGAAGGTATAATGCATCTGTTAGAAGGTATACGGTCTATTAAGGGAATAAGAAACATTTTTTATGGAACATTTCCTGGAGAAGTAAGACCTGAAACTGTTTCTGAAGAGCTTTTAACAAAGATTAAACCTCTTATTACAAACAGACGAATTTCAATTGGTCTCCAATCAGGTAGTAATAAGGTATTAAGGGAAATTAGAAGAGGACACACGGTTGAAGAAGCTGTTTCTGCCATAGATATTTTACTTGCATCAGGATTTACACCAATAGTAGATATAATTGTAGGATTACCGGGGGCAACAGAAGATGATGAAGAACAAACAATTCAGGTCATTGAGGATTTAGTTCAAAAACAAGCAATAATTCGAGCTCATGTTTTCATGCCATTGCCTGGAACAGCGTTGGAAGATTCTATTTATCAACCGATTTTTCCAGAAATCAGAAAGAAACTAGGAAGACTAAGTACAATCGGTAAGATTGAAGGAAATTGGAATCAACAAGAATTATACGCAAAAAGAGCTTGGGAAATGATACAAGACATGCAATCAGTTTCTCCGTTGTCTAGAGAAGATAATCACTGAAAAGCTGTTCTTCATTTAGATGCCTACCTCTTGCTTCAACTTTTACAGCTCTTTTGAAAATGGTCTTGAAATTATTCACTGTCTCTTTGTATCCTTCTTGAAAAGCTAAGAAAAGCTCTCTACTATATTCGGTGTGAGTGCTTATGAAACACTTCTTAATTAGCAATATGTCTACTGCTTTATCTTCTATCGCGCTTGAAAACTTACCAAGTCCGAAATCAATGAATACTAATTTAGTATCAAGTTCTAGAATGTTGCTAGTTGTTAAATCACCATGAATAATGTCATTATTATGCAATTTTCCTACTTGTTTACCTATTTCTTTTACAACATTCAGTTTTTTCTGTAATTCTACTTCGCTATCTAAAATATCTTTGACTAATATCCCATCAATATCCTCCATAATTATGGTTGTGTTAACTATATCAATCTCAAATACATAAGGTGTAAGCACCCCACTTTTTTTTGCGGATATTAACAATTTTGATTCTGTTACAGTTCTACTTTTTCTCAATTCTACATCGAGGGGAGCTATTCGATATTTCTTTGGAATTCTGACTTTTTTCATTGCTTTATAATCTAACCATTCACTTTTACTAAGAATTGCCTCTGCTCCCCATTTATCTATGCTAAGATTATCTTTAGAACTATTCTCAGTATGTTCAGCCATCTTATAATTTCTCCAATTCTTCTAAAGCTTTTAGGATATCGTCACCATCCGGTTTATCAAGGGTGGTTAGGTTATCGAGGATAACCTCACCCTTGCTTTTGATAACAGTTCCTATAATTTTACATGGGATATTGTTCAAATTGCAATATTCAGCTATTTTTAGGGATTTTTCGTGATTGGTAGATAAGATTATTGCACCCGATGAAATTAACCGATATGGGTTGAACCTCAATCTTTTTGCTATTTTTTTTGTAACACCTGATATTGGTGGGTCATCTTCTAATCTAATTCCAACATCTGTATATGCTACAATTTCTGATAGGGCCCCATAAACTCCACCTTCAGTAGCATCATGTATTAAGGAAGGTTTGAATCTCTTGTTTAGATCTAGTGCCAATTCTGCAATATTGATATTGGAACCTATTCTTTTACCCTCCTGGATTTCATCTTCATCCAGTATTCTGTTTATCTTTTTTCCTGCTTCTTTAATTATAATCCCAGTTCCCTCTGCACCTGAATATCCTATGATTATAATCTTCTCATCTAGTGATAATTTATTTGGGATAAGATATGCTTTTGGAACAAATCCAAACATATGACCAGACAATATGATGGAGTTAACCGATGATGAAATTTCTGTGTGTCCTCCTAGAATTGTGATCTCAAGCTTTTTGCATTGTTTGTGCATCTGTTGCTGGATTTCATAAATTTCCTCAAAGCTTATTGATTTTGGTGCTATTATTGTAGATAGAAACCCATAGGGTAATGCACCAGAACATACAACATCATTTGAGTTAACAATTACAACATGTTTTCCTGGTTCTGAAGTAGGAAAAGTTATTGGATCAGATTTTTCTATGAGGTAAACATCTGAGTTTTCATCATAGAATTCATTCGCTTCATCTTTAGCTAATTCAATATCGATTATAGCAACATCAGATCCGATTTTTCCACCTAACACTACACCTTTTTTTTCACTTCCACTTAGTTTAATAAGTTCCTTTAAGAGTGGAAGCTTCAATTTTCCTTCATACATTAATTGTTAATTTTATCTGAATCTCTAAAACTTTTCTAATTTGGTATAAATATGAAAAAGTAAAGTGGAGGATAATTAGAAACCCATGGTATCGAGAATGTGCTTGATAATCTTGAATTTATATGCAACATTCATTACATCATTCACATTTGTAGTCATACCTACTAAGATTTTACCTTCTGAACAACCTTCAACTATGATTTGTACAACTCCTGCATTAAGGAATTTAATCTCTTCTTTTGACTGTATCATTTCATATATAACACTGGGATATTTGGTTAAAGTCTCTAGAACATAGATGATTTTCTTTTCCTCAAGATTTCCTGCGTAAAGTTGCCCCATTGTTCCTTGCTCTTTTGGAAAAATATAAGCTGAAGCTGAAGGTGAATCACAGCTTCTTATGGAGGAAAATAACAGTGATGTAATTGCTCTTTTATTTGCTTCAGCTAAGATTTCTTGTGTCATTTCAGCTACAGGTATCATGGGGACAGTTTCATATGGCTTTATTTTTTCAAATGTTTCAACTCTCGTTTCAGAAGCATTCGTAACAGGATATCTTACTTTTGGAACAAGTACAATTTTCGGTCTTTCAATTCCAAATCTATCAAAAATGCCTTCTATTTTATTACGTATAGAAGAGAAACCTTCTGCCATTATACTTTTACAAGTGAGTTCTAACAGATCTGTTGGGTCTTCTGCATTAAGAGAGTCAAGAAGAGTATTCCCTAGCACTTCAATATAATTTCCAATTAGAGGACGAAGTTCTATCGAAAAATTTTCTACACGAGAAACAAATAAAATAGTTAAATCAATGAAAGTAACATACGTTGCTCTGAATCTTCCTCTAAAAATTGTAATTTCACTATATCTTCTAACCCACTGATAAAACTCTATTGGATGAATAAAGTATCTATTTACCTCAATTCTTTCTATTTCACTCTTTATTTTATCAATAGTGAAAATGTTAGCTCCTTTTGTATCATATATTATAATCGCTACCAAGGGGCTAATGTCAATCTCTGGAAATAGCATAAGACCTCTGTCTAAAATTATGCAATTCTTTGCTAATAAGCTTATTGGACAACTTTTGTATGTGAATAATTGCATAATTAGTCAACGGAACCAAAGAAATATTTTTAGATTTTAGTATTATAATGAATATGAGGTTATGTAATGAGTAAGAATTCTAGTAATTCAAAACCACCATCAACAAAGATATCTTCCAGAAAGAGAAAAACTGTAAAGAAAGATATATTTGTAGAAATGGAAGAAATTGCTTACGAGGCTTTAAATATCTCAAAACGCAAACTAAAGAGTGGACAATATCTTAAAGATTTTCTAAATCAAACTTCATCAAAAGATTCTGTTCTCGAAGCAATTAAAGTTACTATCGATGCTCTATTAGATAGCATAGCTTCTGATTTGGACTCACTTTCAGCAGCGGCTTTAGTTCCACACCCTGAGAGTGAAGAACCAAAAGCAATTGTTAGAGGACCTTTAAATCGAGAGATTGTAAAACAAATTTTAACTATATTTAGAAAATACCCTCCTGTTATTAATGACCTTCTTGGGTCTGATGACGAATTAAAAGTTCTTGATACTGGAATTGGTTATGTAGTCTTAGAAAATTGTCAGAAGGATAATTATTTGGTTGGGATAGTTAAAAAACAAAAAGATGTTGATGAATTATCTAGAAAACTAAGACATGTACAGCAAGTAGTTGTTGACAATACTTTACTTCTTGATGGATTGTAGAATGTTTAACGTCTATCAGTCAAACTTTTATTGCAATTCTCACAATAATCCTGTTCTAGATGTACTTCCTTGAAACAGTTCCAACATCTCTTTAAAGATGTTTCTTGTTTTGAATAATCATGAATTATCTTCTCAATTTCATTAGCAATTTCAAGCATTGCTTTGTACCTATTAGACTTCGCATATGAGAATAATTTAGTTAATGGATTGTGAAATATCACAGCTAGAACAGCTAATACAACAGAAGAAATTCCAACTAGTAGTAATGCTTGAGCATTTTGCCAATATACTGTGATTAAGACAATTAATACACTTAACAACGCAATTAAAATGGTTACCGAAGCCATTCTAACTCCAAACAGTCGCTTGTTTAATAATGAGTTGAAGAATTGTTTAACACTTGAATTTTTTGAAATAAAATCAAGTTTAAGGAAATTTCCTTCCACAGAATCTTGAATCCTTACTACAACTTTCTGTAGTTGTATTTTTGTAATGAATAATAGTGTCTTATTTTCTTGTAATCTAATATCTGGATATTTATATTTCAACTGTTTAATAATATGCATGAAAAGATTTGATGTATTCTTAATGTCTGTACTGATATCTTTTGAAAATGTTATGTGTTCGTGTTGTACTGCGAAAACGATTGTACTCACCATCCGTTTTTCAGAATGTGGATATCAAAAACTCAGATATCATTACCTTAACAAGTTTCATTCTTTTAGCTATAATGGGTATTTCTTCCCTGTTTTTTGTAATACTTACAAGAATTCCATTACTAGATCCCTCTAAAATAACTACTCCATCTCCTGCATCTATAGTTTTTTCATCAGATTCTGTTTCCAAAGTTTGTTTCACAATTTCAGGATATTTTGAGAGGATTCCTAAAACAAACTCTCCATGCTTTTCGGACATACCGAATGTGATGGTTTCTAAATCTCCTTTTTCCCCTGTATAAACAAAACATACACCTGTTTTTGTTGATAATCCTTTAACGATAGAGGATAAAACCCTCTCAACTGATAGCCTCTTTGTTTCTTCCAATAGTTGTTGTGTTAGTTCTACTTTGTTTGAATCCTTAACTAATACTGTTTTCTTATCTGATTTTTGACCAATGAATTCAAGGAGACCTCCAACATCTGTAGATGCTGTTGAGTCTGCTGCTTGGGCAGAACTAGATGTTGCTGCAGACTGTGAATGATTTTGTTCCATTTCTACGTTTTTCTCTACTTTTGTTGAAACTGGTTCCCCTGTACTAATTTGCTCAACCATCGATGTTTCAACTTGTTGAGGTTTTTTAGTTGGATAATAGTCGTATTTGACTTGACTTGATGCTCTTTCGGAGATTAGGCTACCTAATCGTTTAATCAAAGCTGTCTGTGATTTTGGTTCCATTTTATCGATAGCTCCATATTCACGCAACTGATCGACAAGTTTATTCTTTATAATTTCAATTATACTTTCTGCAATCTGATCTTCAATATCTGGTAGAAACATGCAGCTTAATATTATATTAAAAAAAAGATGATAATCGACTCTAAATATCTCGTTTTTGAGTGTTATAGCTTGTGATTTTCTTAATTCTTCCCTTGTTTTTGCACTTGTATCAATTACTTGAAAAACTGTTGAAAATGCAGTTTTTTGGTTAATTACTTTATCGAAAATCATGTCCTCATCTAATGTAAAGAGGCTAAAACCTACAAACTTATTCCAAGGTAAATCGAACTCACTCATGTTTCATACCTCACATGCTTATGTTAGTAGTTATCTTCTATTTCTCGAACCATATACAACAATCAATATTTCTCTTCTATTAAATAGCTTACGGCAATTACTATTTCTTCTTTTTCTTTTTCTTCTTTTTATCATCTTTTTGTTGTTGTCTAGCAATTTTCTTCCATTTTTTGAGGTTTCTATTTGATTCTTGTCCAAAAACTACAGCTGAATACTTCCTTCCTTCAGTTTCACCTAAACCTCTTATAGTTAGATTTTCTTCTTCTTCCCTTTTCTTTGTTTCTTGGAGCATCTGTTGAATTATCTCTTCCCTTCTCTTCATCTTAGCTTGAAGTTCAGGATCAATTTCTACTTCTGGTTCGGGAACTACTTCTGGTTCGGGAACTACTTCTGACTCAAGAATTTTTTTCGTGGCAATCTTTTCTTCAATTATTGCAATTTCTTTGATTAAAGAGATATCTTCGGTTTCTAATTCCTTTTCCTGTACTTCTACATGTGGAATCTCTTCTTCTGCAATGGGAACACTTGATGCTTCCTCAACGAATACAAACTTATGAACATCCTCTGGAATATTTTCTGGTTTGATTTGAATATCTTCATCAATCACAGGTTCAGTGACTATAGGAGCAGACGAATCTATTGTTTCAATTTCAGTACTAAGATGATCAAGGATTTCTAGTTGTTCAGTTCCTATTGCCTCAGCTTCTTGAATCTCTTGTTCTGTTTTCAGTTTTTCCGAATCTATTTCTATTTTAGGTTCAGTCACAGAAGACTCTACTGTAGATTCAGCTGGTTGAGTTAATAATTTTTTAAGAGCTGTTTCTTTTTCATCAGAAGGTAGTGGGATTTTTTCTTGTTCAATTATTTCTTTAATATCTTCCAAATTTGTGTCAGAAATAATCTCTTCTACATCTTCTCCTGATACTGCTTTAGCTAAACCGATAGTCACTTCTTCAAGCTCTCTAGATCTCTTTATTTGCTCTTCAACAACACCTTCTTCAATGACTGGCTCTACTTCTTCAACAACACTTTCTTCAATGACTGGCTCTACTTCTTCAACAACACTTTCTTCAATAGTTACCTCTTGTTTTTTCAATTCATCTGCTTGCGTTGCTTCTTCTTTGGCTTTAGTCTTTGCTAAATCATACAAATATTGGGCAAATCTAGATATATTCTTCTTGTCCCATTCAAGCACTTCGTTCTCTTTTCCGTTGGAATTCATAAGGTAACCACTTATCTAGATAATTCTAAATCCTTATTCTTACTTCTTTTCTTGTCTTATTAAATTTTCTTAAGCTTCTAAGATATAATTTATAGAAAGCCTCATCTATATTAAATCTATTTGCAAATAGGAAAATAGATACAGGGAAAAATAAACTAAACTTTAATAAGATATTTTAAGGAATATAGTATGATGAGTGATTCCCTTAAACCATTGTTAATTCGATTAGTGGATTCCTTTTCCTATTATTTGATAAATGAAGCAAGGATTAGCACTGGTGAAGAGGTTATGCAATCAAAAATCAATGATATTGCATATAGAAAAGCAAGTGGGAGATTTGGAGAAGTATATGTCATTGACGTGTTTTACAGTTCTGAACATGGGAACCATAAAAGCAAATTAGCTATTAAATTCATTGACAATATTGAAGATATAATCACGGAAATAAAAAACACCGCATTTCTTGAAAAGCATTTTTCAACTCGATCTATAGTTAAGATTCCTCGTTATATTTATGTAAATTTGAAAAAACCTACTTATATTGCATACGAAGGAATGACTGGAATCAACTATGAAGATGCTCATTTAGTTTCTGATAAAAGCTTCTGGGCAGGATATATACTATCAATCATACATGCAGGTAAGCCAAAACCGGTGATTACTGATATCTATGAAGAATTATACAGAAGATTAATATTATCTGTGTTTGGTGGATCCGAAGAAGAACATAGTATAATGGAAAAATCCAAAATCTTGATCGAAATGATTAAAGCTTCGCAAGGAGGTAGTGATTCCTTTGGTGACTATCATCAAAGCAATCTTATGGTTCGAGTAGCTCCAGAGGGTGAGGTTGTAAGTATTGCATTAATAGATCCAACTTTCTGGATGCAAGGATCATTTGATAGATTTGAAGACATAGGAACATTTTTTGGAAGACAATCATTTCTTGAGTATCGTGTAACAAAATTGCTCACATCAACGATAAACGACATACAGCAATTTATTCAAGGTTATAATGTTCACTTGAAAGAAGTAAATGGTGCTTCCTTGGAGGAAATGTATCCAAAAGGGTATCCTATCGATTTTTTTCTAGCAACATGGGCGATGATGGATGTCTTAGATAAAACAAATAGTTTCAATATAGATGCAAATCATCCAGACATTATCCTGTTAAGAGCATTAGCCCATTATCTGTTAACAGAACAACCAATAGGAAAAGAAGTGAACAATTTTTAATCCAATTAAGGGGAAAAAATTTATAGAACTAATACAATGTAATTTAGTATAATGATTGATTATAATTCAGAAATAATGATATCAGCGTATGTCATTGCTAAGATTTTAGAGGTAGATGCTTTAGATACTTCGAAAGAATCTGCTGGGGTTCTCTTGGGTTATGTCGATGAAGCAACACAGAAGCTAATCATAACTGATTTTGATACTGGAAAACAAAGACAAACATCGACATTTGTTGTTCTAGATGATGAAGCTCTTGTTCAGATTGTTACAGATTTGCAGAATAGAGATAGAAAAGAATCAATTGTTGGATGGGCACATACGCATCCTTCCTATGGTTGTTTCCTTTCTGGTACAGACAAGGGAACACAAAGAATCTATCAAAATCTCTTCTCCAAAGCAGTAGCTTTAGTGATTGATCCTTCAAAATATTATCAGTCTCAAGAGAGTTCTGATTTAGAAATTCAGTTTTTTAGATTAATAGATGATATTGATTACAAAGCAATACCTTACCAGCTATTTTTTGATGAACATACCAAACACGTTTCCAACTTAGCCAAGGTTGACCTCAAATGGGAATTACCTAAATTGACACAAGAAGTTGTTCAACTTTTGCATAAAAAATTTGAAACGATTGTCACTCCATCCTTAATTGATCAAGATAAGAAATTACTTCATGGACTTGTTGATATACTAAGCGAATCTCACGAAACACTATCGGAAGCTGGGGAAGAAAAAGAAATTCTTGTGACTATCGATAAAAAACTACACTCAATAAATCAGAATGTTAACAGAATTTACAATGAGGAGACAAATAATATTTATTCGGTAATGAATGTCGTAGCTGTAATTATATTGGCCATATCTTGGTTTTTGATTGCTTATTTTGTGTAATTTATGGAATATGATTTCAAATTTTTCTTTAATTAATAGAAGGATTTTTCTAATCGATATTTTAACTTGATTCATGCCTAATATTGAGATTATAGCAATCCCGTCTCACAAAATAATTGAGGAAAATGATGTTTTATTTGATATTTTATTGGAATCAATGCAATCAAAATCAATCGTTTTTCAAGAAAATGATGTCTTAATTATTGCTAGTAAAGTTGTTTCTGTAACTGAGGGAAGAGTGGTGAGTTTTGCTACAGTTTCTCCATCTCCGCTTGCAAAAAAACTTGCTGAACAAATGCAAACTGCAACTGAGTTCACCCAAATTATACTTGATGAATGTGAAAATAATTACATCGGCGTTGTTCCAGGAGCTTTAACTACCATTAATAAATATGGGATATTGGCAAATGCTGGTGCAGATCAATCAAATGTTAAAAACAACAAAGCCATAATTCTTCCTGTTAATTGCAAGAAATCAGCTTATGATCTTCACTCAAGGATATTTGAGACAACTCAAAAAAGGGTTGGCGTAATAATTGCTGACTCTAGAACAATGCCAATGAGATTGGGAACAGTTGGGACCGCTTTAGCAACGTATGGATTCAAATCAGTAATCGATGAAAGAGGAAAGAGTGATCTGTTTGAAAGACCTATGCATATTACCTCTAGGGCAATTGCAGACCAACTTGCTACAGCAGCTGAAATAGTAATGGGTGAAACAGATGAAAGGACCCCATTCGTAATTATTCGAAATTATCCTCTGATTCCAATATCTGAGGATGATGAAATTGATATAAATGACCTAATCCTTGCAGATTTATGCATGTACATCGGACCACTCATGCCGTGCATTAAAGAGAAAATTGAAGGAGAAAAGCAGAATGATTAATGGTTTTCTCGGTAATCTCCAAATTGGTGATGACTATCCAGCTAGAATAATAGGAATTGTAAATCTATCAAAAGCTTCGTTTTTTAGAGGTTCAGTGGCTTCTTCTCAAAGAGAATTGCAAACATCGATAGAGAAAATGGTTAAAGATGGAGCGAATGGAATTGATATAGGTGCTCAATCTACACGACCAATACAAATCTATGGGGGCGAGGGTCGACTCAATGAGGACCAAGAGCTGAAAATTATAAGGGAAGCCGTTGAAGCATCTCTAGATGTATTGAGTAGTTACGATGAAATAGTGCTATCTGTTGATACAATGAGAAAATCTGTAGCAGAATATTCTCTTAAAGAAGGTGTTAGAGTAATAAACGATATTTCAGGTTTTAAGAAGGAGAAAGAAATAGCTAAATGCATAGCTGAATTTGATGCTAGTGTTGTTTTGATGGCAGCAAAATCTGAACCTGGTGATGTATATGAGATCAATGACATATTGCACGAACTACAGAAGAGTCTCTCCATTGGTGAAGAAGCTGGAATTGAAAAGCAAAACATGTCAGTGGACCCTGGAATTGGAAGCTGGGAAGCTAGAGATTTTAAACATGATTATTCAATAATTAAAAATCTTAAAGAATTTAGAAAATTAGAATCACCTATTTATGTTGGTATAAGTAGAAAAACATCTATAGGGAAAATTCTTGAGAATGCTCCGCCAGAAGAACGATTATTCGGATCATTAGGAGCTACTATTATAGCTATTGTAAATGGAGCTCATGTCATTAGAACTCATGATGTCAGACCAACACTTGAAGCTATTAAAGTTGCTGAGACAATCTTAAATTATTAAGTTATCATTAAATTGATGAATTCTTGTAATTATCATCAAAGTAAACACCCTCATCAAATTTAGCAAACCAGGTTGGTAATTTTAATCTCTCTTGTATCCTTTGAAGAATGTCTGCGCCGTTTTCTTCTACTAGAAGAACGGCACACCCTCCTAATCCAGCACCAGTTAGTTTTCCTCCTAAAGCCCCTTCCTCTATACCTGTTGTTACGATTTTATCCAGTATTGGTAGTGAAACTTTAATGCCTTCTCGGAGTGCATCTTGTTGTGAAGATAATAGTTTTCCTAGTAAGTAGAGATTAGGTTTTACGCTCTGAAGCTCTTTCTCAGCAAGTTTGGTATCTTCTTTAATTTTTATTACCGCTTGAATAATGGATAATTCTTCTTTTGTAAGCTCTTTCTCATGCTTTCCTATATCTTCTCTCTGAATGAACTCTAACTCTAAGTTTGTCAATTTTTCAATTTTTTGCGCAACCCTCTTTATTTTATAAACTACAGAACCATGTACATCACTTGTTAGTTTGGGGGTGTTACTATTTACTATAATTAGACCTGAATTAGGATTTTTTAAATACTTAAGTTTAGGTGGTTCTGTGCAGGACAAACTAATAATTGATCCATATGCACTAGAGTATTGATCCATTTTTCCACAAGGTATATGCATTATCTCATGTTCTGCATAATAAGCTAATTCCGCTATTTCATCATTTTTTAAATTTAACTCAAGAATTCCCGCAAGATGTGAAATCCATCCAACTTGAAGGGCGGCAGAGCTAGAAAGGCCACTTGCTACTGGTATAAAACTTTCAATCGTTGCGCTTACTAAGGGTATCTGTATGTCTTTGAAGTTTTGCTTAAGAGAAATAATTCCTGCTTCCATGAATGACTTGAATGAATCGTTCAAGTTAGATAATTTTTCAATGTTAGGAGAAATTCTAATTGACTTATTCAGATTCTTACTTGATATTGTCAAATATTCTTCTTTAGTTTTCGCAGAAATTATATTCAATCGGAGATCAATTGCAGCAGGAATTACTTTTTGAAGCAAATAGTCTTGGTGTTCTCCAAATAAACATACTCTCGCTGGTGCGGATGATAGATACACTGTTACCAACTTTCTATTCTCCTACGTCCTAATAATACTTACTTGAAAAATTAATTTATGTCATAGGTCATCAATTGTATTTCTCTTTTCCGTTGTAACAAAGTATTTAAGGAAAAATTACTGTATAAAGCGTAGGAATAAATTTCAAGCATACAGAGGTCGTTTCCTTCAATTTGGTGTTATATATGAACTTATTAGAGAAAATATTCAAAATCTCACAATACCTTAAAGATGGAAACTTCAATGTTCAAAACCAAGAGTTTCAAAACGACCCTTGGACAATGGAGTACGTGCATGAGTTATTTATTTCATCAGAACAAGTAAATAGCCAGATTGTGCGTTTAATTCAACATTTGACAGGCGGGAATGCCATATGCTCAATTATTGGAGGACAAAAATCTGGTAAATCATATTTGATGAATATATTACATGATGGTTTGAAAGAAGATTTATGGAAATATACTGAGTATGACAAAGTACATGTTTTACTTTTTAATCCTGATAATTTGAAGGAATGTTCACTAACAAATTATTATATGGCTATAGCCGATCAAGTGCTTTCAAAGCATTTTACAAGATATGAAGAAGTAATTGTGGAGTTAAAGAGATATTTAGAAGGTAATAACGCTCTTCTAGTAGTTATGCTTGATAACTTCCAAAATGACAATCTTTCTACCATCATAAAAAACACAGCAAAACTTCTAAAACCTTTGAAGAATCATTTCTCTTGCGTAATTTCAAACCAAATCTATGAAGCAAAGCTTTGTAATGGTGGTTTGGAGAATGGAGGAATGAAACATTTCTCTTACACAATTAGAATTCCTGAAGTTCTATCACTAGAAGAAACCAAGTTATTGATTCAAAAACGCATTTCATATGCTTTGAACCAAACTATTGCGAGTGCAACTGACTTTTTCTCGGAAAGAGCAATAGAAACTGTATGGAATGAATCTCAAGGAAAGCCTTGGCAGTTAATCTCATTATTAGAAGATTCTTATACATATTCCAGAAATCAAGGATCAAAAATTGTTTCACATGATGAAGTGCTTACTGTAGCTAAACTATTTGATAGGTCAACGAATCAAGATGGTGTTGAAGATCATGATAATTTTGCTATTCGACAGGCTTTGAACAATTTTCCATATAGAGAAAGACAAGTTTGTCAGTATCTTATGCAAAAAGATGCTAGTGCAAAAGAAATAACGATTTATTTATATGGTGAACTTCCCTCTAACGAGTATAGAAGTAAATATATGGGAACTAAAAGTTTCTTAAAACGACTTAAAGATAAAAACGTAGTAGTGGTTAAAAACCAAACCGGGAGATCTTTGATATTCGGTATAAATCCAAAGATGAAAGCTATGTTTTCTCAAGGAAGCGATGAAACAGATTCAACCTTCGCAATTGAAAATAAGATAGAAACCTAAAAAAGGAGAAAAAGGGAAAGAAGTTATTTTTTAGCTATTAATCTAATTATTGGTATGATTTTGAAAATCACATATGCTACTAATAGATTTATTAGTAAAAGATTTGTGAATTCTGTAAATATTGGGAACCAAGTTGCTGATTCCAAATAGAAATAATAGCTTGATCCAATAAGATTCTGGAAAGGATAACTATAAGCACAAATTATTAGAAATGGGACAAGATTTAGTATAAAGAATGGTCCTTCAAAGTTAAACCGCATTTTACCTGAAGTCCCCTCAGCTCTTTGATAAACGATAAAAGCCAAGCCTATTCCAATTCCAAATCCTACTATTGGTAATATGTATAACCCATTCAGGTATGTTATAGCCATGAAACTGCCGCTCGGGACTTTCGAAAACATCTCGTTAAGAAATATAGTATTTGTATCTCCAAAGATTGAAACAGCAGTGCTATTATCAAATATGGTATTTGATAGAGCTATAAATACAAGAGCTCCTGTAATGCTCAAGAATATAATAATTTGACCGATAATTTCAAATTTCTTACCGTCAATTTGCTTTGTAACGATTTTCCTAGAGATTATAACGAATACAATCAAGAATATTAGCGAAAAAACAGCTACAATAATATCCCAAACTGGAACGTTATTTATAAATTCTCCAAATGCTATCCCTACTGAATTATTATGAAAATCCTTTTGAGCTTCTTGAAAAGATAAGAACATGCTCACTCCCGATCCAATAAACCCTTGAAGACCGAATATAATTCCTATTAGTAGTAACCCGGTTCTCCCTGTCATCTCGTTTGTTGCAAAGAATCCTGCGAAAAACGCTGTTACAATAAATATAATGAGAAGTGCAGCTAATCCGTAATCAAATGATTCATATGGGTTGTAGAATGATAATACTGCTGCTGCACCTATAAGAACAGAAGCAACGACATTCTTTGCTATTGCACTTGAAACAAAAATGACTGCTAGAGTGAAAGTTATAGTAGTTGGGGTAATCCATTCCCACAAAGCTTCCTCCTGTAGAAATCCCCACATTGGAAGAAATAATTCGGTTAAAGCAATTAAACCTGCTCCGAAAAGTGTTGAAAGTAAGGTTCTAAGCGAGAAAAATTGTCCAAGATGAAAGTATTTTACTTTTGCCATATACATCGTACTCTCTAATATAATTTAAACTAATATTATGCATATTAAGTCTTATGGGAAAAAAAAGCTTTTGGAAGTATCCAATTGAAAAAATTATCGAGGTTTAATTGAAATCATCGTACATCCAATGAATGTAATTAAACCAGATGCTGCTGCAATCATTATTGTCGCAATACTAGCAATTACAGGTTGAAGAGCTTCAAGATCATTTTGCCAAACAGCTAAGTATACTGTAAAAATAATCAGAGCTGCAATCATTAATCCTGTGAAAACAAGATATGCGTTTTTTTCTTCAGATTTGAATACTCTTGAAACTGAGCCTAGTGAAAAACCACCTAATGTTCCTATTCCAAGATAAAACAAAAGCCACCAGAATTGTGTAGTTAATTCAACGATGGTAATTGTAACGCCAGCGATTCCTAAGGCAACTAATATTCCACCAATGAATGATATAGGTCTAGCACTCATTAAATCATCTCCATTATTTTATCTCCAAGTTTATTATATTAATATTTCTAAATCATTTGCGAATACAATTTATCTTTATTAGTTGTAAATCGTGCTTAAAATTAGAAAAAACTACTACTTCATAGAGGAATCCTTGGCGATTGTTCCATCATTCATTATAATCTGTCTTTGAGCTAACATTGCTTGCTCGTTATCGTGAGTAACATAAACTAATGTTTTTTTCTGTTCTTTACTTAGGGCTATCAAGAGATCAAGAATTCTCTTACCTGTACTTGAATCAAGATTTCCTGTAGGTTCATCTGCTAGTATTATCTCAGGATCATTTGCAAGAGCTCGTGCAATTGCAACTCGTTGTTGTTCTCCTCCACTCAATTGGTCAGGTTTATGATTTCTCCGTGACAACAACCCTACATCGGAGAGTAACTCTTCTAGTATCTCTTTTCGCTCTTCCTTAGGCCTTTTTGATAGAATCAATGGCATTTCTATATTCTTTTCTGCATTTATTTCTTCTAACAAATTAAAATTTTGAAAAACATATCCAATTGTTTCTCTTCGCACAAAACTTAATTCCCTATCATTTAATTTGCTAAGCTCTTGACCATCTATGGTGATGGTTCCTGAATCGATGTAATCTAGAGCTCCAATTAAATTGAGTAATGTAGTTTTTCCAGATCCAGAAGGACCAACTATCGATACTATCTCGCCTCTATCTATTGATACTGTAACGTTATCTAGCGCTTTAACCATTACTTCTCCAAGAGAATATTTCTTCGAAACATTTATGACGTTTATGAAATTCTTTCTTGTTTTTCTCTTAGTTTTTTTCACTGCGTTAGTAGATTTTCGAGACATTCTTTTTTACACTCCCAAATTCTTATTTGTAGTTGTCGATTGGTGAAAACCTCTCTCTCATGATATCCATTTCTTTTACCCAAGCTTCTTCTAGATCAATATCGTGAAGTATGCATAATTGTAAAAGAAGTGTGAAAACTTGAGCGAATTCTCTAGACAATTCTTTGCTTTGTGGTTTTTGATGACCTTGTTCTTCATTTTTATATCCTGAAGCGAAAATCAGATGTTTTCCTATCTCTCCCAGTTCTTCTACTAAATGAATGAAAACATCATTTGGTGAATATTTCAACCAATTACGTTCTTCTAAAAACAGTTTCAAGGTGCTAATTATCTCATTTAATTCCATTAATCATCACATTATTATGTAGAATAAGCTTTGAGCGTCCTTTTAGTAATGCGGGTTTTGCAAATGGGGCACTCTTCTTTTATTTTAAGCCACTGTTCCATGTGCTCTTTATGTGCTACATTGTTACATGTAGGGCACTCCAAAACATTTTCACCGTGCTTGATTAATCCTTGACATATTAAGCACTTTGTAGGAAGCTCTTTACAGTTCTTACACGGATCATTTGCAGATTCAATAACGTGCCCACATTTCAAGCAGTGTGTCTTTTTAGATGGAAGTCTTATTCTTGTAAGTCTTTCAAAAGTTGATTGAGTTAGAGAACCTTGATAATAACCATGAGCAATAAGTTGGCTTGTCATTTTGAAAATATCTATTTCTGGTAGCTTCAACTGCTCAGCAATCGTAACTAGTCTAATCTTCCTTCTTCTAGATTTTTCTATCTCATTAACAACTCTAATATAGACTTCTCCAAGATCCTTCAACTCCCTACTAGGTAAAATCTTCTGGAAAGACTCAACATATACTGCGCTCCCTCTGAGTTCAATACTTAACAATCCAGAACCCACTAGCTCAAATATTATATTAGTTGCAGCTACTGCAGATTTTCCCCAGATTTTCTGAATGGATTTCAAAGATGTTTTTTGATTAGAAATAGCATATCCGAATATTTCTTGATAGTGGATAGGAAGGTCATCCAATTGAACAAGTGGGGGGAATAGAGGAATTTCTTCTGGAACAAGCTTATTACCTTGTATTGACCCCTTAATCAACCCCTTTCCATAGAATCCATATAGCCTTTCTTTTGCATGGTGTTTGTCAATACCTAATGCAAGGGAAATGTCTTTAGTAGTTATATAAGCTTTGGAAACAATCATCCCTAGAACTATTTTTTCCCATCTTTCTAGGGTCCCTTCTTGAGCTCTACTATATCTCTTGATACCTTCCATAATCAGAGTATTCCCACTCAATGAACAGCTTATGAAGCCTTCCAAAAGCAGGTTGATGACTCCTTCTAATATCTCTCCATCGGTTCTATTCATAAGGACACTAAGTTTTCGTAAAGAAATTTTCTTTTGTGTTGAAAGAAGACCAAATAGTGCCTCATAACTGAAGAATGACAAAGTTGCCATCTCTTCTATGGTTCTTGTTGGACTGAACTCAGGTATGGTGATTGGAACAATATCATTTGTTCCTGAAAAAACAAATTGGAAGGTTCCTCTTGCAGTTAGGGCTGCCAAAGTTCTTAGGATTTCATTTCTTTCTCTTCCTATGAACTTGCTGATTTCTTGAGGAGAAGCTTTTTTGGTTAATATGAGGTAACCTATAATTTCTTTCTCAATTCTTTGTAATGATGATAAAGGAATTATCTTTGGTTCAATAATATATTTTGTAACATTGATGAATAATGAATCAGTTCCCAGTTTTTTCTTTTTAAATTCCAATTTTGCTTCTAGTTTTTTTAACAGAAAAAGTCTTGATATTTTTTCTATGATTTCCTTTTTGGGAAATTCAGTGATTCTTGAAATTGTGGATACATCTGCTTTTCTCAGCATCATAGCGATTCCAACAATAAATGTGTCATCCTTTGTAAGTTTAATTTTCTCGTCTGGTTCCCAAATCCATTGCACAAGAATATTCTCTTGCTTTATTGAACCTATAAATAGACCCCGACTTACCAGGAAAAATATGTGATCAATAAGTTCTTTTTTTGGTATGTCTACTATTTCTGTAAGATTCGATACATTCACCTTTTCTGATTGAGATAGAAATCCAAGAATCATCTTTCTTAATGGTGTCACTCGTGAAGAAATTATTTTGGGATACTTGTATATTGTTGCTAAAGAAAATACGCCTTTTCTGTACGAGCCTCTCACTACGAGAGCTTGTACAATTAACTGAATATAATCCTTAATTGCTTCAACTGGAATTTCATAATCAGTTGAAAACTTTGTTAGATTTATCTCTCGCATTAAATATAGTTGGGTTAGAATTTGTGCTCTAATACGTTTTGAGATGTTAACTTCTGGGAGATCTAAATCACTAAAAGTAATTTCATAAACATCATCTCTCTCAAAAGTCAGTTTTACCATCTCGAAAAGGTTAGATAAAATTAGTTAAACATGATTTATAATAAATCTTTGTCATGTGGTCATATAAACTACACTAGTGTCAGTTTAAATGACAACAACCCATCATTAAAGTTCCTTTATTAGAAATGAATTTATCGTTAAAATAGTAAAGAAGAGAAGAGTCGATTAAACTCTCTCTAAATATTTTAGATATTCCCATTCCCATTCAGCTTCACTACTAGTAGATTTAGCTTCAGAATGATCTTTACATTCTTTTCTCTTCACTTCTAAGAAAATGTCGACAATGTCTTTCCCGAGAACTTGAGAAACTAGATTACTACTTTCTAGATAATCCAAAGCATCACTTAAACTAGAAGGAAGTTGGGTTATTCCCATATCTTTTCTTTCTTGAACAGTCAGTTTTTCTATGTTTTTAACAGTAGGTTGTATTGGTTCAATTTTCTTTTTCATACCATCTAAACCAGAAGATAAGAGTAACGCAGAAGCAAGATAGATATTTGTAGCACAATCTGCTGCGCGAAATTCAATTCTTGCTTTCTTTTCGTATCCTGGAACCCGGATCAATGCTGTACGATTAGCTATTCCCCACGATTTGAATACTGGAGCCTCATGGCCAGTTACTAATCTTTTATAGGAGTTTGTTGTTGGATTGAATATAGCTGACATAGCGTCAACATTTTCTAAGATACCACCAACAAAAAATCGTAAATTGTCACTAATTCCTTTTTCTTCATCTGAAAAAATATTTGTTCCATTTTGAGTAAGAAATTGATGTATATGTAATCCACTACCTGCCAAATCCTCAAAAGGTTTAGGCATGAATGTAGCAATTACTTCATCAAAAAGCGCGTTTGCTTTAATGATTAGCTTTGCAGTTTGAGTATTATCAGCTTGTTTTAAAGCATCTAGGATACCAAATTCTATCTCTTGCTGAGCATGCCCACATTCATGATGAATTGTTTTAACGGGTATTCCCATTTCTAGCATATCATTTGCCATACTTCGTCTTAAAGAACCTAGAATATCAAATGGTAAAGTGTCCATGTATTCCCCATCTTCAACAGGCTCTAATTCATCATCAAGAAAATACCACTCTAGTTCAGGTCTGACTTTGTATTCAAACCCTAGATTATTGGCATTGCCTATCTCTTTTTTCAATATACTCCTTGGATCTGTAGGGTGAGGGGTTCCATCATTTTTTTGAATATCACAAATGAATCTAGCAACTCTTGGTTCCCATGGAATTATAGATAAAGTGTCCAAATCAGGAATGATTTTCATGTCACTTTGCTCAGTTTGTAAGAATCCTAATGAAGACCCATCCACACCACTTCCTTCTTGCATCTCATCCCAGATGTTTGCAGGAAATTCCACAGACTTGAGTTCTCCAAAAATTGTCGTAAACTGAAATTGTATAAACTCGATTTTATTTTCTGTAAAAAACTTGTTTAAATCACTCATTTCAATAATCACGCTTTCTAACTCTGTATCAAACATCATTAAAATTCTATTTATATAGTTTTGTCAAGGGTGAAAACTATTTCCATGAATATTTTATTTCAATTCGACAATTATTTAAGGTTGTAACAATTTAATAGCAAGAAGGGCATGACAATACCTAGCAGATTCTGGATAACTAAGGGAACAGGGGAATCTAATGTATCAGATCTTTCTGCCATTGATGAATCCTTGATGAATGCAGGAATAGGTTATCAGAACCATGTTTTAGTTTCATCCATACCTCCCTCCATTGAAATTCAACCAAAAATTATTGCTCGACATGGATTAACCCGCGTTCCAGTTGGGGTTGAATGGAAACTTATACCTTCAAGCGCGATATTATATGTTGTTAGGGCATTAAAAACTGGCAAACGAGGTGACACTGTTGCAACTTGTATCTCTTTAGCAAAAGTAGAAATAAAAACAAGTGATGCAAATCTTGAATGCGTTCTAGCCTATGAGTCTAATGGGTCAAAAATAGACGAAGTAGAAAATATTGCACTATCTGGATTAAAAGAGATGGTTGAAAGAAGACATGCAATTCTCGATGAAAATTGGGGAAATTCTGGATATAAAACCATCTCTTCCTCTTTAGAAATAACTAAAAAATATGGCTGTTCAGTATCCTTTGTTGTCATGGATCCTTTTACTTTCAAACATGAAACTCGTACTCCTTGAAAGAAAGCACGAGACAAAAAGCATAAAAATGCTATAATTTACACCTACCAAGCAGAGTTAAAGTGGAAGATATGAATAATAAAAAAGTTAACACAATACTAATCTTAACAATTTTATTTGCCTCAATGACTTTAGGTTTTAGTACGATTAATACTGTCTTTGCTGCAAGCACAGCAGAACCTACATTAGAGCGTATTATGATTGATGAAGAAGAAATAGATTATTACAACTTTGAAAATAATACAATTGTCACCGTAGAATACTCAGTAGACCGAAGCATTGAGGTAGATGGAGTTATTCTAGTTGGTTTTGGCTCCGAATTGGATTTAGATCCATTCAATAGTATAAACTTAACTTATTCATACTCTCTACAGGATAGGACATACTATATTGGTGATATTGAACTTTTTGAAAACAGTTATTTCAAAGGATATGGCTGGATTGGAGATATCACAAATGGAACATATGAAGACGTTGAAGAATTCAATCATCTTGGTCCATGGCACTATCTGTTTGTAAATGAGGTTGGTGTCCCTCCACAATTTCATGGAATTGTAAATGCAACATTTACTGGAGGATTTCATACCTACTATGCACCAACAAACCAAACTAATCACACTATAGTCATTTCCTATAGAGTTTATGGAGGAACAGAAGCTGATAATGTGTCTCTTGTTTATTCTGTTTATCGAGATAAACTTTACAACGCCTCACTCAATATTTTTGATAGCACTATCGTGTTTCAGAATATGACTTATGCAGATATCTCAACAGAAACTTATGTTGTTTTCAACACATCACTTGAATTCACTGAGAGAACACTTTACTTTACAGCCAACAATTCCTATGGCTGGGACACATGGGGTGATGGACTTGTTAAAAATAATTTGAATATTTACAAAATTAACAATGGTTTCGATTTTAATTCAAACACTGTACTTCATGAGCTAATTACAGATGTGGATGAGGTTGATATTATCATTACAACATTAAACAGTACAGAATATGACTCATTTGGTATAGGGTATTATGTTATTGAGAGTTTAGAAAATGATACTGAAATCGTTTCATGGACTCAGATAGAAGGAACATTACAAAGCTATTATACAGAAGTAAACGATTTCGATTACAATGATACAATGCGGGAATATAATGTTTCACTTGGGATATTTGATGTTGATAATATCATCTACTTTGAAGCTTACAATATCTATTATGGCGAAGTTTACAACGAAACAGTTGGACATTATCACGCGATTAGGATTTATGATTCCAAACCTTATCTAGAGTTGTTCCCTGTAAGTGGGTCTTATGTAAATCACGAAGAAGTCTCATTCAGTTTTGATATCTTGTTAAATAGAGGAAACATTACAGAGATTCTTTTGGATTATGATGATGGTTCCCCCGTTGCTAATCTTACAACTTTAGAACCAGATGAAGACAATGGGCTATATTATGTGATCCATACTTATCCTGTAGCAACTGAAGGATACAATGTTACACTTACAGTAAATACTTCTTTAGGAACATTCAATACTACAACAAACTATCTTTATCTCGATTTTGATGCTCCGACCCTTGAAATCACTGAATTCACGAATAACGCCACTGAAATAACAGATGGGTATGTTGAATTATACTTCACTTACCTTGATGACTATTCTGGTGTTTGGAAAGTAAGTATAGATTGGGGAGATGGTGTTGTTCAAAATGTAACAGAAGACAATTTTGCTTTCCATTACTATGTTAAAAGTGGAAACTATACTGTTATTATGGAGGTTCAAGATAAAGGAGGCAACACGTTCAGTACAAGTATAATATATACAATTAAACTACCAGAGACTACTCCTACCGGACAGGTACCATTTGCAGCTCTATCTGTATTTATTTCATTAATTTTCTTAGGTTGTATTGTGTTCCTAACAAAGAGGAGAAAATAAGTTTTCTCTCCCTTAACCTTTTTTTATAATTTTCCAAGAGCACTACAACTTTCGAAGAACTTCAATTTTAAACGAAAAGCTCTTTTCTTCCATTTTTCGAAGCTGTGGTACTATTATCCTCAGACTGAGTTCAAAATTTCCAAAATCTTTTTCGATTTTCACATCAATATTTTCCGGGATTGTAATCTCTAAACCTGAGTTAAGTTCTTTATTGAAGATTTTAATGCTACTTATTTTGTCGCTTTGTTTATCTTCAAACACTTCAATCTCCTCTTGTGAAAGGAAATGTGTTTGGTTCTCTCCTAAGTTTATTTTTGATAAACTAAGAACACTGAATTCATCTGATTTATTACCAAAATTCTTTAGATTATACTGAACATTGAATCTAGATGAGTCCTTTCCAAATTCGAAATGTTTTGATAATAAAATATTTTCTGTAGCGTAGATTGAAAACATGATTGTTTTACTGTCTTTTTTATCTAACCAGTTGTATGTGTATCTTTCATTAAAGAGATTATATTGACCACTATGTCGCTTGGAGATAACATCGTACATAAGCCCGTATCTTGGCTCATGAGTTGCTTTATCTAAAGCTAAATCTTTGGAAGGGCAAGAAGTGAGAACTACCCCCTTCTTCAAATCTATAAGATTAGTGATTATTCCTCCTTTATCTGTTAAACTGCAAAATAAGTCCTTGCCAATAAATATGGATTCTGAACATTCTTGTCCAAGACTTGTGAACCTATCTAGTTGATCGGTTTCTTTTTCCAAAAACATTTTAGCTACATTTTCTATCAGATTCAGATGACTAATACTTTCCCAGTTATCTGCATTTACTAAGGTGTTTACTCCTTTGATTGGCTCAGAAAATACGTCAAAACAAAAGTTGTGTTGTTTTCTTATTAAGTAATTATATGCATACTTTAGGAGATTTGCAATTTTCAATTGTATTTCATTTGTATTAGTGCTACTACGTCTCTCTATGTCTTCTAAATTTGTTAAATGTTTTTGAAATAATTGACGACATCTTATACAATATGGAGTTAACTTCAATCCTCGTTGGTACCCCTTTGTCAGAGTAATTTCGTAAGGAGGTGCTGATCTTATATCAATTTCCTGAATCTCTTCAAACTTTTCTATAATTTCAGAAGGTTTCAGGAAAAATGCAGGCTGTTCTATTAAATTTCTTGCTTCATTAAGAAAGTTTTCGAGATCGAACTGAGGGTGAAAAACAGGGAATTTCATGTCATTTAAGTCGAGTGAGAGAATGCCAAAGTGATCTTGATGAGTCTCTTTGGAGATTTCAATTCTTTCCTTAACTATTTTCATTAAATTCTTCAATTCTCCTGAACGTATTGCTTCTTTATATGTTTCAGGATAGTTTCGATAAACACTGCGCAGGTTAAATGATGGAAGAACGAAAACATTCTGATTCTTTAATTTGAATGGTTTAAAATATTCTACCTCAAAAATCCCAGTTGGTTTTGGGTTGAGCGTTTTCGCTATACTATACCAATCCATTATCACATATTTGTACCCTTGATTTTCCAATGTGTCGATAGATCTCTTATCCCAGACTCCAAAGGGGGGATAATATCCTTTGATATATTTAGCTGGAAAAATATTTTTTAAAATTGTGGTTGCTTGGTTGATTTGGTGCTCAATAAGACGATCTTCATATGGCTGATTCATCGGAATGAAATTGGAATACATTGAAGATGATAGCTCAATTTGATCTGCTAAGCACAATTTTGACAAATTCTTAAGAACAGTTTGATTACCCCACATGTTTGATAATAAAAACAGTGAGTTTGTGGATATTGTCCCTCTAGCTGATTTATTTACCAAGAACCAATTAATGATTTTTGCATACTTATCATACTCATCTCGTGTAACTGGAACTAAAGAACTAGATAAATTAAAGTGAGTTGATATGTAAACTGCCATGGTAAAGTATTATACTTAACTTTAAAATCTCTTTCGTTCAATTTTCGAGATTAACTTATTAATCATTACAAATTCTAAGTAAATTGCAAAAACACTTGTTTAATTAGCTACTCTCTATACATATCAAATTTATGTATTGTGGCGCTTCTAACGTCTTTTGATTGGTTAGCTTTATATATGTGGGTGCGTATCGTATGATAGTGATAATGATGAGTGAAGAACGTTGCCCCAACTGCAATTCGAATGAGATAGTTAGTGACTACTCTCGTGGTGAGTCTATCTGTAGTAACTGTGGCGTTGTCCTCTCCAAGTTAATTGATACCACTCCAGAGTGGAGAAGTTTTACAGCTGAAGAGAAATCTAATAGGAGCAGAACCGGTGCTCCAATCTCTTCTTTGAAATCTGATTATGGGATTTCATCCCAGATTAGTTTTAGTAATATGGATGTTTATGGGAGGAAGCTAGAGCCTGCTGTTGTGGCAAAGATGCGAAGATTACGATGGTTAAATAGACGAGATTCAAGATCTCATATTAGAAACCTACGTATAGCTTTACGTGAGTTGAGAAGAATTGTAAGCCAACTCGAATTAAGTGATGAAATAGCTGAAGCTGCAGCAACAACTTACCGAAAAGCTTTGAAAGCAGACCTAATCCGTGGAAGGAGCATTGAATCAATGGTAGCCGCTGCCATATATATTGCCTCTCGACAATATAATAATCCTACAACCCTAAAGGACATTGAAAAACAAGTACACGCTGATAGAAAGGTTATCGCAAGATGCTTCCGCATATATGTTCAAGAACTAAATATGAAACCCACACCAATCGATCCTGCAGTACTATTGGCTAAGTTATGTAATGAATTAGATTTAACCACTGCAACTCAAAATGAGGCTTTGAAAATTTTGGAGGAGAGTAGATCAAGAAGACTTGATATGGGTAAGAATCCATTAAGTGTCGCAGCTGCTGCAATATACATCGCAGGAATCAGAACTGGTGAAAGAAGAACTCAGCAACAAGTTGCTAAAGTTGCAAAAACTACACCTGTTACTCTAAGGAATCGTTTCAGAGAAATAGTTGATTCTCTAGATTTAGCAAATGTAATTGTTAAGCGAGGAGCAGCAAGTGCCCCAGTTTATGTTAGAGACCCATGGAAGTTCTGAAACTCAATTTCCTTTATCTCCTTTATTTTATTTGTGATTTTTCTTTATTTCTTTCTCTAGTAAAAAGTATTACCACCATGTTATTACTGTACTAATCTTGTTTTAAGAACAGCAATTGCTTTTTTGTATGGTGGAAACTTTATGGGATTAAAACGATTAGTCACACGTAACTCCACAGAAAAGAAAGAGGAAACTAAGATTTGTAATCAAACACCAAGTGTAAAATTCTATTCACTGTTGGATGTTGTAAAAACTGAAAGAATTATCGATGATGTTGAAAAAGGCAATCTTGTTTTTCTTAATATTAGTAGGATATCAGCATTTCCTGAGAGAAAGAGAGATTTTCTAAAAGCACTCAAAGATAAATCTGCAAAACTACATGCAACTCTTAAAATGGTTTCAGAAGAAACTGTTATGGTTGCCCCTCCGTCTGTACCTATAGAAATAAGATCTTTATCTCCGCTGAATATTGGCAAAAAGAACAAAGAAAATTAGATTAGTTTGGAGAAAAATAGAATCTAAATCATCTTTCTGATAATGTCTTTTGCTTGAATTAGAATAGTGGCTATTTTATCTACTGATGATCCTCCACCTATAGCTAATTCTCCTTTTCCTCCACCAGATCCACCAGCAATTTCTGATAATTCTTTTATTACAGTTACGATATCAAAATCTAGCTCTTTATTTCTCGCTCCAATTAAAGTTACCCTATTATTATCTGAGGAAATAAGAACGCAAATACCATTCGGATAATGTTTAACAGCTTGAGTTGCTTGAAGAATCAACTCTTTTTGACCACCGCTTGTTTCTTGAACAAAAACATCAAGGTGTCCTATTTTCTCTGACTTTGTTGAATTATTGGAATATTGTAACTCAGCAATTTTCTTTGTTAGAGATTCTATTGTTTTTTTCTGTTCCTTCCACTCATTGAAAAACCTCTTTGCTGTTTTTGGTAACATTTTAGGTTCAACACTCATTATAGCAGAAGATTTTTTGAGTATATTTTCTTGTTCCTGGATGTATCTCAAAGCAGGTTCTCCAGCTAAAATATCCAATCTTACAACGCCATCTTGTATCCTCTCACTACTTGTAAGTTTGATTATCCCGATGTCACTAGTATTATCTAAATGTGTTCCACCACAAGCTTCAATGTCCCATTCATCAATTGAAACGATATGGAGAGTTTTTCCAGGAACGACTCCACCTTGATAGATTTGAAATCCATAATCTCTCTCTGCTTCATCACGATCTAAGTTTACTTTAGAAATCTCTCTCTTCTCGAAGATAATTTTATTTGATGTATACTCTATTTCTTGGAGCTCTTCAGTGCTAACGGATTGGTAATGTGTAATGTCCAATCTTGCCTTTTTCTCTGTTTTGTCTGCTCCTGCTTGCCAAATATGTCTTCCTAATACCTCTCGAGCAGCACGATTTACAACATGAACTGCAGTGTGGTGACGCATTATTGCCATTCTTCTTTTTGCATCAATTTCTCCAGTAATGGACACTCCTTTCTTTAGGTCACATTTTTCTTTTAATTTATGCAAAATAGAAGAACCTTTTTTCATAACATCCACAACATGATATTTCTTATCCTTAAATTGAATAGTTCCTGTGTCATGAATTTGACCGCCTCCAGTAGGATAGAACATAGTTTTGTCAAGAATCAAATATTGGTTGTTAATGATGTCTAATACTTCTGCTGTAAATTGACTTTCGTAAACATTCTCGTAGTAGAGTGGATAGGTTTGATACTCCTTTTCTAGTTGTATCTCTGCTTTATCTTCTATTCCCTCTTGTTGTTTCTTTTGTTCAGCAAAGTATTCTTCAAGCTTAATATAGAAATCTGCAGGTACATCTATCTCTAAATTCTTTTCCTTTGCAAGTTCCTTAACCATCAAGGGATTGATGCCATTATTCTGGTAAAGATTTACAAGTGTTTTGAAACTGAATTCAGTTTTCTTTTGTAGTAGGTCATTAATTATTCTTCTACCAGATTTTTTAGTTTCGCTATAACGTTTAGTTTCTAAATCTACAATTTTATGAATTTCCTCTCTATGTTCCTTCACTCTTGGAAAGGAGATGCTTAGATTATTAATCTGAAGATCAAATAATTTTACGACAGAAAATTGCAGTTTATATAGTTCCTTCAAAGCAATGATTCTGCGTAGTAAAATTCTCAGATTATACCCCCCTCCAACATTAGATGGTATTGCACCATCTGCAATGGTCATGGATAAGGTTCGAGCATGGTCTCCAATTGCATATATTGCTTCTTGTGGTCCAAGAATATCAAGCATTTCTTTGTAAGACATGCCTAGCTTGCCAGCTAATTCAATTCGCTCTTCCTTTAGATCCTTTACCTCTTCTACAGCTAAAAGACCAGATAACTTACTGTAATCCATTAGTAGTTTTTGATCAACTTTGTATCCATTTTCTTTTTGTAGATATTCAATCACATTTGGGAAAATAGCCTCATAAATTGTTGGAGTACCTTGGGTAAACCATGATGTTCTATCAAGTCCCCACCCAACATCTATAACTTGCATATCAAGCTTCTTTACAGCTCCGTTTTCAAAACCATAGGCAATAAAAACATTATTTACTAATTCTGTTCCATATGCAAAAGCTTCAAGGTTAGGACCAAAATTTCCTCCACCAGACCAAATTCCTTCTCCATAAGTAATTTCTTCAGGTATGAGACCTATTTCTTCAGTTAGATATTTGAAATTTAACTCAATACAACGATCCATCCAGTAACCACCAGTCAGTTTTTCCGAATTAAACGAGTGCTGACCAAACATAACAAAACTTGTTAGATGTCTAGCTGTTTTTCCGATATTGTCTATATCTGAAAATTCTCCTCCTGTTCTTATGCACATCTGAGGCACAACTAATGGGTTTGCAGGTGGGTCAATAATGCCCTCCAATACCCATGGTTGAAAATCTGCAATGGAAGCAATTGTAAACTCCATATCAGCCCTCCATCTAGAAACAACAGGATAGTCTTTGATTGCAGTATGACCATTTTTCACAAAGAAGTCTGTTAAACTCTTAATAGTTTCATCAAAATTTAGGTTCTTTCCCTTTTTTCCTAAGAACTGGTATCCACCTGAACAACGGGTGTCACCACAAGTTTCTTGATCAGAAACTAAAGTCCAAAAATTGTGATTACAAATTGAACAAGATTTTCTAATGAAACCTCTTTCTTTGAAGAGTTTCACCTCATAATCCTCTCTTTTGAACCTTTCTTTTAGTTGTTTTCCAGATATAGGCATTAGTAATCTATTATTAGAAAAGAGCTGAAATATAATAAAATTTTGCATTAATATTAAATTTATTGAGTGACAATATCTTTTTAAGAGTTTTTTACAGCATTTTTGTATGAAAGAGATAAGAATTGAAGAATTACGAGGAGAAGATATTGATCCGATACTCGAAATGGCTTTTTATGCTTTTTTCAGCTCTCCTGGTAATCTCGAGCAAATGATTAAAAATAAATCATTCTTCAAAGAAGATCTGTGTTTAGCTCTTTATGAAAATGATGAAGTTGTAGCGGGATTAATGTGTAAGCCCATTATGCAAAATGTTCGAGGAAAAATCAGATCCATGTGTGGAGTTGCAGAAGTTGTAACTAAACCTGAAGCTCGAAGGCAAGGTTACTCTAAAAAGTTGATGAATCTGGCTCTCAAGAAAATGAAAGAACAAGGACAGATATTTTCTACATTATATCCTTTCAAAGAATCGTTTTACGAAAAATTAGGCTATATTACTTTCCCCCAATATAGAAATGCTATTTTCTCACCAACCTCTTTAGTTGGTTTATTGAAGGAAAATTATGAAGGAAAAGTTGAAAGAGTTAACATAAAAAATGGTTTAGATATTTATCTAAATTTCTTAGAAAAAATTCAGAAAAAGGTTCATGGAATGGGGATAAAACATAGAACTGAGCAAGAACGTTTAAAGGAATCACCAAATTTTTGGTTAGCAATTGCTAGAAATAACAAAGATGAAGTAATTGGTATTATGACTTATCGAATAACTGGTTTCTGGAAGGAAATAAAGGTTAGAAGTTTCTTCTATGATAACTCTCTCGCAAAGTATTTACTCTTACAATGGTTAGCACATCATTCAGACCAAGTTAGAGAAGTCCATTTACCTGTTCCTCATCATACCTATCCTGAAACATGGTACAATGATACATTCTGGGGAGAGAAAGGGAAAATTATGAATAGAGAATGGGTGCCTTCTGTGATGGGTAGAGTTGTTATTGTAGATGAATTATCTGGAATGAATGTTGGAAAAGGGAAAGTGTCAATTAAGATCACAGATGAGCAATGTGAATGGAATAATAATTCATATGCATTTACAAGTAATAATGGTGTTCTAGAAGTTTCAGAAACTTCAGATTATGACTGTGAACTTACTATACAAGGATTTTCTGCAATTATTTATGGTTGTTATAACTTGAATGATTTTTCTTTCAAAAAATGGGGCGTTATTTCTGAAGAAACTAAAACCAAAATTAATAATCTATTTCCACCAGCCTATCCATATCTGCATGCTGACTTCTGACTTACAGAAGTCTCTCACTTTTTACATTAAAGCTTCCCAGACAGTTGGAGCAGAATCTGGGTAAAAATTCTTTATATCTTTTATTTCAATTGCAATTTGGCCAGTTTTTCCATGAATAGAGTACGGCATCCTACTAACTCTATTGGTGTCCATGGTTACTTTTCTATCAATTCTTGGATAACGGCGTAAAATAATCTCACTAGAGAGTTTCTTTCTAACAACTGAATCATTGGGGATGAGAATGTTATATTTTGTGTGATCAAAATCATCACTATTTTGAACTTGTTTTATAATATCTTTTGCCTTATTTACAGATATGCCAAATTCATGTAGTTTTTTAGGAGTTATTTTTTCAAGATACGATTTGGCAGTAAGAGCATAAATCCTATTTCTCAAAGGTTTAGATTCATTAGGAATTTCATCTATAGATTGAGATCGTTTTTCATCATGTATAAATGTAAGATAATCTAGAATAGCAACTCTTTGATTTTTATCAAATGTTTGGATAAGTGGATCCCTTACCCATCCATGTACTCCTCTTCTTCCAGAAAAAATCCAGATGATATCGTTAAAACCAAAATCTTCTCGCATTGTTTGATCAATAAAGACTGCTGCATCTTGAACAAGAGACCAGCATTCTTTACAGTATTGAGCACCTTGACAACCACAGGTTCTCACTAAATCATATTCATCAATATCAATATCATAGATAAATTCCCGATAGTTCCACTTTAGTTTCTGTATTGGATGTTCTTTTGATGGAGGAGTATCAAAAACTGCACCGACATAGGCATCCTTTACAGAATTATTAACCATAAACTCAAGCATTTTTTCTGTGTTCTGAAAAGAAATATTTCTCACAAATCTATTATTACCAACAACAAACCCAAATTCTCTTTTTTTAAAATTAGAGAGACCTATAAATGACATGAATTTCTCAACTGGGAATTTTTTTTCGTAATATGCAGAAATTACTTCAGGTGTCAACTTCTTTTCCATATCTAGGCCTTCTTTTGCTTATCACTTGTTTTTGAATTGTCTGTTGTAGTTTCCTTCTTCTTATAGAAGCGTTTGTATGCATCTTGGGAATATTTTAACATGTGATTTATTTGAAATCCTCTAACTTTCCAACCAGTTAATAATGTGAAATACCTTGCGCATGCTGATTGATATCTTTGATTTATGATTAATCTGGAAATTTCCTCTATCGCTTTATCTACAACTTCACTATTTCTTTTAGACATCTTTACTTTGATGTCTTCGTTAATGTCTTCGAGTTTTTTGTGAGCCCAATAACAGTAATATCCATTGATACAAGTTTTGCAGCTTGGAGGGTCGTAGTCAACTCCACCTCCAGTTTTACCATAAATGTGATTGATTTGGTATCCTACACGTTGAACAAATTCGTCATAAGACATACCCACATTATCAATTGAATTACTATACCAAAATCGTAATTGGTCATCTACACTCATACCTATTCTTTTCAAAAAAGTTCCTAGTTGCCAGTTCTCTACATGGGATAGATGACCTTTAGCTTGTAGTGTGGCAACCAATTCTTGAATGCATGGGGGAAATATATCTGGTTTGGTGTGGATGGCATCACCATCAGCAAAACCTAGGTTCTTGAAATCCCCTGAATATCTTGTTGATCTCGCAATTTTTGATATTCTATCTTTGATTGGTTTAACAGTTACTTCTAAATCCTCATCCTTTTCGATTAAAACTTTAGATTTTTCTATAACATCTTTTAGTTGTTTCTCAAACTCTCTTTTTACTGCAAGTCGGATATCAGCTAGTCTAACAATCCCCCAACCTTTGTAGAGCAAAGCTTTCTTTGCTCCAACGACCTTAGGGATTTTATGAAAACGGACAGCTAATCTTGTATCTAGAACCTTAACCTTCGATCCATATTTTTGTTTTGATTTTGCATACTTACCAGATCTGTAAACTGAGTCTGCTAGATTGAATTCGCGGTTAAGATTTATTTTGAAAAGTTCATTAATTTCTTCTGTAGTCTTTACGTTATCTTGTCCATATAAATCTTTTAGAACTTGGATTCTTTCCTCAGATTTATTACTACTGATAAAACGGAATTCGAAAAGATCTCCTTCAACTTCTACTAGCCAAGAACTTAATCTTGGATCTGTTGATACAGCAAGTCTAAGAAGAAGATGACCTCCTATCTCTTCTGATATGGTTGAAACCCAATCATCGTCAGACATCCAGGAAGGTCTATTGATAATCCAATCATCTTCTGCTAAAAAACGTTCTAATCTTGTTTCTGCGAACTTGTACCAACTAGCGACATTTATAGTAATGTCTCCTGGGTCTTTTAAGACATACCAATCTGGAAGTTCAACAGACATGAGATATTCCTTTCTCTAATCTCTTAGTTAGTCTGACTTATTAAAAAATTGTGCTAAAGTTTTTTGATGAGCATCTATCTTTTTAAGATTTGATATTTTTACTCCAACTAATCTTATACTCGAAGGATCTTTTGAAGAATATTCTCCTAATAGGGTCTTTACGGCCTCTCTGACTTGCCTTTCAGATGTTTCATGACAGGTAAGAGAATGAGCTCGTGTAGCTGTTTCAAAATCATTGAACCTTATTTTTAGAGATATAGTTCTAAAGTGCATTTTCTTGTCTTTAGCTTTTGAGACTATGGTTTTTATTGCAGAATCGATATGAACCCAAATATCCAACCATGAACTATAATTATTGAAGAAGGTACGCTCTTCGCTTATCGATTTCCTTTCGTGACCGTTGAATTTTTCATCAGTTTTTTCTGTATTATAACCATTGACAAGTTTCCATGTCTTCAAACCATATTTTCCGAACTTTTGAAATACAAGCTGATAGAATAAATTAGCTAAATCACCGCATGTTTCTATAGAATTGTTCTGAAATACTTGGTAACTTTTTTTACCTATTCCAGGAATAGCTGTTATTTTTAATGGTGCAAGAAAATCACTTATCTCTAATGGTTTTACTACAGTTAATCCATCAGGTTTATCCACCTCACTGGCAATTTTAGCTAATATTTTTGTTGGTGCAACACCTATTGAGCAGGTTAAATGTTCACTCGCAAGGATATCGTCTTTTAATTCAGTTGCTAGCCTTCTAGCTTCTTCATAGTCACTAACAACATTGGTGACGTCAAGATATGCTTCATCATTTCCTGCTATCTTCATAATTGGAGAATAATCGGATAAGATTTTCATTATATTCTCTGATACTTTAGAGTAGAGCTTGAAAGTTCCTCTGACAATTGTAACGTGAGGACATAATTTCACTGCTTGAGAAATTGGCATACCTGAATGAATACCATACTCTCTGGCTTCGTAAGAGCAAGTGCTTACTACCCCTCTCTTTGTTTGAGGATTACCTCCTACAATTAGAGGAATACCAGAAAGTTTTGGATTTTCACGTATTTCAACATTAGCAAAAAAAGCATCCAAATCCATATACAAGATGATTTTATCAAATGTTTGCTCCTTCTCTGAGAAATATGTCATTTGATTGACTAATGTCATATTAATATATAGTGATTTTAATATAAAAATACAAAAAAGAAAAAAATGAAGAAAAGTATTATTTTCTTCTATTCACAAAGAAAATCGCTGTTAAACCAATTAACCCAATTATTACAATGAATAATCCTATTTCTGTGAATCCAGTAACAGCTGTAACATCTACATCTCCAGGAGATGGAGTGTCAATTATGAAATCGGTGTTACAGTTGTTAGTATCTTCATTAGCTGGAGATCTTTGTAAAGTTTCATCCTCTCCTGTGGAAGAACCACTCCATGAAGTTGTACCAGATGCACTCCCTGATCCCCAAGCAACTGCATCTTTGGCATTTCCTGCTGAATCTTTTAGTATTACTTCATCACCAGTATTTCCAAGAGCTAAATTTCCAAGACCATAATCTGCTGAAGATACCGAGATACCTAAGGCACTCATTTCGCTAACATAAGTTGCACTATCTTGAGCAAATACTAGAACCTCATCACTAATAATCTGAGCTCCTTCCGGCATTGTGAATACACCTTCATTGTCTGTTATCGTCCATCCTTCTATAGATAAAGCAAAACTAAAACCGTTATAGATTTCAGCATACTCACCATTTGGTTCTGAATCTCCATCATACCTAACTTCTGAAATTAAGAGCAACCAATCTCCAGTATTGATAACATTAACCTCTTTTTCGATTTCTATCGGACTTCCCACTGTAGGTATTCCAATTAGTTTGATTGTGTGAATGCCATCAGTATATGATGTTGTATCAACGCTTTTGCTAACAATACCAATAGGATTTGTCCATGTATGTATTGAAACAGAATCTATCAGTAGTTCACCTGAAGTATATGTGTTTACTGCAAATGAAGCTTGGAAATTATAATTTCCAGAAGCAATACCACCTGGAGTTGGTGACACAAGAGCAACAGGTTGAGCAAAACCAACTGGAGTTTCTCCAGCAGCCCAATCATAATCAAAAACTGTTTTGAAATAAGCTGCTACATTTGCATTCTTTACTATTGCTCCAGCTTCCCTGTTATTTTCAAACGAGTTATTAGACCAGTTTATGCTAGAAACTTGAACTGTTTCATCATCTACTGAAATATACTTATTGTGATCAGTCATTCCTTTGAAGAACTTAACTTGAATTCCATTATTAATCAATAATTCAGTAACATTTTCAGTAGATGTACCTGGTTCTGGAATAAGGACCCTTACAGATACTCCTCTTAAAGCAGCATCAATAATATCATACAAGGCATCACAACTAAATTTGATATATTGTAACTCTAAATCGATTGAAGTGGTAGCATTAGCGATCATACTAGAAATTAGTTCATAACTGTTATCCGGGGAGAATATTGGAGTTACTTCAGCATATTCAACAAAGATAGCAGGAGAAAATGGGTGTTCATATGTACCACTTGTTTCTGCTGTTTGTAATGCACCTCCATGAGCTATTACTGAATATGGTGTAGAAATTAGACCATCATCAGTAAACACATCTTCGTAATATAATGCTATGCTAACATCATTAAATACAAATCCCATCTCTCTATTTGTTCTCGCTTCAGGTGATTCTGGTATGCTTGATGGTGCCCAGTTACCTGAATAAACGTATGCGATTTGATGGTCAACAATCCAGAACTTTGCGTGTGTGTAAACAAATGAAGAATTTGTCCAGTATACATCAATTCCAGCTACATATAATCGATATGCAGCTTCCTCTGTGTAGTCATCCTCATAAGTGTTAAATCTATCGTCAGACAATTGAACAATAACTTCAACTCCTCTACCATGTGCAGCTATTAATTCATCAACCAGAGATTCACTTGATAGTGTGTAGACTTCTAAATAAAAGGAAGTTACTGCATTCTTGATTGATCCTAATACTACAGCGTGAGCATTATCAGGTCCTACAAAAGTTGTGATATTTATCGTTCCTGAGAAAGTTGTTGTTGTAATAGCATCAATTGTTGCATCAGTAGGTGTGTGTATGCTAGATTCTTCTCCAGAAATAGGATTTGAAAAATCAAGAACTACAAACGAACTGATTAGTAAAACTAACAAGAAAAAATTAGTAATCTTTATTCTTTTCATAATTATCTAATATTTTTTTACTTAATAAATATTTATCGACAAAACAAAAATAGGAAATACTTCTCTACAGTATTTTCTCCAATAATTCATAAGCTTTTACTATATCTTCAGAAGCTGATGATCTTCTAGCAGCTGACCTTAACATACGTGAGTATTGTCTTAGATCTCTATCTGTCACATCTAACAGAGACATAACATCCTCTTTTGATAGGTTATCTGCATTAGGGATTTCTATTATCTCAGATGCAAATGCAAGAGGTGTCATTTTTTCAACTATTTTTTGAACTGGCTCCCCAAAGAACTGCTTTAGATAGGTTACATCTTCATCTTTAGCTCCCCATACATATATCAACGTTTTTTGTTCTCTAAATTTTTCAACGATTTTAATTTTTGATCTAACAAAAACGAATTTCCCTTCACCAATATCCTGTTTTGACACAGAAGTTTGATAATGTTCTGCGATTTTCTCTAATTGATTTGAGATTTCTTGTTCTTTTTCTGGCTCAAAAATGACTTTCATATTATTACTTTCCATACTTAAAATAAAATTGTTTCTAACGAATCCTTCAACATTCTTAACCATGATGAAATTCAAAGAACTTTTCTAATTTTTTTGCAATTTTTTCTTTTTCTGGTTGGACGACGTGAAAATTCTCTTTCAACCAGTTGGGTAAGTGCTTCTTATAATAGTGACGAGCAAATCGGTAATCCAGAAGAATGATAGCTGCATAATCTTCTAAGCTTCGAATTGGTCTTCCAGCTGCTTGAGAAGCTCTAGTTAATGCTGGGATATTATATCCAAATTCTCTTCCCTTAGTCGGAAACTGACTTTCTAAATACTCGATAGATGCATTGACAGTAGGTGTTGGTCGAGCATAAGGTATCCCTACTACAACTACACTTTGCATCTGGCTAGCAGGATAATCGCTTCCCTCCGATGATCTTCCTCCAAGAACAGATAATAGGACTCCACCTTCTCTCTTAGATTCATTCTTGAAGGCTTTGATTAAATCATCCGTTTCTAAAGAGGACATGCCTTTATGAGTAATGAACATTGGTTTCGACAAATTCTTTTCTAGTCCTGAATCAAGAATGCTCTCCAATACTGCATAACTTGCACAGAATATGCCTGTATTTTTTGGTGTTGATTCTACAACTGCTTCAATGATACTTACCATACTTGCATAGGTTGTAGGTGTTCTATCCTCTAATTTTGATGATAATTTATCGATTATCAAAGTTACATGATTTTCATCTTTGTATGGTGATGGTAGTAACAGAGTAACAACTTCATTTGGATTTAGACCTATTAATGAAGTATATGATTCAATTGGGTCAAGTGTTCCAGATGCAGAAACTGTTGCATAAGTTTTTGAGAAGACTTCATCTGTAATTGTTCGTGGATCCAAAGATAGGGTTACTAATCTTGGAATTGGATTACCTGCTTTTGATTCACTTTTTGTTAGAAAATGAGCGAATTCGACCTTCTCTTTAGTTTCCACCAAAACACTAAGATGATTTGCAACAGCTGAAGCATGGGATAAAGGAGCTTTGTTTTGCTTCATTTGCTGATCTTTTACTAGATCACCTAGATGGTTGAGTGATTGAATTAACTCTTTATCAATTGTAATTTTAGCTCTTCTTTCTACAGTTAAAAGAAAATTTGACGAATCAATTCTAATTTCCTGATTTTGGTCCATGTTTTTTATTTCATTCATTAAAGTAGATGAAAGAGATTCAAGAAAGTCATAAACTTCTCCTTCTCTGTGTTTCATAGCTTCTGATGAGGCATTGTCAATAGAATAGTTTGACAAAGATGAACTACTTATATCAACAGCAGTTGAAGGAAGATTGTGGGCTTCGTCTACAATTACTATAAGATCTGAAAGTTCTTTCTCAAGATTGTTTAAGAGTATTTTTCTAATGAAAGGATTGAAGATATATTGATAACTTGTTGCAACAACATTTGCTTTAGGAAGTGACTTAACCGAGATTTCAAAAGGACACACTTCTAGATTCTGACCAATTTCTATTAGTTCTTGACTATCTAGAACCTTATTTTGTATGATTTTATTTACACTTTCTGACTTTGATTTTTTTGCAAGGTTTGTGAAATATTTGCATTTTCCTTCTTTCTTTAGATACCTGCAGATGTCAGATGCATTTGCAGCATCCACTGCGAATTTTTTGATAATGTGATGTAAGCATAACTCTCTTCTCCCTCTTAATGCTAAACCTGTTACTTGATTGAGTTGTTTTATTAGTTTTAATTCTTCAGCAACTCTACTCATTTGTTGATGAGTTCTACAACAATATACGATCGTTTTTTTCTTTTCTTTTGCTATTGGTAAAACTGCTGCTAACAAAGAAATGGTTTTGCCAACACCATTTGCAGCTTGAATAATAATTTGAGACCCTTTTGACATGTTTTCAGAAATTTTTTCTATTATTTGTTTTTGAAGGGGTCTTATCTCTAAATAAGGGAAGTACTTCTCCCATTCAACAGTTGCTGAACTTATGTCCTCTTTAATACCTTTTTTAATCTCTTTTAATTCATCTGGTAACCGATCTGAACCAATATCTCCTTTACCTATACTATCATTCATAGAGATATATGAACCACATTTTTTGCATCTAGATTTTCCATCTACAAATAGTATTTTTCCACAAGTAGGACAAAAAGTATAGTTGTCATCAACCTTGACTACATTACCAGAGTTAGACTTATTCATAAGTTCGTTTCTTCTTTTAATATGTCTTATTAAAGTCTTTGTCAAGGTTAAAGATGCATAATTAAAAATCTACCAATTTTATATGTTTTTGCTATATTTATTGATTGTAAATAGATTAACTTTATATGATTCCGTATCCATTGTATTTACAGCAGCTACTAAAACCAGACTTGAATGAAATTTGAGTAAATATTTAAATACAACAGATTTACAAGAGAAATTTCGTGAGAATCAAGCTCACGAAAATATGGTTCAGAGCTAATTGCGCAAGTTTAACTTGCATTAGAGGTCACACTAAGTAGTCTGGTTTAAGGTTAAGCTTAATGACTCAAGAACAGAATAGAAATTTAGAAGAATTGTTGGAAAACACTACCGTCCTATTGGAAACTATAGCTTCTGAAATTGTACATTCAACAACCAAAATCTATGCTTGTTATCAACCTGGTGATATTAATTCTAGTCTGTTTAATTTTGAAAACAGGGATGTAATTGATGATTTTAAAGAAAATTTTAGTGTGATTAAGGAAACACTGAAGAAAAACATCTCTTCTCTTCCTTACAAAGAGAAAAATAATGAAGTTCTAATTCTAGCAAATCTTCTTTCCGAATTAAAGGAGTTTGATTTAGCTTTAGATTTGTACAAAAATCTCGCGAAACTAAACACCAATAACCACTTTGCTTGGACAAATCTGATGACAATTTATATCCATAAGGGGATGCATTCAGATGCAATGGAATGTTATCTTCATTTACCACCTGATTTCATAGAATATTCAACCAATGAAAAAACTAATTCAAGTGCAGATTCTTACAGGATTTTGAATATTTCAACTGCTTATCCTATGTATCATTCGCTTCGTTCTTTAGGTGGTCAAGTTAAAGAACCTAAAGAATTGAAACAGCAATATGAACAAGAACTGAGAGACTTGTACTCCATAAAGGAGTTTGTAATAGGTCAAGAAGAATTAGAAAAGGGGAACTTTGATGAAGCTTTCATTCAACTTTCAAGCGTAGCACAGAAATTTTCTGATAGCCACGTTCTACAATTTTTCATTGGTAACGCTGCTTTAGAAGGAAAACACTATATCATTGCGGAAGAATATTTCAAGAAAGCAATTCAGATTAAAAGTGAGATTCCTGAATATTGGGCTGAACTCGCTGATTGTTTCTTTGCACAACATAAGAACGATCAAGCTATAAAGGCTTTGAAAACAGCTTTAGCAATTGATCCTGCAAATCAAAAATGTTGGGAATTAGCGGGGAGAATGATTTCTACTATTGAATCACAAGGGGAATATGATTATTTCATAAAACAGATTCAGTTAATGCCCTCAGCTGAAGCAATTCTGAATTTCATTGATGGTCTTATACAAAAGAAGAGATATGATAATACATTAGAAATTCTCCAGATTGGAGTTTCTAAGTTTCCAGAAAATACTGAAATATTGGAGAATCTAGCTCTTGTTTACGAACGAATGGGCAAATTTGATGAAGCAATCGGGATATATGAAGAGCTTTTAATGTCTGGTAAATCAGTTCAGAAGTATTTAAGAAAAATCACTTCAATTCTTACAGTTTTACACGATGACAAGAGGCTTGTAAAAATACTCAAAATGGTATCTTCATATCTTCCATGGGATGAAACTACACTATGGAATAAGATAGGTGATCTACTTATGAGGGCTAAAGATTATCTAGGAGCAAGTGAAGCATTCAGAAAAGTGATCTCTTTTGATGCTGATGATCCTCGTATTCAATTCAATTTAGGTCTTGCTTATCAGGAATTAAATCTATTCAAAAAGGCTGAAGAAACATATAGAAAAGTACTAGAATTAAATCCTAGCGATCACGCTGCCCTCAATAATCTTGGAAATGTATTAAAAGAGTTAAAGCGATATGATGAAGCTATTGACGCATATCAAACAGCTATTGATTTTGAACCAAAGAAGGCCATTTCTTGGGCAAACTTAGGTATTCTTTACGAAGAACTGAAGTTGAAAAATGAAGCAAAAGATTGCTATCAGAAAGCTAAGGATATTGCTTTAAAAAACAAGGATTACAAATCAGCTGCCCAATTTGAAGAATGGGAAAACTCCCTATGAAATCTGAAGATAAATCGAATTCTCCAGATTGGAGGATAGCTCAAAATTCTATAGCTAAGTTTCTTTCAGAGAATAGTTTTGATGTTTGGGAAGAAAGATCTATAGGAAACAAACGAGTAGATGTATTAGCTAAATGTGAGTATAAGGGAAAAACATTCTATCTTGTTTTTGAGGTGAAACATTATCAGAATGTTACTCCTAGTGTAGAAGAAAAATTTATCCAACAACTAGAAGAATATGTGCGAACTCTTATTCTAAGAGAAATACAAAGGAAATCGTACAACCAAATTATTGAACATTATGTCTTTATAGGATATCTGATACTATCAAAGGATTATGGTATTTTTCTGAATAGAAGAAAGAATTGGCGGAAAAAAGCATATTTTACAGAGAATACTGTGTTAAGTAAAATTTGGAAGAGAAATGTTCACTTTTATTGCTCATCTCCCAAATTCATCAGAAAAAATTTGGAATCACAAGGGATTTCTTTCTATACACAATCTAAAATATCAGACTTTTTGACGCGCAGTAGCAATAATCATAAAAAACCCAAGTAGTAATTAAGTAATGTATGAGTACTAATCTTATATCACTAAAAGATCAGATGTTTGCAATTCACATAATCGATCAAGGTATAAGTTTACATAGTGAAAAATTCTCTGATTTCCTTAACATAGATGACGTTTTAGTTTTTGGTTTTATCTCCGCTCTTCACAGCTACACATACTCAATTGGCGATGAAGAGGTTCTCTCAATGGATTTCGGTAAAGCGAAATTTTTGTTTAAATCTCTTCATGATAAAAGATTATTAGTTGTCATAATGAAGAAAGCTTTACCTCAAGAGCAAGAACAAGCTATGCTCAACGAATTAGCTACGCGATATGAATTCATAGTATCAAATAAAGATATTTCCGAAATTCAATCTCTTATCGATGTTAAAGAGAGATTAATACCACTTGAATTAGTGGTTGAGATGAGGAGAAAAAAAGAAAAAAAATCATCATCCACTTCTATTGATAATGAAATACTTATTCCTCCTCCACCTACTACTTTAACAATCCCAGAGGTGAAAGTGGAACGTTTCTATTTAGAGGGTTTGGTAAATGAAGAATTTCTTTCAGAGACAATTATGGTTCAAATAAAGAAAACTTTGAGCAATTTCTTTCTTGGTTACAAAAAACTATTAGTGGGTCTATTTGTAATTGCTAAAGAAAATAATCTTGTTACTTTCGCTTTTAGCAGAAAACCAATAGATGAAATATTTCCATTAATACATACCGTTCTAACTAATCCTGTTATCCGAGACAAAACATTAGATACTGATCATGACTCACCTAAGAAAATAGAAGTAGAAAACCAAGAACTCTGGTTTCTTACAAATACAGAAAGCAAACATGCTGCACGTACTGTTTTGTTCAGTCTATCAGAAGATGAACTTAACTCAATGCTTCCACATTTAAGTAGAATCATGCACTTTCTCAAGAAAGTAATATGATTTATTGCCACTTTTTATACTATTATCCATTTTAATTGAAGTGAAAACTAATTAGAATAAATTATTAAATACGCGAAATATTTAAATCAAAAACAAAGATAAGATTGATAAAGGGTAAACAATTAAACATTCTTTAGAGAATCGGTGGATAAAATGAGATTATCAGGACAACAGATAGAGGAAATATTACATGAGTTTGAATCAAATACTGAAGGAATACTTGGTTGTTCAATTATAACTTCTAAAGACGCATTATTATTAGCTGAATCTTCACAAAAATTTGAACGGTTGGTTATTCAATGGTTGAGTGAAAAAATGTTATCTTTAGCAAAAGAATCTCTCAAGCAGCTTATGAATGAATTTACTTTGATGAGTGTAACCATCGAAGAGAAAGACCATTTTGTATATCTAAGACCAATTGGTGAATCTTATTACACGGTGATAATTACAACTAAAGAAGAAAATAGAGGTCTTTTAGAGCACAACATCAAGAGATTATTACAAAAACTTGCGCCCCTAATGACTGTTTAATCCACGTACTAAAGGTAGAGAATTATGGATGTTACGACTTTAAAGATATTAGCAAAAATGGCTAATGGAGAAGAAGGACCAAATATCAGATTCAACTTTGTTTCTCCAGATAACGATGAAGTAATTTGCTCTTCCAGCACTTTGGAGGAACTTTATGAATGTGTTATTAAGATTGGATCTAATGTTTTGCATAAACATGTTTGTACATGTGAAAATTTAGAAGAGATTACCAATGCAAAAGATCTTGCTTTTTATGTTCACTATGTATTTGGTGACGTAGAATTGTCCATGAAATTATATAGTGCGGCAGAAAGATTTCAAGATAATCCCGATAAGTTAAAACTTGAAATTGGGAACCTGTTTTTTACAAGACTTCTAAATTATAGTGAAATAGCACTAATTCCAGATTAAGGTGATAATCACAATTCTTTTTTATAATTCATTTTTGTTAATTATTGTTCTAAAATAATTAGGTGTTAAATATTGAAGGCTAAATGTCCAAATTGCAAAGGTAAAGGTACTGTAATTACCGAGAAGATGACTTGTCCAACATGTTTAGGGATTGGAAAAACATCTTTTTCATTAGGAAGTGGAGATGAAGGACAACCTTGTGAAAAATGCAATGGTAAAGGAAAAGTTGTTATTCAGTCCAAATGCTCGACATGTGATGGCTCAAAATTCGTTTTTTTCTGCAAACAATGCAATAAAATGATGAAAAATCAAACTTCTTCTGGTTTGTGTTTGACTTGTCAAAATAAAAAAGACCCAGTTGTATACTCACTCAAACCTCCAATAGATTCCCAATTAGTGAGAAAGGAGATGCATCTTTTATCGAGAGTTGAAAGTGTAAAAAAGATGGGGGTTTTCGTTAAGGTTGCACCAGATACCAATGTATTAATCCGTTCAAATGATGTGACACAAGACTATGCATGGGATATAGGGGAAGAGGTAATTGTGAAGATTTCTTATGTCAATGATAAAGGAAAATTCTTTGGAATCCCTGTCCATTTCAAGAAATACGATGTTGAACCATTACGAGGAAAAGTTAGGAAACTTCAGATTGAGGATTTAAAACCTAATATGATGGGTTCATTTATTGGATTAACTGCGAAAATTGTCTCAATTATGCAGACACCAGGTCCAACCAGATTCAATCTAGTTGATTCTACCGGCTCAATAAGCGGAGCAGCCTTCATCAAACCAGGTGAAAGAGCTTTCCCTGAATTTGAAGAAGATATGGTTGTTTCTGTGTTTGGTGAAATCAATACTCATCGTGATATTATTCAGATTGAAATTCGTGATATGGACCAATTAGATTCTGATGAAAGCAACATTCTAATCGGCGAAATTGAAGAAGCAATTGACAAAAAAGCAACTCCTAAGAAAATAGATTTTTCAATAAAGAGTCCGATACTCGATAAGTTGAGACCTGATTTAACAGATGCGGCTAAACGAATAAAACGAGCCATTTTAACTGGTCAACCAATCCACATACGAAATCATGCTGATGCTGATGGAACAGTTGCTGGGTTTGCAGTGCAATTAGCTATTAAGAAACTTATGGAGAAAGAAGGATATGATTCTGATACTATACGTACTAGATTGAAAAGACTTCCAAACAAACCTCCTTTCTATGATGCTATAGATGTTACAAAGGATTTGGATTTTGCTCTTGCAGATCAAGTTAGGTTTGGTGACAAACTGCCATTGTTTGTGTGTTTAGATTTTGGGTCTAGTACTGAATCATTGTTCCCTTATCTACAGATAAAAGCCTTAGATCTAGAAATAATTGTAATAGACCACCACTTCCCCGACAAAGAGATACAAGAGTTGGTTGATATTCATGTTAACCCTTACTTTGTTGGTGGAGGTTACGAGCTTTCAGCTGGAATGTTGGGCGTTGAACTAGCTCGAATTATCTATCCTGATATTCATGAAGAAATCATTCATTTACCTGCAATTGCAGGATTGATGGATAGAGTTGAAGGTAAAGAGATTGTTGAATACATTAAACTTGCAGAGAAAAAAGGCTATTCTGTTGATGATCTTAGAACTATAGGTCTAGCAATTGATTTTGAGGTTTATCAGTTAAGATTTTCTGAAGGTTATAACACTATGAAAATACTTTTTGGAATTGAAACTAGTCAAGATTGGCATTCTAGAATGTATAATCTGATTGGGAATGAAGCTAAAAAACTGCTTGAAACTTCAGTAGAAGACTCATTACCTCATTGTAAAAAGAAAGTACTAACCAATGGAACGCTATTAGTTACCATTGATGTTGAATTGTATACCCATCGTTTCACATTTCCAAATCCTGGAAAAATAACCGGAATGATATTTGACCATTATTGCTCTAGAAATATGGATAAAGCAGTTGTAACACTAGGAGAAGGACCAGATTTTCTCATCCTTCGATCTAAAGGATTACTAATCAACTTTCCTGAAGTAGTGAAATTGATGCGAAAAGAGATGCCTGAAGCTGGAGTTGAGGGAGGAGGTCATGAAGTTGTAGGTTCTCTGAAGTTTTATGAAGGGGAACGAAAGAAAGTTAAAACATTCTTTGTAGAACACCTAACAAAACTAAAAACCAATATAGAAAAAGCAGAATGAAGAGAAAACTATCTCTTCTTTTTCTTATCTTTTCTTCTGAAAACTTTGTTGAAGCCTTTCGTTACTCCTTCCCTGCTTTTGGTATACGCTCCACCTATTGTCCCAGCTACTTTTTTAGATGGATCAACAAAAACTCTTTTTGCAGTTGATTTAGCCCCAGCCTTTACACCTTGTTTTATAAGCATATTTGCATATTGTTTCCAAGAATCTTCTCCTTTTCTAACTCTGTCTATTCTCTCTACGAGTTCTTCGTATGGTGGTAAAAACTCAAGTCGATACAAAGTTGGTGAGCCATATTTTCTAAAATCTTCAGACCATAGATAGCTGAGCAGGAAGAATATCAACAAGCAAGTAAGTAAGATCACTGCAAATTTATCTTTTATACCAACTAGTGTATTCTTTGACAAGATAATGTCACCATTTATCACGAAGTACTCACTAAAAATGTCATCACCTGTTAGTAATTGTAGCTGAGTCACATGAAAACTTAGTACCAATCCCATCACAGTCATAAGTATCCCTAATGGTCCAATTGATCTAGGAATACTGAGAAGAACCCATTTTTCTTCCTCTTCTTCATCTATCTCTTCTATTTCTATGTCTCCTATTTCTATCTTTTTCTTCTCTTTCTCTGTTTGTACAGCAGTTTCATCTTTAGCTGTTTCTTTTTCTATTTTTTTAATTTTCTTTGCATAGTTTGAAACAGTATAGAAAATGAAAAACAATGCAATTAGTACACTGCCAACATTATCGTTAGGTAATGAACCGCTGTCAGTGTAATATGTTAGTTTCCAAAGAGTAAAGGAAGCTATAACATAGAAGAAAGATAAAATTGTGTAAAACACGTCATCTTTTTTTCCTAACTTGAAAATAATTATGTTGACAATAATAATAGCTACTAACGAAAAGAAAGATGTTATTAACAACCAAACATCAACCTGAAAAATACCTAATACCTCATCCCATAATGATCTATAGATGAGATATCCAGTCATAGCTAAATTAATTAGTGATATGATGAAAACTACAATCCCAAATAATACTGAGCCTTCATTATCCTTCTTTCCAAGAAACATGACGCTCCCGAATATTCTGTTTCCCCAAAAATTTCTAGATAAGGAGAATGTTAGAAATATAGAAATCAAAATCCAGCCAAGATACCCTAATGCTGCAATGAAGGGTGACATAATAGGGAGGAAATATAATAATGCTGATCCACCTGCTGCTGCCAAAAAAGCAGGTGCTATCCAATATTTTACGGGAAATCTGGCAAAGAACAAACCAAAAAACACATACGTAACAGCAAAGGATAATTCAACTTTAATTAAGATAGAACCTATCTCTTTTAGAGTATCAGCAGAACTTGATTCTATGTTTGCTCCAATTAGATAGAAAACTGTCGAAGTAACTGATATCAGAATGAATGCTAATGTATAAAAGAAGTATTTCTTACTAAAGAGAATTCTGAAACCGCTTGTGAATATATTTTTAACATATTGATAAAATGCTTTCTCAACATATGACATGATAAATTAATATAACGGAGATAAATAAAAAACTTCGCATAACAAGTTACAAATCTAAAATGATATTTCCTAATTGTTCCAATGAATTTATGAAGGAGGAGAAGATTGTTTTTTGAATACTATGGATTCAAAAGTTAATCCTTTCGATATGTTCAATACTTTTCTTTTCGATGGTGACGGAGTTATTTACGAGGAAAATGGCCCTCTCCCTGGAGGAATAGAATTTATCAAGTTGCTACAAAAAAGAGAAAAAAAGGTGTATTTACTTACAAACAATAGTACAAAAACTAGAGAAGAGTTTAAAGAGAAATTTTCCCTTTTTGGTTTAGATCTACCAGTTGAGAGTATTCTTTCATCAGCATATTTAACAGCTCATTATCTCTCTAAAGAAAAACCATCAGCTAGAGTGTATGTGATTGGTGAGGAAGGTCTTAAGAAAGAATTTGTCAATTTCGGAGTGGATATTGTAAACAGAGAAGAAGAGACTAATGAAGAAGAAATCTTTTCTCTAAACATGGATAACATAGATTATGTTGTGACAGGAATGGACAGACGGTTAAACTATGTTAAAATCTCCCGAGCGGTTAATATATTAATGTCATATAAAGAAACAAAATTCATCGCGACAAATGCTGATTTTACCTTTCCAACAGTTCATGGTCTTATACCAGGAGGTGGGGCAATGATAAGAATTCTTGAGGAATTATCAGGAAGAAAAGTAGAAACAATCATAGGAAAACCCAACTCGGAAATGTTTGAAATTGCGATGGAACTCTCACAAACTAGTAAAGAACAAATGATAATGTTTGGAGATAGGTTAGAAACTGATATTCTCGGTGCTAAGTTAGCTGGGATAAAAACTTGTCTTGTTTTATCTGGTGTGACATCCATGAAGGATTTGGGTGGTCTTAAAGATGAAAATAGTCCTGATTTGATTATGAATAATCTTCAAGATGCATACGATTATTATCTTAATTCTAATCTAGAATCATAGATAGAAGCTATAGATAATGTCAGCAGTTAATCCCCCTACATTTTTAAATATTTAATACTACATTCTTACGTGAGATATCTAACGAAAATTAAATACTATGTTATTTGCTTTGTTTTAACTACTTGTTGCATTTTCTCTTACAATTCAATTATAAATGTACAATCATCACACCCAGTGTATATAGAAGAAAATGAATTGTCTTTGAGAGAAATATTCGGAGAAACAAGATTCCTTAAACAATTCATAGAAGCAAGTCAAGATACTGAATTCAGAGTGATAGCAGAGATATCTACAACTGCAACTGATTATTATTTTGAGAAACTTGGAAATAGTATAACTCATTTCAATTCTTTTCAAGGCCTAGCTCTTTCGATTTCCAAAGAAGACTTACTTTATCTTATACAAAAACAGATAATCAGAGAAATTTGGAATAATTCTCAAATCTATGGGGCAAATTTGGTTAATGAACTCTTGATTAATGACACAAGAACCCTATGTGATTACAATGAGAAAATAGGCGTAGATTTTTTGTGGAATAAGAATCTTTACGGAGACAATGTAAAAATAGCTATCTTAGACACCGGTTTGAATGTAAATCATCCTGCTTTAAATCAGACAATGACACAACAAAGCAGGATAGTTGGTAAATGGAATTTTCTTCAAAGAAATGAGGATGTTTTAGATGATAATGGACATGGAACAGAGTTAGCGGGGATTATAGGAAGTAATGGATTATTCGGTTACATGCAAGGAGTAGCACCCAATAGTAAATTCTTGATAGGGAAAATCTTAGACCATAATTCGATTGGAACTGTAGAAACATTAATTCAGGGAATTGACTGGGCAATAGAAAATGATGCTGACGTCATCAACTTATCGTTAGGAAAAACTGTTTCAAATCTAAACTCTCCTGAAGTAGAAGCAGTAAATTTCGCTGTAGAAAGCGGTGTTGTAGTGTGTGTATCAGCTGGTAATGCTCGAGGAATAGAAGAATTTGGTTACAGTGATCTTCACACAATACTAAGTCCTGGAATTTCCTCTAAAGCAATTACAGTTGGAGCTATTGATAATAACGATGTCCTTTATGAATACAGTAGTGCTGGACCAGTAGCTATAAATTTTAACAGCGAAACATCTGACTATCTGTATGATTCAATTCCTAAAACCACAACTTGGTTAAAACCAGATGTTGTAGCTCCTGGTGTTCTTCTCAACACTACATCTGCAAATGGAAAAGATTTGAATGTAGTTTCGGGAACTAGTTATGCAACAGCTGTTGTTTCTGGATTATGTCTCCTTTTAATACAACAATATTATCGGGCTGATTCTTCCTTAGTTAAAGCTTCATTAATTAAAACTTGTAATCCAATATCGCTGAATGCAGTTTCCCCTTTCTTACAGAATATTAGTATTCCAGTTTCTCCATATTTTCAAGGCTCTGGTTTAATAAATTCTTCTGGTGCTTTTTCATATATTAATACTCATGGAGATTTTACATTAACTAGTTCAATAATCCCTTACTTGGACAATTATTATTTCAAAAATTCAGAAACAAGTTTTAACATACAGTTATACATACATCAACCACTTGATAGCATCAAATTAACTATTTCTGAAAATTTAGCTAATATTCTATATGTTTCTCTTCTTCCCACTTCATTAGTTATTGGTCAATATGATCTTGAGATAACCATTAATACAGAAGAAGCTCTAGTTGGTTTTCATCAAGGTTACTTAACGTTTGAAAGCACTGATTCTATCCAAACAATTAATGTTGCATTTAATGTGAAAAAGGCTTATGGGAGAATTTTGCTTGATTACCGAGAAGAAGGCAGTGATGTCAGATATTCTTTAAATGGTAATCTACATAATATCATTTCTATATCAAAGAAATATGGTCTAGTTCCCATAATTAATTCACAAGATGTGTACTACTCTACGTTTAACACGATGAATCTCAATGAATTTGAAGTGATTGCATTAATCAATTCGAAGAATACCTTACTTCATCCAATTTCAAACTCGGATATCGTCGCACTTTCTGATTATATTAATCCAGAAGGAACTTATTCAGGAGGATCCTTAATTGTTTTACCATCAAGAAACAGTGATTTTAACATTATTAATGAGATACTTTCTGTAGTCAATGTAACCTATTACCAAGATTTTTCAGCAAATGTTAGTTTAGATGTATCTTCATCATATCATATCTTACTTTCAGACCCACATCTCTTAAATGATCTTTATCTTCCATACCCCGTTTTAGTAAATGTAAGCAATACAGATTATAACCCTTATAGTGACAAATTGGTTTATGGCAACCAACATTATTCAAATGGTTCTATCGTGGTAGGGGGAAATACTCTAGATATGTTTCTGGATTCTCCTTATCTTTATTCGTCATATGAATCTGAATACTCAGAAATATTCATGAGCGCATATTATGGCGACAATTATCAACTTCTTGAAAACATGATAAGTTCAGCAGTGGTTAGAGGTTTAATATTTAACTATTCTCTTAAGTCCTCAGAGGTTTCGATAAAAGACAATATAATGCTTACCATAAACACTGCAAATATGTTTAAAACTATGCCAGATTGGGCGTTTTACATGACGCTTTCAAATGAATATGATACATATGTTAAGGTAAACGCCTTTGAGTCATATGAAAATGGAACAACCATTTTCAACACAAAAATCGAAGATATGAATCTCTCAGCAGGTTCATACACTCTGAAAATTCATTCTTTCTCAGGTACAGAATCTTGGGAAATCAAAATTATTGCGTCTGTATCATTAGGGCCAATAATAATTAGTTTATCACTAGTTCTATGCAGTGTTTTCTTAATTATGTTCAGAAAGAAAACTAAGAAGTAAGTACATGATAAACTCTCCTTCCATGTCTTCCAAGAACATTCATTGCTAAAGCAAGACTATAGATGTCTTTAGAAGCTGCCAGTACAATAAATCTATCCAAGTTTTGGAGAATAACAAATCCTTCAGTTCCTTTTATTATTACTTGATCAAGGCTTCCACACTTAATCTGTCCTACTGTTTGTTGCCCAACCGAATTCAAAGCAGATGTTAGAGCAGACATGATTACTTGGTCTGTACCTTTTTCAGCAAAGAATGCTAATTCTTGACCCTCTGAGCTAACTACTGCAATTGCTCCCAAACTACATTCTTGTGAAATTTCCCTTAATATTGGTAGTAAACTGTTCTTCTTTTCGGGTGATAAATCTCCAATCATGAATACAATAAAAAATTTAAAAATAAAAAAGTTTCTTCTAGCTCTAGATTAAACGATTTCTGTGTGTTTTGCACACTGGTGTATATACTTCTTCGCTTGTGCCTTTGTTTTTATAGATCCAAACATTGTAAGCAAACGCAACTTTACCACAAATATAACACGAACGCTCATCTCTGAGGTGAATTTTCTTTCTAGACATTCTATTCCAGTAGTTTTTGAACTCTTCAAAGCTATCAGTAAACTTCTTATGTAATATTTTAGCTTCCTCATCTTCACTTGGTTTCTTATCTAATAAAAATAAGATATAGCTCCAGACTATTATTGCGAGTATATTTCCAAAAGACTTGATGGGTATATGGTGATATCCACTTAGTTTAATTGTACTAGAACTTCTTCCTGTGGTATAATCTATCATTAGATTTTTTCTATGAGAGCTTTGACCCGCATCAATACCATATTTCTTGGATATAGCGACAAGTCGTTTACTAAGTTCCTCAAATAACCAATCCACGGTTTTTGAGCTACCTTTTCTTCTTACATTTAGAAATTTTATTTCAATAATAGGAAAAGAAATCGTAATAAAGGTTTCATTTACAGAACTATTTGCCTTTCTCACGAGATACTCATAGATTTCAGATGGAAAGGTTATTTTCTTTCTTTCAGCTGACAACTTATTCACTTATGGGTGGTGATATACTAAAGAAATAGATGTTCCCCCACCTAAAAATGTAACGCTAAATTAATTCTTTTTGATAGTTTCTTCTATCAATTTACTTAGTTTTCCTCGATTTGCACCTATTAGAGAACTGTATGGTTTACCTTCCTTGAAGATTATGAAAGTAGGTAGACTCTGCACCATATATTTTTGTGCAAATGTATATTCTTCATCCATATTCATTCTGACAAATCTCATACTCTGTTCATGTTTTTCAGATAATCGTTCAAATAAAGGTTCTATACTCTTACATGGTCCGCACCATGGAGCCCATGTATCAACAATTATTGGCCTAGATTCATTTTTTAATATTTCATTAAATTCGTCATTAGTTATATTAGTAACTTTACCCATAATTTTCCCCTTTACTCATTAGATAGCTTTGTTCGAGATTTCCTACGCTTGTATTTATCTGTTACTTTTGTAATAGGAAATTTGTCAATTTTAAATTTATGTCAAACATTGGTAGAAAATCATTTTTATTGAAAAACCTCGTAGAAGTAAACTTTTTATGGTTAATAGTGCCTTTTAGTCAGATAAGGGTTATCAGTAAAGGAGTAATTTAAAATATGATTTCACGTCCTTACGATGAAATAAAACATCTGATAGAAAACTATCTCAAGAAGGAATTTTCTTTAAAATCTGATTTGATTTGGTCAAAACCACCCTCAGCAGAATTAGGTGATATTAGTTTTCCTCTTTTTAATATTGCAAAAGAGTTAAAAATTAAACCTGATGAATTGGGTGAGAAAATAATCTCAGAAATCAGTTTTCCAGATATTATCGAGAAAGTAAGTTTACAGGGAGGTTTTCTTAATCTAGCATTCAATAGAAGTATTTTTGTTACACAAGTATTTCAAACAATTTTAGAACAAACTAAATATGGACAAAATTCAACTATGAGTTCTGAAAGAATAATTGTTGAACACACTTCTAGCAATCCAACCGGACCTCTTCATATTGGTAATTTCAGAGGTTCAGTTCTAGGAGATGTTCTTGGGAGACTTTTCTCTTTCCTAGGAGCAGCTGTTAATGTACGATACTATGTAAACGATCTAGGAAGACAAATTGCCCCCTTAGTAATAGGTTATTTTCTTTTGAAAGAGACGAAACTTAAAATTAAAGAAAAAGGTGATTTGTGGTTGGGTAAAGTATATGCTAGTATGTACACCTTTCTAGAAATACAACAACTCAAGCAGAAATTAGACTTGTTAGGCTGGAAAAGTCAGGATGGTGTCTCTCTCTATAGTTTAGATGAAACTGATCTCAAGACCATGCAGGATTTCTTGAATAATTTACCAAAAGAAAATAAAGAAAAAGACAATACCTACAAATGGTATTCAAAATTAGCAAGAGTCCAGAGTTTACTTATTGAAAGAATCCCAGAAGTATATGAAAAACTAAACAGTTTGACATCTTCAAGAATTGATGATTTAGAATCTATGACAAATCAATATGTTAAAAGCTATCAAGAAGGTAAGGATAAATTAATAGTTGAAAAGTTTAGAGAAGTTACAAAAATGGCTTTAGAAGGGCATGTGGAGACCTTAAACCTTTTCGAAATATATCATGATGATTTTGATTGGGAATCCGATGTTGCTTGGTCAGGTGAAGTTCAACCTATGTTAGACAAATTAGAAGATAAAAATTACCTGAGACATGATGGAAAAGCTCGTCTTCTAAAAAATGACACAATTGCTGAAGAATTAGGATACAAAACAAAATACTCGATAAGTTATGAAATTCCTGATTCCATAATAGTAAACTCAGAAGGCATCACACTTTATCCATGCCGAGATATTGTTTATCATCTTCACAAACTCGAGAAATTTAATGCGTCATTATGTTATAATGTTATAGCTAAAATGCAGCAATTGCCTCAATTAGCAGTTCGACTGGCACTATATGGTTTAGGTAGTACAGATTCTGCAGATAGAATCCATCATTTTGATTACGAATATGTATCTCTCATTGGAAGAAAGATGGCTGGAAGAGAATTTGATTATGTGACACCAGATGAGTTGTTCGTTTTAGCTCAAGAGGAAATAAAAACAATCATTGAAGAGAGGAATTATTCAGAAGAAGAACAACAAAAAATAGCTCAAAAAATTGCTGCAAGTAGTATCAAATACCATATCCTAAAAATGGATCCACAAAAGTCTGTATCTTTTGATGTTAAGAAAGCTGTTGATCCAAATGAAAATTCAGGGGCTTTTCTGCAGTATTCCTATGCAAGAGCATTAAGCATTCTTAGTAGATCTTCAAAACATGATATAGATGTTCAGAAGATACTTGAATCAACTAAAAAAGAAAAACAGATAATAGAAAAACAGGCAGAGTGGGAGCTGGTTAAACTAATGGAAGAGTTACCCTCAATACTGATCAAAGGAGCGAAGTCTTTAAGACCAGATTCTGTAGCCAATTTCACTTATTCACTTGCTTCAGCTTTTCATAAATTCTACGACGCATGTCCAGTATTAAAAGCAGAAAATCCAGAATTAATTAAGTCTAGAGTGATAATGGTGGTTTCAATAATTAAATGCTTAGAGAGCCTATTCGAAGTAATGGGCATCAAATCATTAGAAAAAATGTGAGGGGCAATATGTGTTGGATGATGAGCGAATCTTTGGTGGTTATGATTTAACTTTTGTAGATATCAACATTCTCCCATTAGATGCTGATGATAATTTAATTGATAAATTTCCAGTTCTAGGATCACATCATACTAAGACTGATATAGAATTCATGCCTGGTGGAAATGGATTCAATTTCTGTCGTACGCTAGCTAATTTGGGAAGGAAAGTTACGTTTGTAGGTGCTTCCTCAGATTTCTTTGAAAATCTTATTTCAATGAATAATATTCCTCTGGAAATAGAACCTATTAATCATGCTAAAATAAATTACACTTCAATACTTAATCTGCATGATGGTGAAATACAGTTCAATTCAGCGAAAAACAATCTATCACCTAATCACCTGACAGAACACTTAGTATACATTTATCGAGGAAGTAAATTGAAACAGATTAGTAACATTGCACTGAACAGTACTTCTATCGAATGGATTAGTTCCTTACTTCTTTGTTTAGTTGATCCAGAACATCCATATGTTTTCGATTCGAAAATTGATGTCGATGCAAAGATTAACCTATTAGAAGATGCTAGTTTTGAGGGGATAATGTTCATTGATCCTTCTGATATTAGCCATTATGAAAGACTTGGAGACTTTGTTAAAATACTAAAATCCACTGTTAAATTAAGTGGAGAAAAATATCTATCTCTAAATGAACATGAGCTGTTAACATTGAAAAATTATCTTAATAAATCACCTCAAGAGATAGCAGATTTTCTAGACATTCCTCTAATTTTCCATACCTCTGATGTTGTAAAATTCTATGGAAAAGAAAATTATGAACTAAAAACAAAAAATATTGTGCATAAAAAAACTTTTGTTGGTGCTGGTGATTGCTTCAATGGATCTTTCTTACACCAAATCTTAAATTCAAGTTCTGTTGTGGATTCATTAGAATTTGCAATAGAAAGTGCATCCTATCTAATTGAAACAGGTCAATACCCTACATAATCCACTATACTAAATGAAAAACATAACTTAGGTTAATGAGTACAATAGTTAAACTAATAAAATTAAATAGGAAGTTTGTATAAGACATGTCACTAGAAATTGAAGATTCTGACGCTTATAAAAAGATAAACAAAAGAATTGCATTACTAAATCTTTTAAAACAGTATTATGGCACTGGTGGTAATCTCTATGATTTTGATACAGGAGAAATCCCTGTTCGTCAGCTAATTGCGTTCATGTCTGATGAGGGCTATCCTAGAAGACTAGTTGATGCTGAACATGTTCTAAAGAAACTGGATACTGAAATCATAGAACTGGAAGCAAAGAAGAAAAGCATGAGATTACAAGAGATGGAAGATCGCAATCTAAACTCCTTGTTGATAATAACTTCATGGACTAAATTGATTAATACTCCAACAAAAGGTGTCTATTTGAAACGACCAGTTGTTGATTTGCGTCGAGATACAATTATCATGCTAACTGATGAAACTCAAACATTTAAAGAACTTACCGATGAAAGAATAGCAGTAATTTTTGGTCCAGGGATTTATTATACAGAATTTGCTGTTGACAAAGGAAATTACTTGGAGGATTATTTCGAAATAAACGGTGTCTGTCTTCCCCTTGATCTTCTAGGTAAGATATATACTGCAGAGAAAATTTATCATTCAGATAAAATAGATGCTACAATTACAGAAGTGTCAACAATACTCCCATTCCATATACTTGAACAAGCTGAAACAGTTCAAACCTATGTTAGGGGAATTATCAGTCGAAACGTTTTTCACCCAAACAAGAACGCTTTAGAAAAATTTAATCAACATATCAATAATCCTACTTCTTATCTAAGTAAAGATGGATTCAAGATTATGAGTGCCCACCCACTTTGGTATAATAAATTATTAGTTGAATCTGATCAAGTCTATAGAACTGGAAGTGGAAAACGTGTATATAGCACAGCTGGAATAGGTTCATTATCTAGCATGGTACATAAACTTAAGCCTATTATGTTCTCAACACCTAATAAAGAAAAAGAACAGTTGGAGAGAATTACTGAAATTGTTAAACAATACAAAGAAGTGGGTATGAAACTTCTAAAAACATGGATACCTTCTTAACTGTTAGGAAATCTCCACTGAAGCTATTTTTTCTAAAACCTCTTTTTCTAAAAAACTAGAGTCTTTATCACATCTATAATATACAAGTAATTTCTGAATATCTGTTATTGGTAATTCAGCATTTTCTACTTGTTCTAAATCTGTATTGGAGAAAAATCGTTCCAAGATTGATTCATTTTCCTTGGAAGTTCCACCAAATGCTATAAGAAGTAATGTATTCGTTTGATTATTTATTCCAAACGCTTTAACTGCATTCTTTATTTGTCTGAAACCTGAAAGGCGGAGAAGTAATTCTGTTTCACTTCCTCTTGCGATATTTCTTCCGTTTTTGAATGCTTTTAGTGTATGGTATACAGCTGCTTGAAGATGTTTCTTGCTTACTATCCATGTTGGATCAATAACCTGAATGGAGATATAGTCATTTTGATTTTCTCTAACAATTTCAAATAAATCATCGGCAGATAATCTCAGTGATTTTCTACAAATTTTATAACTGCATGTTGCATCACTGGGACTATCCATTTTAATTTCTATAACTCCTTTGGACCACGTATCACTTCAAGTATCATTTTTTCAGTGTCTATTGGTTGAAAATCTGAAGCTGCTAACTTAAGTGCTGAAGTTAGTAATCCTTCCGATGATGAATGGATTTCAAAAAGAGTATCACCTTCTTTGTATTTGTCTCCTCTTTTCACTTTAAGGTGAACTCCAGCAGTTTTATCACTTGGAGCTCCTGCTTGTCTTGCAATTGTTGAAACTGATGCGCTCTCAACACCATAAACAACTCCATCGTCCTTAGCATATATTGCATCAATATAGCTAGCGATGGGAAGATCATCTACTTTGATTTTCCCGTTTCCACCTTGAGCCTCAACGATTTCTCTAAATTTAGTGAGAGCTTTTCCATTTTTTATAATTTCTTCAGCATATTCAAAACCGTAGCCTCTTGGACACCAGTTTTGAGCTTCTAAAATAATTCCAGTTAAGGACAAAGCTTTTCTCATAAGATCATTACTACCTGTCTGGTCTGTTAAAATTTGCAGAACATCTCTAGCTTCTAATGCTGGTCCAATCATGCTTCCTATTGGTCTATCTCCAGGACTGATGATACAATCAAGCTTGAGCTTCAGTGAATATCCAATTGTTGTAAATAATCCACCTAATTCATGGGCATTTTCTCTATGTACAACTTTTGCTCCTTTCCCTGTTGGTAGGTCAATGAGAACATATTCTGATCCCGCTGCAATTTTCTTTGATAAAATGCTAGCAACCATGAACTCCCTTGGATCTATCTTCACTGTCTTCAAAACAGATATTATCTTATCAGAGACATCTGCTAATCCTACTGTTTCTCCGTTAGCTATACATCCTCCAGTACTGTCAACTACTTCAGTCATTTCTTCTAAAGATAAATCACAAGGCATCAATAATTCAACGGTGTCTATTGTCCCAGCAGGTGAGGTTATAGCTCTTGTTGAAACCTTAGGTATAGTTAAACCTGCAGCTGCAAGGAGAGGGATCATAATTGGAGTTATCCTATTGCCTGCTATACCTCCAATGCTGTGTTTATCTACAACAGGTTTCTTCTTAGGATGAAGAATCTGTGATGTGCTGATTATTGCTCTTGCAATAGCTGTTGTCTCTTCAAGTGATAATCCTTGAACTTGAAACAATGACATCAAAACTGCAATTTGGGTTGGATGCATTAGATTTTTATCAATTGAATTAAAAATAGAAGTAATCTCATCATCTTTGAGGGGTTCTCCTCTCATCTTCTTATGGAGCAGATGTATAATCTTTTCATTGGAAATTTCTTTTATAGAAATTTCAACTCCCTTGTGAATACCAAACTCAATAGAAGCTTTACTTGATATTCCTAAATGCTGCTCTGAATAATTGTCACTTGTATAAACTTTCATTCCAATATTATGTGGTGTTAACTCAATAAGTTGACCAGGCATTATATCATATTTCTTTGCTAAATCAGAATTAATTAAAACATAGTTAGGCTCTGAATCTAATATTTTTTCGATTTTTACTGTAAGTTGTACCATAATTTAGCCTCATATTTTTATCTCTTAACAATTAAATGAAACACTTTCAATAATAAAATTTCCTACTAGGAGTATTTTCGCAAAATTAGGAGTTTCACCCAAAAAATTCTTATTTATTATGCAATATATATTTTAAATATGGACTACTCTAAGGAATCATCGACAGAGAAAGAAGAATCAAAAAATGATGAGCAGTCATTCAGTTGCACTGGTTGTGGCTCTTCTTTAGGTAAGTATGATAAAAGATGCCCCAATTGCGAAAGATTAAATCCTAATTATGTTTTAAGATGAGTAATAACTCTATACAAAAAATTAAATACAACGGCTGACTTCACTATTTTGTAAGGTTATAAAAATGGTAGACATTCCTTTACCACCAAGTTCAGGTGATTCAAAAGACGAAAAATCGGATGCTACCTGTGAGAAATATGAAGAAATTATGGGAGGATATTGCAAATATTTTATAACAAAAAGTGGAGAATGCATGCTTAAGTACGGTATTTGTGATGGGTTTGGAGTTTTGAAAAAGAAGTTTTGAAAAATTGTTATCTTCGTATTAGTTGATCTAAATCAGTGCTTACTTCTTTTACATTGGCAACTATCCTATTCTGACCTAATCCTTTTGTTCCATCATCTTCAATAGTCGCAGCTGTTAAAAATAATGGTTTAAAGAATTCTCTGACCATTTGTTTCCCGTCGCCTAGCAAACAAGAGCATGTACCAATGTATTTGTCTCCATCGGATCTTTTAACTCTAAAGAAGCTAATATGATTGGCTCTCTCTCTCCAGATAATTAGATTCGCACTTAAAATTATATTGTCTCTTATAATGTGACCAAGATAAACATTTGAATCTAAACCTAGTTCGTATAATTTACTACTTGGATGTTTGTCGAAGTTTGTAAGAACCATCATCTTCGTATTCTTGGATAATTGTTTGTATCTTTCAAGTGGAACCTGTTCTGTTGATTCTTTAATAACAAAAGTATAGGATCTATCTCTCCGTAATGTATATGCAGCTTGGTATTCTATCATTGCTGATGCAAGATTTAATAAAATTAGAGCTTCTTTTTTGTTAAGTTCAAATTTGTCAACGGATTGAACTGGTACTTTAGATTTAGAAAGTAAGCTACATATTAAAACTCCAATCAAATCATGAGATAAAGATCCAGCTATAATACATCCTGATGGAAGAACAATTGCAGGTAGAGGATTTAGTGGGATACCTTTCTTTTCAGCTGTTTCTCTGCTCTTGTTAACTTGGTGCACTTTAACCTTTATTTCATCAGTCTTAAGTGCTCCAATAACTGCAGTTAAGAATTTCAGAGTAGGTATACAATGATTACAATTTTCCTCATGAATGTATATTTCTAATTCCATAAGCCCCACTAACAGATTCGATAGTTTGAATAAGAAGGAGTTAGATATTATTATTATAAAGATTGCTGTTCTTTGATTGATTTCTTACTTTTTCTTTGAATACATTTTTTCTAGATATTTACTTTTTGCGATATTAAGTGCTTCAAGAGCATGATTGAAGCAATGCAATCTTCGCTCTGGAATAGGATCCCATCCTCTCCCATCACTGTTTTCAGCCATCAGAAGTTGCTTCCATAATTCATCATCTATTTCTTCTGGAGTTAGTTGATTAATATACCATCTTGCTTCATCACATAGACGCTCGAGTTTTTGATTATCTTCATCTTTAGTCCACAAATCTAATCTTCTATCAGGTGCCCAACTACCAGTTTTCATATACCCAATTTCTGAAGGTTTGTTATTTTCCAGATATTTCACTGGTAATATCATTGAATTATCACTGATATTGGTCATCTTGATCAATAGTTTCCTAAGAGATTCAGTAGCAATCAGTTTTCCATCAACTACACTTCTATATCCAAAAAATTCTATGTCTGTTCCATATGGAATTACTAGACCAGTTTGTTTACTAAATTTTGAAATTATTTTTATTGTGTTCCTTATTGATAACAATGGATAACCCATAAGACTAGCACTTGTGAAAATTGACCAACTTTGAGGAACTCTTAAACCTGTAATAGTCCCTTTAGCTCCCTTCACTTCAACAGGTTCAAATTCAGCACTTTTGAGTACTTTTTTCATCCCTCTAATTGCTCTTCTAAAGTGAATGATTTTTCTGAATATTCCTTTTGCTTTTAAGAAATCAATTACGTAATGTGAAGCAGAATAGTATTCAGCATTGTATAGGTTGGAGTCATTCATTAAGGGTGAACTCATTCTATATAGCTCATCATCAATGAACATGTATGAGAAACCATGTTCTTTCAGTATTTTTGGAAGTGTTGGGTCATAAGCTAATTCAGGAAGCCAGAAACCTTTAGGTACATAATTTAATGTTTTTTCAAGAACCTCAAGATTAAACTCTATTTGTTTGTTAATATCTTCAATTGGTAATAATGGGAAAATGGGGTGAGAATATCCACAACCTGTTAACTCAAATTTCTCTTTCTTGATACCTTCTTTTAATAAATCTATAACTTCAGGATATTCGTTATAGAGAATTTCTAAAGTAACACCTGTGAAGTTGAGTACAACTGCAATGTCTGGTATCTCAAGAAGTAGGGAAAGAACTGGAATATAACTCTGTTCAACAACATTAGGAATCTCATCAACGGGAATCTCTGCATATTGGAGATTTGCATGTAAAATTATGGTTGAATACACAAGTCAAAACAATAGATTGGACATAAAAAGATTTTGGGAGGAATAACTATCCGAAGCTATTAAATAAATATAAGATAATAATAACTCAAATGACATCCCGTGAGATAAGAAAGAACCCATTTACAGGAGAATGGGTAATCTTTTCAGAGAAAAGACAGACTAGACCAGACAGAAAAGAAAGTGAATGTCCTTTATGTGTAGGTTCTGAAGAAGTACCAAGTTTTACCAAACCTCTACGTTTGGATAACAAATTCCCTGCTCTCTCGACAGAGGGAGAATTAAAACGACATAAAATGGGTGAATTTTATGAGAAAATGAATGGTTATGGCAACTGCCAATTAGTTGTGTATACTGATAATCATGATTCAAAATTTCTATCATTATCGTCCGACAATATAATGCAGATTTTTGAAGTGTGGATGGCAGCAACTAAAGAAAATGGCAAGAATCCTTCCTTAAAGTATATCCTCCCTTTTGAAAACTATGGTGAAGATGTAGGTGCAACTCTAATTCATCCTCACGGACAAATTTATGCTTTCTCTTTCATACCAAATGAGATTCAATTAGAATTTAATACAATACAACAGTATCGCGAGAAAAACAAAGAATGTATGGTTTGTAATTATATCTCAGCTGAACTTGATAAAGATGTTAGAGTAGTTTATCATGATGAAAGCATCATCGCCTTAATTCCCTATCATGCTAAGTATGCATATGATGTATATATCTACCCTAAACGGCATTACAACTTCCTACATCAAGGGACGAGAAGCGAATTCAACTTATTGGTTGATCTTTTACCAAAACTAATCGCTGCTTTAAATCATATCTTTGAGAAAGAGGTAAGCTACTCTCTATCTCTCCACCAAGCACCTTTAAACACTAAAAATTCTTCTTTTTACCATTTGTATTTCAAACTTCATACACCACAAAGAAACGCTTCTTCACTAAAATTACTTGGTGCAGTCGAGACTAGTACAGATACTTTCATTAATGGAATCCTTCCAGAAAATGCAGCATCTAAATTGAGAAAAATTATGATGTAAGTAATTTTTCCTATTTTCCTGATTCTCATAAATATTAACAAGCACAAATGAACTTCTATTATGAATAGGCAGTTATCACGTTAGTCTCTATTTTTCTCGAAGTTGTTATCTTGGTTGGAATCTAAAAGAATCTTTATAATAATATAATCACATAGTTGTCGTTAGACAATAATTGGAGGTCTAAAATGAAATTTAAAACAATTTTGGGTTCGACTTTAGTTGGTTTTACACTTATTCTGCTGACAATGAGTAGTACAGTTACTCAAGCTCATTTATCCTCACAGAATAACAGTTCAAACCTTGAAGTAGATCCAATATTTATTGAAGAAATGAATATTATAGCAGGTAAAGATTCAGCTGCACTAGTACAATTAATTTTACTAGGTGCGAGCGCTCCAACCATTGCATCAAACTCACTATTTGCAAGTGTTATAAATTGGTTATTTATTGCCTCAGATCAAGCAGATTATCTTCCATATCTTAATCGAAGACCTTTCAGAGCTGCAGATAATGCAACATTAATTTTAGAAATTGATGGCTCTTTAGGTGCTACTGGAAGTCTTGCTAAGGCTGTAGAAATAAGTATCCTTTTTGCAACATATTATGATGTAGGTTTGTTCTGGTCAGGAGCTGACAAACTTCTAAATAACAACTACCTATACTACTTCACAGGTGGTATGGAGAACACTATTTTCAATACTCTAATTACAGAGATAAGAGCTGATGTTGGTACAGGTTTTGCTTCACTACTTGACCCAGCAACAGTAAGTGGTGCTCCCGTAAAAACAGTTGTTATTGGTGAAGGGTTTATTGAAGGAAGAATGCTTCCTGTTCGTGGAGTTTTCTACGTAGATGATGACGCTATTACAGGTACAACAACTTACACACTGTCAACTTTAGAGTTGTTTGGAACAAATGTAGTTGCAAAAACTGGTATTGGGATATACTATTCTACACTAAAATTTAATTTCCCATATACAATTAATCCTCTCGAAATATTCCCAAGAACAGATAACTTTGCCCCTCATATAACTGGAAAAATGGATTGGTTGCTTAATGCACCTTGGCGATTAGCTAGGCCAGCTCAAGATTACTACGTTGTATTTGACATTAATCATGATGCGCTGACTTCAGCTCCAAGAGTTTCTGTAAATATGGCATATGATCAAGACATGCTAAACAATGCAGGTCGCTTACAGATGGATTATGTTGTAACCAATACAGGAACAGAAAACGCAACAGATATTGATATCAGTTATTCACTTGGACCAGACTTTCTAGACTTTCTGGCTGCTAAACCAGATATGCCAGCACTTCGTCCAGATGTATATATAGATGAAACAGTATTAATCAAAATCAATGCATCAATTGATATTGAAGTAGGTCCTCAATTAGAAGGATGGGGTGTTGAAGATCAACATCACAACCAAATAGGTTTGGTGTTGGATGGTTGGTACAAATGGACTGCAAATGACTCACTAGTTGATTTTGATCCATTACTCACTGATGTTGTTGTGAAATCAGATTCAGCCCAAATAGTAATTGTGCCAATTGTAGATGAACAAGTGACCACATCAATATCCTTGCATTGTGATGACGGGCTTTCTAAAATACTAGTATCAACAGTAACAGCTTATCTAGCTGATATTGACATAACTGATTATATGCCTTACACTCTTGCAACAGTTCCGCTAATGTTAGCAGATTATGAGACTGAACTATGGCTCGCTGTAGAAAATGCAGGAACTGAATTGTATGATTTGTTATATACAGAGCAATCTATCTTTGATCCTTACTTAATGGACTTCACATTCTCTGTTCGAGATGTTGGAGTAATTGGATTAGATTCAGTTGAGGAAGTTTTCTTGAATACAACAATACCTTTCCTAGGTGTTGGTGAATCAGTCAATGTCAGTTGGGCATTAGACAACATTCCAGCTAAAGATGACTTCTTTGGAATTATGGGTGTTGAATTGATAGATAACGGAGATCCCGCAAACGCTGTGAAATTAACAACAGTTAAACAAACTGGTTATAACTTGATGAGATTGCTCTTTGGTTATGGAGATCCTGGCGCAACATTTACTTACAGTCGTCCACTCAGTTTCTATAGTCCCTGGGACAACAATTGGATTTCAGTAGGTGCTAGATATAGCTATCTCGATGAACAAGGTTTCGAATATTATGGTTTCAGTAATGGAATCAACTTACAAATTGCTGATGATGAAGCTGTTCTTAATGTCCATGTTTCATTAGATCAAACTGGTTACACAGTTGGAGACGCAATAACTGTAACTTATTCTGTTACAAACACTGGAAATCTTGCTGCTGAAAATGTCAAAATCTATCTCTTCCATGGAAGAATGGGTAATGACTGGCAAATTAGAGATGCTAAACTGTTCTACTATGATGATGTTGGAACAGTTGTTGCTGGTGGAAGTTACGTCGGAACAGCTGATGTTTTTGCCAATTCTTTCCTAGGAATTCATCCAGTTTATGCAGTAGCAGAATTTGACACTGACGTTGGTCAAACTGCATTATCTGATGGAATTGTTAACTTTGGAAACGGTTTAATTTCTATATTTGAAGGCGCAGCAGAAACTCACCATTTAGTACTATCTAATATGGATTGGGCTATGTTACTCCCCGACACAGAGAATAGAGAACCAGCATTCCCACAACCAATACTATCAATCGATGTGTCTGTGTTGTTCATCATCCCAGATGATGCTCCTTGGGAATTAGAGATTTCTATTACTATCACCAACATTGGTGACGAGACTACTCACTTGACCATCTATCAGATTTACAATGCAACTTCAATGGACTTATTACACAAAGAATCCACCAAAGGTAGCATTGCTAATGATACTGCTTATGGATTAGGTGTTATCGTCTTTCTAGGTATAACATTGGCTCCCGGTGAATCAGTTGAGATTACAATGAGATGGTTATTCCTCACAAGCAGTGGATGTTTCATTCCAGGTATTCGTATAGTCTATGATAGTAGATTTGAGAACGAATTGGGTGATGATCCAATGGGAGATCCTCCAGAAGAAGACGTTATGACAGCGATGAATGGTGAAGCCCAAGATAGTGAAGATTGGGAAGACTATGGAGAATCCACACAAACAGGTTCTTCAGCAGGTGCTGATGTCTTTACTGGTGGAGATAACACTCGTAGAACAGGATCACTCGATGCCCTTTATTGGTCATTAGGTGCAATCTTTGTAGTTGCAACAGTTTCAACAATGTTGAGAAGAAAACTAAAACACTAATTTTTCTTTTTCTTTCTTTTTCTTTTCTTTTAGTAATTCGTAATAGCTGGTTTTAAATATTGATTTGTCGCTAGATTCCAAGAGCGGGATTCGATGTCTTCTTTAAAACTTTCACCAGACAACTTCATATTTCATCGTTTAACGCTCCACAATTTTAAGATGCATAAGTTCACAGAATTAGAATTGTCTGAACTGCCTATCATAGTTATCTCAGGTGCAAATGGTAGTGGAAAAACACAGATTCTCGAAGCTCTTATCCTTTCTATAGGACATACACCAAGTAGAGTAAGCTTGAGTTCATACAAAGATCTTGTTGGACCCTTTAATGACCATTGCATAATCCAACTATTTTTGAGAAATCCCACGATAAATGATCAACGATTGATTTCTAGCTCTGATCCTGATATTAGCAATATTGTAAACAAAGATAGATTTCATTTAGAAATAAGAATCAACAAAGAAGGGGATATGAGAAGAAGCATTGTTGATTCTAAAGGCAAAAAGCAGTCTATTGCTCGAAAACAAATACAGCGATTAATGAAAAGCATTGGTATTTATGATGATACAATGCTCAATTTTACCGAAGAAGGGTATCTAAGCTCATTTGCTGATGGTTCTCCACGTAAGAAATTGGAGAGTCTTCTTGCAGCTACTGGACTAAAAGAGATATTTGCAAGTTATTTAACTTCAAAGATAAGAGTTGATGAAAAAAACAGAGATTTCTCTCCTTTAGTGTTGCAACTTGAAAAAGAAAAAATTTCTTTGAACAAACTGAAAGAAAATTTCGAAAGATTAGAAAAAAAGAGAGAGCTTATCACCCGTTTTGAGAATGTTGATAGAGAATTAGTTTGGTTTAACGCATTAGACAGTAAAGATAGATTGCAGGAATCTAATAAAGAACTTACATCCAAGAAAAAGGAATTAAGTAGTCTAAACACGCAGATGCAATCTACCAATGAGAACTATGACAAAATTAGAAAAGAACTAGAGAAACTGGAGAAAGATAATAATAATTTGATTAATGAGAGAGATGAATTAAGTGATAAAGTGAGTCGATTTGAGGGACAGAAAGAAGAAAAGGAAAGAAAAATAAACCAATTCAAGGAAAATCTCAAAAACATAGACGAGAAACTTACCGAATTTCGCAAAGTAAAAACCAATGATAATTTAAGTGATAAAATTAGCCTTCAAGATCAACTGAGTAGTATTAAAAAACAGCAGCAGTATCTAAATGTCAGAATAAAAGATATTTCAAAAGAATTGAGAGAAAAAGCTGTTGAAGAGAAAGAGATTAAGGAACGTATCAATGAACGAGCAGGTCTTCATGGTGATTTAAGTGATTATGAGAGAAATCTTGTAAAGGATACTGTAAAATTCAAAGAAGGAATCAAATCCTCTCGTTATGCAGGAGAGATTATAGGACCAGTTTATGAAATCATAACAATCTTACCTGATTTTGTAGAGTATTCTGAAGTAATAAAGCAAGCTTTGGGTCGAACTTTATTTGGGTTCATTGCTACATCTGAGGAGGCATATCAGACAGCTAAAGAGATTTACGATACTCTCTTCCCGTCATTTAAACCTAATTTCACAGTAGGAAGAGTACTAGAGGATGAACGAGGCCCTAAACCTGATTATCTCACATCCACTGCTATGGGCGAGAAACCAGATGGTGTGATTGATAATGTTATTAATTTAATAGAAACCTCCACTCAAGTAAAACTATATCTTAAACGATTTGTAAACGTTATTCTTGCAATTCCTGAATTATCACCAAATCTTCTAACCAATTATGCAAAACAGATAAGAGCAAATATTCTTACTGCTGATGGTAAGAGTTACTATCTATCTAGAGAAGCTTTTTCCAGACCACCAAGAAAATATCGTGTGAAATTAAATGTTTCTTTGGATAAATATCTGTCAATAGAAAGGATACGTGAAAACTTACAAAATCTTTATTCTAACATGGAAGAGTTAGTTACAGAAGAAAGCAAATATATTCAAGAAATAAGCCAACTTGAAAATAAGAAAAGAGAAATAGAAAATTCTCTGCGACCATGGGAGATATCAGGAGACGAATTAGAAAGAGAATTTATCAATCTAGAAAATAAGAAGGATGAGATTGAACAACAATTAAAAGAAGAAAATATTGGTTTGGAACAGATTGAGGAGAAAATCGAAAGTCATACTTCTCATTTAATTGAGATGGATAATGAATTAAAAATCAAAAGAAGTCTTGAAAATAAAAAGAGAAATGAGTTTTCAGAATTAACACATAATATCAATGAGCTTTCATCCAAAAAAAACAGGATTATCAGGCATGTTGAATTGTTGAATATTGAGGTGGGGGAAATAGAGACACAGCACAACGAATTGCTCGGTTTGGCTCAAGAGAAAGGCTTACAGCCTGAAATTATCCGTGAAAATAAGGAGGAAATCTTCTCAGATTATAACAAAATTAAAGGGCAACTTGAACTGCTAGAAATAACACCCAAAGTAACTGAAGAAACTTTGAAAGAGCAAGAAAGTAAAGTTGAGAAATTACAAATAGAAGTAGAAGAAAATCAAAAACACTTGGATAATCTCAAGAAAGATTTAGATAAACGTTTAGCTGAATGGGAAGGTAGTTTGTACCAAATAGTTTCCCACCTTAATAAAATGCTCAATTTACTTCTAAAAGACGTTTTTGCGAATATCTCTTTAAGTATCGTAAACTACAATGATGAAACAAATTCAGGGTTGATAATTGAGGCTGAAACAAAAGGTGATGAAAGAAAATATAGACAGTTATCAGGTGGGGAAAAAACGTTAATCGCTCAAGCTATAATCTTAGCACTCCACATGATAAACCATTCCCCAATTCATGCCATTGATGAGTTTACGCAAAAATTAGATAAGAAGAATAAATCATTAGCTTTTTCAATGGCTTTGGCTACCTATGAGATAGCAAAAGAGAATAGATCTATAACCCCGCAATTTCTTCTAATTACTCCTTCGCTTGATGAAGTTCAACTTTCAGATGAGTTTACACATAAAATATTAATTGAATCTAAGGTGATTGTATGACAGACCAAGAATCTACAGATGGAGCTCACAGTTCGGAGACAACAATGATTGAAGAGACAAGTGACTGGTCTGAGATAATCTTTCAAACTCTTTTTGAATTAGAAAAAAAATATTCAAAATCGCTCAGGAAGAAAGAAGTAGTAGGAGTGATTGAGTCAGAAAATGATAGGAAGAGAGTATCCGATGCTTATATTTACCTTAATAGTCAGAGGGAGAGTCTGGTGGATTCTGCACTATATGAAGGTTTCATTGACATGGGTGAGTTGAGGGAATCAAGCTATTTGGAACAGATGTTTCTTCTAGAACAAAGACTGAATAACTTTGGGCGATTTGTAGCAAAATCATGCCAGTCAATATTTTTTACAATGGGGAAACCTACTATAGAATATAGTAGTGTAGATCTCGGAGCTAAACTAGATTTGATAGAATCTGAAGATATGGATGAAATCAAACTCTTCATTCGGAGAAATCAAGATGTACTTAGAGTATTTGAAAGCACTTTTTTGAGTTATGGTGATATAGTGAATTATGAAAAAGATTTGTTTGAGAAGCTTCTAAATAAAAGATTCAAGAAAAAAGAATTGGAAGGTCTATTATCAGTAGTAGAAACTGAAATCTTATCTAAGATGATCAGTGAGAAAAAAATAAGAGTGGTTCAACAAGATGACTATCTTATATTTTCAAAGAACGGTGATTATGAAGAATTAAAGGGAATATCTAGTAGTGTTCTTCTATCACCAAAGAAAAACTGAGAAGTGATGTGCTAATGGAAGAGGAGTTTCACAATACGGATGAAGTACAAGGTGACAAACCTGAAATTGTCAAACTTCCAGCAGCTATAACAGATGAAGAAAAAAGTGAATTGTTCAAAGAATTAACTACTATTCTGTCTAGAAGATGGGTTAAAGACAAGATATTCGTTTTTGGAAGTTCAGAGATTGATCTTCTACTTGCAACAAGATTTGACATTGATACGCTTCGTGAGATTATTGAAGAATACAAAAGATTTGTTGAAATTCTTGGATTGGAAGTAGTGGAATATACTCTTGACGGTGAAATGTGGTATAGTTTAAAATCTGCATTTTATGCTCCTTCAGAATTAATGAAGAGCGAATTCGTTGTTCTTGGAACAATAATTGGGATCCTTGAAACCCAGACAGAACCTCTTTTAACAAAGATAATTAAAGAAAAATTAATCGATACAAACAGAATGAAAGCGTATCAAGTTGATTTATGTTTACGAAAATTAACACAACAAGGCTATATAAAGAGACACCAGAATGTTTTGTCATATAATTATAGAACTCTAGTCGAATATGGAGAAGAAGAAAGGAGAAAAATAGCAGAGGAGTTTCGAAAAATTTGAAAGAAATAGAAATTTTACACTGTTATATAAGATGTGCTTTTTGTAATTCATTGATGATGCTGAAAGAAGCTGCATTAGGAGGTTGGGAGGTTTGTAATGGATGTCAACTTGTGTTCTGTTCTAAATGTAAAAATGAATACAAATCATTAGAAGTGTGTCCTGGTTCAGTTTATGTCAGTGAGCACAAACCAATTTTCGACTTATTGCCAATAGAACAAATATTTGATCTCTCTATGCAGATGCAAAGAAAACCAAAAGAAGGAAGGTTTGTTCCAAAGATATTTTTTGAAGATGAAAAAACAAAAGTGAACATCATAGAAAACAAAAGCAAACAGAAACAAGAAATGGATTTCAGCATAGTAAGGTTTAGAGAAGAACAATGGAGAAAATTCGGAACTGTTTTAGTTAAAAGAAAGGATGGAAAATTTCTCACTTGGGGTCAAATTGATTAAAAGAAAAAGGAGAAAGAAAGTTTATGATTTAATTCTATTGGATAAAAGTACTTACAATTATTATGATTAACTAATGTAATTCATGGAAATTTCAGCTTAAAATGAAGTGAAAAACTTTTATAGATAGATTTCTAGTTTGTCACATGGTATTTAATCCAATATCATTTAAAAGGTTGAAGATAATATGAAAATAAAAAACATAACATTAATTACTATTTTGTTAACATCATTAACTATTGGTCCTTTCTTATCGGTGAATGCAAAAACTGACTCTCCAATTACTCCAATTGCAACACCAGATGATACCGTGTTAACTATTGTTACAAGGCATGATACAACAATACAAGCAGCTTTTACAACTGCTTTTCTTGCAACTCCAAGAGCCATAGAACTTGGAATCACTGACATGGTTTTCCTACAAGCAACAACAGATGAAGGGTGGAAAAAACTGTTAGAAGATCCGTCAAAATCTGTAGATCTTGCATGGGGTGGCGGACCAGCATTATTCAATACCATGAATAACTGGGGATTGCTTAAACCAATTGACAATACGACTTTGGTTGATTACATCAATACAAATGTTCCTGATACAATTGCAGGAGCAGGTATGAAATTAAACAACACAAGTGGTGATCTAATTTGGATTGCAAACGCTATATCCTCTTTTGGTTTTACTGTAAACCATGATTTCCTTGATCAATATGGTCTCCCAGTACCACGTACATGGGCAGAACTAGCATCACCAACTTACTACATCGATCCAAGCGTAAAGGCTATTAGTATGGGTGATCCTCCTTTAACTACCTCAAATACAAGGATATACCAAATTATACTCCAGGCATTTGGATGGGAAGAAGGATGGTCAATAATGACACGTATGGGTGCAAATTCTGGTATATATCCTGGTTCAGTTGACACTCGTGCTGCAGTAGTTCAAGGTGAAGTAGGAATCGCTATGACAATAGATTTTTATGGTGTTATTGCTGAAAGAGAAAACCCACGTACAGAATATATAATACCTGACAGGCAATCAATTGTAAATGGAGATCCTATAGCCTTAGGAGCAAATGTAGATGATCAAGAAAAAGCAGAAGCATTTCTTGAATACCTGTTCTCAGATGAAGGACAAACGGTTTGGTTAACTGAGGGTCTTGATCGTCTTCCTGTAATGGAATCTGCTTTTTGGACACCAATAGGTCAAACCAAGGATGCGCTCTATATCCTTTATAATGACACTTTAGCAAACGAAGGAATTCCATTCGATGAAATAGAAGCTACCGAACTGCTTGATGTAACAATTTACTATTTCCATAATACAATCACTGAGAAACACCCCCTGTTACGTCAAACTTGGGGAGAAATGATTACTCAACTAGAAAACGAAGACATTAATGAAACTTATTTTGACGAATTAAAAGCAGATTTAGGAGTTGTGAATATGACTTACGAAGAAGCATTTGCTATTAATGTTGAATTCACTAGTGATCCTTTAGTCGCTGCTCAATATGAGAGTCAATGGAGAAACTTCGCTGGAACAAAATATAATGCAATATACCAAGCATTAACTGGAGAACCAACTACTTCACCATTCCCCACATTACCTATAGTATTTGCTATAGCTATATTAGCTGCTATTCCAGTAATTCGTAAAAAACGCAGAAATTAGAGGTATAACCTCTAATCCCTTTCTTTCTTTTTTAATATTAAAATCTTTAATTTCTAGTGATTTTCCAGTAATTTTTCACGAATCTCTCTAAAATTTTAAGTAAAGTTCAAAAAGCATTAAGTTTATTGGCGTTTGACTAAAGATTTCTGGAAGAATTAAAATGGCAAGCTCGAAAAAGAGAGAAAAGGATGAAAACAAGTCAACAAAAAAAACTAAACAAAAAAAATCTTTTCTTGATATGGTGTATATAAAATTACTCCGTGATCCTTCAACTAACTTAATTGTTGTTATTGTATCTATTGTCTTTATCATTTGGATGGTAGTTCCATTAGTCCTAGTTTTATCAGGTGGGGTCTACTTTAATGGTATATGGTCTACTCAACCGATCAATACTGTGTTTACCGATGAAGTTCATTTCAATTTCCCTGGGGATACTACAACACATCTGTGGCAAATGGGAGTGCAGCAAATCGGGGGCCCATCAGTATCTGTAATTGTTCGAGATGACATTGCATTTGTTGCTGAAAGAGGAGAGGGTATTGAAATCCTTAATGTTACGGACCCAGAATCACTCACGGAAATTATTGATTATTATGATAACGAGAGTTATTTCATGGATATGGAAATACGAGGTGATTATCTTTATACAGCAGCTGGTGAAAATGGACTAACCATTTTTGACATTTCAGATGTATACAATACCTTTTTACCTGTAAGTTTCCTTCCTGGTTTGACTAATTATTCAAATTTCGTAACATTAGATAATAACCTTATATACCTTGATAATAATAAAAAAGGATTTTCCATAATTGATGTTTCAGATGTCACTAATCCAGAAGTACTATCAAATATAACTATTGAAAGCGGTTCAGAAGACCTAGCTATCTTAGGAGATTATGCCTATATAGTTGGATCTGATGTTGCACTAGTTGTATATGATGTGAGTAATTCAAATAACCCAATCTTAGTGAATTCTTTTGATTATGAGATTAGTAATAGATCCATTACTACCAAAGCTATAGACATTGTAGGAAATTCGGCTTATGTTGCACTTGGGCTTTCTGGTTTGGCGATTTTTGATATTTCTGATCCGCTAAATATTTCTTTGTTAGGTTACAAATCTGACATAAAATCCGTTGGTGTTGATGTTGTAGGTGATTATAGTTATGTAACTGTTCATGATGTTAGTGTTGATGATTATGGACTTACAATATTAGATACTTCTAACTTTTCAGATATCTCTGAAATAAGTTATTACAACACTACACTTCTTATGACAGAAGATATTTTCATCGATGAAATATCAAACAGGATTTACCTTGCGCAAGGTAAAGGTGGAATCCATGTTATAGATGGTTCAAACATTCTAGCTTTAAGTTTTATGGGTGATTATAAGGATACAACAGATGTGAATGTCTTGCTCCTTAGTGGAGTAAATAGAGGCGTTGTAGTAAACACTATAATACTAGGATTATCAACAACTCTTTTCTCTGTAATATTAGGTACAGCATTGGCTTTTATCTTAGCAAGATTTGAGTTTCCTGGTAAAAGATTGGTTAGTATATTGGCACTAGCTCCTCTTATTATACCGCCGTTTATTTCTGGTATGGGATTCCGTCTAATTCTTGGTCCAAATGGTTTTTTAAACAATTTCTTCTTGGTTCCAAATTTTGAATTCAAAATTATATTTGAAGGTTTCGTAGCAATTACCCTTGTTCAAACATCACATTTCTATGCTTTAGTTTATCTCAATGCATTTTCTTCCTTTATCAATATTGACCCAACAATGGAGGAGTCGGCAGAAAATTTGGGTGCTAGTAGTTTCAGATTGTTTAGCACTATAACACTCCCTCTTGCAATGCCCGGAATTGGAGCAGGAGCAATATTAGTTTTAATCCTCTCAATGGAAGACGTTGGAACACCGATAATTTTTGCAGGTATGGGAGATCCTGCTGCAAAAAATTATCTGACGTATTATATTTTTGAAAACTATGCTAGAGCTGCGACGGTGGAAGTCACGCCTGAAGTGTGTGTTTTAGGTGGTATTTTGCTAATCATGGCAATCATTGGATTTTTTGTGATTAGAAAGTATATCTCTCTCCGGAAATATTCTATGGTATCAAAAGGTCGAGCTGGACAATACCGTATGGCAAAAGCAGGATGGAAATTGTTATTCATCTATCCATTCCTTATACTATTATTCGCATATTCGCTCATGGTGCATATAGGAGTGATTCTTATGTCTCTAATGACAACTCTGGGTGCTGGAAGCCCGAGTGAGATAAAATTCACGCTTGAAAATTATAGATTAATTTTCGTTTCTTCAGCCTACGATATACCGCCGTATTTGGTTAATACTTTATTATATAGTGTAATCGCTACATTGCTGATAGTTGTTCTAGGTTCATTAGCAGCTTATGTAATAAGTAGAAAAGATTTCAGGGGTAAGCAACTTCTAGATGCTCTAGTAACTTTACCTATAGCTATCCCGGGGATCGTACTAGCGATTGGTTATTACAGAGCTTTTGATTGGAGTGGAATAGCTGCTGGTTACCCTCCCGAAACTCCAATAACTTCCTTTATGGGTTATTACCAAGCCTTTGATTGGAGTGCTATCCCTAGTATAGCAGTTACCAAATGGTTCGCGGAATCAATGGCATGGATGACGGCATCTCTTCGTTTAGATCCATTTATCGGAGTAGCTGTTACCTTACTTATACTGAGCTATACCGTTAGAAAATTCCCATTTACAGTACGATCAGCTTATGCAGGATTGCAACAAATGGACGTGGTCTTAGAGGAAGCAGCTTTTAATCTTGGAGCTAGTAGAGCAAAAACTTTCACAAGTATTACTATACCATTAATCTCCCTAAATGTTTTTGCTGGATCTCTTGTATCATTCCTCTATTGTTTATCTGAAGTATCAACAACAATATTCTTGATATTTCAGGCAAATGCTGGAACATTAACATGGTACATGGCATGGAATCCTTTGAAATTCCAGATATTTTGTGCATTAGGTGTTATATTGATGTTCTTGCAGATTGTAAGTCTATTCATAACCAATATTATCTTGGGATCAAGAGCAGAAGCTATAACTGGTATCTAATATCAGTTCTTCCCTTCCTTTTTTTATTGAAAATGGATTTTTCTTTGTTCGTAACCCAATTTTCCTCCATTTTCATCTTGGAAGATAAATTCAACTAAAGTTTTCCCTAGAAAATTTGTTGCTGGAATTTCTATCATAATAGGATCATGGGAATTTCTTTCAAGCAATAACGGGTAGAGATGGCTAGTATAGATTCCGCCACGAACAAAAGATATCCTAAGTGTTCCAGTAACATCCTCATCTCCTCTATTATACATATGAACAGGAATATTGAAAGGTTTGTGAACAGGGGCTGTCTCTGGAGCTGTTACTCTAATGTCGATATTATGAACCTGTTGCTCTAGGTCAAGACTTGGTATGGAATGTTTCCAGGATATATCCTCGAAAAGTGTACCCTTTGTTCCTAGCTCAAATTCTGTAGGTATTTCTTTCATCTTTTTCATTATTCTTCCTTTATCACTTTGAATGTCAATGAAAGTGTGTAATGTTATCTTGTTGTTTTGAATATCATCATAGAAGTAACGAATCTGTCTAATTGGAGAATCTCCCATCGTATTGCCACGTTGTAAAATTATACATCCAGGATTTCGCAGTAAATATCTCGTATCTTCTTGTAAAGTAGGATCAATTGGGATCCATATGCCATTTGCAAAAAACTCAGCTTGTGAATGATGTTGCCATTCTCCATTTTCGCTTTGTATTGTACTAGTAGTAAGTCTTGCAGGTACATTAGCGGCTCTACAAAGGCTTACAAACAGTGAGGCAAATTCAGTACAATCTCCATATCTATTTTCTAGAGCATAAAGCGCTCCAAAATCACCACTTTGAGGAAGGAATTGAATATTCTCTCTTAGGAATTTTAAGAACGATAGAACCTTACTTAATGCTGAAAAACTACTCACTTTTTGAGCTATGCGAATGATTTTTCTATTTGAAGAATCAATAAATGGTTCATCTTGTGTATATTTTTGAAAAGTTTCAGGATAAAGATTTTCTATATCCTTTTCCTCTGACTTTATTCTTGTAACATCATAGGAAACCAATCTAGTAATAATAAGCGCACGATATGCGATAGTTATTTTTTCATTAGGGTCGAGTTGTGCAAAGTAAAATCTCATCCATCTGTTTCCTTCTTTATCTGCAATTAATTTACTAGGTCGAAAGTTACACTCAATTTTTGTAACTTGTTGAATGGGCGAGATATTAGGGGGTATCATAATATCTATGGTAAAATCATTGATGGGATTATTATTTGGATTTATTATCTTGACACCATATGTAAATATCCATCGATGCATTAACTGTTTCTTCGTTTTAATATTTACCTTTGCTATTCGTTTAAAATCTCCATCTAACTGCAGGATATAGGTACCAGAAAAAAGATCGGGTGTTATCGGAAAACGATAAATGTGACGGAGACCTGTTTCATCTAACCGAAGCTGATCTGAATCAATAATTGTTCCCACGGGGGAAATAAACAATATATGTAGTCTGAGTTTTTGATTTGACTGTACAAAGGGAATTTGTTCTTCTTCACCTGCAATTAATATACTATCCCCTACCTCAAGAACTGTTTGTGGAGTAAGTATACGTGATTTGCTATGCCTTACATGAAATATCTCGATCATTTATGAATCACTAGCGCTTGTGTAAATATTGCTTAAATCAGATAAATGTCAATTGCTGGTAAGGACAACAGCGTTGAAATTTTTTTTAAATATACGTAATATTGTCGGAGTGTCAAAATCAACCTATCTAATTGGAATAAAAATTCATTCTAATAATTGAAATACTAAAAAATTCTCCCAAATAACTTAAAAATAGCTTTTTTGTCGGGAAGTTATTTCCCTTAAAAATAAGGCAAAACATTAAAATAGTAGATGACTTTTATATTACGTGCACAAATATGTGCGGTGAAATAAATGAACAGAAAATATATTTTCGCATTAATTCTAATTGTGGGAATGGTTGCTGGCATAATGCCAACTAATGCCTATACTACCTCCATTACAGTGACCGGTGCAACTTTTGCATTCGACATTTCACATGGCGGGTATCATACATCAATGGATGACCTCGGACCCATAATGGACAATTTGACAGCAGCAGGTAACACTGTGCTTCTCATTAATGAGACATGGGAACTACCTGATGAAGTAGACGCATTATTCTTAACTCAAGCTGATGATGAATTTTCAGCAGCCGAAAAAGCTGACATCAAGGCATGGTTAGGAATTGGAGACAAATTACTTATTGCCACTGGAGATTCTGATTATGGTGGTTATTTTAGTCCTGCTCCAATAAACAATGTTCTCGACTACATTGGTGCAATGCTCAGATTAGATGCAACATCCATCGAAGATCCCGAATTTAATGATGGTTCTGCTTACAGAGTAGCAGCTCATGAAATCGGTTATGGAGACGTTCTGTATGATGATCTAGTTTACAACCTTACTGAAGGTATGGAAGCTGGTATGATTCTACATGGACCTTGTGCAATTCTAGCTTATGATGGAACCTATTACAAAGATCTACGTTTGGGTAAATCAGTCTTTCCACTAAAATTAGAAGTACTTTTGACATATGGAAGAAATGCTACTTCAATTGATTCAGATGTAAGTGAAACTGATTTAGATCTATATGCAGGTGAAACAGGTTACTTCCCAGCAGTTGTTTATGAATACTTAAGCGATCTTAACGACAGTCACCTTATAGTAGGTGGAGAAGCATTCTACACTCACTACAAGAACATGTATGATCAAGCAACTGAAAACGGCGTTTACAACGGTGGTGTAACTTATGGACAAATGTTCGTAGACAATATCATTAACTTCTTTGTTAAAACACCTGTCGATGATACAGCATACGAGTTTGCATTTGCAGCCATCCCACTAGCAATAATAGGCGCAGTTTATGTCCTAATGAAAAAGAGAAAATAATCTCTCTTTCTTTTTTCCTTTTTCTTTTTATTTTGATTTTGATTTTCAATCCTTCTTTGCTTTTCATAACAAATATATTAATAGAAGAATTAGCAATAATATTTCATGATTAAAATCTGGGGTTATACTCCATCTGCTACTTTACCTTCTTCAAAAACATTGGGTGTCGATATAGACGAAGTAAAACAAGTATTTTCAGCATTACTATTTAAAGAGGGTGTAAAAGGAGTAGTTGTTCAAATTGAGCAGATTGGGAGCAATCCGAAGGCTATTATTCAGCTAGTGATTGACGACAATGTTGTTTTGACAACTCATTTTTCACCTAGAGAAGCAAAGGAATTTTGCTATGAAATAGATGAAACAGTGTATCCAAAAATAAAGATTGAAGTAGTTTTTAAAGTTGAACAAGGAACTATATCATTACCTGTATCTGCAATTGGGAATGGTATGGGATTTCAAAAAATCGCTGATGACTATGTTCCCATGAATCATCTTGGTCTCGGTTTAATCATTCATTAATACTCTTTCTTGTTTCTGCTACTTCATAGAAATTTAGCTGTTTTTTAGAGGATTGATGGATAATCTTTTTAATCAACATAATATTACAAATAGTCGGATACGTAGATACAATATGTATCAGCCAACACAAGGAGAAATTTGAATGCTTGTTTCAGAAATTAAGGATGATGCGGATTATATAAAACGTGACCTTTCAAACATGCTAAAATTTAGAGACAAGAAATCCATAACTGACTTGGATTTAAGAAACAAGCGAGTTTTAGTGCGTGTAGACTTCAATGTTCCTTTGGATGAACATGGTAATATAACTGATAGTCGAAGAATCAGATATACTCTACCAACAATTCATTACTTACTTAATGAAAACTGTCGTATTATACTTATAAGTCATTTAGGACGACCTAAAGGCAAAGAGGATGAATCAATGCGAATGGTGAATATTTACAAGAGATTAAAAGAATACTGCCCCCTTTCAAATATTCATCTGGCAGATGATTGTATTGGTTCAAATGTTGAAAAAATGGTGAAAAAGCTCAAACCTAGAGAAATGCTTCTTTTGGAAAATCCTCGTTTTCACCCAGAAGAAAAAGAAAATGATGAAGAATTTGCAAAAAAGCTAGCTAAATTAGCAGATGTGTATGTAACAGATGCTTTTGCAACAGCTCATAGAAAACACGCATCTACATATGGTGTTTGTAATTATCTAGAGGAGAAAGGATATGGTTTCTTGCTTGAGAAAGAGATGAAATTTATCTCAAATTGTATTGCTAAACCTAAACGTCCTTTGACAGTTGTTCTTGGTGGAAAGAAGGTTGAAGACAAGCTCGATGTAATCAAGTATTTGATTGGAGTTGCTGATAATATCCTAATTGGAGGGGGAATGGCTTTTACATTCTTGTTAGCTAAGGGCTATGCAGTAGGGAAATCAATAAAAGATCTTTCAAAACTAGATGATGTTCGTCAATATATTAAAGAAGCAAAAGAAAGCTGTACCAGAATTTATCTCCCAAGAGATGTCATTGTGTGCGATGAATTGGATTATCCAACAAAAATCGAACAGGTTCCAATTACAGAAATACGTGAAAATCATGTGGGTGTTGATATCGGTGAAGAAACAATAAAGGCATACAAAGATATACTAAGTGAATCAAAACAAGTAGTCTGGCAAGGACCATTAGGTGTTTTCGAGAAAGAAGAATTTGAGAATGGAACAAAAGAGATTGCTAGACACCTTATCGAAAATCATATCTATACAATTATTGGAGGTGGAGATTCAGCTGCTTCCTTTGAAAAATTTGGGTTTCAAGATGAAGTTTCTTTTATTAGTACTGGAGGAGGAGCAAGTTTAGAAGTAATGAAAGGTACTTTACTCCCTGCAGTTGAATGCCTGAGTGATAAATAGATTCTTTAGATTAAGGACCCAATAATATATACAAGAGCAGATACGAATGCGCCAATTGCAACACTAAAGAGGTTAACTATATCATTCTGCATCCAGCGTATACCTGAATGGAAAGTTGTTCCTTCATTGCAGTGAGAGCCTTTTTCCGTTATTTTGCCACATATCTTACATTTGTTCATCTTTTGAATAGTACAAGCAAAAATACTGTCAGCATAAGCACCTAAGAATCCTCCAACAGTTACCGCAATCAGAAATAGTATTACAGAGGAAGGCATTACGACAAGGCTGTCCAGATGACTAACACCAACTCCTATTCCTGCAATCACTGCAGCTGCAATTATTGATGAAAGTAAGCCTATAATTGATACAGCTCCTGGTGTACCACTATCTGCTTCTACCCAAGGTTTTTTGGAAATTCTAGGCTTTTTCTTTGATAATACCCCTATTTCTGTACCTAAAGTGTCACTCAAGCTTGTCGCAAATGCCCCCCCTGCCATAATAGTGAAAATAGGTTCTCGTGCTAAAACTGCAACAAATGCAAGTACAGCAGGTACTATACTATTTACCATTGCTTGGACACTATCTCTCGCTGTATCTCCTTTCTCAAACTCCTCTATTGCATCTTTTTTCTTGTTTTTTCCAATGAATGTGAATAAAGAACCAATAATGAAGAAGGAAACATACATTGCTCCCCATGTCCATGATCCTAAACCAAGAATGATGAACCCAAAATAAAATCCTGCAATTGCTCCATCCCAAGTCAAAGCTTTCAAGGTTATACCAAGAATTGCTAACACCAATCCAATCACAAAGGCACCAATTATCGAATATAAAGATAAATCAGCATTCAAATTTTCTAAATTTTTATCTAAAACGAATGTGTATAATAAGAACAATGCCAAAGCATTTGCCGCTGGAATTGCTATATTATCAAACCCTTTTGGAGTTATGGCCTCTACTATGGCTGTTATGAAACCGGTGAGCAATCCGATATAGATTGCAACTTCTAGTGTTTGATGAAAAATCAAACAACTTATAGACACCACTACTAGAGTAGCAAAAGCTGCTGTCCAACTACCTAACAGAGATTTAGTACTACCAAAAATATCGTATTTACTCTTCTCTCCAAATTTTGTTCCAATAACAGCACTCATTCCATCACCCCAGACTAAAGGCATGAAAGAAGCAAATAATATTACATTATACGGATTAGTGGCGGTGGTATCAGGATAGAAGAATAATCCAACTAATACTGTCAGAGAAATGGCATAGAAAACGGTTCCATAGGCATGACCTTCTCCAACGCCCTTCAAACGGAATTTCTTGATTGGAGATGCTGGAGAAGTGAAGTAAGTAAAAGGAATGAAGAACAAGGGACCAATCAAGGCAATCCATACGTTTGAGAAGAAAAAGGGAAAAACAAGAACAACATTTCCGACTGATAAATGAACAATTTTCCTCGAAGTACTCCCTTGAACAATATCTTTTCTCTGTAAAATTTCAGCTATAGTTAATGTTGCAAGAACAAAGATTAACAATGATATGATTCCTATTAAATCCCAATTAGTAAAAGTAAATTCTGTTCTCATTTTGAATGCTCCAAGAGGTTTTGTTAAGTAGTTTAAAGATTTTCAACACTATTTCAAAGAAAAACAACTTAGATAAAAGTTTACTGCTTATCTGTGATTTCTCCTTGATTGTTCAGTCGCGCTTTCTCAATTTCCTCTTTTTGCATCATTCCTTCACAACGAGGGAGATAGAATTGATCACATTCTCTACAAACCTTCTCATTCCTTCTACTTCGCAATCTCATAAAATATGCTCGACTCACAATATAGATTAACATCGTTATTATTATAATCATGAGAGTCCAAATATCGAACCCACCAATAAGCTCAACAATTGCAAGGATAATTGTTACAATCATGTTTATCATAGCAATACCAAGTAATAATCTGCAAAAGTCTTTAAGGATACGTGGAGGGTTGATTAACACGCTTAAAGGTGTAAAAATGTAGAGTATATTTGTAGTAATAAATGCTATCAAGGAATCTATTTTCAGAACAAAAATAGCGATGGGGGCAAGGATAAGGCCTACAATTAAACCTATATAGAGATTAAAACACCCCCTGCATACTTTGTAGCCTTTAATATGATAAACATGCTCAGAAAATTTCTCACACAAAGGGTGATGTGCCAATCTATATGGATAAAGAGCCCATTTTTTTTTCACTTGCTCTTTCTTTTCTTGTATCAAAAGCTTGGCCTACCAATGATTATTCAGAGTGTATAGTATAAGAAATACAAATTAGAAAATAAATCATTCTAATCTATATGAAGTTTACTTTTTTATGATTTCATTATATACCTTTAGCAATTTCTTACCTACAATAGAATGGTCATAATTCTTAAGAGCGTGTTGTTGTGATTTAAAAGCAGTCTGTTGGCTCTTCTCCTTGTCATTAATTATTTCAATTATTTTCTCAACGAGAACTTCTTCTTTCTCTGGAGGATACAACCATCCACATTTTGGAGGTAACATCTCATTCATTGGAGGTTTGTCAGCTGCAACTATTGGTAAACCTGAAGCTAAAGCTTCAATTATGGAAATTCCAAAGCTTCCTTCTTTTCCAGGATAAAGAAGTATATCACATATGTGATATGCAAGTATCAACTCATCATTATCTATGTAACCTGTAAAACAAACATAATCGTCAATATTATAGTTGACAATTTTTCCTTTCAATTTCTGTAATAATGGTCCTTCCCCTATCACTAAAAATTGGATCTTAGAATGTTGTTTTATGATTTCTGGAAAATAATCAACGACTTCAAGTTGCTGTTTTCTTGCGATGAAAGGTCCCTGTAACAAGATATTTACATTGCTAGTATCTATGCTATATTTGTCAATGAAAGCTTCCTTATCCTCTATTCTAGGTATTTGTGAATATTTTTTGCAATCTAAAGAAGTTTGAACAATTTTCACTTTTTCTTTTGCTTTCTTTGGCATACGTTTGATTTTGTCTAGTAATGAGAGGGAATGTGTAACTATGTAATCACATTGCGCTACAGTTTTTCTCAAGAGTCTGGAATACGGACGTTTAACAAATAACCTCGATTTCAAATTACCTGTTGTTACTGCACCATGGACAGATATTATTAATGGAACCGATAATACTCTCTTTCTTTTAGCTTTTGCAAAGAAATATGCTGATACTTCAGTTGAATGAATTAAAGAAAATTTTGTGTCAACACTGAGTTCTTCATAAATCTCATAAGCTTGCTTAGAAAACCTACGATGATTTCGGGCGTAAAAATGGGTTTGAGTGCTATAAGCTCCCTTTGCAGAAATCTGTGGGGGAAGATAGTAAAAGTGGACATTCTCTCTTTCGAGTAACTCATCATCTTCTGGAAGTTCAGTTGTTGTTACTACATGGATGTCAACATTTAGATTAACAAGAGCCTGAACTATAGAATATGAATACCTACGAAGACCAGCCATAGGACCTACAAAAGGTGGTCCTATCTCTATCGTAGGAATAAAGATAGAGGAATCCATATGTAAAAAACTAATATCAGTAAAAAAGCGTTTTGGTTAATCTTTTACTCAATTTGTTGTACTTTGAGAAGAAATAATAACACATGTGTGAGTATAACTTGTAATGAACAAAATAGAAGAGTCGATTTATGATCTCATTTTGGAGACAGGGCTTTCATCAAACAATCTAATATTTCTTAGGGAAAACATCGAAAATATATCAAAAGGATTTATAGTTGATATTTTGGCAGAAAATGTTAATATTTACACTAATTTTAATCTCCTTATTGAATTTCTCCCTATCATTTGGGAAGAAAACAGTAACCCCAGCAAACATCTTCTAAATTATTTAGGAGGAATTGTTCATAGATTGTTTTACCTTGCACGTGAATATCCTTTAGGAAAGAAAATTCCGGATTATCTAAAAATCGAAATTGAGGACATTCACCAAGGCTTACATGAATGTCAACAGATATGTAAATATCAAGAAATCAATGGAAATGAATTTTCAATTGAAAAAATAGATTCCTTTGATGACTTAGTAGATATTCTCTCGATTTACCCAAGATATCCCAGTAAACTATTTGAGATGTTTCAGATAGTGGCAAATTTGTTTTATCAATTTACTCTAAATCCCAATCAGGAAATAAGAAATCTTGATGAACTAGGTCTTTTTCTTTCAAGATGTTTAATTTTATGGAGATTACAGAGTATGAAGGATAAGGAATTAATTGCTTGTTTCGAAGGGGCTGAAAAAAAATACAAATTAATGTTAGATTCAGATGAACTAGAAAATATCTTAGCTCTTGAATTGCAAAATTACCAGTTTTTACAACTTGGCATAGATCGTTTTCTTGTGAAAACCATTGTAAAAACATTTGAAAAGATGAGATGACTGCTTATTCCTATCTTATTTATTATCCGCCTTCTTGAGAACATAGGACTTTAATTCATCAGATATTTTTGAAGCCCTTTTGAATTCAGGAGCTAGATAATTAAGCAAACTTCGTGGTAGTTCTTTTCTTTCAAAGATGTTCTTTAAAACTACATCCAGTACTTCTGGTTTTAAGTTTGGATTATGCAACATTTCTTTTACTGTTAAAATCTTCATACTCGAAGGTATATTGTCTTCTAACAAGGTAATTGAAGACCATGCTTTGATCGTTGCATATACGCCCATGTCTGGTGTAATGATATCCAGAGCCATGCGAAATCGCCATTTCTTAACTTCAATAGGTGCTTCATCAATTGCTATTGCTTGTCCTAATCTCATGGCGTTTACTTGATTTGGTGTTAAAGAATAATTCTCTAACAATTGATGGATTGAGTTACTATCGAAGGAGCTAACCTCTTTGACCACTTTAATCCCCTATTTATTGAATAATTCAATGTTTAACACGAATTTCTTCCTGTTTTCATATGTCCTTTTTAATTATATATATGTATCTCTTTGCGGGCTTAGAACACTAATATTCGAGAAAAATAGAGAACTTCCTTCTAAAAACCCTACTTGTTGTTAAGATGACTTTCATGTGAAGGTTATATTGAAAAAAAGAGCTATAACCTTTTTGTAAGGTTGTTTAAACATTTTATCATATATTTTTTCTGAAGTTTGTTCTAGATTGGACAGATTTCGAATGACACGTTCTGAAGTATGAAAAAACAAAAGTGTAAGACCGGGAAGGTCCAACCTTACACTGCTTTTATTTATTTACAAATAAATAGTAAAAACCAAGCAAAGTGTATATTGCCGTACCTTTCCAAAGTACTTCTTCATCAACATTGAATTTTGGATGGTGATGAGGATGTATTATGCCTTTATCTTCATTGTATAAGCCTAAGGCTATGAAAGCTCCTTTTGTTTTGTTTAGATAGAATGCGAAATCTTCTCCACCCATGGTTAAATCTACTTCCTGTACTTCGTCCAAAGGTTTCAAGATCTCTATAGCCTCTTCAACGCTTTCCTTGTGGTTTATTGTTGCCGGATAAAAGATACCACCAATCTCAAATTCTGCTTTCCCTTCACATCTCCATGCATGACTATAACCTTCTACAATCTCTGTTATACGTTTAATAATGAATTCTCTTATTTCATTGTTAAATGTACGAAATGTCCCCTCCATATGAGCTTCAGAAGGAATAATGTTATGTGCATCGCTCCCTGAAATCATAGGAATCGATATAACAGCTTTTTCTAACGGATCTATCTCTCTGCTAACGATTTTTTGTATGGCATTATAGATGTCAACTACTACTGCAGTTGGATCGAAAGTTTGATGAGGTGCAGCAGCATGACCCCCCTTACCTTTGACAGCAATTTTGAATTGATCAGCTGATGCAAGAAAAGGACCAACACGTGTTCCAATTACTCCTGCATCTAAATCTCTCCATATATGAATACCAAAGATAGAATCGACATCATCTAAATGCCCCTCTTCCACTATTTTTGCAGCTCCTCCTCCCCCTTCTTCTGCTGGTTGAAAGATGAGCTTAACCTTTCCATTTATTTTATCTTTGTTCTCATAAAGGATTTTAGCTGCACCCAATAACATTGCTATATGAGTATCATGACCACATGCATGCATCTTTCCAGGGATTTTACTTTTATAAGGGACATCATTTTCCTCTTGAATATCCAAGGCATCAGTATCTGCTCGAAGAGCAACTGTTTTTCCATCATTTGCACCATCAAGAACTGCAATAACTCCAGTCTTTGCAGTTCTTATTGTTTCATAACCAATGCTATGTAACTCTGCTTCGATAAATTGAGCTGTTTTTTCTTCCTCAAATTTTGTTTCAGGATGCATATGGATATGTCTTCTAGTATCGATGACATATTGTTCTATTGATTTTGATTTATCAATTATTTTCTGTTTGAATTCAATAAGATCCATGAGAGCGTTCAGTGAACAGAATATTTCTACTTTTCTATAATTCAATGATGAATAAATTGTTTACAAATGTGTGGAATTACAATTCCAAAAAAACATATGCGCGCCCTTTGAAAGTTGAAATTACTCCAACCAGAGCACATAACGTTTATAAAACTCTTATAGCATAGTCGTTTGAATTTAGATAAAAAAAGAGACGTAACGATATTGTACCTTATTTGGTACAATAAATGATGCCTCTTTGGAGTAAAGAAAATGAGTAATAATGAATACGATGTAGTAATTGTTGGAGCAGGCTGTGCTGGACCTGCAGCTGCCAAGAAAGCAGCTGAATTAGGACTCAAAGTTATTCTTTTTGAGAAATCACAAGTTCCAGGAGAAAAGAATGTTTCAGGAACATGTTTGAATGGAGCTGCTCTCGTGGACCCTGATTTACATTACCTAATGGAAGGACCTGTCGAAAGAGAAATTCGTGAAATGCGAACCTATCATATAAACAAAGATAGAACTACAGTTTTTCATGAAATACCATCAGAAGGTCTTCTACTTCTATCTATAAGAAGAGATCATTATGATGCTTGGCATGTTGAAGAAGCTAAGAAAGCTGGAGCAGAAGTAAGATTGTCAACCACAATTTTAGACATAATCGAAGAAGATGGATATGTTAAGGGTGTTGTCACAGATACAGGAGAAAAATTCTATGGCAAAGTGGTAATCGATGCTGCTGGAGTTAACTCTATAGTAGGAAGAAAAGCTGGTCTAATCCCCAAAAGAAAAGGAACCAATATGATTCTTTATGTGACAGTGTGTGTCGAACTAGGTGAAGAAGTTATTAATGAAAGATTTGGTGATTGTATTGAATACTACCTATCGCCAGGAATTCAACATAAAACTTGGCCATGGATTTTTCCAAAGAAAGACACCGTTACCTTAGGAACCGGTGGGTACATGGATGAGAATCTTTTGAACGATGAATTTCCAAATATCAATAAATATATGGAAAACTATCTGAATCTACCAGCTGTAAAGAAAAAATTGGAAGGTGGAAAGATTGTTGCTTGGGGACTTCACCTTGAATACGATGAAAAAATTAAACAAAGAGTGAAAAATGGTTTAATTCTAACTGGAGAAGCAGGAGGATTTGTTATTCCGTTTCTAGGAGAGGGAATGGTTGAAGCATATTTTACTGGAATTTATGCTGCTCAAGCAGCTGCAAACGCTATAGAAACAAATGATTTTTCAAAAGAGAAACTTGCAGAAACTTATGAAACATTGATAAGTGAAAACTTATTCATGCAAACCTTTAGACACATTGCTGCGGTTAATAAAGAAGCTATATTGACTAAAACTGATGAAGAAATAACCCAAATGATGCAACAAGTAATCATGGGTGGCGGTTTCATCTCAAACGCAGTCCATACTAATTGGATGAACGGTGTCGAAGACCAAGATATGGAACGAATTCAAGATGCTTATGACTTCTTAGAATTGATGAAACCATATGCTCAGGTAGATCCATATTTTGAGAATTTGTACAATGAGAGGAAAAGAAAATGAAGTTCGAAATAAAAGTGGAGTATTATCCTGGAGACACTGGAGAATTTATCAAAGTTATTGAAGAGAATTGTACTGGTTGCGGTGATTGTGCTAAATTCTGTACAAGAGATGTTTGGCAACCCGATGGTGCAATCTATCGACCAGTAAATTTGAAAGATTGTGTTGAGTGTGGAGCTTGTTGGAATGTCTGTGAATTTGATGCAGTCATTTTCAATGAACCTAAAGGTGGAACAGGTGTAAGATTTGAATACGGATAAAGGAGATAAGAAAATGTCATCTGATGAAGAATTTCTCGAGTTGTTAAAAAAACAGGCAGAAAAATACACTGATCCAAAAGTTGCTAGACACTTTAAGGGTTGGAATAAAACACTACAGTACCACTTTACAGATATTGATGAATATTATGTAATTGAGCTTATTGATGGTGTTCCACAACCTCTTGAAGAGAAAAAACTAGACGATCCAACTATTATGTATTCGATGAGCGTTGAAACATTTGTAGCTTTAAACAAAGGTGAAGTTTCTGGCTTTAAACTTTATCAACAGAAAAAGCTCAAAGTCAAAGCAACAATGCCAGAGATGTTGAAATTACAGAAACTAGATAAACTCTAGTTCTTCTCTTTTCTTTACAATTATTGTTAAATGAGAATTTTTAAGTGCAATAAATTGAAGGTTATTTTGAATAACATGCCTGAGTTACGTGGAGTAGTCAACGGAATGGATTGCGCAAATTGCGTAGCCAAGGTACGAAAAAATTTAGAGAATACTCTAGGTATCGAAGATGTTAAACTTAATCTTGTATCAACAAAGCTAATTGTTGAATATAACAGTGAACATACTTCCGAGAAAGATATTATTAAAATCATCAAGAAGGCAGGTTATGGATTTGATCACTCATATGTGCAGAAATCATTCTTTAATCTCAAACACAACAAAAACTTGATTTTCTTCCTAGTGGGAGCAGTTTTTTTAGTGTCAGCATTAATAATCGATTCTCTAAATGTACAACATCATCACCCACTGTTCTATATCCCTGTAATTGTTGTAGGAGGAATACCAGTTTATACAAAAGCATTGAACTCTCTCAGAGCTAAAACATTTGATATAGATTTACTAATGGTGGTTGCTATAATTGGTGCAATTATTATCGATCATTGGGAAGAAGCAGCAGAAATAATCGTTTTATTTACTTTAGCTGAATTATTAGAAGCTTTTTCAATGGATAAGGCAAGGCAATCAATACGCTCTTTAATGGATTTGACTCCTCCAACAGCAACAAGACTGATAAAAGGTAAAAAGCATGAAATTGTTCCCTTAGAAGATTTAATTGTAGGAGATCGTGTGAGTGTTAAACCTGGGGGCAAAATACCAATAGATGGCAAAATAGATTGGGGCAATAGTAATGTTGATCAGAGTCCAATCACTGGAGAATCCACACCGATTGTCAAAGCTGTGGGAGATCAAGTTTTTTCTGGTTCGATAAATCTCGATGGTTATATTATTATAAGAGTTACACAAATGTCGCAAGAATCCACAGTTGCTCGAATAAGACAGCTCATTGAAGAAGCAGAACAACAGAAATCAAAAAGAGAATTGTTTATCCAGAAATTCGCAAAATATTATACCCCTGTCATGGTTAGTATTGCATTGTTAGTTTTCCTTGTACCAGGAGTATTTCTAAATATTCCAATAGATTCAGAAATTCTTCAAGATTGGTTATATCAAAGCTTGGTTATCTTGGTTATATCATGCCCCTGTGCGCTAGTTCTTTCAACTCCTATCACTGTAGTTACTGCAATAACCCGTGCATCTAAACGCGGTGTATTAATCAAAGGTGGAAAATTTCTAGAAGCAATTTCTGATGTTGATACAGTTGTTATGGATAAAACCGGTACTTTGTCCACAGGAAAATTGCGTGTCTATAAAATAGAAGCTCTGGAAGGTTATTCAGAACAAGAAATAGTTGAAATTGCTTACGGTTTAGAATACCATTCAGAGCATAAAATTGCTCAAGCAGTAATTAACCTTGGGGAAAGGAACAATTCCAGATTGTTGGGTTATAAAGATGTCAAAATTCTTCCTGGAATGGGTATTAAAGGTACAAGAAAAGGCACAAATTACTATCTCGGAAATGAAACACTGGTCGATAAAGTTCTTACACTTAAATCATGCGATTTAGATTGCGAGGAATCAGAAAGCATCGTTAGCTATGTCTTAACTGATGAGAAAGTAATAGCACACATACATATGTCTGATGAACTGCGATTAGAAACAAAAATGTCTATTGAAGCTTTGAAAGACATGGGAATAACTAATATTGTAATGCTCACTGGAGATAATGAGGAAGTAGCTTCAAAAATCGCTAGTGAATTAGGGATTGATTATAGAGCAGAATTACTTCCTGAAGATAAAATGCAATATGTCAAAGAGACAAAAGCGAACGATCAGTCAATTGTTATGATTGGAGATGGAATAAACGATGCTCCCGCTTTAGCTCTTTCTGATGTTGGAATTTCGATGGGTGTAGCTGGCACAGCAATTGCGATTGAAACCTCTGATATAGTGCTTGCTTCTGATGACTTGCTCAGTCTCCCATATCTATTCAAACTTAGTAAGGAAACCAAAAGAGCGATTCGAATTAATATTTTTCTCTCACTCTTCATTAAATTGTCATTTTTTGTTTTAGTATTTTTAAGTGTTTCAAGTCCCCCAGTTGGAAGTTTCTTTGGAGATTCCTTACTATGGTTAGCTGTGCTAATAGGCGATCTTGGTGCTTCTCTGCTTGTTATTCTAAATGCAATGACTGTTGGGAAAAAGAAACATGAAAAAAATAGATAAATCGCCAAAGAACTAAATTAATAAACATCTCAACAGTAATAAGGTTGGATAGATCACATGAGTGCCTCACAAGAAAAATCTCCAAAGAAGGCTATTACTATAATAGTCTTGGTTCTCATTGTTTTAGCATCATTTTCATCCGTAATATATTTCTTGATGAATAATCAAGAAAATAACCGAGGTTTGTTTGGTGTATCATTGCGCTATTACACTAAAGGGACTGAAAATCTCTATTATGAGGATTATGCGAAATTTATTGCGCAGGATATGAGAGAGATAGGAATTGATGTGACAGACTTGCCTTTGGAATATGCAGTATTTTTAGAAACTATATTCAGAGACAAAGAGTTCGATCTAGCTATTATCGAATTAGAGGGAACGACAGCTCCTCATTTAGAATACTTATTCAAACAAGGTGCAAGTTTGAATATTTTCAAGTTTAACGACACTTTTGATGAGGGTTATACAACTGATTTATTAAACAACATTTCAAAAACTACTGACTTCTATGAAAGGAAAAACATGTTTTATTCAGTTCAAAGTCATTTAATGACCAATATTTTACCTATGGTTCCTCTTTTTACACCAGTAAGAACTTTTGTTTATTGGGATAACTTAAGATATTTTGAACCCAGTTTTGGATTAGCAGATTCTTTACCCTACATGCAGTTTAGTGGTCTTCATCAAAGTCAAACAGCTGTAGATGAATTGAACATTGGAGTTATTGGTAAATGGATAGATTTTAACCCACTAACAGTTGAAGAACATGGAGAAAAACTTGTCTTGTCTTTAATCATGGACAAACTTACTACTTTGGATGAAAAAGGAACTCCAACTTCTTATGGACTCATAGATGAGTGGAATTATGTTAATTCAACTTTCCTTAAATTGCATGTTAGAACAGATGCAATATGGCAAACTGACTCTGAAGGACTATTTGAAAATGAGCCCTTTACTGCTGAGGATGTTATTTTTACTTTTGATTTAATGCTTGATAGCAATGCAAATTTGAACTATGAAAAACTGAAATGGATCGATTCTTATGAAATAGATACTATAAATAGTAATTATGTCAATGTGTATATAGATTCAGATTCAAATACAATTGAAAAAGAACCATATGCATTTGCATTGGAGGATTTATCAGCTTACCCTTATCCTGAACATTATCTTAATGTGTCATCTTCAATATATCAAATTACTAAGTCTTCGAGATGGGAAAAATTCGGGAAATTTCCCTTTGGTACTGGAAAATATGCTTACTCAATAACAGAAAGTGATCCGAATTTTTCTATAGTATTCGATAAACATGCGAACTGGTTTAATATCGGAGCTATCGATGGCTCTTCGATATCTGTGGATTTTGATAAAATTGAATTACAAAAATTTACAGAATCATACCCCTTGAGTTTGGAGATGCAATATGGTTCTCTTGATATTGCGGACTTTGGTAAAGATCCCGTCGTTGAAGATACTTTTTCATCTATTGGTACGTTCAGAACAGATTTTAAATTAGAAAACTCCATTGTTTTTCTAGCCTTCAATCTTGAGAATCAATATTTTGGAGGAGAAAATAATTTTATTCCTACAGCTGATACAGATACATCTAAAGCGTTGGCAGTAAGAAAAGCTATAGCAACTGTTATAGACAAAACGAAAATCAATACACAGTTCCACAATAGCATGTTCAATATTACCGATACTCCAATACCAACTTATTTCAAGGATTACTACTTTTCAAATGTTCCAAGGTATGGTCGTAGCATTGATCAAGCTATAACTTATCTGGAACTAGCAGGTTATAACTTCACAAGCTCTGGAGATCCTGCTCCTTTTAATTTTATTAGTGCTAGTTCTGGATTAGTGGCAGTATCTGTGTTTGTAATGATTATTTCAAAAAGAAAAAGAAGTGCTAAACAATGAATACTATAAGTGAACTTTCAGAAATAAACCTAAAGGACAAAATTTTGCTCCAAACTTTCAGCGGAAGTGGAGCGATTGGAACAATACTTACTTCATTCTTAACGAAGTCTTTAGACATGAAGCAAGTAGCCGTTTTGCATCCAAAGAATGTTGCTCCTGTTGCAATTGTAAAGAAAGGTAAAATAGAGAACCCAATAAGGATTTTTCAGTCAGAGCAATTCGCTCTAATGTCGTGTGAAGTAAGTATACCATACGAAGAATTACCTGAGTTCCTAGAGACTCTTGTAGATTTTTATATCAAGCAAGGTGTTTCATATATTATCCCTGTTGGTGGTCTTCCAGTTTTTCAATACCCCAATGGAGAATCAAAATGTTTAGGTGTATCTGCTGATGATTCAGCTCTAAAATTCTTAGAAGAGAAAGGAGTAGAGTTGCTTGATGAAGGAATAATCTATGGTTCTGTTGTGGAAACAATGGAATTGTGTCAAGCTAAAGGTTTCAAAAACTGTTTCTCACTAATAGCAGAATGTGATCCTGGTGTGCCATCTTATCAACCAACAAAAGAAATCCTCATAGCCCTTAGAAAATTATTCGGGTTGGAGTATAATGAAGAACAATATGAAGAAATTATCTCCGTTATAAAGAAGAGAATAGAAGAAAGTTCTAGAATAATTAGAGAAGAAACAATAGATAAAACAAGAGAAAGCCATCTTTGAATGTAAAAATTATACAATGGCTTCTTTTTCATTAATTTTTTCATGAATTAATGTGTAAATACATGATTTTTTGAGTAAGCCATCAGAAAAAAATGTGATGATTCGCTTGAAACTGTTAAACAAGCCAGAAACGGGATTATTGTCGATTTTAAGCCCTATTACTCAGGTCAGAAAAAGGTTTAAATAGGTTGGGGTTTTTGTTCTTATAGTTATGGTAGTTCAAACAAGGCAGATAAAGGGGAACTGCAAACTGAACAGGAAGAGCAATCCGATGCTTAACCCCCACAAAGGGTGAACTCGGGAACAATGGTTGAACCCCTTTTTAAATGGTTTGAACCCCCATATTGGGCTTAGATAAAGACCTCCTAAGTCCGAAATCCCCCAGAACCAGACTTAGTCTGGAATCAGAAGAATACTTCTGTCTGCCAGAACCCCAACCAAAAACCCAAAGCATCGAGCAAGAATTTCCTTCCTGTTCAGGCAGAAATCCCTTTTCTTCAACTTTTTCTTCTTTCATCGAAACTGTTAACCGTTTTCAAGAGTAATTTAGCCATTTATTCAGGAGCGATATTTCTTTAAGTTTTTTTAAGTTTCGTTCACACTCTCATTTCTCCTTCTAGCTAACTCCTTCAGATAGTATCTCTCCTATTGCTTCTGTAGTCATACTAAATACGGATAAAATTTCATCCTTTGAGTGTAAAACTTCATAAAGAGTTTTCAGCTTTAGTTCTTTACCTTTGTCATCTATTAAAATGATTTCATATCCCAATCCTCTACCCAAATTTTTCTCGTCATTGATCCAATCTTTTTGTTCCTCAAATAATTGAGTGAGAAAGTATTTGATACTACTCACATCACTGAGTTTGTAACGTGCTAATTCTAAACTTTTTTCCTTATTTTCTGTTAATATTTTGAAGATTAATTTCCATGTCAAAGTTTTCACCAAGTTTTCTTTTCAATACCTTTATCCTTGAATTGACTTAAAAAGGAGGAAATTTTGTCTTCGAGTTTATAAACCATTTTAATAGCTCCTCCAACTAATCTCAGAACTAAAATCTATAAGTTTTTAAAGCATATCTGAACTGATAATTTAGATTATCAAGGTGTTTTCATGGGCCACGGATCATTACAAAAAGCAGGAAAAGTTAGAAAACAAACTCCCAAGGTTACAGCTAAAGAAAGATCAAGTCCTATCCCTCGTAGAGGACTTCGAAATAAATATGTTAAGAGAATAATTCTTGGAAAATATGCTGGTCAACCTCAAAGTATGGGAGCTAAGCGTCGTTCCAGATAAACCTTTCATTTTTAAGAGAACGAATTTCCAATGAAGGAACCAGAGCAAGCTTTTATTGAAATTAAGGAAGCATTACTTAATCTTGATAATGTTAATAATACTAATTTAAATAAAATCAAGAGAGGAATCTCTAAAAAATATCGTCTTGACTCTTTTCCAAGAAACAGTGAAATTTTAGCAATTTGTACAGAAGAAGAAAAACAGAAATTGTTACCTATTTTGATGAAGAGAAAAGTGAGAACTCTTTCTGGTGTAGCTATTGTCGCTGTTATGACTCGACCCTGGGAATGTCCTCATGGGAAATGCATAATGTGTCCAGGTGGTCCTGAAAATGATCGTCCTCAAAGCTATACTGGTTATGAACCAACAACTATGAGGGGAATTCGCAGTAATTATGATCCATATATACAAGTTCAAGAGCGGATAAATCAATTAGAAGCAATAGGTCACTCTGCTGAAAAAATAGATGCTATTATTATGGGTGGAACATTTACTCACCAACCTCTTGAATACCAGCAAGAGTTCATCTTGCGTATGTTTGATGCTATGAATGGAGTTGATTCTACAACTATTCAAGAAGCTCACAAGTTGAATGAGAAAACAAAATATCGCTGTGTTGGATTGACCGTAGAAACAAGACCAGACCAAGTTTCACGAGACAAAATTAACCATTTAATAGATTTTGGTGTAACTCGTTTGGAACTAGGCGTACAATCCGTTTTTGATGATGTTCTGGAGAAAATGAACCGTGGTCATGGAACTAAAGAAGTGATTGATTCATTTAAATTCACAAGAGATTCAGGACTAAAACTAACAGCACATATGATGCCTGGTTTACCCGGATCATCTTACAGTAGAGACATTGCTTCCTTTTACCATTTATTCAATGATAGTCGATACTGTCCAGATGAGATTAAGATTTACCCAACCATGGTTATACCAGGAACGAAATTGTATGATGATTATGTGGCAGGTAATTATACAGCTTTATCAAATGAAGAAACAGCAAAACTGGTTGCTGAAATCAAAACCATGGTTCCTCCTTACGTGAGAATTAAAAGAGTTTTAAGAGATATACCTGCTCATCAAATAGCAGCTGGTCCAAATAAAAGTGATCTTAGGCTTGATGCTCAAGCTATTCTGGAACGCGAAGGAAAGAAATGTAGATGTATTCGTTGTCGAGAGATTGGACGTCATGTGTATCAAAACAAAGGAGAACTTGACATGAATTCCATCCACTTTGTTCAACGTAAATATTCAGCTAGCGAAGGGATAGAACATTTTCTTTCTTACGAAGAAGTTCAGAATGATGTACTAATAGGTTTTTTACGTCTTCGTGAATTAAGCAAAGATATAATCCGACCTGAATTTATTGAAGATTCTACAATAGTAGTTCGAGAACTTCACGTCTATGGAGAATCTTTAGAGTTGCATTCTTCTAGCAATAAACCAGTTCAGTGGCAACATAAAGGCTATGGGAAGAAACTTCTATCAAATGCAGAGAACATCGCTTTAGAAAATGGTTACGCCAAGATTTCCATTATTTCAGGAGTAGGTGTAAGAGAGTATTATCGGTCACTTGGATATGTGTTAGATGGTCCATATATGTCCAAATCACTCAAGTAAGTTTGTTTAAAAAGGTAATTTTATAATAATATGTGTGTGTTTCTTCTTGAATAATAAAATCATGTGGTACCTATGTCTGCAAAAAACAGAGAATTGATGATGCAACAAATCACGCAATTGCTAAATACTGCAGGCTATAGTATCGTTCAGCTTTCTCCAGGGAGTAAAGCTTGTTTTGATATCATTGCAAAACGAAGAGATCAATTAATCATCATTAAGTTTTCATCTTATATAGATAATTTTAGCCGAGATGATTCTTACGAGTTAAAGAGTGTAGCTTCCTTTTTGAATGCTTCTCCCCTAATAATTGGTGAAAGAGGAAAGCGTTTTACTGAACTTGAAGATGGATTAGTTCTGTTACGGTATGGAATACCTGTGGTTGGACTTGAAACTTTTACAAATCTTATTGGTCAAGGAATGCCTCCAATTGTATATTGTAGTCGTGGTAGATACTTCGTTCAGATTAATAGAAGACTTCTTAGACAATCTAGATTAGAAAAAAACCTAAGTTATGCAGATTTAGCTCAGAAAGTTGGTGTATCCCGAAGAACTATTTATGAATATGAACATTCCATAAATCCACCACCTGAAACTGCAGCTTTGCTAGAAACTGTTTTAGAATCTCCATTAGCTGAAGGAATAAGGATTTTTGATTTTGAGATAGAGAATGAGGAGAGACCTAGTTATTCTATTGATAATCTTTCCTCGATGAAAGAAGATGTATCTCAGATTCTACAAGATTTAGGTTTCATTAGTCAATTTTGGACAAAATTATCTCCTTTTGATGCATTTAGTGAACACAAAAGCCAAGATGTGCATAGTGGTCTTAATGTTCTTGTTTGTGTAGATGATGAACAGAACAAACACGTTATCAATCGTGCTGCGATGACTTATAGTATTGCTTCTCTTACAAAACGAAGGGCAATAATGATTGTTGAAGAGGATAAAGAACATCCTCTTACTCAGACTATACCCACTTTTACGGTAGATGAACTTCAGCAGATGAAGAAAGCTTTTGAGTTAGTGAAAAGATGGGTAAAGAAATATTCTGACTTAAAATAAAAGAAAAGATTACGAAGACTTAAGTCAAAACTTAAACATTCTTTTGACCAACAATTACAATATGATCCTTTTCATAAGGTTCGATATCAATTGTCTCGAGAATTGTTAAACCTGCAGATTCCAGATCTTTTATAACTTCTTCGTAGATGGCTTTAGGGTCTTTGGTCACATCTATACTCCTTGCTTTAACAGCAAAGAAAAAGTAACCATCTTTTTTGAGATAGGTTTGAACATTATCTTTTAAGATTTCAGCTTGTCTTGGTTGAGCAACATCTTCATAAACAACATCAACTAAGGGAACAGTGAAACTATATTCTTCTGGAAACCTTGCGTCTGCAAGTATGGGGATGATGTTCTGTCGTCTCTCTGCAACTACTACTAAATCTCTGAGAGAGCGTGCTGAAAATTCTACTGCAAAAATGGATCCATCTACACCAATCATATCAGAAATGTGTGAAACTGTTGTTCCTGATGCAGCACCAAGATATAGGATTTTGGAACCTTCTGTAAATGGAAAGTTCTGTAATTCCTTCATAATAGCGGAACCTAATTTGCTTTTATGTGGGTCAAATGTTCTGTATTCAATACCTTCCTTGGAAACTAAACGTTCTGTGTAAACTTTTTTACCTGGTTCAGCATTGATAGTTGCTAAACGAGTACTTCCATCTTTTGTTTTTAACCAGAACAGATTTGGATGTGAGTGTTTGTGTACTTCTGGCATAATTATCACCTTTTACGTTGGTAAGAACTTTTTCCTCCTTTCTTTTTAGGATAGTATGGTCTCTTACCTTTCCCTTGTTTTCGATATTGCGGTTTAATTTGAGGATCTTTTTGCCGAGGTTGAAATGATCTGTCAATAGGTGGTTTCTTTCCCTCTGGGGCTTCTTTGTATTTCTCTTTAATTTCCGCAACCTTTCTATCTACTTCCAATTTCAGTTGATCACCGATGAATTCTCCTTGAAAGAAGTCGACTCTACCAGCGATTGTTAACCGTCCTGCTATAGCTCTAGAGATATTCCCTTTTTGCCACCATGGACAACCATGAAGCTCAGGTATCTGGTATATAATACCATGTTTTGGTGGTTTGGCACCAGTTTTTAGTGCTCTGAATAGAGCTTTTTCTGCTCCTAGTAATTGGATTGTTGACGCTGGTTTCATAGCTAGTTCTCGAAGACCACCCGCAAGTGCTATTAATCTAGCAGCTATTGGGGCTCCCACTATTGCTTTCATATTTGGTGCAATTCGTGAAATTTCTCTTCCTATCCACGCCTCTAGTTTGTCTCGTTCTTCATATAAGTCAATCATACGAAGAGATAAGTCTTGGAGTGGGCGAAGGTCATTTTCTGTAAAATCTGCTCCCATAGATTTTCTTGCAAGGTTTACAATACGCTTGCTTTTCTCATTTGAAAAACCAAATGATTTTACATTTTCTTCTGTGAAATTGTCTTTTGTACCTATGGCGGTTATTATCTTGCACAATGTAAGATGATTTTGAACTTCTCTCATTATTTCAGGAAAATGAACTCCATACCATTCACCAATTCTAGCTGAAAACAGATTAGTGGTCTTATCAATATCATCCATTGAAAGAATGGCGTGAACTACATTTTTGTCTACTCTTTGAGAACTGTGTGCAACACGCTTTTTAGAAAGGTTGATACCAACTTCTCTAACTAATTTCTGATAATCTTTCTCATCTGAAATATAGTCTTGTTGTATCAAGATATGAAAAAGATTTGTAAGAAATTTCTGGTAGAACTCTGAATTAACGCTCATTTCTGACTTTTTACCTTTACTGCGAACATAATTAACTACATCTGAGCTGTTGGTTTCAATAATCTCTTCATCAATTCCCTTCAATATCATTTCTAGTTCTTCTGAAATGGTGTAAACTGACAAATTATGTATTCTTGTAGCTATTTCTTCTGCCTTCTTTGGATATGCAATAAATGTCTTCAACATATCATTTGAATCATAAACGAAGAAACCAGCAACATTGGCGTAAACTTTGATAGACATATTTCTTCTGAAACCAAGGAAAAAAAGGAGATAAAAAAGATTTTGATGGTAATGTAAATCTAACAGTAATCTTAAGCAATAATGGGCTGAGTTGTTTTTGTTTTAGTTATTAGATTTTCTAAAGATGTGTCCATTTCAGGATTTATGCCTATTAAAGCTGATCTCATGTCCTCAAAATTTGCTCTATTAACTAAAACTGTTCTGTCTAATAGTTGTCTAACAGTGTAACGAATAGCTCGAGGCTTCTTTTCATTCAAGCTTTCAATAATCTCTTTTTGAGTTAGTGCTCCTTTGTCTTTTAGCAATTCAATCACTTCGAGTGATCCTTTTGGTAGTCTTTCTCTTTGCATTTTCTTCACTTTCTCCGTGTGTGTGTTATTATTGCACTCTATGTGTAATTGGGGTGCACACCTATATATAGTTTTTCTGTGCGAATTGATGCACAGCTGTTAAACTGCAAAATTCGCAAAAAGGAGAGGAAAAAGTTTATTTTATTGCTTAGGGTACACCTTGGAAAACCTGATCTTTAAAACTGGGACAAGAACAATGGTAACGAAGATGAATAAAATAATTCCTGTGGTTATTTGTTGAATTAATGGGAGTTGTTCCCACAATAAAACATTACAGAAAATCTCATTTCGACCATCCGTTATAGTATGGTTTTCAAGTCCTAATGGCACATAAATCGTATGCATGCCATATTGTTTAAGAGTTATAGTTGTCTCATATTTGAGATTCTCTCCATTAAACAGCAAAATAATATGACTAAATGAGCTGTCTGGATGTAGTATGGTTGCATATACTCGATCATCAGGTAAAAAGACTACCGACTCATCTTTATCTTTGATATCGATTCTTATCCTAAACTGTTCTCGTATTAGAACCTCACTTGTGTCTGACTGTACATTTATTGAAGGTCGATGTGTATTTATTAACCAGCTAAATGTGTCATTGACCAGCTGAAGGTTGTTAGAATCTTGTGCTAGCACGTGTCTATAACTTTTGTCCAAACCCACGCGAAGAGGATTAAGCTCCATAGAATCTACAATTAGTCCTAAATCTGTAAATGGAAATCCTGAACCAAACATTATCACTTTTCCTAGTCCAATGCTTGTAGATAATGCTGCATTGAATAATATTGCTTCCCCAGCAATCTCTGCACTAAAGGTGGCAACTACTTTGTTCTCAAGATTTTCATCTGAAGTAAACCTTAGAGGCCATCCCCAAAATAGAAATGAATCAGTTGAAATGAAATCAATGTCCATTTGTATATTACCATAATATGGGACATAATCAATTGGCACGGTATTTCCTACACTTGCGTTAAATAATTCTAAAATCTGATTGCAAGCATAATAGTTGCTTGATAGTATTGGATCATCTTCAACATTATCAACCTCGATATATCTATGGCTATTGATTAGAAACAGCAAAGATCCTCCTGATGAAATAAAGTCATATATTTTGTTTAATTCATCAATAGTATAATTTAATTCAGGGTCGGAAATCACTAATATCTCGGTAGAATTTAGATTAAGTGACCCTTCATTCTGATATGAAACTTGATATCCTCTGTCCTTTAGAATTCTCGATGTCAAACTATGAGCTCCAAAGGGTGTGGATGCATCAAACCATTTGTTATCTGTTGAATTCTCGTGAGAGATATCAAATAAAACATTACCTCCATGGTATCTGGTTTGAATTTGAATATCCAATTTACTAGTTACATCTTCATCATTAGAAAATTCAATTGATGAGATGATGTTAGTAATTCTTTGTGCTAAAGGTAAACTAATGTTAAATGAAATATGGTTCCACCCAGCTGTAATCTCGAAATAATCTGCTATTTGTATATTGCTGGGATATCTAAGGACATTAGCGTATATCGTCTGATCACTTGATGAGATAAGTTTAATCTTAAATTCTGTTGTCATGCCTTGCACACATTCATAAAAATAAATGTTTTCAGGTGATACTCTTCTTGGATTAATTGAAAAAACATCTGATCCTTGATTATCAATTATATATTGATATGCTTCATATGGATTAATGATTCCATTGCCTTGAGCTATTATAGGCGCATAGATGTCATTAGCGGTTTCGAAGAGTGCAGTTTCATAAACATGCAAACTTGAATCAGGAAATGCTTCCATTAATAGTGCAATAACTCCTGCAACGATTGGGGCTGAGACTGATGTACCAGAAACATATCTTATACCACCATTAGAAGCATCGCTTCCGCCAATAGAATTACCAGGGGCAATAATATCTACGCCTACAGAGAAATTCATATTTAGACCTCTAGAAGAATACACTGCTAGATTGTTCAAATCACTTGAAGCCCCAACAGATATTACATAATCCCACAAGGCTGGTGCTCCAACTGAGTTTCCAGATGGTCCATAATTACCTGCAGAAGCAACTACAGGTATTCCTCTTCTCCCAGCTTCATACATTAATTCCTCAATTGGATCTCCAATTGAAGCGAAAGTTACAGAAGTTAGGCTTGCTGAGATAATATCAACATTTTTACCTATAGCGTATGAAAAACCATCAATTAACCAAGTATCTTCACCAAATCCATTCTTATCTAGCACTTTAATATTAACAATACTCGCATCAGGTGCGATACCATAATTATTGGTTTGAACAACACCTTGTCCTGAGGTATACTTACCATTGCCTGCGAGTACAGAAACGATATGTGTTCCATGACCGCTCAAATCATTTATATCTTCAGACATATTCGCTGAAACCCAAGCTGTTGCAATCTTATCTTCATCCTCGTAATGAAGAAGTGACTGTAGTGAGTGTGCAATAGACTGGTTCACCCCACTGTCTAAAACTGCAACTGTAATACCATACCCAAAATGGCCCTCTTCATGAATTTTATCAATTTCAAGTGCTTGTCTGATTTCTGAAAGTTCTGTCTGACCTGATAGACCAATGTCAATATTTTGAGGAACTGAATATGAGTTTGTTCCGATAGGATAGACGTATTTTATCCTGAAGTCATCGAAATTCAGATTTGAAATTTGATTTGAATTGTATATGATTGTTATTGCTGGAATAACTTTGTTGACCTCTTCGATAAATAAACCATTTCTCGTTGCATATTCTTGAAAACTATTCCTTTCTTCAAAACTAAAAAATGAAATGAATGCTCTATTGTTGAAATCCATTAATTTTATTTTAACAGATTTAGAACTCATAGGTTCCTTCCATCTTTCTTTTAGCATATTTGTTGCTTTACCTTTTTCTAAGTTCGATTTTAGTAAGTCTGACAAATCTTCAAAATAACTAGGCATATCTTGCGTGTTGTCAGTATTTTGTGCTAGTACAGAGTTTATAGTACTAAAAGGGAATAGAAACAAAATAAAAATTGTAAGGAATAATGGTTTTTTTTCCATACATTAGAAATAAGCTTATCGCTTTTAGATTTTTCTCTAGTATTATAGAGTAAATGTCTATTATTTGTCGGATGAATTACAATCCAGATAACAAATTTCTTAATTGTCTTTCTAATGGAAACTCTTATATTTCAAAAATATCGATGGCTTTCAAGGTGAAATAACAATGCCCTCTCAATGGTTAAAAAGGTCCCGAAAGAAACTATCTGGTGGTTTGATTAGACAAGCAGCATCAAAGAAAAAAAGAGATCTGGGACGTTATCCAGCAGAAACTCATATTGGTACTAGAAAACTCAAAAGTATCAGAACAAGAGGTGGAAATAGCAAATACCGCGTTTTAACTGATGAGTTTGCTAATGTTTTAGATCAGTCATCTGGTATTTCACAAAAATCAAAAATTCTCAACGTTTTAGAAAACAGAGCTAATCGTGAATATGCAAGAAGACGTATTATTACAAAAGGATGTGTTTTAGATACTGAACTTGGAAAAGTACGTGTCACAAGCAGACCTGGTCAACATGGGATCATTAGCGGTGTTTTAATAGAGAAGAAAGACCTAGAAAAATAATCTCTTCCAAATATTTTTAATAATTAATTTACAAAGGCTATATCATGTTGCGGAAAACTCGCTCTTTTGTTCTATATCCAGAATATTTTGAGAGGAAGTTATCAAAGAAAGGTGGTAGAAGAGTACCTAAAAGCAAAGCAGTTGAAGGGTGCAATTTATCCAAAATAGCTTATGCTTGCAAACATCTTGAATTAAATTACAAAATAGAGAAAGACAAACAATATTCTAAAAACTGGTGGGAAAGTGAAGGAAGGATTGTAGTTGATCCTGAAGGTGTCACTAATAAAACTGAATTAATCAGAAGAATTGCCAATGTTGCCAGAAAATTAAAAAAAGTTGAAAAGCCTTCACAGAAAAAGGTAAAGGGTAAACCAAAACAACAGAGAAAATAATTATTTTCAATAAACTGAATCTTGGAGTTGTAAATTTTGGATCAGTCGAGAATAAAGAAAATAGGAAAAGTTTTGCATAGGAGTGATTTAGGTCATGCTATCCTTAAAGATCCACCAAAGTTACCCAAAATAGGATCAGATGTTGTTAATGAAAACATGGAACATATAGGTATCGTAAATGATATCTTTGGACCTGTAAAGGAACCATATGTTAGTGTGAAAGTGAAAAAAGAGTGGGACGAAAGAATTACATCTGATACAATGTTATATGTTATAGACAAAAGAAGATCTGATGTAAGGCGGAGAAAAAGAAAAAGCTCATCAAAGCCTTACAGTAAATCACGAAAATAGATTCTATAAAACATAAATTTTTCGGTTTATGTCGGATAGATTTTCAACAATTTCTTGCTATTGTTATGAAGGCTCGATTAAATTTTTTTTCGAACGGTATCAACACTTAAATATGGTAAAAGGGAATGTATTATTTGAAGATTTACAGTTTGAATTTGGGCTATTGTGTTTTGAAAACTTAGGAGTGCAGATTCGATATTTGTAATATGGTGTGATGAAGATGATCCCGACACAGAGGATAAAAATTGAAAGGAACTATAGCAGTGCATTGGGGGATGAAATTGTAGAGCTAATAGGTCGTACATCGAGCAAACAATTACTATATAGAGAAGTACTTGATTTATTAGGTCAACATGAATCAATCAAGCTAAAGATTGATGAATTACTATATTCGAATATGATACTAAAAATTCCAATAAAAATTGGAAATGTTAAAGATTATGTATTAACAATTCCAAAGAAGGAAGAAACAGGTTGGTTAACAATAGCATGTCCATGTTTTACTTGTGATAGAACTGATGAATGTGGTGTAAATAATCCAGTTAATCCAGTTTCATGCAGATCATTTAACGAATGGTTAATAGAAGAAGATGGAACAGATAAAATTCAAGTGTTTAGATTCGTGGAATTTGACATCTTAGATGAAGATGATAATATACGAATTCCAATGAAGTAATTTTTTCTTGATAAGCAAGTTT